>CALXSF010000027.1 GCA_944391055.1 uncultured Kiritimatiellota bacterium | reverse complement strand
GTGACAAGGGCGACCCCGGCCAAGACGGACAGGACGGCGCGCCCGGCGCACAGGGCCCGCAAGGGCCCCAAGGCGAGCCCGGCCCCCAAGGCCCCAAGGGCGACAAGGGCGACAAGGGCGACCCCGGCGAGGACGGGGCCGACGGCGCGCCCGGCCCCCAAGGCCCGCAAGGCCCCAAAGGAGACAAGGGTGACAAAGGCGACCCCGGGGACACCGGCCCCCAGGGCCCGCAGGGCGAGACCGGGCCACAGGGGCCGCAGGGTGAGACCGGGCCGCAGGGTCCCAAGGGCGACAAGGGCGACCCCGCCACCGTGCCCATCGACACGACGCTGCCCGACGAGCCGACGGACGACCACGTCCCCAGCACGAAACTGGTGAAGGACTACCTCCTCAACGGCAAGGGGCTGATCAACTACATCTACGCCGGGGGCGGCGGCTTCTCCTTCATGGGCGGCGAAAGCTCGGGCTTCCCGGGCGCGTCATTCGACATCGCCCCGCCCCACGAGGGGGAAGACTTCTTCAAGATGGGGGACGCGTCCTCCGAGGCCGGGCTCATCCCCGTCCCCACCAAGGACTACGTCGACGACGCCCTCGCCGCCAAGCAGGACAAGCTCGTCGCAGGGGACGGCATCACGATTGCGGCGGACGGCAAGACGATTAGCGCGAAGGGCGAAGAACTTTCACTTGATATAGATGGTGGGCTTGAGAAGAATCAGAAAGGCCTTCGCATCAAGCTGGCCACCCAAATGGGTGCGCTCGACTTGTCGGAAGCTGGCCTGAACCTGAACGCCAATGGCGGTGGATTACACGTTATTGACTCTTCCGGCTTGGGCATCAATCCAGAGTGGCTGGATGCTTACGCCGAGCAAAAGGGATGGGCCGGCGGCGGCGAGGTGGCGCTCGACCCGAACGGCTGCCTGCAGGAGACCGCCTCGGGCCTCGCGCTGAAGTTCTACCCCTCCGGCCTCCAAGCCGGGGTCGACGGGCTGGAACTGAAGACCAGCGGCATCCTTATGGCCGACCTGAACAAGGGGCTGCACCTCGAGTGGGGCTCCTCGCCCCCGCAGCCGCTCGACGCGGGCGCCACGCTGGCCCAGGTCATCGCCGCCTACAACAACCTCGTCGCGGAGCTGACGAAGTGAGCCGCCTCCTCGACATCCTGCGCGCCCTCTGCCTGGCCCTCGCCGCCTGGCTGCAAGGCCGCCGCACGCGCCGCCGACGCGCCGCCGACCAGGCCATCGCCGACGGCGACGCCGACGCCCTCAACGAAGCCTACGACAGGATCCTCCACGAATGAACGCGCCCCTCCGCCTCCGCCGCGCCCTCCGCCTCGGCGCCCTCCTAAGCGTCTGCCTCGCGCTGGCCGGCTGCGCCGCGCCCAAGCCCGCCGTCATCCCCGAGGGCGACGCCTTGGTGCCCGTCCGCCGCGTCGCCCCGGCCGCGGGCGAGGCCGCCGAGGGCCCCCGCCGCCTCTACCTCGAGGAACCCACCGCCGCCTGCGACGGCTGGTACGTCCCCAAGGCCACCCTCATCCGCATCACCAACCGCCTGATGGCCGACTGACCGCCATTTACCCAAACGAAAGGAACCCCGCCATGATCGACTGGCTCAAATCCACCCTCGCCGCCCTCTGGGGCTGGCTGCGCCCCAAGCTCGCCGCCCTCTTCACCCTCACCGCCAAGAACGTCGCCCAAGAGACCCTCGCCCTCCTCAACGACCCCACGCTCCAGCACCTCGCCTACGCCTCCGTCAAGGCCGCCGCCGAGGCCGGGCTCAAGGGCAACGACGCCTTCGACGCCGCCTTCGCCGCCCTGACGACGAAGCTCAAGAGCGAGGGCCGCGAGCTCGCCACCAACGTCAAGGACACCCTCGTCCAAAACGCCTACCTCGTCTTCAGGAACGAAAGGTAAATCGTAAATGGTAAATGGTAAATGGTCCCGCCCCTGCGGGGCGGCGGGTGAAGACGTGAAAGACTGTTTTGGATAGATGCCTGACCTATCGGGCGCGCAGGCCAGCCCGTCGCGCGCCTAGCGCGTGCCACTTACCAATCACCATTTACCAATTACCACTTACCATTTACCCCCGAAGGGACCCGCCATGCCCGCCGTCGCCGAGATCCTCGCCGCCAAGACGCCCACGCCCACCGCGCTGGGCAGCGCGGCCATCCGCGAGCGCTGGTCGCAGAGGCTCCGCGAGCAGGCCCTCTTCTCCGCGCGCATGACCCTGCAGGGCTATCTGGAGCGGGTGCAGGACGTGCTCGTGCGCATCGCCGAGGGCCGGCTCGACGCCTCCGCCGCGCGCCTCGCCCTGCGCGACAAGCTCGCCGAGCTGGGCTACGCCCCCGAGCCCGGCGCGGAGGGCACCCTCAGGGACGCCCGCTCCCGCGCGCGCCTCGGCCTCGTCCTCGAGACCAACCAGAAGGCCGCCGCCTCCATGGCCCGCCTGGCCGAGAGCGAGGACCCCGACTTCGCCCGCCTCTTCCCCGCCTTCGAGCTGATCAGCACCGGCTGGCGCCGCAACCACCGCACCGACTGGCCCCAGCGCTGGAAGGCCGCCGGCGACGCCGTCGGCTGGCAGGGCGCCAGCAAAACCAAGATGGTCGCCCTCAAGGGCTCCCCCATCTGGCAGGCCCTCGGGAACGGCGCCGGCGGCTTCCGCGACACCCTCGGCAACCCCTATCCGCCCTTCGCCTTCGGCTCCTCCTACGCCTGGGTCCACGTCGACCGCCTCGAGGCCCGCGAACTCGGCCTCCTCGACGAGGCCCTCGCCAACCGCGCCCCCCTCCGCCGCGCCGCACGCCTCCTCCTCGCCGCCGCGACCCTCCGCGCCATCCGCAACCGCGCCGCGCACTGCCCACAGGACGGCGCCTTCCTCGACCAAAACGGCCAATGCCACAGCCCCAAACACGGCGGCGGCAAGAGCCAAAGCGTCACCGAGGGCTATAAAGGCCGGTGCTCAAGGCAAGAGGCAGAGAAACGACTGAATGCAGGAATGGACGTCCGCGGCTCAGATGGCAGTCGCGTCCGCTTCGATCGCTTCGTTCGTGACCATTATCTCTTTGGCCAAAGACGACAAGGCAACATGCCTAAGCCTGAAAACTTGGAATATCTGCCCGTGGCCGTCTTGGCTGTGCGAAAAGGGGCACGCACCCTCAAGTTCCCGCGCGGCACGACGCCCGACTACCTCAACCCGCCGCGCGGCACCCAGGCGGTCTATTCGCTTCCCTTCGAGGGAGGCGTCCTGCGCGTCTATGCCTATGCCAACAGCGGGCTTGTCTCGGGCTGGCATCTGGCGAAAGGGACAAAAAAATGAGGGCATCGCAGCCCTCGGTAGGGGAGAACGAACTCCCAAAGTGCTCCCACCATCCGGCGGTGGGCAGGCGGCCGACACGTATCGCCTTCCGGGAGGCACGTGGCGGCAACACCCACACTATCTCATAAACCCACAAGGAATGCAAGCATGAACCTCGAAACAATCCTTTTCTCGGCCTCCGCCACCTTTGCCGCGCCGCTGGTGCTGGATCTGCTCGGGAAAGTGCTTTCGCGGGGGACGCCATGAGCGTGACGATCACGATCCCCGCGGAGCGGCTGGCGCGGTGGCACCGGCGCTGGGCCGAGCGCATCACCCCGGGGCTGCTGGCCAAGGCCGCCGGAGGCGCCCTCAACGGGCTGCTCATCCGCCATCTGGCGCGCGTCTCCAAGACCCGCCACGCCACCGCCGCGCGCCTCGGCGCCACGCCCACCGGCTTCTGGGAGGACGCCGAGAAGACCGTGCGCCTGCGCCTGGGGCAGGGCGACGCCGAGGTGAGCGTGACGCACCCGGGCATCGCGCGCGCCGTGCGCGAC
>CALXSF010000026.1 GCA_944391055.1 uncultured Kiritimatiellota bacterium | reverse complement strand
GTGACAAGGGCGACCCCGGCCAAGACGGACAGGACGGCGCGCCCGGCGCACAGGGCCCGCAAGGGCCCCAAGGCGAGGTGGGCCCACAGGGCCCGCAGGGCCCCAAGGGTGACAAGGGCGACCCCGGCGACACCGGCCCGCAGGGGCCACAGGGGCCACAGGGCGAGACTGGCCCCCAAGGCCCCAAGGGCGACAAGGGCGACCCCGGCGAGGACGCCTCCGTCCTTATCGACACGTCCATGCCCGACGCGCCCGCCGACGACCACGCCCCCAGCACAAAGTTGGTGAAGGACTACCTCCTCAACGGCAAGGGGCTGATCAACTACATCTACGCCGGACAAGGCGGCTTCTCCTTCATGGGCGGCGAAAGCTCGGGCAGCCCGGGCGCGCAATTCGACATCGCCCCGCCCATCGGCGAGGAAAAGTTCTTTCAGATGGGGGACGCGTCCTCCGAGGCCGGGCTCATCCCAGTCCCCACTAAGGCCTACGTGGACGACGCGCTCGCCAAAAAGATATCCCTGAATGTCACTGGCGGGAAGCCCAATTGCATACTTACGTCCAATGACGGGATGCAAGAGTTGCAGTTCGTCATAAACGAAAGCGATGACACCCTCTCCTTGTCCATCAACAACTGGAAAAGTTACGGTAGCAAAACGATCACGCTCGCCTCCAAGGCCTACGTGGACGACGCGCTCGCCGCCCTCGAGGTCGACGACGCCTTCGACGTCGGCAGCGAGAACCCCCTCCAGAACAAGGTCGTCGCCACGTGGCGCAACTCGGTGCCCAGCCTGACGTGGAACGGCGCGCAGGCCTCGCTCCTCATCCCCAACGGCAACTCTATGCTCCTCTTCAAGGACGCCTCCACCGACGGCATGACCATCGGCCTGAACATGGCCGGCGGCTCGCCGAAGGCCATCGACGTCCCGCTCGCCTCCAAGGCCTACGTGGACGCCAAGGTCGCCGAGGCCGGCGGCGGCGAGGTGGCGCTCGACCCGAACGGCTGCCTGAAGCAGACCGCCTCGGGCCTCGCGCTGAAGTTCTACCCCTCCGGCCTCAAAGCCGGGGGCGACGGGCTGGAACTGAAGACCAGCGGCATCCTTTTGGCCGACCTGAACAAGGGGCTGCACCTCGATTGGGGCTCCTCGCCCCCGCAGCCGCTCGACGCGGGCGCCACGCTGGCCCAGGTCATCGCCGCCTACAACAACCTCGTCGCGGAGCTGACGAAGTGAGCCGCCTCCTCGACATCCTGCGCGCCCTCTGCCTGGCCCTCGCCGCCTGGCTGCAAGGCCGCCGCACGCGCCGCCGACGCGCCGCCGACCAGGCCATCGCCGACGGCGACGCCGACGCCCTCAACGAAGCCTACGACAGGATCCTCCACGAATGAACGCGCCCCTCCGCCTCCGCCGCGCCCTCCGCCTCGGCGCCCTCCTAAGCGTCTGCCTCGCGCTGGCCGGCTGCGCCGCGCCCAAGCCCGCCGTCATCCCCGAGGGCGACGCCTTGGTGCCCGTCCGCCGCGTCGCCCCGGCCGCGGGCGAGGCCGCCGAGGGCCCCCGCCGCCTCTACCTCGAGGAACCCACCGCCGCCTGCGACGGCTGGTACGTCCCCAAGGCCACCCTCATCCGCATCACCAACCGCCTGATGGCCGACTGACCGCCATTTACCCAAACGAAAGGAACCCCGCCATGATCGACTGGCTCAAATCCACCCTCGCCGCCCTCTGGGGCTGGCTGCGCCCCAAGCTCGCCGCCCTCTTCACCCTCACCGCCAAGAACGTCGCCCAAGAGACCCTCGCCCTCCTCAACGACCCCACGCTCCAGCACCTCGCCTACGCCTCCGTCAAGGCCGCCGCCGAGGCCGGGCTCAAGGGCAACGACGCCTTCGACGCCGCCTTCGCCGCCCTGACGACGAAGCTCAAGAGCGAGGGCCGCGAGCTCGCCACCAACGTCAAGGACACCCTCGTCCAAAACGCCTACCTCGTCTTCAGGAACGAAAGGTAAATCGTAAATGGTAAATGGTAAATGGTCCCGCCCCTGCGGGGCGGCGGGTGAAGACGTGAAAGACTGTTTTGGATAGATGCCTGACCTATCGGGCGCGCAGGCCAGCCCGTCGCGCGCCTAGCGCGTGCCACTTACCATTTACCATTTACCAATTACCATTTACCCCCGAAGGGACCCGCCATGCCCGCCGTCGCCGAGATCCTCGCCGCCAAGACCCCCACGCCCACCGCGCTGGGCAGCGCGGCCATCCGCGAGCGCTGGTCGCAGAGGCTCCGCGAGCAGGCGCTCTTCTCGGCGCGCATGACCCTGGAGGGCTACCTCGGGCGCGTCCAGGACGTGCTCGTGCAGATCGCCGAGGGCCGGCTCGACGCCTCCGCCGCGCGCCTCGCCCTGCGCGACAAGCTCGCCGAGCTGGGCTACGCCCCCGAGCCCGGCGCGGAGGGCACCCTCAGGGACGCCCGCTCCCGCGCGCGCCTCGGCCTCGTCCTCGAGACCAACCAGAAGGCCGCCGCCTCCATGGCCCGCCTGGCCGAGAGCGAGGACCCCGACTTCGCCCGCCTCTTCCCCGCCTTCGAGCTGATCAGCACCGGCTGGCGCCGCAACCACCGCACCGACTGGCCCCAGCGCTGGAAGGCCGCCGGCGACGCCGTCGGCTGGCAGGGCGCCAGCAAAACCAAGATGGTCGCCCTCAAGGGCTCCCCCATCTGGCAGGCCCTCGGGAACGGCGCCGGCGGCTTCCGCGACACCCTCGGCAACCCCTATCCGCCCTTCGCCTTCGGCTCCTCCTACGCCTGGGTCCACGTCGACCGCCTCGAGGCCCGCGAACTCGGCCTCCTCGACGAGGCCCTCGCCAACCGCGCCCCCCTCCGCCGCGCCGCACGCCTCCTCCTCGCCGCCGCGACCCTCCGCGCCATCCGCAACCGCGCCGCGCACTGCCCACAGGACGGCGCCTTCCTCGACCAAAACGGCCAATGCCACAGCCCCAAACACGGCGGCGCACGGGAGGACGCCAAGCGTTGGCAGGAGAAGCCCGGCCGCGGCCAGACCCTGCGCGACCTCGCCTGCACGCAGACCGAGGGGCTGACCTTCCTTCAGGCGAACGCGCAGACCCTCGACCGCGACGGCAAGACCATCACATGGCCGGAACGCCTCGCGGGCAAATATCTGGAGGGGGAAGGCCGCAAGCAGGGCGCGGACCCGCGCAGACTGACGTTGGCCAAAGCCGCCGTCGCCACCGTCCGGTACCCCGAACGAATCGGCAGAGACTACCGCGGCAACCAGACCTTCTATTACCGCGCATTCGGCGAGGACGCCGTGGCCGTCTTCGTGGACAACGCCACCCACGCGGTCAACAGCTTCATGCGCGGGAGCGTGGAGCAGGTGCGCCGCTCCATCGGCGGCAAGTATTTCAGGAGGGGGAAATGAAAAGCGGCCGGCCTTCCCGTAATCGGGCTAGACCGGCCATCACGGGGCGAACCCCGATCGGATGCGCGTCGTCGGGCTTACACCCCGTCACGGAGCATCGCGTTTCACAGCGTGTAAGCGCTCCACGTCGACCTCGGCAGTAGTAAACCACAAACCATCTGAGAAAGGCAAGCGAAAAATGAGCGTGACGATCACGATCCCCGCGGAGCGGCTGGCGCGGTGGCACCGGCGCTGGGCCGAGCGCATCACCCCCGGACTGCTGGCCAAGGCCGCCGGAGGCGCCCTCAACGGGCTGCTCATCCGCCACCTGGCGCGCGTCTCCGAGACGCGCCACGCCACCGCCGCGCGCCTCGGCGCCACGCCCACCGGCTTCTGGGAGGACGCCGAGAAGGCCGTGCGCCTGCGCCTGGGGCAGGGCGACGCCGAGGTGAGCGTGACGCACCCGGGCATCGCGCGCGCCGTGCGCGAC
>CALXSF010000025.1 GCA_944391055.1 uncultured Kiritimatiellota bacterium | reverse complement strand
GCCGCCAAGGCCGTCCAGGCCGGCTACCGCGTCGCCCAAGACGAGCTCGAGGAACGCACCGGCTTCCGCCTCGAGCCAAACGCCCCCGCCGACCAATCGCCATTTGCCGATTACCATTTACCATTTACCAATCACCATTTGCCCATCACCAACCGCGCCCCCGCCGCGGATGGCGGACTCGGCGCCCTCGCCGACGCCCTGCGCGCCGACTGCGCCCCCCTTGCCGAGGCCCTGCGGGCGCTCCTGGCCGAGCCTTCCCCCTCCGCCGCCCAGGCCCTCGCCGCCCGCCTCCCCGACCTCCTCCCCGACGACCCCGAGATGGCCGCCGCCATCGAGGAGGCCCTCACCCGGACCTTCGGCGCCGCCCTCGCCACGGCCCCCGAAAAACCCGCCGTCGCCAACAAAGCGCCCCGCCCCTACCGTCACCTCACCCAGGAAGAGGCCCAGTCCCTCTACGACGAGCTGGTCGAGGAGGGGAAAATCCGATGAGCGCGACGCATTGCCCCAAAGACGGCGCCTTCATCGGCGAGGATGGGCGCTGCACCCATCCCAACCACCAAACGCCGGGGAAGGTCACGGCCGAGGAAGGCCGCGAACTCCTCGCCAAACATCCCGAGGTCACCGACCCCAAAGGCCAGCGCGTCCGCTTCGGCGAACGCTTGGAACGGCACCTCGCGGGAAAACCGCTTGATGAACAAAACCGCCGCCTTGAAAAGATGGACTACGCGATGGACGCCGTCCACACCACCGAGCCCATCCCGAATCCCCGCGGGCTGGCCGACCGCAACGTCTACGTCAAGCCCACCAGCGAACGGACCAGCGTCATGGTTTTCGTGGACAACAAGGGCGAAGTCCAAGAAGTCTTCGATGTCTTCTCGAAGAATACCAAGGACGTCCGCAGGAGCATCGGGAAATGAAAAGGGTCGGCGCTGGCGGCAAGACCCACACGCCGCAATGCCTCCGTTATGCGCGTGCCCGCACGGAGGCAAGGCAATATCCCCTAAGGTTCATAGGGCGGCGCAACCCCGAGGGGGACTCACGGAGTCGTCATGTGCGCCCACTGCTCCGTTTCGTCATCTGCCACTAGTAAACCACAAACCCGAAAGGAACGCAAGCCATGGACCGCCAAACCGTCGATCATTACCTGCTTATGGCGCTTTTGGGAGCGGTGCTGACGCTCGCCATGCAATACGCCGGGCTAAAAAAGAAACTCGATCAGCTTTGTGACAATGGCTCCGAGGGCGGCAAAAACCAAATCTCTCAGCTTCAGGCCGAGCCACTTCCCGGCCCGCCTCACCTTCGCTGAGGGCTGCTCATCCGCGGCGCATTGATCGGCCTCTTCCTCTGGCTCGTCCTCGGATGAGCCGCCCCTTGCCCCCGCCGCCCGGAAAGGAACGCGTCCCATGAACATCCAATCGATCGCCGCCTTCCTGCTCTTGTCCCACGGGATTGGGTTTCTCCTGTCGGCGCTCTTTCGCCGCCACGCGGACTTTAACCCATTCATCGAGCTCGCCATTGGTCTTCCCGTCGCGATGCTCCTCCTGACGCTCTGCTGGCTCATGAAGGAATTGACCGGATGGACGTTCTGACCGATGGGAAGACCTTCTAATCGCGCTGTTGGGTGGGTGTGGAATACTTCTCTTTGATGGCCTCAAAGACCGATTTGACGAAGTCGTATCCCCAAATTGTGCGCCAAAACCAAAGCATCAAAAACACGGCGGCAACAAATGTGATGCTCGCGAGCAAAGCAAAAAGAGGCGCAATGTCAAGGCCGAAACCAAAGGGATCTTTGACGCCCCTTGTGCTGATAGCGGAAAACCCAAAGGAGAGGCTCGTCGGGAATAGTCCTCGCCACCACATTTTTCCCTTCTGGAGCGCGAGCTCTTTTGTTAGGATCAGCTCCAAATGATCGCGGTCTATTGAGATGATATTGGTTTGTGCGTAACTAGTGAATTTGTTCGACACCCCAATCGCGGATGACGTGTAGGTCGTCTGTTCATTCGTTGGCATGGACGAAGAAGGTCGTCGGGGCGGATTGCCTGAAAAACTAACGGTTCCCATCACTTCGCCTCCCCCTTCGCGTCTGTAGGTTGGTCCTTCGTGTCCGCCGGTTGTCTCTCATCTCCCTGCTTGGGCAACATGCCAAGCGCCCCAAGAGAGTGTAATGTAATGGCTCCGCACTGGTTGCAGACCACCACTACCGCCGGAATCGTCAGGCCGCCCAACGAAAACGACTTGAACGTTGTCTGAACCGGCATCGCGACAAAGCCTTGCTCTACTGAAAATTGTTTGCCGCCACAGCGAGCGCAAGGTTTCGTCGCTCCACGTTGGGTCAACTCTCGGATAACGCTCTGCGAATCAATCGCTGTCTCTGCCATCGTCTCTTCCTTTCTCAAAAACCATTTACCAATTACCATTTACCATTCACCATTTACCATTTACCGCGCCGGCGGCGCGGGCACCTCCGCCGTGGGCGCGGGGATGGCGCGGTCGGCGGGGGTGTAGCCGGGGGCGGGGGCGAAGGGCGCGCCGGGCAGGAGGCGCGGGTCGCGGATCTTGGCCACGTCGAAAAGCTTCCACTGGCCGGTGGGCGCCCCGCCGCGCGCCGCCTCCCACGCGCGCACCAGCGCCTTCCCGTTCCCCGCCGCGCTCGCGCCCAGGCGGTGCGGCAGCGCCACCCGCGAAACCCCGGAGTAGTCGAAGGCGATGGGGCGTCGGCCGCGGATCGCGGCACGAAGCACCCCCTCCGCGGAGGACGCCGCCGTGGCGGGCGCCGGGGAAACGGCAGTGGGCGCCCCGCCCCCTGCGCACCCCAAGAGCAGAAGCGAAAGGAGGAAGAATAAACACATGGCCGTCATGGGCGAATCGTCTCAGTAGCTGTAATAATGGCTTGAATAGGAACGCCGTTCATGGTGCGCATAGGCTGAGGCGATAAAGTAGGACGCAAGGATGATTGCCACGGTCGCAATGATCCAGATGACGATTCCTCGGCTCGTCATCCCTGCATCGAGATTACTTAGGGGAAAGACGCGGTAAAGCCGTTTCGGCGCCTCCGTCCCCTTTACTTTGTACAAGTGTTGGCAGGAGGGGCACGCCCACGTGCCTGCGGGCATTCGCTTGGGCAATGGCGATTGGCACCACGGACAGGGCGGTGTGTTCGTCGCCGGGGCTTCCTCGCGCTTCTCATGGTGGGAAACCTTGAGGGTTATTTGCCGCGGCGGGGCCTTCGGCGGCGCGGGGGCCTTCACCTCGAACGCCTGCCCGCACGATGGGCACGCATATTCTCCGGGTTCATCCACCTCGTAGTGGCCCCCGCAATGAGGACAAGTTGCTTTCATTTGCGTTCTCCTTTCCTTCCCAAACTCACTTCCCAGCCAACTTTTCAAGAGCAACGGCAATACGTTCAACTTTTGCCGTCAGTGCGTCGAACCTTTGCAATACCAAATCGAGTTTTGTCTCTATGGTTCCCTGTGGAGCCGCTGTACGAATACGGGAACCTTCCCCAAAAGAGACAACACCTCCACTTTCAGCGTGTGCTGTCCCAAAATTATTCCCCTGGATGAAACGTTCAAGCGACTGGTCTAATTTTTTAGACACTGGCATTTTCCCCGATTCAATCAAGTAAATATAGTTTCTGGCGACACCAAGAGCCTCTGCAAGTTGTCGTTGCGTCAGATTCAGCTCTTCTCTCACCTTTTTAAAGTCCTGCGCGGTTCTCATGACACAATCTCATTTTTTAGTTGCATTACTCTAAACATTGTGCTAATTTCTTAGACATCAAAGGGCAACAGTTGCCCTGCCGACAGGAACAGTATACCAAAGAAGGGACAGCGGCATGCAGACAAAGAGCCGGTTGCGGCGGCGCGAGACGTGGGCCGGGGTGAACGCCCTGGCGGAGGAGCTCGGGGTGAACCCCGGGACGGTGAGCCGGGTGCTGACCGGGCAGAAGCGGAGCCTGCGCATCGAGGCGGCGGCCTTGGCGCGCGGCTGGCGGCCCGGGCGCCAGGCGGCGAAGGCGCGCGCGGCGGAGGCGGCGCGATGAACCGCGTGGGTCTGGCGCGTTTCCGCGCGCTGTCCGCCCCCGCCCCCCCTGCCGATGGCCGGGCGTACCCGCGGGCGGCGGTGCCAGTTTCCCGAGGGGACCGTGCGGGTGAACCTGCTGGTCTCGCCGGAGACCTACGCGGCGCTCGACCGCCGGGCGCGTGCGGAGGGCCATTCCATCAGCCAGGAGGCGCGGGCGGCGCTCGACCGCCACCTGGCCCGCTGATTTTCCGAGAACCCAAACCAAAGGAGAACACAGGAAATGACCTACCAAGAAGCCAGAGAAGTCAAGGAGCCGCTTCATAGGCTCATCCACCGCAGCGTCCGACCGGGAATAGACGAAACGGGGGTGCGCCGTTTCATGAAGCGTCCCGTGGCCAAGCGTTGTTTCACGAAGCGTGAACGCGACCTTTTGGTGCGGTTCGGCTTTGCCCAATCGAAAGACCGCCACCTTCTCGCCACCGTCAAGTGCGAGGCTCTCAACCGGTTCTTCGACGCGATTCACGGCTTTGAGGCGGCGGAGGCACGTGGCCGCGAGGCACGTTGGCAAGCCTTTTGCGGGGGGCTCGAGTGATGGCCACCGTCAAGCGCCCCCACCTGGCCCGTTGAGTTTCAGAGAACCCAAACCAAAGGAGAACACCATGAAGAAGGAAGAGCAAGCGCCGGGCACGGAGCGCGTCAGCGTCACGCTGGTCGTTGACTTCGCCGGCTTCGGCAAACCCGCGAACGTGCGCGTCGAGGGGTGCCCCACCGAGGGGCTTTCGGAGGGGGCGCTCCAAATCCGCCTTCGCCTCTTCAGCGCCATGCTGGCAGGATTCAAGAAGGAGTTCGGCCCAAAGCGGAGGCGGAAATGAGGCTCGCCAAAAAGGAGGACACCATGAGAGCATTTCACGAGGAACCGTTCCGCCCGGGGCCGCTGTCGCGGCTGCTGTGGGCGTGGAAGGGGCTGCCGGCGGGCAGTCGCCGCAAGCGGCTGGCCGACGCGCTGTGGTTCTGGCTCCTCGGCGACGAGGCCGAGGCCGACGCCGTCCTGCGCTGAGCGCCAGGCCGCAAAGGAGACGCGCCATGGCCCGCCCCATCCAGAGCGACCTCTTCGCGCAGACCGAGAGCATCGAGCAGACGGTCGCCCGCCGTCTGCCGGGCGGCGACCTGCTGCTGGTCTCCGACGTCGCCTCGGCCCTCGAGGTCACCCGCACCAAGGTCATCGAGCTGATGGAGCAGGGCCTCATCAAGGGGGCCAACCTGAACCTCGGCTCCGACCGCCGCCCCTTCTACAAAATCACCCGCGCCTCCGTCGTGGCCTACGCCCGGCGGCTGGACCAGGGGATCTAGGTAAATGGTAAATGGTAAATGGTAAATGGTAAATGGCTGCGCCCCTGCACCGCAACCGGAAACGAAAGAAGAAAAGGATTCCATCATGACGCCTGACACGCCCACCCCCACCGTCACCCTCGCCGAGTTCGCCCACGGCGCGCCCCGCGAGGCCGCACCCCTCACCCCCGTCCCCGCCGCCGCGCCCGCGGCCATCCACACCGTCGAGGAGGCCGCCGCCGCCCTCTCCGCCCAGTACCGCTACGCCGTCGACGGCCTCTACGAGGCCTATCGCTTCGGCCTGATCCTGCTGGTGGTGAAACGGTACCTCGAGTGGAAAGGGGCGGGCGAGGGCGAGGGGGCTGCGCGCCCCCTCGACCCCGCGCCAGCGCAGGGCGCTTCACCCCGGCCCGCGCCGGTCGGCGCGGGCTTCGTGGACGCCGAAATGGGGAATGGGCACGACGCGGAAACGGGAGGTTTGCCGGGCGAGTCCGCGCGCGGACTTGCCCGGTGTGAACAGCCACACGGCGGCGCACTCGCCGCCCCAGGCTGGAATCGCGGGATGGGCCTCAAGGCGTGGCTGGCGCGGTACTGCCCGGAGATCAATTACAGCACGGCGAAGCGTTTTCTGGCGGTTGCGGAGCGGACGCACGCGGCGCTGGCGGCGGCGTCCGACCCTCAGGCGTCCGGGGTGTCCGAATCCTCCGCGTCCCCGTCGTCCCAATCCAGTTGGGGTCCAGCGCCCTGCGCTGGCGCGGGTGAAGGGGCGCGGAGCCCCTTCCCGCCGGAGGCCGCGCAAGCCCCCTCCGAGGCGGGGACGCCCTTCGCCATCCCCACCTTCCCCGAGGCGACGGTGCGGGCGTTTCTGGAGGGGAAGAGCCAGCGTGCGGTGCTGCGCTTGGGGGGTGCGCGTGCGGGGGCGGGGCGTCCGCGGAAGGACTGGGCGGCGGCGCTGGGGACGAGCCCGGAGGCGGCCTTCAAGCGGCTGGAGGAGGCGTTGGCGCCGCTGAACGAGCTGATCGTGGTGAAGGGGACGCACCGGCTGCTGGCGGCGGCGGATTTGGAGACGGTTCGGGCGGCGGTGGCGCTGCTGGCCGCGCGGCTGGCCGAGGCGGAGTGAGGGGGGCTTTGCGCGCCATGGACGCCCTGATCCCCGCCGAGGAACTGCGCGAGCTGGTCGCGCGCCTGCCGCTGCGGCAGGCCGAGCGCGTCTGCGCGTGGTGCGAGGTGTGCGAGGCCTTTCTGGCGGCGGCGCCCGCGCGGCGCGCGCTGGTGGCCAAGCGCCTGGCGGAGGCCTACGCCGGGCGGCTGGGGGGGCTCTCCGCCAAGAGCCTCTACCGCAAGGCCGCGCGCTACCGCGCCGAGGGCTGGCGGGCCTTCCTGCCCCAGGCCCGCGGGCAGGCGGCGGCCGGCATCGCCGCCAACGCCGATTTTTTGGCGCACTGGCACGAACTGGTGGGGCGCAACCAGCGCGTCGCCCGCCCCGCCTTCGGGGCGCTGGTCGCCGAGCTCCGCGCCGGGATGAAGATCCCCGGCTACGGCACCTGGCGCGACATCTGGCGCGCCGAGCGCCCCGGGCGCGACCTCCCGCCCGAATGCCCCTACAAGATCGGGACGCTCCTGCCGGTGGGCTGGAGCCTGGCCAACCTGATGCGCCACAAGCCCAGCAAGTGGGCGCTCCGCGCCGAGCGCACCGGCACGCTGGCGGCGAGCGACCTGCTGCCGATGGTCATCCGCACGCGCGCCGGGCTCAGGCGCGGGCAGATCGTCGAGGTCGACGACATGGTGCACGACGTCAAGGTCCGCCACGGCAACGCCCCCGCCGAGCGCTGCATTGAGCTGGCGCTGCTGGATGTGGCCACCGGCTACCGCACCTACCTGATGAAGCCCATCCGGCGGCGCGAGGACGGGTCCCGCGAGATGGTGATGAAGCGCATGATGCCCTATTTGATTGGCTACTGGCTGATCGTGCAGGGCTACGCCCCCGAGGGCGCGACCCTCTGCGGCGAGCACAACACCGCGGCGCTGGGCAAGGAGCTGGCCGCGGCGGTGGAGAAGGCGACCGGCGGGAAGGTGCGCTTCGCCGCCGGCGGGCTGCTCTCCAAGCCGCTGGCCCAGGGGCTCTGGGCGGGGAGGCCCCGCGGCAACTTCCGCTTCAAGGCGCGGCTCGAGGGCTCCCACAGCCTGGTGCACAACGAGCTCGGGGCGGTCCGGGGCCAGGTCGGCTACACGCGGGACAACGCGCCGGAGTCCCTCTACGCCATGGACAAGGCCGAGGGGGCGCTGCTGCGCGCCTGCGCGGCGCTCGCCCAGGCCGACCCCGGCCTGCCCGACCGCCTCCGCTGGCCCTACATCCCCTACGCCGACTACGCCGCGCTGGTGGCCGAGGCCGTGGCGCGGATCAACGACCGCACCGAGCACGCGCTGGAGGGGTGGGAGGAGCAGGGCTTCGTCACCGGCAGCTTCCGGCTGGGCCCCCGCGAGCCGTGGCGCGACCTGGCCGACCTCGACGCCCTGCCCGAGGGGATGCGCGGGGCCATCCTGGCGCAGCTGCGCGCCGACCCCACGCTCACCCGCGTCCGCCGCCTCTCCCCCGCCGAGGCCTGGGAGAAGCGCGCGGGCGACGTGGTGCGCGCCGACCGGGCCTTCATGCCGGTGATCCTGGGCGAGGGGCTGGCGCTGCGCGGGGCGGTCTCCGACCGGCTGGAGATCAAGGTCAAGGACCCGGCCATCGACTACGCGGCCACCGTGGCGGCGATCGTCCGCGGCCCCGACGGCGCCGAGCGGCTGCTGGCGCGCGGGCAGGCCGTGCTCGTGTGGGTCAACCCCCTCGAGCCGCTGGTGGCCTATGTCGCCGAGCCGACGAAGGACGGCCCGCGCTACCTCGGCACCGCCCCCGTGATGGCCCCGGCGCACCAGGACGACGCCGCGGCCATCGCCGCCAGCCTCAAGATCCGCGCCAAGGTCCAGGCGCTGGAGCGCGCCGCGCTCCTCCCCGCCGCCCAGGCCGCCGCCGAGCGGAAGCGGGCCGACGACGCCTGGAACCGCGGGCAGCTCGCCGCCGCCCGCGAGGCGGCCAAGGCGCCCGGCCTCCGCCACGGGCGGGGCCAGTCCCTCGGCGGCCTCGCCGCCGCCCCCGCCCCGGAAGGCCCCGCGCAGGACCTCGACGCCCTCGCCCCCGGCGCGCCCGCCCCGGCGCCCGCCCTGACCCTGAAGGACTTCCTCTGAGCATTTGCCTTTACCAACCCCAGGAGAACAGACCATGGAAGAGACCCAACCGAACCCCGCGCTGCCCGCGCCCATCGCGCGCTTTTTGGAGGAAGCCGCCCGGCGCGGCCTCAGCGACACCAAGGCGGCAGCCGCCCTCGGCATGAGCGCCACCACCGTCAGCCGCGTGCGGCGCGGCATCTACGAGGGCGACCTCGCGGCCGTGGCCGACAAGGCCGCGCTGGCCCTGCGGCTGTGGCAGGAGCGCGGCGACGGCCGCCGCGCCTTCGTCGAGACCTCCATCGCCGCGAAGGTCTTCACCGCCTGCGACTTCGCCCTCTCCCGCCAGACGCCCGTCATCCTCACCGGCGAGTCGCAGATCGGCAAGACCACGGCGTTGGAGGAATACGCCCGGCGCTCCGACGCGCCCGTGCGCCTGGTGCGGATGCCGGCGGCGGCCAACCTGCCCCTCTTCCTCGAAGAGCTGGCCGAGGCGCTGGGCGTGGCCGCCAAGCCCGGCGAGCGCCGCCGCCGCATCCTCCGCGCCCTCAACGACCGCACGCTGCTCGTCGTCGACGAGATCCACGAGCTCGTGCACACCACCGGCCGCGACCACACCAAGCGCATCTGCGAGGTCATCCGCGAGCTCTACGACCGCACCCGCTGCGGCCTCGTCCTCTGCGGCACCGAGCTGGCCGAGACCGACCTCATCCACGGCCCCGACGCCGGCGCGCTGGCCCAGATCGCCCGCCGCGCCATCGCCGTGCGCCTCGGACGCCGCCTCCCCCTGCAGGACGCCCTCAAGGTGGCGGGGCACTACGGGCTGCCCCCGCCCACCGACGCCGCGCGCGACGCCCTCCGCCCCCTCTATCTCAACCACGTGGCCCTCATCTCCGCCATGGCCGCCGAGGCCGCCGCCAAGCGCGGCGTGGCCCCCGACTGGGAGCTCTGGCTGGCGACCAAAACAGCCCTGCTCGGAGAATGACCGTGAAGGATATCCGCAACATCACCGCCGTGGCGCTCTCCATCAAGCGCAAGTATATGGACAAGCTGATCTCCGGCGAAAAGACGGTCGAAATCCGCAAAAGCAGTCCGGTTCGCCTCTTCGGAGAGATTGCGCAAGGCCGCGCCGTTGTGGCCTATCTGATCCCTTCAGGTAGCAAGTGCGTGGAAGCGGTCGCCGCCTTTGGCCGCTTCGACATCTTCGATCCGAATGCAGACTTGGAGCGGCTCGCCAGGCGAGCCTGTCTGACCACGGATGCGCTCCGTGCCTATATTGGCGAGGCCGTCGGCCATGCGTGGCACCTCCTTCGTCCGGCGGAGCGGTTCGTGCGACCCATCCCGCTGAGCCTCACGGGCATTCACCACGCCCCACAGTCATGGCAGTACATTGATCGCAACAGCGAGTTCTGCATTACGATGGAAAATCTGCGTAACAAAAAGGAAACCCAACAATGAACCCCAAGAAACCCACCCCCATCCCGCAAAGCCTCGCCGACGTCGAAGGGCTGATGGCGCAAGTCGCCGCCGCCGACGCCGCCGAGCGGAAAATCACCGCGCAGATGGACGCCGAGATCACCCGCATCCGCGAGCGCTACGCCGCCGCCCTCGACGCCGAGCGCGCCGCCCGCGAGGCCGCCGAGGAGCAGATCGCCAGCTGGGCCGAGCTCCACAAGGCCGACTTCGGCGACCGCCGCTCCATGGCCCTCACCCACGGCGTCATCGGCTGGCGCCTCGGCAACCCGAGCGTCCGCCTCCGCGCCCGCGTCAGGGCCGACCAGGCCCTCGCGATGGTCAAGGCCCGCCTCCCCGGCTTCGTCCGCGCCGTCGAGGAGCTCGACAAGGCCGCCCTCCTCAACGCCTACGCCGGCAAGGCCCTCTCCGACGCCGAACTCGAGGCCTGCGGCCTCAGGATCGCCCAGGCCGAGCGCTTCTACGTCGAGCCCAAGACCGAGGAGGCCGCCGAATGACGCGCGAGGAACTCCGCCTGCTGGCCGCCCGCCTCGTCGCCTGGCAGTGCGCCGGGCACAAGGGCTGCGCCGCCTGCCCGCTCGCCCCCCTCAAGGCGGCGGGCGGGCGCTGCGCCGCCGCCGTCGAGGCGCTCCTCGCGCCGCTGGCCTTCGCCCCCAGGCGCCTGGCCGGGAAGGGGGCGCGGCCATGACCGGGCGCCAACGCGCGGCCTTCTTCCGCCTCCTCGCCCGCGCGGCGGACCGCCAGGGCGTGCCCCCCGCCGAGCGCGAGGCCTGGCGCCGCGCGGTCATCCGCGAGGCCGTCCCCGCCAGCGGCGGCAGCCTCCGCGCCGTCGGCACGGGGGCGGACTGCGACCGCCTGATGGCCGCCGTCGCCCGCCTGGCCGAGGACCACCGCGCCGCCATGCGCTGGGGCACCGCCGAGGGCAGGCGCCTGGCCGCCATGGCCGAGGCCTGCGCCCGCCAGTGCTTCGAGATCGCCCGGGCCGTCCCGTCGCTGGCCGGGCGTTGGGCCCCCGGCCCCGTGCCCTACCTGCGCGGCGTCCTGGCCCAGGCCGGCTGGCGCGACGCCCTCCACGCCGAGGACGGCGAATGGTGGCTCGACCTCGACCTCCCCCGCCTGGAAAAACTCTTCCAAATGCTCGACACCCACCGCCGCCGCCTCCTGCGGCGCGTCCCCTGCCCCCTGCGCGAGGAGACGCCCGAGGGCGCGCGCGTCCCCATGCGCCGCGCCTTCGCCCTCCGCGCCCGCTACGTCCTCACCCTCCGCGCGCTGGTCAGGACCGAGGCGCCCGCCGCGGAGGCCGCCCCGCCCCCCATCCGCGTCCGCGAGGCCGCCGGGGAGGCGCGATGACGCGCGCCGCGGAGCCAGCCGCCCGCCGCGCCGAACTGGCGCGCCGCCTCGCCGCCTACCAACGCTGGCGCGCGGCCATGGAGGCCAAGGAGCGCGAGCTCCTCGGCGCCCTCCGCGACACCCGCGAACGCCTCGCCGCCGGGCACGCGCGCGCCTACGCCCTCTCGGCCGAGCTCTCCCGCCTCTGGGCCGACGCCCTCGCGGGAGGCCGTGAGAGCCACGCTGGCGCGCCCGGGCGCCCGGGAGGATAAATCCCACGCGAAAAATCTTTGCAACGGTTTGCACCCCCCTGCAACGGCCTTTGCAACGGCATTGCGGAGGCGTCGGGCCTGGCGGCCCCCGCCTCCGCAATGGTAAATGGTAAATGGTAAGTGGTAAGTGGCACGCGCGTAGGCGCGCGACGGGCCGGGCCACGAAGCCGATAGGCCAGGCCCACGCCCAAAACCGTTTCCCATCCATTCACCCGTCGCCCCGCAGGGGCGCAACCATTTACCACTTACCATTTACCGACGCCAGCCCCCTCGGGGCGGGCGTTTTTTTGTCCACGCTGTCCAAGTTGTCCACGCTGTCCACGGTTGGCTTAAGGCCCGGCCGGGGGCGTGGGATACTGTGTGCCATGAAGCGCGTCATCCT
>CALXSF010000024.1 GCA_944391055.1 uncultured Kiritimatiellota bacterium | reverse complement strand
CATCGTCCACTACCCACGCTCCCCCAAAAAGGTCTCCTAACCCATGCGTACGTTCCAAGTCTTCCCAAACGCACTGCACAAATCTATTGACATTCTACACCTCACACCCCGCGGACCTCCCATGCCCCGACTTTGCGGGCGCGGTGGGTGCGCAGCGCGCGCAGCTTGGCGCAGAGGGCGGGGTTCTCCGCGCGCGCGGCCGCCAGCAGCCGCCGGATCTGACGGCCCGAAAGGCCGTGGCGCGCGCCCAGCGCCTCCGCCGAGATGGGCTGGCCTGGGCGGCGCGGGTCGCCCAGGTGCGCCCATTCCTGAAGGATGCGCCGCGCCCGCGGCGGCGTCCGTGGGAAGGCCGCGTCCAGCGCCGCGCCCAACGATTCCGCGCGCAGGGCCAGGCGCTCCAGCGCCGCCTTCCCCTCGGCCTCGGCCACCCCCGCGTGGGCGCGGCAGGCCGGGGCCTCCCCACATGGGCAGGTGCCCCGCCCCGCCAGGAGGCGGACGGGCCGCCCCAGGCGCGCCTCCGCCGCGCCCGCCCAGGCCGCGAGGTCGCCCGCCCCCACCGGGAGCCAGCCGCCCGCCTCGCGCGGCGGGGCCAGGAGCAGGCAGCGCGCGCGTCCGCGCAGGGCCGCCGCGCAGCGCATCAGCTCGGCGCGCGAGCGTGGGCGCAGGAGGCGCGCCTCCTCGCCCTCGGGCGCCACGGGGCAGGGCCAGGCGCGCGCCTCCGGGGCGGCGAGCGGGGGGAGGGCGGTCGCCTCCGCCAGGTAGGGGAAGTCGTCGTCCCAGTCCATGGCGCGCCCTTTCAGGCCGAGCGGGCGAAGGCCATGAGCGCGGCCAGCGCGTCCAGGGTCAGGGGCGAAAGGGTGGCCCGCAGGCGCGCGGGCCCTTGGAAGAGCTCCGCCACGTAGCCGCGCGGCGCGCCCGCCGGGCGCACGGCGAAGGCCAGGCTGCGCAGGCGCTCCGGCCAGGGGCCGCCCAAGGCGTCGAGCGCCTCGAAGCCGTCGGCCGGCCAGAGGCGTCGGGTGAGGGGGCCGGCGAGGCCGGGCTCCTGCCAGGTCATCCCTTTCAACGTCAGGACGGCCCATGGGGCGCCGGGCGCGAGGGGGCGTCGGTCGCCGGGGCCCATCAGGCGGAAGGGGGCGAGGTCGAGCGTCGGCGCGTCGAAGGGTTCGGCGGGGCGGCGGTCGGGGAAGAGGGCGCCGTTGAGGGCGGGGAGGAGGGCGCGGCCGCGCTCGGCGTCGGAGCAGGAGAGGTAGAGCAGGCCGCGCGGGCGGTCGGCCACCACCACCTCGGCGGAGCGGGGGATGTAGGCCACGCGCCCGGGGCGGCCGCGCTCGTAGGTGGCCACCCAGCGCCGCCTCGCCTCGCCGTGCAGGAAGGCGCAGAGCCAGACGTCGGGGGCGACCTGGCGGGCGATGGGGGTGAGCGCGCGCAGCCCCAGCGCCGCGCCAACGGCGGCGCCGAGCCTTTCGGCGGCCTCGCCCTCGGGCGGCGCGAAGGCCCCTTCGGGCAGCGCATGGCAGGAAAACTTGCGTGGGGCGCGCAGCGCCACCATCGGCAGGACAGACACGGTCGGTTCGTTCATGGGTCGCTCCAGGTTGGTTCGGGTGCCAAAAGGTCGACGACAGTATAGCACACCGGGGCGGGGCGATGTCCCGCGCGTTTTCCTGTTATAATAGGCGGCATGGATCGACCCTACAACTTCTGCGCGGGGCCGGGGGCGCTCCCGCCCGAGGCCCGCGAGGCGCTCCGCGCCGACCTGCTCGACTGGCGGGGGCTCGGCCGCGGCGTCGCCGAGGTCTCGCACCGCTCCGAGGCCTACCGCGCGCTCCAGGCCCACGCGGAGGCCAACCTGCGCGCCTTGCTGGGCGTGGGGGAGGAGCGCGCGATCCTGCTGCTCCAGGGCGGCGCGAGCGGGCAGTTCGCCATGCTGCCCTACAACTTCCTCCGCGCCGGGGCGCGCGCCGACTATGCGGTGCGCGGCCATTGGGCCGAGAAGGCCGCCCGGCAGGCCGCCCGCGTCGGGGCCGTGCGCACCCTGCCCGCCCCCGAGGAGGGGTGGGGCGCCGACGCGGTTTACGCCCACGTCACCACCAACGAGACCATCGCCGGCACGCGCCTGCCCGAGGCCTTCCCCGCGCCCGAGGCGCCGCTCTGCGCCGACATGAGCAGCGACATCCTCGCCGCGCCGCGCGATTTCCGCCGCTACGCCCTGGCCTACGCCGGGGCGCAGAAGAACCTCGGCGTCGCCGGCCTGGCCGTGGTCGTCGCCGAGCACGAGTTCCTCGCCCGTGCGCGCCGCAACCTGCCTGCGGCCTTCTGCTATCTGGAGCACGCCCGCGCCGGCGGCCTCTACCACACGCCCAACGCCATCGCCGTGGACGCGCTCTGCCACGTCACCGACTGGCTGCTGCGCGAGGGCCCCTCCGCCGTCTGGGAGCGCAACGCCCGCAAGGCCGAGCGCCTCTACGCGGAGCTCGACCGCTCCGCCTTCTGGCGGCCCTTGGCGCCCAAGGCCGAGCGCTCGCTCACCAACGTCACCTTCCGCCTGCCCACCGCCGGGCTCGAGGAGGCCTTCCTGGCCCAGGCCGAGGAGGCGGGGCTGGTCGGGCTCCGCGGCCACCGCGCCCTCGGCGGCATCCGCGCCTCGCTTTACAACGCCATGCCCGAGGCGGGCGTCGAGGCGCTCGTCTGCTTCATGCGCGCCTTCGAGCGCGCCAACGGCTGAACCCCAACCCATCCCAAACCCTCCCGAAAGGACCCCCCATGGCCATCGAGAACGAAATCTACGCCGACGGCGTCTACCAGATCCACCTGCTCGAGCAGACCATCCGGCTGGACTTCATGCGCCTGCAGCCCAGCGCCGAGAACCAGACGCCCGTCCCCAAGCCCTTCGAGCGCATCATCCTCAGCCCCCAGGGCTTCCTGCGCACCTACGAGGCCATGGGCCAGATCGTCCGCAAGCTGGAGGAGCTCGGGCTCGTCCGCCGCAACCCCAACCCGCCCGCGCCGCCGGCCAACTGACGCGGCGGGCGCGCCGCGCCCTTCCCGCCGCCCGCCCGACTGTGCTAAGATAAAGGCATGGAAACGGCAGGACAGACAGCGCGCCGCGCGGCCATGGTGGCCGTGGTGGGGCGCACGAACGCAGGCAAATCGACCCTCGTCAACCGCTTGGTCGGCGAGAAGGTCTCCATCGTCTCGGGCATGGAGCAGACCACGCGCAACCGCATCCGCGCCATCCTCACCGAGCCGCGCGGCCAGCTGGTCTTCCTCGACACCCCCGGCGCCCACAAGGCCGAGAACGAGCTCGGCACCCTCATGAACCGCATGGCGCGGGGCGCGGGGCGCGACGCCGACGCGCTCCTGGTCGTCTTCGACGGCGCCGCGCCCGTGCGCATGGAGGACGAGGGGTGGATGGCCCGCGCGGCCTTCAGCGACATCCCCGTCCTCTTCGCCCTCAACAAGGCCGACGCCCCCCGCTTCGACCCCGCGCGCTTCCGCGAGGCCTGGGCCAGGATCCGCGCCGAGAAGCGCCCCGACGCCCCCGAGCCGGCCTGGCACGCCCTCTCGGCCGAGACCGGCCAGGGCTGCGACGCCCTCCTCGGCGCCCTCTTCGCCTTGGCGAACCCCTGCGAGGCCCTCCCCTTCCCCGAGGACATCGTCAGCGACTTCCCGCGCAAGCTCGCCATCGCCGACATCATCCGCGAGAAGCTCATCGCCCGCCTTTTCCAGGAGGTGCCCCACCAGCTGGGCGTGCGCGTGGAGCGCATCGACGAGACGCCCGACGGCGCCTGGGAGATCCAAGCCACCATCCTCGTCAACCGCGCCTCGCAGAAAGGCATGGTCATCGGCACGAAGGGCCGCACCCTCCGTGCCATGCGCCGCGCCGCCGAGCCCGAGATCGCCGAGGCCTACGGCCTCAGCGCCTGCAAGATCCTCCCCTTCGTGCGCGTGGAGCCCAAGTGGTTCCGCAACCATTTCATCCTCAGGGAACTCGGATACAAGGAGTGAACGCCATGGAAGAGCCCGCCCTCGACCCCACCCGCCCCTGCCCCCCTCCCAACCCCTCGGCCGCCTGGGCGCCCCCCGCGCCCCCCAAGCGCCGCCTCGGCTGCCTGGCCGGCGTGCTCGGCGGGTGCCTCCTCTCCGCCCTCCTCGTCGGCGCGGTCATCGTCTCCATCCCCTTGGGGCTGGCCGCCATCGCCGCCCACGCTGGCGACGCGCTGGGGGAGGTCGACCTCCGCCAAGGCGCGCGCCACGCCCTCCTGCGCGGCGAGGCGGGGGAGAACGCGCGCGGCGTGCTGCGCCTGAGCCTGCGCGGCGTCATCACCGGCCTGCCGCCCAACCGCTGGTACAGCCCCGAGGACTGCGACGCGGCCGTCCTCGAGGCCATCGAGGCCGTCATCGCCGACGACGACTTCGACGCCATCCTCCTCGACGTCAGCAGCCCCGGCGGCGGCGTCACCCCCAGCGACGCCCTCTACCACGCCCTCGAGCGCTTCAAGGCCGCCAAGGAAGGCCGCCGGGTCATCGTCCTGGGCGGCGACCTCGTCGCCTCCGGCGCCTATTACCTGGCCATGCAGGCCGACTGGATCCGCCTGCGCCCCACCACCCTCGTCGGCTCCATCGGCGTCATCGTCCCCGGCCTCAACGCCGCCGGCCTGGCCCAGAAGCTCGGCATCGCCGACAACTCCGTCGCCTCCGGCGCCTCGAAGGACCTCGGCAACCCCCTCAAGCCCGTCAACCCGGAGCACAACGCCATCCTCAAGACCGTCGTCGACGCCCTCTACGAGCGCTTCGTCGCCCTCGTCGCCAAGGGCCGCGCCCTCCCCGAGGCCGACGTCCGCCGCCTGGCCGACGGCCGCGTCTTCTCCGCCCGCGACGCCGTCAACCTCCGCCTCGCCGACGACATCGGCTACGAGGACACCCTCGACGCCAAAATCGCCGAGCTGCTCGGCTGCTCCGAGGGCGACCTCGCCGTCTACGGGCCCCGCCGCGCCGGCGGCACCTTCCGCGCCGTCCTCGGCGAGCTCCCCGGCGCCCTCGGCCAAGGCGTCGGCCAGGCCCTGCTCGGGGCGCCCCCCGCCGCCCCCCAATACCTCCACCGCTGAGATGCGCCAACGCCTCGACCAGGCCCTCGTCGCCGCCGGGCTCGCGGATTCCCGCGAGCTCGCCCAGCGCCTCATCCTCGCCGGCGAGGTCACGGTCGACGGCCAGAAGGCCCGCAAGGCCAGCCAGCCCGTCCCCGAGGGCGCCGCGCTCGCCCTCCTCGCCAAGCCCCGCTTCGTCAGCCGCGGCGGCGAGAAACTCGAGGGCGCCTTCGCCGCCTTCCCCCTCGACGTCGCCGGCCGCTGCTGCCTCGACGTGGGCGCCTCCACCGGCGGCTTCACCGACTGCCTGCTCCAGCACGGCGCCCGTCGCGTCCTCGCCCTCGACGTCGGCACCAACCAACTCCACTGGAGCCTGCGGAGCGACCCCCGCGTCTGGAGCAAGGAGCGCTTCAACTGCCGCTTCCTCACCCCCGCCGACCTCCCGGAGCGGCCAAGCTTCGGCGTCACCGACGTCTCCTTCATCTCCCTGCGCCTCATCCTCCCGCCCATGGCCGCCTGCCTCGAGCCCGGCAGCCAGATCGTCTCCCTCATCAAGCCCCAGTTCGAGGCCGGCCGACGGGACGCCCCCCGCGGCGTCGTTCGCGACGAGGCCGTCCGCCAGCGCGTCGTCGCGGAGATCCGCGCCTTCGGCGTCGAGGAGCTTGGGCTCACGTGGCTCGGCTGCGAGCGCTCCCCCCTCCTCGGGCCCGAGGGCAACGTCGAGTTCCTCGCCTGGTGGCGCACCCCCGCCCCCTGACAAGCCCCTCGCGCGCACGCCCGGCGCGCCGCTGTGGTATACTGGGCGGCAAAGAAAGGCGGCTGACCATGACCGACGATGACGTGCTGGCAATCTTCAAGGAAACCAAGGCGCTGCTCGAGGGGCACTTCGAGCTGCGCTCCAAACTCCATTCCGACCGTTACTTCCAATGCGCGGAGGTGCTCCGCTGGCCGCACCACGCCCAGACCCTCTGCGCCGAGCTGGTCCGCCGCATGAAGGCCGAGGCCGACATCGGCCCCGTGGACGGCGTGATCTCCCCCGCGCTGGGCGGCATCCTGGTGGGCCACGAGGTGGCCAAGGCGCTCGGCACGCAGTGCGTCTTCGCCGAGAAGAACGCCGAGGGGATGCTGGCCATGCGCCGCTTCAAGCTCCTCCCGGGGCAGCGCTACGTGGTGGCCGAGGACGTCATCACGCGCGGCGGGCGCGTGCAGGAGACGATCGACATCGTGCGCGCCGCCGGCGCCGAGGTCGCCGCCGTCCTCGTGCTGGTGGATCGCTCGGGCGGCAAGGCGCGCTTCGACTATCCCACCTTCGCGCTGCTCCACATCGAGCCCACCGTCTGGGAGGCGCAGGCGTGCCCCCTCTGCAAGGCCGGCGTCCCCTTCGTCCACCCCGGCTCGTGAGCGCCGCGCGGCCGTCATGCTTTAACCGACAACCGAAAGGAACCCCCAACCATGAAATACGTCTGCCAAGTCTGCGGCTACGTCTACGACCCCGCCGAGAACGACGGCGTCCCCTTCGAGCAGCTCCCCGACGACTGGGTTTGCCCCACCTGCGGCGTCGGCAAGTCCGACTTCGCCCCGGCGGAGTGAGCGCGCCGCGCATCTCGAAAAAAAAAGGGCGGCGGGCCGAACGGCCCGCCGCCTTTTGATTGTCACTTCCCCGGCACCACCAAGCCGAAGGCCGACTCCGTGTCGCCCCGCACCCCGTGCCACCACGCCAGGGCCAGCAGGCGCACCCCCCGCCAATCCCGCTCCGCCAGAACCGTCAGCGCGCAGGCCTTGGCCCATTCGTAGGCGTAGCGCGCCCACGCCAAGCCGCCGCCCCAGCCGCGCGCCCGCACCAGGCGGATCACGAAGCAGAAGTTGCGCAGGTGGAAATAGCGCCCGAGGAGCGAGGAATGGTAGCGCAGGCGGCCCACCAACGGGCGCTCCTTGTCGAACTGCTTGCGCACGCAGAAATCGCGGATGTACAGGCAGCGCCCCGCCTTCGAGGCCAACATCCCGAACAGCATGTCGTCCCACCCCAGGAAGAAGCGCTCCCACGGCACGATCAGCCCCGCCGCCAACCGCGCGTCCACGAAGAGTCCCTCGAAACACGCCAGCTCGCACGGCACCGCCTTCCGTTCCCCGGCGAAAACCCGCGCGTGCGGCAGGCGCCGGCGGCGCAGGGTCCGCCAGCACAGGCGCCCCTCGAACTCGAAGACCGCCCCCGTGGCCGTCAGCTTGGAAGGCGTCAGGCAGACGCCCGGGGCCGCGTGGCGGGCATAGGCCGCCAACGCCCCCGGCAGGGGTTCCACGTCGTCGTCCATCAGCCACAGCCAATCGAACCCCCGCGCGATCGCCCAGCGCATCCCCGCCGCGAAGCCGCCGCTTCCTCCGACGTTCCGCGGCAGGGTCAGCGTCTCGGCCTCGACCTCCCGCAGCCATGCGCCCGTCCCGTCGCTCGAGGCGTTGTCCACCACCACCACCGCCACGCCGAAGCCGCGCAGCGCGCCCAACGTCCGCTTCAGGCACGCCAGGCGGTTGTGCGTCACCACCACGGCGCACACGCCTTTGCGGAAAGTCTCGCTCACCGAATCCATGCCCGCAATGATAGCACACTCCGCCCGCCGCCCCGCGCGCGCCCGGGCGTGGTTTCCCTTTTGGGCGCGGATGTGGTATAGTGGCGCGGTTTATCGGTTTGTTCCATTTTGGAAGGATTGCGACATGACGAGCGACTGCGAGCAGCTGGGCCCTTGCCGGGTGAAACTCACGATCGAGGCCCCCGCCGAGGCCATCGACCCCATCTTCAAGAACATCCGCGCGGCCTACACCAAGGAAACCCGCCTCCCCGGCTTTCGTCCCGGCAAGGCCCCTTGGGAGCGCATCCGCCAGCTCTACGGCGAGAGCATCGACCGCCGTGTGAACGACGAGGCCATCCAGGCCCTCCTCAAGGCCGCCGGCGAGCAGCTCAAGCGCGAGGTCTACTGCGCCGTCAACGTCGAGAACCTCCGCGCCGAGCCCCGCAAGGGCGCCTCCGCCACCCTCACCTTGGATCTTGAGCCCACCGTCGAGACCCCCGACCCCGCCGCCTGGAAGGTCGCCAAGCCCGCCGCCGAAGTCACCGACGCCGAGCTCGACGGCCAGATGGAGCAGGCCCGCAAGCAGGGCGTCACCTTCCGCGACGCCGCCGAGGGCGACGTGGCCGCCGAGGGCGACCTGCTGGGCTTCGCCTTCGCCTCCGACCTCGACCCCGCCGCCGAGCCCGAGACCGTCAAGCCCTTCCTCTCCAGCGAGGAGTATTGGACGCAGGTCTCCCCCGGTGACGACCACTTCCTCCCCGGCCTCGGCGCCGCCCTCCTCGGCAAGAAACTCGGCGAGACCGCCACGCTCGACGTCGCCTTCCCCGAGGATTTCCACGTCAAGGCCCTTGCCGGGCGCACCGTCCACTACACCCTCACGCCCAAATCCATGCGCAAGGCCACCCACCTGGAGGGTGAGGCGCTCGCCAAGCACTACGGCCTGCCCGACCTCGACGCCCTGCGCGCGCGCATCCGCGAGAACCTCGCCGCCGCCAAGGCCGCCCAGGCCCGCTCCGCCGCCGCCCAGGCCCTCCGCGAGAAAATCGACGGCACCCTCGCCTTCGACCTCCCCGAGGCCCGCCTCGACCGCGAGACCTACGAGTACCTCGCCATGGATCCCGAGAAGCCCCTCGAGCAGTTCCGCGGCAAGCCCGACGAGCTCCGCCAGTCCCCCGCCTACGCCAAGGCCAAGGACGAGGCCACCAAGGCCCTCCGCCGCCGCTACGCCCTCCTCAAACTCGCCGACGCCCGCGGCCGCAAACTCTCCGAGAAGGAGTTCAACGACGCGCTTGACGCGCTGGCCGGGCGCGTCGGCAAGGGCCGCCGCGAGACCCTCGACGTCCTCGTCCGTAACGGCCGCCTCGGCGACTTCTCCGAGACCGAGCTCGTCAACCGCCTCTTCGCCGACCTCATCGACGAATGCGCCGTGCTCTGACCGGGGGGCGCAACCATGGAAGCGATGGAAGAAACCATCAGCGGCGCCATCGTCCGCGCCTTCTTCGCCAAGCTCCAGGCCAACCTCGCCCTTGACGTCGGCATCGTCGGCGCCGGCCCCAGCGGCCTCGTCGCCGCGCGCTGCCTCGCCAAGGCCGGGCTCAAGGTCGCCGTCTTCGAGAGCAAACTCGCCCCCGGCGGCGGCACCTGGGGCGGCGGGATGCTCTTCAACGAGGTCGTCGTCCAAGACGACGCCGCGCCCATCCTCCACGACTTCGCCATCCGCACGCAGCCCCTTGGCAACGGCTACCACACCCTCGACAGCGTCGAGATGGCCTCTGGCCTCATCTTCGGTGCGCGCCAGGCCGGCGCCGTCATCTTCAACGCCATGAGCGTCGAGGATATCTGCGTGCGCGAAGGCGTCGTCTGCGGCCTCGTCGTCAATTGGAACCCCGTCCGCCGCCTCGACATGCACGTCGATCCCATCGTCTTCACCGCCCGCGCCGTCCTCGACGGCACCGGCCACCCCTCGGAGATCGTCCGCAAGGCCGTCGAGAAAGCCGGCCTCAAGGTCGATTCCCCCACCGGCGGCATCATGGGCGAGAAGCCCATGTGGATGGAAGATGGCGAGCGCACCACCGTCGCCAACACCAAGCGCCTCTGCCCTGGCCTCTACGCCTCCGGCATGGCCGCCAACAACGTCCAAGGCGGCTTCCGCATGGGCCCCATCTTCGGCGGCATGCTCAAATCCGGCCAAAAGGTCGCGCAGATTATCCTCCAAGACCTCCGGGCCTGACCTCCCCCGCGCCCCTGCCAACGCAGGGGCGCGCGTCTTTTCCCACCCCTTGCGCCGCCGCCATGGAAGACTTCGGCCTCTACCTTGTCATCACCGACCCCGTCACCAGCTATGAGGCCGTCGCCGAGGCCGCCGTCCGCGCCAACCTCCGCTACATCCAGCTGCGCATGAAGCGCGCCCCCCGCGAGCGCGTCCTCCAGACCGCCCGCGCCCTCCGCGCCATCACCCAAGGCACGCCCACGCGCTTCATCGTCAACGACGACCCCGCCCTCGCCGACGAGGTCCGCGCCGACGGCGTCCACCTCGGCCAAGGCGACATGCCCCTGGCCGAGGCCCGCGCCCGCTTCCCCCGCCTGACGTGCTTCGGCCTCTCCACCCACTCCTACGCCCAGATGGAGGCCGCCAAGGCCAACCCGCCCGACTACGCCGGCGTCGGCCCCGTCTACCCCACCCCCACCAAAGCCATCCCCGACCCCACCCTCGGCCCCGACGAGGCCGGCCGCATCGTCCGCGCCTCCCCCTGGCCCACCGTCGCCATCGGCGGCATCGACGAGGCCCGCCTCCCCGAGGTCCTCCGCGCCGGCGCCCGCAACTTCGCCGTCGTCCGCGCCGTCTGCCAATCCCCCGCCCCCTACGACGCCATCCGCCGCCTCCAAGACCTCTGGCGCGCGCACCTCACCCTCCCCGCCTGAGGCCGCCATGCGCCGGCCCGCCGCCTTCGGTTCGCCGCCGGGTCGTGGGCTGGAAGCCCCCCAAGCGGGGAGGCAAAGGACGGCAAGCGGTGAGGCCGCCCCGCGTCAGGACGCAGGCCGCTCCAGGCGCATCTCGAAGCAGGTGAGCGCCAAGCCCCGCCGCACGGGCCGTAGCCGGCGTACCATCCGATACCCGCGCCGCTCGAAGAACCCCCGCGCCGTCAGCGACGCATGGACGCATACCGTCCCGCCCGCCAACGGCTCCAGCGCGTCGCACAGCGCCGCCCCGATCCCCCGCCCCTGCCACCTTGGCCCCACGTACAGGCAATCCAGCAGCCCCTCCTCCGCGAAGACGTTGCCGAAGCCCGCCAGTTCGCCCTCCCCCACGAACGCCAGCAACGTCCGGCTCCGCGCGAAACGCTCCCCCCACGCCTCCGCGTCCATCCCCGCCGGCGCCCATGCCTCCCGCTCCTCCGGCGAATACTCGCCGGCGCAGGCCACGTGCACCGCCTCCCGGAAGAGCCGCGCCATCGCCGGCAGCCACTCCCGCCCATAAGCCCTCAGCGTCACTGCCATCCCAAGGCCCTCCAAGCGTGCCGCGGCGCCCCGAGGCGTGCGGCGCGAAAAAAGGCCCGGCGAACGCCGGGCCCCAAAATGGTAGGGGTGCACGGGCTTGAACCGTGGACCCAGTGATTAAGAGTCACTTGCTCTACCAACTGAGCTACACCCCCATGATGGAGCGAACTAAGGGACTCGAACCCTCAACCTCCACCTTGGCAAGGTGGAGCTCTGCCAATTGAGCTAAGTTCGCTTCGTTGGCCGTTCCTTGGGCAACCTTCCCCGGATGGTAGGGGTGCACGGGCTTGAACCGTGGACCCAGTGATTAAGAGTCACTTGCTCTACCAACTGAGCTACACCCCCATGATGGAGCGAACTAAGGGACTCGAACCCTCAACCTCCACCTTGGCAAGGTGGAGCTCTGCCAATTGAGCTAAGTTCGCTTGCTTTCGCTTTGCTCAAAAAACGGTCATACTATAGCAAACCTTCCGTCGCGGCGCAAGCCTTTTTCGCGCGACGGGTCGGAAAGGCCGCCGCGCCCTTCCCCAGGCCGCGCCCGGGCGAGGCGGAAAAGGCGGCGGCGCGCCCCCGTTCATGAGGGAGTGGATGGGGGCGGGGATGTGGCCGCCGTGGCGGACGAAGGCCTCCTGGCCGCCGTTGCCGCCGTGCCATTGACACCCCGAACCCTTCGCGCCCCCCCTCACTCACCCGCCGCCCCAAGAGACCAACGCCCGTTTCCTTGCAAAACGACGGGAGGGGCCGTCGCCCCTCCCGGGAAAGACATCCGATGGCACACGCACACTCAGGCCGCGGATCGACGGAGCGTCAAAACCGCCACCCCGAGTGCCAACACCGCCAACGTCGTTGGTTCGGGAACCGAAAGTTCCATCGCCTCCTCTTCCGTCAATTGCCCCCGGTAGAAGACGGCCTCTTGCACAGTAACGTCCTTGCCAAAGTAAATGCTGTCCACGTAGTCGGGCATGTATTGCGCCGAAAGCGTCAGCAGGTGGTCGCCGTTGCAGTAGAACGCCACGTCCGCATTGTTCCCGCTTGTCCACGTTACCGTGATGACCATCGTGATGGGGGCCGAGACCGGGTCGTAGGGATAAGGCCCATGCTGCGAGCCGTTCCCATGATACAACGCCAACGAACTCTTCGCCCCATCCTGGCCTTCGCGAACACTCACGTTCGGCGTGCTGCGCCAATTGTTCGCACCCGTCCCGCCATACGCCGTCGGCAACGACGCCTGCGGGCCAATCGCCAAGGCGGTCGTGCCCGTCATGCTGGACATGGAATACGTCACCTTCAGCGCAAACGTCCCCTCCTTTTGGGTCTTCCCCCAGATGTTCGTGTATAACGTCCCCCCGTTAGTTGTCTGTGTACCCCCCCCCCGCAGACGACAAATCCCAGACCGCCGTAAGGGCTTGGGCGCAGGCCGCGGCGGTGACCGCCATGGACAAGAACAACATTCTCATGTCAATCACTCCTCTTTGTCACGCATGTGAGCAAGACCAAGTCAATCACGTGTCGGCAAGGTATCACATCGCTTCCCTACAGTCAATCCCCCGTGGCCTGCGGATCGTCGGGATTCGTCCATATTGGGATCGCGCGCCTAGAAGGGAAAAGACGCGACAAAGAAAGGCGATACGCTTGCGTCGGTCGAACCAAAACAGGGCGGCGCGCCCCGGGGGGACGCGCCGCCAAGGCCCTGCCCGCGCCGGGGCGGCCTCAGTTCATGAGGGAGTGGATGGGGGCGGGGATGTGGCCGCCGTGGCGGACGAAGGCCTCCTGGCCGCCGGGGCAGCGGGGGGCGACGACCGTGCCGCCGCCGAAGAGGCCGCCGAAGTCGAAGTAGTCGCCCACCTTGGCGCCGGGGACGGGGATGACGCGCACGCCGGTGGTCTTGCGGGCCGAGACGCCGATGGCGCATTCGTCGAGGATGATGCCGGCGAGCGTGGCGGCCGAGGTGTCGCCGGGGAGCATGATCATGTCGAGCCCCACGGAGCAGACGCTGGTCATCCCCTCGAGCTTCTCCAGGCAGAGGGTTCCGTCGGTGAGGGCCAGCTCGAGGGTGTGGTCCTCCATCGGCGGGATGAAGGCGCCCGAGAGGCCGCCGACGGAGGAGGAGGCGAAGGCACCGCCCTTCTTGACCGCGTCGTTGAGCATCATGACGGCGGCGATGGTGCCGGGGCAGCCGATCTTCTGGATGCCCATGGCCTGGTAGATCTCGCCGACGGAGTCGCCCACCTTGGGGGTGGGGGCGAGGGAGAGGTCGAGGACGCCGAAGGGCACGCCGAGGCGCTTGGCGACGTGGCGGCCGATGAGCTCGCCGGTGCGGGTGACGCGGTAGGTGGTGTGCTTGACCTCCTCGGCGATCTCGTCGAGCGTGGCGTCCGGGTCGGCGGCCAGGAGCTTCTCGATGGCGCATTTGACGACGCCGGGGCCGGAGACGCCGGCGTTGATGACCACGTCGGGCTCGCCGGCGCCCAGGAGCGTGCCGGCCATGAAGGGGTTGTCCTCCGTGATGTTGGCGAAGACGACCATCTTGGCGCAGCCGAAGCCGTGGATGTCGGCCGTGGCCTGGGAGACCTTGAGCATCGTCTCGGCCACCAGGTTCACCGCGTCCACGTTGATGCCGGCGCGGGTGGTGCCCACGTTGATGGAGGAGCAGACGTGCGTGGTCTCGGCGAGCGCGCGCGGCAGCGACTCGATGAGGGTGCGTTCGCCGGGGGTGATGCCTTTGTGGACGAGGGCGGAGAAGCCCCCGAGCAGGTCGACGCCCAGCTCGCCGGCGGCGCGGTCGAGCGCCTTGCAGAGGGCGACGGCGGTGTCCGCGTCGTGCCCCTCCAGGAGCATGGAGGCCGGGGAGATGGAGATGCGCTTGTTCACCACGTTCACCCCGAAGAGGGTGGTCGCCTCCTCGCACGTGCGCACCAGATCCTTGGCCGTCGTCATGATGCGCTCGTAGACGGCCGCCACCATCGCCTTGGGGTCGGGGTTGGCGCAGCGGCAGAGGTTGATGCCCATGGTGCAGGCGCGCACGTCGAGGTTCTCCTCGTTGACCATGCGCAGGGTGGCAAGGACGGCCTGGTTGTTGATCATGGCGCTCACTCCTGGATGACGGATTTGATGGGGGCGACCTCGCCGGTGGCGCGGAAGATGGCCTCGTGGCACAGCTGCGCGGCGAAGCCCTTGGCCGCCAGCGCCTCGCGGAAGGCCGCCTGGACGGCCTTGAAATCCGCCGGCGCCTCGCGGAAGGTGACGTAGGCCAGGTGCGTGACGTGCCGCCCGTCGAAGAGGGTCGACCAATCCTCGATGTTGATGCCGTGCCCCGCCATGAACCCGGCGATCGCCAGCATGATCCCCGGCCGATCCTCCCCCGAGGCCGTCGCCACGTAGCGCTGGCCGGCGCGGGGCACCGCCTGGCGCACGCGCTCGGGGTGCGGCATCACGGCCAGCACGGCCCCCTCGGGCAGCAGCGCCTGGAGCCGCGCCTGGAGCGCGCCGCCCACCTCCTCCTCATGCTCCGTCACGAAGACGAGCGAGAAGAAGCCGCTGACGATCGTCTGCCGCATGTCCGAGATATAGCCTTTGAGGTCGACCACCGCCTGTGCGATGTCGCGCGTCAGACCGATGCGGTCCGGCGTGATGACGGAAACCAGATACGTATGCTTGCCCATGTGCGCTCCTTGTTGCTCGCGACGTCGCCCCCTATTGTAGCACACACCCCTTCCCCGCGCAAAGAACGCCGCCCTTCTCCGAGGCGCGCGGCGTCATTCGGCCGGGGGGGCGGCGTCTTCCTGGAAGAGCGCCGCGCCTTCCCCCTCCGGTCTCCAGAAGGCCCGCCGCCGGCAAAGGAAGGGGAAAGGGTAATTCTTGGCGCACGCGGCGTCAATCAGCGCCGGGGCCTCGGGGTGGCGGAGCAGGAAAAGCTGCCCCCGCAAATGCCCCCACGCCAAGCCGAGCAGATGGCGCGCGCGCCCAAGCGGCCTGCCGCCGTGGGGGTTGTCGCAGGCCAGCAGGCACAGCCGCGCCCCTTGGCGCGCCGCCAGCGCCTCCCAGCGCGCGGCGTCCGCCCCGCGTCGGGCCACGACCAGCGCCCGGCCGCCCCGCGGGAGCCACGCCCCCATGGGCAGCGGGCGGGTCGGCACGGCGGGCAGCCGCGCGCGCGTCAGCAGCGAGGCCGCCGCCACATACTCCACCTCGTCCGTGCAGTCCCCAAGAGAATGAATCTCTGCGCCATGATGCCGCAAGCGCAACGCCCCGGAAAAAAGACTGACCGACGCCCCCACCTCCGTCACGCGCGTCGGCTCCCGCCGCCCCAAAAGCGTGCTCCCCACCGCACCCACACGCACGCCCTCTCCCCCCAATCGCGCATATTCCGCAAGCAACCCCGAAAGCGTCCCCGCGTTCACCAGCGCATCGTCGTCCAACAGCCACACGAAGTCTGCCCCCCGCCGAAGCGCCGCCATCATCCCCGCGCGAAACGCCCCGCCCCGCCGCGATTCTCCCGCAGACGCACGACCGTGCACCACCCATGGCGCCGCGGCAATCCCGCCAATCGTTCCGACAACGCCTCCCCATTCCCATTGTCCACCACGATGGCCCGCAACTCCGCCCCCGCGCGCGGGAAGCCCCCCAACGCCTCCAACGTCCCGAAGACATCCTCCCGCGCATAGACGGGAATGACCGCCGTGACAAGCGTCCGATGCATCGCTCACGTCTCGTCGCGTTCGAACTGGGCATCAACGAGCCGGCGCGTCGCGGGGTCGAAGGCCAGCCCGAAAAGATGGATGGCCTTGCCTTGGGCGCGGTAGGGCGCGGCGTAGCCCTTCGCCTTGATCTGCGCGAGGGCCTCCGCCGCCGTGCCGCCGACCTTAAGCTCGAAGAGATAGACCTGCCCGAGCGCCTCGGCCACGACGTCGGCGCGGCCGGCGGCCTGGGTGGCCTCGGTGGTCACGTCAAGCCCGCTGGCGGAGAGGAGGACGGCGAGGAGACGCTGATAGTTGGCCTCATGGATTTTGTCCTCGCGCGGGCCGTAGGTGAAACCGGCGTAGTAGGCCTTGAGCGCGTCAAGGAAGCCGGGGAAGTCCTCGCGCGCCAAGGCAGCGCGGACGGCGACGACGAGAGCACCGGTTTCCGGGCGGCGCAGGGACTGGATGAGCAGCGCATTGAGGTCGCGGCGCACCTCCTCGTTGGGCACGCCAAGGGTGTAGCCGAAGTTGGGGTCGAAGTCCTTGATGGTGAGGTAGCCGGCCTGCGTGAGAAGCGTGACGGGCGGGATGGCGCGAAGGTCGCAGGTATCGAAGACGCTCTCGGGCTGACCTGGGATGGCCTCGTAGTCGACCTCGTCCAACGACGTGCCCCTGAGAAAGTTCATGAGCACGGAGGGGCGGCCGGTCTGCGACCACGTGGCGCCGAAATAAGGGTTCTTCGCGACGAGGGTCTTGGCGACGGCGACGGGGTTATAGACGCTCTCCCGCACGTAGGGAGAAAAACGGTACCCGTCATACCAATGCTTGAAGCGGGCGAGATAATCCCCGTAACCCAGCCCCATCGCCTCGGCGTGCGCACGCAAATGCTCACCGAAATTGTTCTCCAGCTCCTGTTGCGTGTAGCCCAGGAGCGTGGCGGTCGACGCCGCGAGCGTGAGGTCGCAGAGATTGTTGAGCGCGGAAAAGACGGAGAGCTGGGTAAACTTCGTCACGCCCGTCATCATCAGGAAGCGGATGTTGGCGACGTTTTCCTTGAGCTGACCATAGAAAGCCGCCATGCGCTCGCGAATAGCCTCGGCCTTGTCGGGGTCGGCGATTGCATGGCCGACGGGCGCGTCGTACTCGTCGATGAGCACCACGACCGGCTTGCCCTGCCGCGCGGCGAGCGCCTTCATCGCGTTTCCGAAGTTGACATCCGGGTCAAGCGCGTCGTCATACTCACAGCCGGCCTCCCGAAGGCCATCCTTGACACGCGCCACGAAACGCCGTTGGAAATCCTCCAGCGTCGAGACGTCCATCGTCCCAAAACTGAAATGCAACACGGGATAGACGTCCGACCAATCGTAATCCGTCTTCGCGATGTCCAACCCCTCGAAAAGCTCCCGCCGCCCCTGAAAAATCGCCTTGAGCGTGGAAAGCATGAGCGACTTCCCGAACCGCCGCGGCCGCGAGAGGAAAAAGAGGTTGTTGCCGCCGGCATCGGTGATCAGCGCGTGGAAGCCCCTGGTCTTGTCCACGTACACGCACCCATTCCTGCGCAACGTCGGGAAATCGTAAGTCGTCTCGTTGATCGGTCTGGGCATGGCCTCCTCCTTCCCCCAGTATACCAAAAACGCCCCTCCCCACGCCAAAATCCACCCCCGCGCCAATAGTGTCCGGGGAAATTATGCGAAGACGAGTGGAAGGGTAAGTTGGATGGGGGGATGAGTGGCGGAATGGAGGAGGATAAGGCACGTTTTTTGGTGTGAAGGGGTCGAAGAAGGAGTTCCGCAAG
>CALXSF010000023.1 GCA_944391055.1 uncultured Kiritimatiellota bacterium | reverse complement strand
GTTTCAATTCACGCGCCCGGGTGGGCGCGACCGGGATTGGAATAGGCGGTTGCGAGGGCAAGGGCTATTCCAATGTTTGCGCGAGAGTATAACAAATGTTCAGTTGTCAGAGAGCGGAAGGGGCGGCAGGGGCGGGGGCGGCGGATGGCGACTGGGGATCGGGGTGGCGCGAAAGGGGCGGGGTTCGGATGGGGACTTGGGGTCCGCGCGTCAGAGGATGAGCTCGGTGAAGTCGAGGGCGGGTTTGGCGCCGTGGTGCTCGACGCGGCGTTTCCAGTTGGCGCCGAGGAAGTAGAAGCGGAGGGAGTCGGAGGAGGGGTCGATCTCGGCGAGGAGTTTGGCGCGGAGGGCGGCCCATTGGGCGGGGTCGACCTCGCATTCGAAGACGGAGAGTTGGACGCGTTGGCCGTGGTCGGCGCAGTGTTTGGCGATGTGGCGGAGTCGGCGGCGGCCCGCGGGGGTGTCGGTGGAGACGTCGTAGGAGACGAGGACGAGCATGGTTATCTCCAGATGAGGGGCGGGTAGTCGTCGAGGTCGCCGCGGAGGTGGCGGGCGAGGAGGGTGGCTTGCGTGAAGGGGATGAGGCCGAGGGGGACGGATTCGCGGGTGTAGGGGTGGACGATCGTGGTTTTTTTGCGTTCCTGCCAGGCGGCGAGGAGGGTTTTGCGGGCGTCGTCGGCGAGGCGGTGGGCGTGGGTGGGGTCGACGGCGAAGTCTTTCGCGGTGAGTTGGCGGCGGTTGAGGAGCGCGATGGCGAGGCGGTCGGCGAGGAGGGGGCGGAGTTCTTCCATGAGGTCGAGGGCGAGGGAGGGGCGGCCGGGGCGGTCGCGGTGGAGGAAGCCGAGCTGGGGGTCGAGCCCGGCGGCGAGGAGGGCGGTGGCGCAGTCGTGCGCGAGGAGGGTGTAGAGGAAGGAGAGGAGGGCGTTGGCGGGGTCGGTCGGGGGGCGGCGGACGCGGCCGGGGAAGGGGAGGCCGGAGGGGGCGAGGAGCTGGCGGAAGACGGCGAAGGCGCGGGCGGCGGCGTCGCCCTCGATCCCGCGGAGGGTCTCAAGCGGGGGCGGCGGCTGGGCGGTGATGGCGCGGAGGTGGTGGGTGATGAGGTCGGCGGCGTCGTTGAGGGGCCGCGCGGCCTCCGGGCGTTCGCGCGCGCCGCGGCGCAGGATCGCCCGGGTGTTGGCGAGCTTGCCGGCGAGGAAGCGGGAGGCGAGGCGGGCGGAGGCTGCGGGGTCGGCGCTGAGGGTGTGCTGTCTGCGGCGGAGGAAGACGTTGCCGCCGGGGCCGCCGCCGATCTGGGCGAGGAAGGCGCCGTGCTCGGTGAGGCAGGTGATGGGGACGTGGTTGCGGACGCAGTGGCCCATGAGGAAGGGGGTGACGATGACGTTGCCGAAGGTGACGATGCCGCCGCGCAGGAGGTGGATGGGCAGGGTCTTCCTGCCGGATTCGGTGCGGAGCTCGACGCACTCGCCCTCCTTGGAGAGCCAGGCGCCTTGGGTGAGGACGTAGAGCGTGTTGAGGAGGGCGATCATTCGGCGAGGGCTTCGCGGAGGTAGTCGGCGACGGGGCGGGGCGCGGCGGCGCAATGGGCGGCGAGCGAGCAGCCTCGGCAGCGGTCGTTTGGGGTGGGCGGCGGGATTTCCCCGCGGAGGAGGAGGGCCCGGATGGCGGAGACGGCGGCCTCGACCTCGGCGCGGAGGCCGGCGGTGAAGGGGACGTCCTGCCGCCGTCGGGTCGCGCCGTAGAAAACCGCCCCGGCGGGGATGCTCACGCCGAGCATTTCCTCCAGGCAGAGGGCCTGCGCGCAGAGCTGGAGGGCGTCGGCGCTGTCTTTTTTCGGGCGGCCGCGCTTGTATTCCACGGGGAAGGGCGGGGCGCCGGGGCGGAACTCGACCGCGTCGGCCTGGCCGACGAGCCCCAGGCGTTCGGAGGCGAGGGCGAGGCCGCGGCAGGTGCGCACGCCGCCGCGGGCCTCGTCGCCGGTTTGGTGGACGCGTTCGTGCAGGAGGCGGCCTTCGGCGGTGAGCCGATTCTCCTCCCAGACCCCCGCGATGTGGATGAGCGCGCACTGGCGGGGGCAGACCCGCCAGTGCTGCAGCGCGGAAATCGGGATGGCCTCCGGGTCGGTCATTTGCCCAGTTCGCCCTCCGGCACGATCGTGACGCCTTCCGGGAGACCCGTTTCGTCCACGTCGACCACATAGTCCGTGTAGGCGCGGGCCGGGGCGGCGGGGTCTTTGCGCGCGACCTTGACGCGCTCGAAGAGCTCGGCGGCCTGGGCGTTGCCGAGGGCGGAGTCGTGCCTGAAGACGATGAGCCTGCGGACGGTCATGGTGCCGCGGGCGGCGGAGGGGTCGTCGGCGAACATCATCCGCACGGCCTCCCAGAAGACCTTGAGATCCTCCTCGGAGAAGCCGGTGCGCGCGGCGAAGCTGGGCACGATGAAGCCGTGGGCGCGATAGAGCCCGTAAGGCACGGTGTATTTACGCCCCATGGTGCGCTCCTTCGCCCGATCCTCCTCTTTGGTGACGGCCATACGGGTGATGGAGTGCTCTTGGGGGTAAATGGGGTCAACGGAACGAGCAAAGGTGAATTGGACGGGACCTCGGACTTGTCCACTAGACAATTCACCGGTCGAGAGAACCGCTCCAAAGGCTCTTACATCAAAAAAGGTTTTGCACATCAAAGCTGCGCGTTCAATCTCTTTGTTGACGCTTGTCTTTGAGTCTTTACCTTTTCTTTTTGTGGAAGAAGAACCTTCGTTGTCTTCTGCTTTCTCATCTTTCAGGTCCTCGCAAACTTTTTGGATGATTTCATTGAGGACAACTTTTTCACGGATGAAAATGTCATAGCCGGACTTACCGACTTGGGTGAGTTGGATACGGTTTCGGATTTTGCGCTTAAGGCAGACATCGGTGACAAGGCCCTGATTGGTGTCAGGGTCGATGCGTGGCATATTGTCAGCGTCAGGGTCACCATTGGGGTTGCCGTCAGTGACATCGAAAAGAAGGACAAAATCATAGCGATTCTTGATGGGATCAGACATGATGGGGTTCCTTTGCTTGTGTGTGAGTGAGGCGAGTTTCCTTAAAATGCGTACGGTCTATTCTGAGACCTTGTCTTGTGGTTCGTCCCGACTGTCGTTTTGGCGCTCGCGTTCTTCTTTCTCGTCTTGGAGAAGTTGCTGACATTGATGGTAATAACCTACGTGGAAGAACGCGCGTTCTTCTGGCGAAAGCCTCCGCGGCAATTCGGCAGGAGAAAGATGTCCAAATATCGCCATTTTGTACGTCTCAAAACGGTTGTAATAGCGCGTCCAGCCATTATCCTTGAGTTGCTCGGCGTAAATTTGATTGTTACGCATGAGAGCATCGAGGACCGAAAGCGGCGCGGTCGCGGCAGCGTGGAGAAATCGGTCTTTGATGGTCTTGTTCAGTTTGCGCTTATCGCTACGAAGCGCACATTCCTGCGTTTGCACCAAGACAGCGAAGAGGCGGCCTAAGTTATACGCCGGATCTGGATTTTCTGGGTCTAGCATAGCCTTGGGTTTCCTTTCTGGTGGAAGGTTAAGATTACAAAGAAGATAAGCTTTTAGCATGGCAGTTCGAACGTAGGAAAGCATATCGTAGATAAACTTTTTATGCTCAGACTGCTCCGAAAGGTTCGGGGGACGGTCAAGACAGAGTCGATTGGTCAATGTGACAAGTAACTCGCGAGAGAACCGTTTCCCTTGGATGGCCGCTTCAAGGAGCCCGGCGTTCAATTGGCCAAGATGAGGGTTGTTATCGTTATTATCCTTATTGTCTTTTTTCTTGGCCCGCAAGGGGAACGTCGCCCGCAAGATCCACTGGAGACTGATGGCGGGAAAATCCTTGGCTTTTCCCAACTCAAGAGCCTCAAAGTAATCGGCGATGTTTTTCCCGGCCTCCTCCAAGGAAGTCCGGACCCATGTTCTGACCGTAATGCGATCTTCGGATGCTGGATGTCGAACAAAACCGAGCAGATAAAAGTAATTTCGAGCCTCCAACGAGGCAAGACTACCCGTAGACGGAGATTCGTAAACGGCCTTTACTTTTTGTGTGCCTTTTTGAGGATGCAAGAACCCTTTCAGTTGATTCATACGCGGGTCTGGACGCGTGGCCCAAAACACCAAGTATTCGTTGTCCTTTTTGCCGAGTGGGATACATTGGTCTTTCGAATCCAACAAGTACCGCAAGGCCGCCGTGTATTTCTTCATGACTTCCCAGCGCATGGGAGCATTTAGACCTTGTTTATCTTTTCCATAAGAATCAAAGCCTTTACCGGCCTGAAAGGTCAGAAATGCGACGCGCCCGATAATACAGTCATGAACATTGATTAAATCGCCCTTTTCGCCTGAAAACGCACAACGGCCCTGCTTGACGATTTCGCCATCCTTTAGAGTCTTGTCACATAGTTCATGGATGTCTTGACGTTCAAGCAAGATACATGGATCCGTCTCCATTTGAAAGGTAATCGAAGGGCTTTTCTCCTTTACCAATTCATCGATCATGTCCGGGCATTGAGAACACAGCGTTTCCCAAGGCGCATTTCGGAGGAACGTAAGCACGGCTACGATTTCGGAGGGAGGCGTTCCATCCCCTAGTCGCATGAGCCGATTTTGGAAAAGTTCGGTCTTTTCACGTTGTTTTCCTGTCAACGCCGTTCCCAAGCAATTCCCAAAAATGTATTCGAGATCGCTTTCCCATAGCAAATTGGCAACACTTCCACTGGTACGTCGCTTGGGCACAGGAATGACGAATTTGGGATAGACTTCGCGTGTTTTCCGTTTACCCTTGGCATCGACGCCGATTTCCGTGGACACTGTTGATTTTAACTGGATTGGGACGCCTTGCGCGTTCAGCACGATAATCCATCGAATCTCTTTTTCCATCCATCCCAAAGGGATGTTTTTGCCGCAGTGGTCGTAATATTCCACAAGCGCTTGGATAATCATCGCAAAAGCTCCTTGCTGTTCGGGGAAGGGATGTCGATGACACCGTTCTTCATGATGGCACGAAAAAAGATTGGTTGAATGTTTTGAGGATTTGTGTAATCCATATCATATAGCATGAGCCCAAGGTCGCGACTTTCCGCAATGGGCGGAACAGGATTCTCATCCGCTGGTTGGATGAGTTTGAAATCCGCCGAGCACTCTCGACATCCCAAGTAAGGCCGTCTGAAGCATTGGCCTTTGTTCGCCCTGCGCTCGAACATTGCGGCATATTTTGCCGGCGTCTCTTCCTGAGGGAGTGCCTCATGGGGTTTGCGAAGGAAATCGAAGTGGGCGTAAATACGATACCGGACATTACGTAACATGAGCGAGCCGCGTTGAGCACGCACACCTTTGGCTGTTAAATTGATAACCGCCAAGGGATCTTTCGGCGCAAGAGCGCCGACCTCATTTCTTCGAATACTAATGAACCGGATAGGACTTAAGACTTCTATCCGTTCGATGACCCAAGCCAGCCTGGGCTTCCAGAGGATGCATGAATAGATGGCCCGTGCGGCAGATGGGGTGATAACATCGTAACTCATCCGTTCCACCTTAAGCTCAGGCCGAGTAAAGCAGGCGAAATCCCCCCAGACTTCCAAACAAAAACCAAAACAACTCATTCACAGCTCCTTTCTTTGCTGGAAATGTTAACCAAAAAGTTCAGATGGGTCAAGTGAGTCATACACAAGGTTCGCTCCGATTCTGCTGTCATACGAATTGCGTAATTCCATCAGAGCATAAAATTGTGGTTCTCCCTCCTTGGGCTTTCGTTTCTCTTTCGTTTTCACATCGTAAATCTCAAGAGGACGGACGATACCTATTTGACTTAATCCCTTCCTCTGAGTTTCTGTGATTTGGATAGTGAACCCACGCAACATCTTTAACCGCTCTTTTGTCAATCCCCTGGAAATCGCGCGCCGTAGAATGTTGCATCCTTTCTTGTAGGGAACGAAAACCGTTTGTTCCCCCATGTTGGGTATTAGATGAAAGGCCTCGCTGACCGCTCTAAAACACACCTCCTCACCATACGGCTCCCTCTCTTCCAAGGCTTCTTCAAGCTCGTCCACTACTTTCAATTTCTTTAAGATTTCCTCTCCTCTGTTATGCACCATTCGATAATAGGCAAAAAAGAAGCGTCTAAATGAATCGGCACGATGGAGCGAGACTTCATAATGACCAATTTGTTTTGTCTCTTGAATGGCTTTTCGTAAGAACCTCGGAATCCGTTCGGCGGGTTCCTCGAAGAGGTAGACCTGCCCGTGCGCGGGGAGGCGGCCCTCGCGGTTGCAGCGGCCGGCGGCTTGGGCCAGGGAGTCGAGGCCGGCGAGGGCGCGGAAGACGGCCGGGAAGTCGAGGTCGACCCCCGCCTCGATGAGAGAGGTGGAGACGACGTGGGCGGGGAGGCCGGCCGCCAGCCTGCGGCGGATCTCGGCGATGACGTCGCGGCGGTGGGCGGGGCACATCCAGGTGCTGAGGTGGAAGGCGCCTTCCCCCACGCGCTTGGCGAGCTCGGCGAAGAGGTCGCGCGCGTCCTGCCGGGTGTTGACCACGCAAAGGGCGCCGGGCTCCCTGGCGACGCGGTCGGCGAGGTCGGGCCACCCCACCCGCCCCAGAAGATGGTAGTCCACGCGGCGGAGCTTGGCGTAGAGGGCGTCCACGTCGGGGGCGAGTTCCCTGACGCCCGTCAGGCCGAAAGCGGAGAGATCGGGCTGGGTGGCGGTGCAGAGGACGACGGTGCAGCCGTAGTCCGCGACGAGGAGGCGCAGGAGCTCGGCGCAGGGGGCGAGGAAGGCCTCGGGGAGCTTTTGCGCCTCGTCGAGGACGATGACGCTGCCGGCGACGTTGTGAAGCTTGCGGCAGCGCGAGGAGAGCGCGGAGAAGAAGGACTCGAAGAACTGCACGTTGGTCGTCACCACCACCGGCACGTCCGCCCAGTTCTCCGTGAGCTGACGCAGGGGGTTGGCGACCTCGTCCTCCTTCTCGCGCCACTTGGCCTCGGCGTGGTGCTCGAGGACGTTCTTTGCGCCGAGGACGTCGGAGAGTGTTTGGGTCGTCTGCTCGATGATGGTGGAGTAAGGGATGGCGTAAACGATCTTGCGCTTGCCGTGCGCCGCCGCGTGCCCCAGGGCGAAGCCCAGGGAGGCGAGCGTCTTGCCGCCGCCCGTCGGCACCGTCAGCGAATAGAGCCCCGGCGCCTCCCCGGCCTTGGCCAAGACCGAGCGCAGGACGTCCGCGCGCAGTCTGTTCACGGGCGTGTCGGCGCGGAATGTGGCCATGTGGGCACGGTAGCGCGCCAAGAGCGTGGGCAGCCCGTCGAACGTCTTCGGCCGCGCCGCGGCGCGCTCGGGGTTCATGAAGCGCTCGGTGTCCAGCCAGTCGGCGTCCACCAGGCAGGAATAGAGCATCTTCACCCACAGCCACGCCTTGAGGTTCCCCTCCTTGCGCAGGAAGCCCGGCAGGAGCGCGGCGGGGTTCGCCACGGGCTCCGCCTCCACGCCCTCGGGGAGCTTGGCTTTGCACAGATGGTCGGCCAACGCCGCCGCGCCCCCCACGCCGTCGGGCAACCCCGCGTGGTGGCCGTCCACCGCGTAGGCCAAAAGCCGCCCGACGGCCGGCACGTTCGCGTCCAGCCACTTGGCGCCGACGCAGGCGTGCGGGCAGCCCGGCCCCTTCCCCCGCAGATAAGCCTGGAACAGCGGGTCGGCCTTCCCGGCGTCATGCACGCGGCCGACGAGGCGCGCGGCCTCGGCGGAGGCGAACGGCTCGGCGAAGCGCGCGGCCATCCCCGCCACCGCCTCCGCGTGCGCCCGAAGCGTCTGCCAATGCGCCTCGTCCGCCCCCGGCCTCGAATGCGCGTAACACCCTGCCCAGTCCTTGCCGTGCCTGTCCATACCTCCAACCTTACCACGTTGGCGGCTGAAGGTCAAACCCGATGCCCCAAGACGCGAAAGCCCCCGGCCCGATGGGCCGGGGGCGGGGAGGGCGGGCAGGTGCCCTCCCTTGGCGGCAAACACGTGCCTCAGGCCACGCGGCGGCAGGGAACGTGTTTGCGGGCCTCGTTTCTCGGATCGCGCCGTACCTCGACCCGGACCACGCCGCAAGTCCCCCCGGACCGCGCCGCGGCCGCCATCGCGGGCGCGCTTTTTCGCTTGACGGGGCGGGAGGGGGTTTGTTAGTATGTAGGGCGTTTTGGCGAAAGTAGCTCAGTTGGTAGAGCCCCAGATTGTGGATCTGGTTGTCGCGGGATCGTGCCCCGTCTTTCGCCCCAATTTGGGCCTCCGCGCGCAAGCGCGGAGGCTTTTTTGGTAGAATGCCGACATGAAACGAGCGATTTTGGCAGTGGTTTGCATGGCGTTGGCAGCGCAGGGGTGGGCGTTGTCGGCGGAGACGCGGGCGTCGGCGGAGGCGGCGTTGGGGCGGGGCTTCGCGTGGCTGAGGGGGGCGCAGCAGGCGGATGGGAGCTGGTCGGACCGGCGTTTCCCGGGGATGAGCGCGTTGGCGGTGTGGGCGATGGCGCGGGCGCGGCAGGGGGAGAACGCGGAGGCGATGGGGAGGGCGGTGGCCTACATCGTCTCGTGCGCGCAGCCGGACGGGGGGATTTATGTGCCGATCCCGGGGCGTCGGGGCGGGGGGCTCGGGAATTACAACACGTGCCTGTGCCTGACGGCGCTGCACGCGGCGGGGGGGAAGGCGAGCCATCCGAAGGTGTTGTTGGCGGCGCGGGCGTATGTGGCGAGCACGCAGGTGGAGACGGAGGGGCTGCACGAGGGGGGCTTCGGCTACGACAAGAGTTCGCCGCGGGCGTACACGGATCTGAACAACACCTTTTACGCGGTGGAGGCGATGCGGCTGACGGCGGATGTGGAGGAGCTGCGCCCGGCGGGGGAGAAGAAGGTGGACATCGATTGGGGGAAGGCGCGGCGGTATATCCTGTCGATGCAGGAGACGGAGGGGGCGGACGCGGGGGGCTTCGTCTACAACCGCGAGACGCCGCGGGGCGGGGCGGAGGGGAAGGAGGCGCTGCGCGCGTATGGCTCGATGACCTACGCGGGGTTGCTGGCGATGTTGCACTGCGAGCTGTCGCGTGAGGATCCGCGGGTGCGTTCGGCCCATCAGTGGCTGGGGCGCCATTGGTCGCTGGAGGAGAACGCGGGGCAGGGGAACCAGGGGCTTTACTTTTATTACGACGTGCTGGCGCGGGCGTTGTCGGCGGCGCAGGTGGGGCGGCTGAAGTTGGAGGATGGGGGCGAGGTGGATTGGCGGGAGGAGCTGGCGAAGGCGTTGGTGGCGCGCCAGCGTCCGGACGGTTCGTGGGTGAACGCCAGCAACCGCTATTGGGAGGGGGACCCGGCGTTGGCGACGAGTTACGCGCTCCTGGCCCTGACGGTGGTGCTCGATGAGTGAGGGGGAGGTGCGGCTGCCGGGGCTGAGCCTGCTCTCCGTGCTTGGGCGGGGGGGCACGGCAACGGTCTACCGCGCGCGCCAGGCCTCGACGGGTCGGGAGGTGGCGGTGAAGGTGCTCGACGCGGACTTCGTGCGCACGGAGGAGGACGTGGGGCGCTTCCTGAACGAGGCGAAGGCGTGCGCGCGCTTCCGGCACCGCAACATCGTGCGGGTCTATGACGTGGGGGAGACGGCGGGGCTCTATTATTTCGTGATGGAATTGGTGGAGGGCTACACCTTCGCGCACTATCTGCGCCGCAAGGGGCAGGTGGCGGTGGGGGACGTGATGGTGATCCTGGAGTCGGTGGCCGCGGCGCTGGAATACGCCTGGGCGAAGTTCCGCGTGGTGCATTGCGACCTGAAGCCCGACAACCTGATGGTGGACGCGGACGGGACGGTGAAGGTGATGGACCTGGGGGTGGCGCGTTCGCTGCTCACCGCCGCGCGGGCCTCGGCCGACGCCAACGGGGAGATCATGGGCACCCCCGCCTACATGAGCCCCGACCAAATCTACGACCTGCCCGACCTCGACTGCCGGGCGGACATCTATTCGCTCGGCGCGACGGCCTACCACCTGCTCACAGGGAGCGTCCTCTTCCCCGGCAAGACCGACCAGCTGGTGGTGGACGCGCACATCGGGCCGAACTTCGCGCGCGACCCGCGGGCCTTGGCGCCCACCCTGCCGCGCGCGCTGGCGTTGATGCTCAACCGAATGCTTGCGAAAGACCGCACGTTGCGGTATCCTAATTGGGAGACGTTGGCCACCGACATCGCGCGGCTCTACGCCGGCGAGCCCCTGCTCGCCACGCCCCTTCAGCCGGGCGAGAGCTCCGTGGCCTTCATGGCAGAATGGTAAGGAAAGGAACCACCATGCATATCCTCGTCACCGGCGGCGCCGGCTACATCGGCACCCACACCGTCATCGAGCTGCTCCAGGCGGGCTATGACGTGACGATCGTCGACAATCTCTACAACTCGCAGGAAGAGGCCGTCCGCCGCGGCGCGGAGCTGGCCGGGCGCGCCCCCATCTTCCACAAGGTGGACCTGCTGGACTACGAGGCCCTCGAAGGCGTCTTCCGGCTGGCGAAGTACGACGCGGTCATCCACTTCGCCGGGCTCAAGGCCGTCGGGGAATCGGTCCAGAAGCCGCTCTTCTACTACCACAACAACATGACCGGCACCTTCAACCTGCTCAAGCTCATGAAGCAGTACGGCTGCCGCAACATCGTCTTCTCCTCCTCCGCCACGGTCTACGGCATGCCCGAGAAGGTCCCGCTCGACGAGCACTGCGCCACCGGCGCGCTCAACCCCTACGGCGCCACCAAGCTCTTCCTCGAACGCGTGCTCACCGACGTCCACGCCGCCGAGCCCGACCTCGGCGTCATGCTCCTGCGCTACTTCAACCCCGTCGGCGCCCACCCCTCCGGCCGCATCGGCGAGAACCCCAACGGCATCCCCAACAACCTCATGCCCTACATCGCCCAGGTCGCCGTCGGCCGCCTCCCCAAAGTCCGCGTCTTCGGCGACGACTATCCCACCAAGGACGGCACCGGCGTGCGCGACTACATCCACGTCGTCGACCTGGCCCGCGGCCACCTCGCCGCGCTCCGCAAGCTCGAGCAGGCCCCCGGGCAGATCTACACCGTCAACCTCGGCACCGGCACCGGCTACTCCGTGCTCGACATGATCCACGCCTTCTCCCGCGCCTGCGGCAAGGAGATCCCCTACGAGATTGTCGCCCGCCGCCCCGGTGACGCCCCCGAATGCTACGCCGACCCCTCCTACGCCAAGGAACTCCTCGGCTGGCAGGCCACCCACACGCTCGACGACATGTGCGCCTCGTCCTGGAAGTGGCAGTCCATGAACCCCAACGGCTACGGCGCCTGAGCCCGCCGCCAAAGGAAAAGCCGCCGGCCCGAACCGGGCCGGCGGCTTTTTCGCACCCCCGGGGGCGCGCCCCGCGCCCGCCTAGCGCGCCGCCTCACCCTTGCGCCCGCCCAGCGAGACGACGAAGGCCGCGGCGAAGAAGGTGAAGACCCCCGCCACGGCATAGGCCACGCGGATGGGCAGGTTCAGCCCATAAGGGCAGCCCGCGTGCGACGGGTCGGACCACAGGATGAAACTGCACACCACGAAGGTCATGAACATCCCCGGCAGCAGCGTGAACCAAGGCGCCACGCCCCGCCGCATCAGCCACACCGTGCAGACCATCAGCGTCGAGGCCGCCAAGATCTGGTTCCCCCACGCGAAATACTTCCACAGCCACTCAAAGCTCTCCGCGCTCAGGTTGCTCCACCACAGCAGCGCGGCCACGCAGGCGATCAGCGGCAGGCAAAGCCCCAGCCGCGCCGCGAAGCGCCGCTGCGGCAGGCGCAGCATCTCGGCCAGCGTCAGGCGCAGGCTCCGCAGCGCCGTGTCCCCGCTGGTGATCGCCAGCACGATCACGCTGAGCACGGTCACCGTCCCCATCCAGCTCCCCAGGAAGGTCTGGGTGCTCGCCATGAGCGCCTCGGTCGCCGGGCGCGCCATGAGCGCCGGGGAAAGGTTGTAGATGGCCATCCCGGCGCCGGCCCAGATCATCGCGATGACCCCCTCGGCGATCATCATCCCGTAATACGTCGCCCGCGCCTGGCGCTCCGAGACCATCGTGCGCGCCACGATGGGCGACTGCGTGGCATGGAAGCCCGAGATGATCCCGCACGCGATCGTCACGAACAGGCACGGCACGATTGGCTGATCCTTGAACATCCCCGCCCGGAAGCCCTCCGTCTCCGTGAACAGCCACGGCCGCCCCACCCCCTCCCACACCAACGCCCCCAGCATCGCCAGCGACCCCACCAGCAGCACTGCCCCGAAGAACGGGTAAATCCTCCCGATGATCTTGTCCACCGGGAACAGCGTCGCCACCACGTAATACAGGAAGATCACCCCCACGAACCCCCAGAACCACGCCGCCGAGCCCCCCGGCGCCGCCAGCCCCTCCGCCAAATGCGCCGGCACGTTGATGAAGACCGCCACCACCAACAGCAGCAGCGCCATCAAAAAGACCGAGTAAGCCTGCGTGTACCACCGCCCCAGCGAGCCCTCCGTCAGCGTCGGCAGGTTCGCCCCCCGCGTCCGCACGCTCATGAACCCCGACACATAATCATGCACCGCCCCGCCGAAGACGCACCCCAGCGGGATGATCCAAAAGCACGACCACCCGAACTTGATGCCGATGATCACCCCGATCACCGGCCCCACCCCCGCGATGTTCAGCAGCTGGATCAGCATGTTCTTCCACATCGGCAGCGGCACGTAATCCACCCCGTCGCCCATCGTGCGGCACGGCGTCGGCCGGTCGTCCGGCCCCAGCAGCCGCTCGACGAACCGCCCATACGTGAGATACCCGACGATCAGGGCCACGATGCCCCCAAGGAACCAAGCCATTGCGCACTCCTTTCGACATGAAAACGACAAGCGCATAGTGTACGCCATTCCCGCCCCCCGCGCAACCCCCGCGGCGCGCGGGCGCGCGGCGTGTGGTATACTGGGCGCAGAAGAGGAGGAATGATGCGATTCAAGATCTCGGTGCCCGCGACGAGCGCGAACGTGGGGCCTGGCTTCGACGTGATGGGGCTGGCCTTCGACCTGTACAACCGCTTTGTCTTCGACACGGACTGCGCGGAGCGCTTCCGCCCCGAGGGCTGCCTGCCGGAGTTCCAGGCGCCGGAGGACAACCTGCTCTACGCCACCGTCGCGCAGGTGCTGGCCCAGCACGGCCGCCCGGCGCCCAACCTGCGCGTGACCTTCGACACCGACCTGCCCGTCTGCTCCGGCCTCGGCTCCAGCTCCACCTGCGTGGTGGCCGGCGTGATGGCCGCCAACGCCCTCGGCGCCCTGGCGATGGACACCGAGCAGATCCTGCGCATCGCCACCACCATCGAGGGCCACCCCGACAACGTCGCCCCCGCCGTCCTCGGCGGCTTCGTGGCGGCGGTGGTGGAGGACGGGCTCGTCTACTGGCACCGCTACCCCATCAGCGACCGCCTCAGCTTCTACGCCCTCATGCCCGACGTCCGCGTCCCCACCGAGGCCGCCCGCGCCGCCCTGCCCAAGACCTACGCCCTGGGCGACTGCATCTACAACCTCTCGCGCGTGCCCATCCTCCTCGAAGGGCTCGAGCGCGCCGACGCCCGGCTCATCCGCGCCGGCATGAAAGACCGCCTCCACCAGGAATACCGCCTCCAGCTCATCCCCCAAGGCGCCGAGGTGCTCCGCCACGCCGCCGAGGAGACCGACGCGGTGGCCGCGTACATCTCCGGCGCCGGCCCCACCATCGTCGCCGTGGCCATCGACGACGACGACGCGCTCGGCAAGCAGCTCCGCGCCTACGTCGCGGGCCTGGACGTGCCCTGGGCCGTCCGCAAGCTGCACGTCCACCGCCAAGGGGCGCGCCTGCGCCTGCTGTGAGATGCCGCGCGTCCTCTACATCCACACCCAGGCGCTCCGGGCCGAAAGCCCGCACGCACGCCGCACCTTCCAGATGCTCGCGCTCCTGGCCCGCGCGGGGGTGGAGGCCGACGTCGTGACGCTCCCCGGGGGCGACCCCTGGCCGCGCGGGCTGGCCGGCCGCGTCTACCGCACCCTCCGCGTCCCCTTCGCCCGCGGCCTCCCGCCCTACGGCGGGGGCGCGCGCCGCGCCTGGGCCACCGCCGCGATGGGGCTGGCCGCCGCCCGCCTCCTCCTCCAAAACCGCTACGACGCCATCCACTGCGCCGACCGCTCCGTCCGCCTGGGCCTGGCGCTGGCGTGGCTCTTCGGCGTTCGGCTGGTCTTCGAGTGGCGCGCCGCCTCGGGGCACGACCTGGCCCGCTGGCTCGGCCGCCGGGGCCGCCGTGCCCTCCGCGCCGTCGGCCTCATCCTCACCGACGCGCCCTGCCCCCTCGCGGCGCTCCGGGCCACGGGGCTCCTCGGGCGCGTCGCCACGCTCCCGCCCCTGCCCGCGCCCACGGTGGCGCCGCTCCCCCTGCCGCCCGCGCGGCTGCGCGGCGCCGCGCAGTCCTTCCGCCTCGCCGCCCTCGCCCTCGCGCCCGACCTGGGCGACCTCGCGCCGCTGCTCGCCGCCCTCCCGCGCCTGCTCGACCGCCCCAACGTGCGCGTCGACCTCGCCGGCGGCACCCCCGCCGCCGCCGAGCGCCTCCGCCGCGCCCTCGCCGCGCGCCTGCCCCCCGCCGCCGCCCTCGGCGTCCGCCCCGCGCCAAGCGGCCCGGCGGACCTGACGGCCTTCCTGGGCGGCGCCGACCTCGTCTTCCTCCCCGCGGCCAACGGCCCCCTGTCGCCCCCCGAGCTGCTCGACGCGATGGCCGCGCGCCGCGCCATCCTCGCCATCCGCTGCCCCGCCTACGAGGGACTCCTCACCCCCGCCAACGCCATGCTCGCCCCCGCCGACCCCCGGCGCGTCGCCGCCGCCGTGCTCCGCCACGTCCGCGCGCCGCTGCTCTGCGCCGAGCACGCCACCGCCGCTGCCGAGACCATCGCCCGCGAGCGCGCCTACCCCGCCGCCGCCGAGGCCCTCCGCCGCTGCTACGCCCTGGCCCTCGAGGAAGGGGGGCGCCCGTGAGCGCGTTGCGTCTGGCCCTTTGCACTGACAGCGCGCCGCAGGCCTTGGCGCGGGCGCTGGGGCGGACGCTCCCGGGCGCGGAGGTGCGCGCGTGGGGCTTCGCGTGGCCGCCGGCGGTGCGCGGGGAGCTGGAGGCCTTCGCGCCGGACTGGGTGGTGGCCTGGGCGTGCGCGGAGGCGGAGCGCTTCCCCGAGGTCGAGCCCCTGGCCGCGCAGCCCTTCCGCTTCCTCGTCCCCAACCTGGTCACGCGCGACGACGGCACGCTGGGCAGCCTGGCCCTGACCGAGCCCGCCAGCCTCCGCGCGCGGATCGCCGATTGGAACGCCCGCCTCGTGGCGGCGGCGCGGGCGCACGCCAACCTCTGGGCCGTGGATTTGGAGGGCGTGCAGGCGCGGCTGGGGCGCGGGCGCACCTTCGACCCGCGGCTGTGGGAGGCGGCGGCGATGGCCTTGACGCCCGAGGGCACGGAGGCCCTGGCCGGGCGCCTCGCCGCGATCGTCCGCGCCGCGCAAGGGCAGGTGCGCAAGGTGTTGGTGACGGATCTGGACGGGACGCTCTGGGATGGCATCGTCAGCGAGACGGGGCCCGAGGGGATCGACCCCGAGGGGCCGGGCCGCCGCGCCTACCGCGCCTGGCTCCGCGCCTTGGCGGCGCGCGGCGTGCTCCTGGCCGTGGCCTCGCGCAACGACCCGGCGACGGCCCGCGCGGCCTTCGCCCACCCCGGCATGGAGATGGCGCCGGGGGACTTCCTGGCCTTCGAGGCGGATTGGGGCCCCAAGCCCGCCATGCTCCGCCGCATCGCCGCGCGCCTCCACGTGGGGACGGACGCGCTGGTCTTCGTGGACGACCGCCCGGAGCAGCGGGCGCAGGTCCGCGCCGAGCTCCCGGAGGTCGCCGTGCCGGAGATGCCGGAGGATCCCGCGCGCTGGGCGGAGTTCCTGGCCGGGCTCAACCTCTTCGAGGCGGCCCAACTGACGGCGGACGACGCCGCGCGCGCCCAAACGCTCCGCGACGACGCCGCGCGCGCCGAGGCCGCCGCCGCCCTCCCGCCCGAGGATTACGTGGCCGGCCTGCGCCAGGAGCTGCTGCCCGAGCCCCTCGGCCCCGCCAACCTGGCCCGCGCGGCCCAGCTGACCCAGCGCTGCAACCAGTTCAACATGCGCGGCACGCGCCACACCGAGGCCGAGCTCGCCGGCAAAAAGGGCTGGGTCTACCGTCTGCGCGACCGCTTCGGGGACTTGGGCGCCGTCGGCGTGGTGGTGTTGGAGGGCGATTTCATCGAGACCTGGGCGCTGAGCTGCCGGGCGCTCAACCACGGCGTCGAGCGGCTGATCCTCGACCATCTGAAGGCCCAGGGGCCCGTGCGCGGCCAATACGTCCCCACCGCGCGCAACGGCCGCTGCGCCAACGTCTACAAAGAGAACGGAGTGCCGACATGCTGACCCTCGAGACCTTGCGCGGGCTGCTCGCCGAAACCCTCGGGCGGCCGATGCCGCCGCTCACGCCGGAGACGCGCTTCGAGGCGCTGCCGGGCTGGGACTCGGTCGTCCACCTCTCGGTGCTGTTGGAGGCCGAGCGCGCGGCCGGGCGCGCACTCACCGCGCGGCAGATGGTCGAGGCGCGCACCGTGGGCGACCTGTTGGGCGCGTTGGGGGGCGAGCCATGAGGCAGCGCTTCCAGGGGCTGCGGCTGGAGGCCCTCGGCGCGGCGCTCCCCAAGGGGAGGCTGACGGCGGAGGACTTCGCCGCGCGCTACGGGGAGGAGAAGGTGGCGCGCCTGCGGAAGGCCATCGGGCTGGGGGCGATCCATGTGGCGGCGGCGGGGGAGCGGGCCTCGGATCTGGCCGCGCGGGCCGCGGAGGGGATGCCGCTGGGGGAGGTGGACGCGCTCCTCTTCGTCTCGCAGACGCCAGACGCGGCCGCCCCGGCCACCGCCGCGCTGTTGCAGCGCCGCCTGGGGTTGGGCGGGCACGTGCTGGCGCTGGACGTCAACCAGGGCTGCGCGGGCTTCGTCGCCGCCCTGCTGCTGGCCGCGCACCTCTTGCTGCACCCCGCCCTGCGCAAGGTGCTCATCCTGGGGGGCGACACCCTCTCGCGCGTGGTCGACCCGGGGGACCACGCCACGGCCACGCTCTTCAGCGACGCCGGGTTCGCGGCGCTCGTGGGCAAGGGCGGCGGCGACGTCTGGGACTTCGCCTCGGCCACCGAGGGCTCGGAGGCCATCGCCATCCCCCACGGCGGGCGCTTCCGGATGGACGGCACGGCGGTCTTCAACTTCACCCTCTCGAAGGTGCCCGAGCAGATCCAGAGCCTCCTCGCTCCCGAGGTCGAGTGCCTCCTCCTCCACCAGGCCAACGCCTTCATCGTGCGCCAGGTGGCGCGCCTCTGCGGCTTCGGGCCCGACCGCGCGCCCTGCGACTTCACGGAGTTCGGCAACGCCTCCTCCGCCAGCCTGCCGCTGCTGCTCTGCGACCTGGCGGCCAACCGGGGCTGGCGCGGCCGCCGGGAGGCCGTCCTCTCCGGCTTCGGTGTCGGGCTCGCGTGGTGTTCCGCGCGGATGCCCGTGGACTTCGACGCGCCCTTCATCCTCCATCGGGAGACACCATGACCGAAGACGAACTCCTCGACGAGCTGGCCGACATCCTCAACGCCGACCGCGCCGCCCTCTCCCCCCAGACGCCCCTGTGCGACGTGACGTGGGATTCGATGGCCCTGTTGGCCTACCTGGCCTTCATCCGCTTCCGCTTCGGCCGCCTCCTCCCCGGCGTCTCCTGCGCCGACTTCCGCACCGTCGCCGACCTCCTCGCCCACGCGCGGTGAGGCGTGTTGTGCTAAACTAGAGGGCGATGTACCTCAAGGCCCTCGACATCCAAGGCTTCAAGAGCTTCGCGGAACGCACCAGGCTCACCTTCGAGCCGGGGATGATCGCCATCGTCGGGCCCAACGGCTGCGGCAAAAGCAACGTCTCCGACGCCATCCGCTGGGTGCTCGGCGAGCAGCGCCCCAGCGCCCTGCGCTGCGCCAAGATGCAGGATCTCATCTTCAACGGCACCGACGCCCGCAAACCCCTGGGCATGGCCGAGGTCTCCCTCCTCTTCGCCGACTGCGAGGCCGCCCTCGGCACCGAGCACGCCGAGGTCTCCATCGCCCGCCGCGCCTACCGCGACGGCTCCAACGCCTACTTCCTCAACAAGACCCCCTGCCGCCTCAAGGACATCCAGCGCCTCTTCATGGGCACCGGCGTCGGCACCGCCAGCTACTCCGTCATGGCCCAGGGCCAGATCGACGCCATCCTCTCCTCCCGCCCCGAGGACCGCCGCGCCGTCTTCGAGGAGGCCGCCGGTGTCACCAAGTTCCGCGCCGACCGCCGCGAGGCCCTCCGCAAGATCGCCCAGACCGAGGAGAACCTCGCCCGCGTGAACGACCTGCTGGGCGAGCTCCGCCGCCAGGCCGCCCAGCTCCGCCGCCAGGCCGAACGCGCCGAACGCGCCCGCGCCCTCCGCGCCGAACTGCGCGGCGTCGACCTCTGGCTGGCCAAACGCCGCGCCGCCGCGCTCGAGGAGGCCATCGCCGCCGAGGGCCTCCGCGTCGCCCAGGCCGGCAACCGCATCCTCGCCATCCAGGCCGAGGCCGAGGCCGGCGAGCGCGCCGTCGCCTCCGCCAACGCCCGCATCCAGGCCAACGAGGACGCCATCGCCCGGCTCTCCGAGGAGGCCGCCGCCTCCGCCGCCCGCCACGCCCACGCGCAGGACGACATCCGCTCCCACCACGCCCGCGCCGCCGAGCACCGCGCCTGGGCCGACGACCTCGCCAAAGAGATCGCCGCCGCGCAGGAACGCCTCGCCGCCGAGGAAAAGGCCCGGGCCGACACCCCCGACACCGCCGCCTTCGACGACGAGCAGGAAACCCTCCAAGCCCTGTTGGACGAGGCGCAGGACGCCTTCGACGCCCGGAAGGCCGACCTCGACGGCGCACGCGCGGCGCTCCAGCAGGCCCGCGACGCGCTCGCCGACCTCGACCGCCGCCAACTCCGCTGGCAGCAGGCGCTGGCACAGGCCGACGCCGGGCGCGAGGCGCGCCTCCTCCGCCGCGAGCGCCTCGCCGCCGAGGCCGCCGAGGCCGAACGCCTCCGCGCCGAACGCGAGGCCGCCCAGACCGCCGCCCGCGAGGCCGCCCAGACGCACCGCCAAGAGGCGGAGGACGCCCGCGAGGCCCTCATCGCCCTTGACGAGGACCGCTCCTTCGCGGCGGACGACGTCGCGGCGGCGAAGGCCCGCCAAGAGACCCGCCGCCGCGAACGCGCCGCCATCGAGGCCCGCCGCGACGTCCTCTCCCGCCCCGCCCCCGGCGAGCGCCCCGACGCCGGCCCGCGCCTGCTGGACCCCGCCGACCCCTTCGGCCTCGGCCCGGGCGCGACGCTGGGCCCGCTGGCGGAGGCCGTGGAGGCGCCGGAGGCGTGCCGCCGGGCCGTGGAGGCCGCGCTGGCGCCTTGGGCGCGGGCGTGGGTGGTGCGGACGCCCGAGGCGGCGCGGCGCATTCTGGAGACGCTGCCGGGGCGCTGGCCGGAGGAATCCATCCAAGTGCTGGTGGCCGAGCCGGAAAGCCCGCCGCCGGAGGGGTCGCTGGCGGGGAAGGTGCGGGCCAGGCCGGGCTTCGGGGGGCTGCTGACGCGCCTGCTGGGCGGGTGGCGGTGGGCGGAGGACGTGGCCTCCGCCCCGGCGGGCCAGGCCTGCGTCACGGCGGCCGGCGAGTTGCTTTACCCCGAGGGCGGCGGCCTCCGCGCCGCGGGCGAGGGCGCGGATCCCTTGGCCCGCCGCCTGGCGTGCGACGCGCTGGAGGCGCGCCTGGCGGCGTTGGCGCGGGAGGAGCAGGCCGAGGCGTCGGGGCTGGACGCCCTCGCTGCGCGGATGGAGGCCCTGACGGCCAAGCAGCGCGAGGCCCAGCGCGCCTTGGAACGGGCCCAGCGCGAGGCCAACCAGGCCGAGGGCGCGCTCGCCGCCGCCGCCAAGGACGCCGCCGCCGCCAAGGCCCGCGGCGCGGAGCTGGCCGCCCGCCTGGCCGAGGCGGAGGCCGAGGCAAGCCGCGAGGACGAGGGGCGCGCCGAGGCCCAGGTCGGCCTGGCCGGGCTGGCGGGGGAGCGCGAGCGCCTGACGGCGGAGGCCGGCGCGGCGACGGCCCGGATGCCGGGGCTGGAGGCGGCGGTGGACGCGGCGTCGGCCCGGCTGAGCGAGGCGCGCTTCCGCATGGCGGGTTTCGCCCAACGGCGGGAACACGCGTTGGCGCAGGTGCGCGAGCGGGAGGCGCGGCTGCGGGAGCTGCGCGAGACCATCGCCCGCCGCGAGGCCTCGATCCGCTCCTGCCAGGAGAACGTGGCGCGCCTGGAGGCCGAGGCCGCGCGCCTCGCCGACGCCCTCGACGGCATGGCGGGCGAGACGCAGGGCCTCCAGGCCCGGATCGAGCGGGCACGGGCCGACCGCACGGCGCTGACCGCCCTGCGCGAGCGGCTGGAGGCCGCCGGCGCCGGCGCGCGCAAGACCTTGCAGGAGGCCCAGGAGGCCAAGGCCAAGGCCGAGGTGGCGATGGCCGAGGCGCGTGCCCGCCATCAGGCCCTGGAGGAGCGTTTGGAGCGCGAGTACGGCGTCCGCCCGGGCACGCTCCGCGACGAGCCGTGCGCCGAGTGGCCGGAGGGCGGGGCGCCGGGGGAGGACGCGCTGGAGGCCCGCCTCGGCGAGATCCGCGACGAGCTGGCGCGCATCGGCCCCGTGAACCTGCTGGCCATCGACGAGCACAAGGCCGTGGAGGCGCGCCGCGCCTTCTGCCAGGCCCAGGCCGACGATTTGGAGGCCGCGCGCGGCCAGCTGCTCGGCCTCATCAAGACCATCAACGAGACCTCCGGGCGGATGTTCCGCGAGACCTTCGCGCGGGCGGACGCCAACTTCCGCGCGATGTTCACCCGCCTCTTCGGCGGCGGCGAGGCCCGCCTGACGCTGTTGGAGAACGCGGAGGACCCGTTGGAGTGCGGCATCGACATCATCGCCCGCCCGCCCGGCAAGCGCCCCCAGACCATCAGCCTCCTTTCCGGCGGCGAGCGCACGATGACCGCCGTGGCGCTCCTCTTCGCCATCTTCCTCATCAAGCCCGCCCCCTTCTGCCTGCTGGACGAGCTGGACGCCGCGCTGGACGACAGCAACATCGGCCGCTTCGTCGACGCGCTCAAGGACTTCCTGGCCCACTCCCAGTTCCTCATCATCACGCACAACCAGCACACCATCGCCGGCTCGGACATCGTCTACGGCGTCACCATGCCCGAGAAAGGCGTCTCCCGCGTCCTCTCCATGCGCTTCTCGCGCCAACCCTAGGAACCTGCCATGCCCGCGCTCATCGTCGAGTTCGACCCTCTCTTCCTTGGCGGCTTCGCCCTCCCCGCCGAGATCCTCAACGACCGCCTGACCAAATACGGCCTGCCCGACGACGACCCCTACCGCTTCGTCCGCAGCCTCTACGGCAAGCCCATGGGCGAGGCGCTGGGCGCGCTCCTGCCGCCGAGTGTCGACCGCGCCCACGTGGAGCGCCGCCTCGCCGCCACCTACGCCGCCCTGCTCCAGCAGAACGCCCAGCAGAACGCCGCCCCCATCCGCGCCTTCTTCCGGCCCTTCGCCCGCGCGGGCGTCCGCCTGGCGCTCATCACGCGCCTGCGCCCCGCGGTGGTGACGGAGCTGTTGGAGGGGCTGCCCGGCGAGCCGCTGGCGGTGCTCGACCCGCAGCCCCTGGCCGCCGGCCTCGCGCCCGAGACCCTCCAGGCGGCGATCGTCTCGCTGGGGCTGCCGGTGCGCCAGTGCCTCGGGCTGATGGCCTGCGCCGTCAGCGTCCGCGCCGCCATCCGCGTGGGGCTGCGCGCCGCCGCCGTGCCCGACCCGATGGTCGCCTTCGAGGGATGCACGGGGGCGGACTTCGTGGCCGACACCCTCACGCGCCACGTGGTCGGCAAGCTGCGCGAACGCCTCCAGCCCCAGACGCCCCACGCATGACCCCGCTCGGCGTCGCACTCTTCCTCCTGGCCTTCGCCGCCCTGCTGGCGCTCTCGGCCTATTTCTCGGGCTGCGAGACGGCGATGCTCTCCCTTTCCCCCCTCCAGATCCAGCGCGTGCGCGAGCGCGACCCGCGCCTGGGCGACCGCCTGGCCGCGCTGCTCGCCGACCCGGAGGTGCTCCTCTCCACCCTGCTCGTCGGCAACACCTTCGTGAACGCCGCGCTCGCGAGCGTGGGCTTCGCCTTCGTGGCGCGGAGCGGGTTGGTGCCGACGCGCTGGGCCGAGGCCGTCTCCGTCGCCGCCGTCACGCTGTTGGTGCTCCTCTTCGGCGAGATCAGCCCCAAGCAGTTCGCCATCCGCCACGCCGAGTCGCTGGCCCCCTTCCTGGTGCGGACGCTCCGGGTGGCCATCCCCCTGCTCCGCCCCTTCTCCTGGTGCCTGCAGCGGCTGCTCAGCCCCTTCCGCCAGACCCTCACGCCCGAGCGCCGCTCCGTCTCCGGCGAGGAGCTGGTCAGCGTCGTCAACCTCGGCCAGGAGCGCGGCGCCTTCGACCAGGAGGAGGGCGCCATGGTCCGCGGCATCCTCCGCCTCGGCGCCCTGACGGCCTCGGACGTGATGACCCCGCGCGTCGAGCTCTTCGGCATCGACCTCGACGACCCGCCCGAGCGCCAACAGCGCCTCCTGCGCGCGGCCCCCTTCGCCTGGCTGCCGCTCTGGCGGGGCGGGCCCGACGCCTTCGTGGACTTCGTGGACGTCTCGGCCTGCCTGCTCGACCCGCGGCACGACCTGGAGGCCGCGCGCTGCCGCCGCGCCGTCGCCGTCCCCGAGAACATCGGGCTCGACGACCTCCTCATCCTCCTCTACCGCCGCCGCCTCCCGATGGCGCTGGTCACCGACGAATACGGCGGCACCGCCGGGGTCGTCTCCCGCGGCGACATCCTCGAGTTCCTCTCCCTCGAGCCCGGCGTCTCCGACGCGCCCCCCGACATCCGCCCCAACGGCCCCAACTGCTGGATCCTCGCCGGCGACGCCGCCCTCGAGCAGGTCAACTACACCCTCGGCACCCACCTGCGCGCCGACGACGCCGACCGCGTCTCCGGCTGGGCCATGTGCCACGCCGGGCGCATCCCCAAGGTCGGCGACGCCATCGAGGCCGACGGCTACCGCGTCACCATCCGGAAGATGCGCCGCCGCCGCATCCTCGCCGTCATGCTCGAGGATCTCGACCCCGAATCCCGGGAGCGCGACCTTCCCCGCGCGCCCGCCGCCCAAGGGGAGGCGCCGCGATGAGCGCCGCGCTCGCCGTCAAGCTCGCCCTCGTCCTCCTCTTCTTCGCGGGGAGCTGGTTCTTCTCCGGCTTCGAGAGCGGGATGGTCTCCCTCAACCGCCACCGCCTCATCCACCTCGTCCGCCGCGGCGACGCGGCCGCCCGCCGGCTCGCCGAGCTGCTGCGCGACACCCACCGCCTCCTCGCCACCACCTTGGTGGGCAACAACATCTGCAACGTCACCCTCTCCACCCTCGCCGCCGCCCTCGCCGCGCAGGCGGCCGACGGCCTCGGCGGCCCCGCCGCGCAGGCCCTGGCCACCTTCCTCGTCGCCTGCCTGCTCCTGGTCGTCGGCGAATACCTCCCCAAGCTCTGGTTCACCGCCCGCCCCCTGGCGCGCTGCCGCCCCTTGGCGCCGCTCTTCCTGGCCATCCGCGCGTTCCTCTGGCCGCTGGCCTCCCTCTGCATCCTGCTCACGCGCATGGCCGCGGGGCGCGACGACGCCAAGCGCTCCCCCTTCGTCTCCCGCGAATCCCTCGCCTTCCTCATGCGCGACTCCGAGGCCAACGGCCAGATCTCCGCCTTCGAGCGCGCCATGGTCGGCCGCGTCCTCGAGCTCCAGCTCCGCCGCGCCTCCCAGCTGATGACCCCGCTGGCCAAGGTGGCGCGCGTCTCCGAGGACGACCCCCTCCCCGCCGTTTTGGAAACCTTCCGCCGGAGCCGCCACCGCGTCCTCCCCCTCTTCTCCGCCGACGGGCGCCACTGCCTCGGGCTGCTCCACCTCTCCGACCTTCTCCGCGCCCGGGCCAAGGCCCCCGTCCCCTTCGACCTCCGCCGCGCCCCCGTCACCGTCCGCGGCGACGTCCCCGCCGACGAGCTCCTCCCCTACATGCACGTCCGCCGCACCAAGGTCCTCATCGTCACCGACGGCGCCGGCCCCATCGGCCTCGTCACCCAGGAGGACGTCCTCAACGCCATCCTCGACGACCGCGTCCTCCACGCCTCCACCGGCCGCCGCGCCGCGAAACGAAACGCGGCGCGCCCCGGGAAAGGGGCGCGCCGCGCCTAACGGACTGGTCGGAGCGGGGGGATTCGAACCCCCGACACTCTGCTCCCAAAGCAGATGCGCTGCCAGGCTGCGCTACGCTCCGCGACGAATGGGCATACTATAGCACATCCGCGCCCCCGCGGCGAACGCAATAGTGTCCGGTAAAAGTTTTAAGGGGTAAAAGACAAAAAGCGATTGTTGGCGTATCCTATAAAAAGCAATCA
>CALXSF010000022.1 GCA_944391055.1 uncultured Kiritimatiellota bacterium | reverse complement strand
CGCCTCCTGCGCCTCTACTGCCCCAAATCCACCAACTTTTCCAAGCTAAGCCCTCGCGCGCTTAAACAGACCCATCGTCTCATCGTCCACTACCCACATACCCCCAAAAAGGTCTCCTAACCCATGCGTACGTTCCAAGTCTTCCCAAACGCTCTGCGCAAATCTATTGACATTCTACAAACATTCTTACTAAGATTGATTTGCGCATCTTGCATCAGCTTTCTGTTTGCAGGATGCCAGAACCATTTTCTGACAGACTCATCATTTCCGGACCGCAAAGGCAAGAATTGTGTCTCCATATCATGGGTCACGATTCGCATTTCGCGTTTGTTCTTTCCCAAGATATTGCAGAAGAATCGCATTTCGCTCCTCTGTCGTTTTTGTCGCCTCTAGTTTCTCGGAGACGACCTTCCATTCTTCTTGTGATAAAACCCCTTTGGAGACAACGCATCTATAAATGGCCTCCCATTGCTTTCGTAGATTATCCATCAATTCCAACTCCAATTTACCTTGTTGGAACTGGAGATTGTTTATTTCCTCCCAAAATGCGTCATCAGCAAAGATTTCACAAAACCGCTGTTGCAATGGCGTCCAAGACGATTTTGGCCGTGTTGAACCCATTGATAACCACGTATCGACGATAGTAGCGAACGTTGCCGTATACGTTTGCCGCGAGCGAGAATTGGATTTCATCATTTCCCGAATACGAATCCCGTGCGATACCGACAACGATTCTCTGCAACACTCCCATCGCATATCGGAATCCCCATAAACCAAGGAAATCACGCCAATCAATATCGTAAGAAACAAAACAAAACATTTCATTGCTTATTCCTTTTCCGCTTATAATCATCAATAATCGCACTGCCTCGGCATAACACGGCCAACGCCGCAACCCGAATTCTTCCCTAGTATACCCCATCCGCCCCCACCTGTCCACCACAACCCACGCCGCCAACGCCACGGGATGTTGCACAATAGAACGGGTCAAGGGAAGGAAGAAGAAAGAAGGCCCTCGTTGTGCCCCCTGGGGGGCGCAACGAGGGGATGAAAGATGTCGGCGTTGCCGCTAAGATTAGGGGTAAGCAAAACAAGCAATCAGAAAGGAACGCCGACATGAAAGCGTGTAGCGCATTTCCGCGCGTTGGGGAACAGTGGATGAATGAGGGGCGCGTCGCCCTGCAAAAACATTGGGGCGAGAACGTGAGGCGTGGGCGCAAGGCATTGAGCATACGTACCTTCGCGCGGATCTGCCGTCTTTCGCACAGTCGGCTGCAGCGCGAGCTGAAGGCCGGGTTCACCGGCGTCCTGCTGCGCGACAAAGTCCATGGCGGCTGGATTTACCCCGAGTATTCCGCCCTCCTGGCCCAGAAGCGCGCCGAGCAGGCCAACGCCGCCAAGGGCCGTCGTTCCGTGGTGACCAACCTCTTCGTCGTGCGCCTCGTCGCCTTCCTTGCGCGAGGCCTTTTCCGTCGCCACCTGCCTGCACACGCTCCGCCTCAAAGGCTGGGCGCGCCTCCCCTCGCAACGCACCGTCCACTGCCACCTCAAAGACGGCGTCATCGTCCTGCCCATTGGGGGGCGGGGCGGGATCCCGCCCCGCCCCCAACGACGCCCCCTCCCTTCGGTGCACTTTTTATTTGACATATTACGAGCGGAAGGCGGCGCGTCTCGGGGCGACCTGCGGCGCGGTTCGGGTCGGGGTGCGGCGTGATCCGAGAAACGAGGCCCGCAAACACGTTCCCCACCGACGACGAAAAATCCTTGCCTCGGCCACCCGAAGGTGGTATCTTAAAGGCACGCAGTGGGTGAGCCACTGCATTGTGCGACCGCACACTAAAGGACGCAATCTGAAACTTAGGAACTTTTGGTAGCAGTCCGACTGTGCGCACGCGGCTCCGCGTGCCCTTTTTGATGTTGCTACACGGTTTCCTAAGACCTCAGATTGGACATCGAAAAGGGCTTTTTCGTCCCGGAGCTTCTTTTCGGTTTCGCTGTACGGGGCGGGAAACGGAGACATCCCAACCAAATGAAACACCTCCTCACCGCGGCCTTCGCCGCGCTGGCCCTTGGCGCCGCCCAGGCCATCATCGCCCAGCCGGATTGGACCGCGACCGACAATTGGGGCTCGGTCGGCGACCTCGCCCTCTCCGACGGGTGCGGCACGCTCTCCGCCCTGATCACGATTCCGGCGAGCTTCAGCGCGAACAAGGCCGCGATCTTCAAGATCGGCGACGACATGCTGGCGGGCGGCAGTGCGGACATCGGTTTCCGCCTGGCGGGCGCCGGCAGCAGTGGCGATTCCAACGGCAATCTTTTGGGCGTCACGTCCACGGCCTCCGGCTCCACACGGTGGGTCGACGGCTCCACGCAGGTGGCGACCTCGCCGGAGGGCAGTTACCTCCTCACGGCGGTCTACGACTACGCGGACGGGCGGATGACCCTGACGTGCTACGTGAACGGCACGCAGGTCTTCGCCACCAGCCGCGACGTGTCGGAGCCTCCCGCCTCGTTCGACGTCTACGGCGTCGTAGAATATCCCGCCAACTTCTATGACCTGGCCTCGATGTCGGCCTACGACGTGGCGCTCAGCGCCGAGCAGGTCGCGTGGATGGCCGAGAACGGGACCACCGTGCTCCCCGAGCCGACGGCATTGGCGCTGCTGGCCCTTGGCGCGGCGGGCGTGGCGCTCCGCCGCCGCGTGGCGTGAGCTTCAGGAGACACGGGGAGGGCACCTGCCCGCCCTCCCCCGCCCCCGGCCGAAAGGCCGGGGGCTTTTGCGTCGTCAGGCGGGGCGCGAAAGGCCTCTCCGCCCAAACGGCCAAAGGCGTGGGGCTGTGGTATGATAACGGGGTTATGATGCTGATCAATCTTTTCTGTTCGTTGTTGGCGGTGTTGGTGACGTTGGGGCCGGTCCGGGCGCTGGGGTTGCCGCGGTGGGGGGTGGTGTTGGCGGGGGTGGCGCTGGTGGGGCTGGCGCAGCAGACGTTGGCGCACCGGGCGTTCGGGGCGTCGCTGCTGTCGCCGGACGCGCTGCCGTTGCCGTTGGTGGCGCTGTTCCTGTGGGGGACGGCGTTCCTGCTCTCGGCGGGCGGGCTGACGGTGGCGTGGCTGGGGCTTCGGCTGTGCCATGTGGCGGTGAGCGGGTGGTGGCCGCTGGCGTTGGGGGCGGCGGTGGGGGCCTTCGTGGTCTGGATGGGGGTGCGGACGCCTCCGGTGCGGGAGCGGGAGGTTATCCTGCCGGGGCTGCCGGCGGAGGCGGAGGGGCTGCGCGTGGCGGTGTTGGCGGATATCCATGTGGATCGTTGGCGGGGGCGGGCGTGGTGCGAGCGGCTGGTGGGGCGGGTGAACGGGGCGCGGCCGGATCTGATCCTCTTCACGGGGGATCAGGCGGATGGGCCGCTCGCGCTGCGGCGGGGGGACTTGGAGCCGCTAGGGGGGTTGCGGGCGCCAGAGGGGGCGTTCCTGATCACGGGGAACCATGAGCATTATTTCGAGACGGAGGCGTACCTGCGCTTTTATGAGGGGCTGGGGATCCGGGTCTTGGATGGGCGGACGGCAACGGTGCGGGGGCTGGGGCTGATGGGGCTGCCGGACAGAAGGTCGCTGACGCGCTTGGGGGACGACGCGCTCCGGCTGAGGGGGCTGCGGGAGGCGTTGCCGCGGGGGGCGTTCCCGGTGCTGCTGGTCCACAAGCCGGGCATCGCGCCGGAGGCGGACGCGCTGGGGGTCGGGCTACAACTTTCGGGGCACACGCACGGGGGGCAGGTGCCGGGGGTGGCGTTGGCGATCCGCCATTTCAACGGCGGATTCGTGCGCGGATGGTACACGCTGCCGCGCGGGATGCGCCTTTTCGTGGCGCCTGGGAGCGGCGTGTGGCTGGGTTTCCCGTATCGGCTCTATCCCTCGGAAATCACGGTGCTGACGCTGCGCGGGGGCGTCGCGGCGGGGGGCGCCAAGAAAGAAAAATCGTGAGTGCGGGCGTTTCCGCTTGCATTTTCGCTTGCAATGGGGCATACTTTGCTTTGTCAAGGTCGTTATAGGAAAAAGATGATGAGACGTGTTTGGCTTGCTTTGGCGTGCGCGACGGTGGCCTTGGGCCAGGCGGCCGCGAAGGAAGAGGCGGCGGCCGTGAAGGATGCGGCGGTCGCGGCTTACGCAGAGGCGCAGGAGGCGCGCATCGCGGAACGGGTCAAGGGCGAGCCGACGGCGCGCCGCCGCCTGGAGATGGAGTATCTGCTGCGCCAGGATTACGACATCCGCCTGGCGCAGGAGCGCGAGGCGCGCATCCGCTCGGGGAAGCCCACGACGCCGGAGACGGAGGCGCTGAGGGCGGAGCGCCAGGCGCTGCTGAGGCAGGTGGAGGCGTTGGACGCGAAAATCGCGAAGGCCTCGGAGAAGGCCCCCGAGATCGTGGCGCTGGACGCGCTGCGGAAGACCAACGACGAACGGCTTGAGACCCTGCGCAACGAATTGCTGCCGCCTTCCCAACGCAAGGCACAGCCGGCGGCGAAATAACCAAAGAGGAGCGGATGACCATGTCGCAGACCAAACAACCCGGGCAACGCAAACCCAGAATCCTGATCGTCACCCCGGAGATCACCTATCTCCCGGCGGGCATGGGCAACATGGCCGACAAGCTGAGCGCCAAGGCCGGCGGCTTGGCGGACGTCTCGGCGAGCCTGGTGGCCAGCCTCTTCAAGCTGGGGGCGGACGTGCATGTGGCGCTGCCGCACTACCGCCGGATGTTCCATGTGGACGTGGGGCGCCTCATCAGCGACGAGCTGCGCAAGTATCAGGCCCACCTGCCCGACTCGCGCATCCACTTGGCCGAGGACCGTTGCTTCTATTACCGGGACACGGTCTACGCGCAGGGCGACGAGAACCCGCACCTGTCCCTGGCCTTCCAGCGCGAGGTCATCAACAACATCATCCCCACCGTCCAGCCCGACCTGATCCACTGCAACGACTGGATGACGGGGCTCATCCCCGCGGCCGCGCGCCGCCTCGGCATCCCCTGCCTCTTCACCATCCACAACATCCACACCGTCCACCGCTGCCTCGGCGAGATCGAGTACGCCGGCATCGACGCGGCCGAGTTCTGGAAGAACCTCTATTATTCCCGCCCGCCCTACGACTATTTCGAGAGCCGCGACACGAACCCGGTGGACTTCCTGACCTCGGGCGTCTTCGCCTCGCACTACATCAACTCCGTCTCGCCGACCTTCTTGGAGGAGATCGTGCGCGGGTGGTTCGACTTCATCCCCGGGCAGTTCCGCAACGAGGTCATCGCCAAGTACAACGCCGGCTGCGCCTGCGGCATCCTCAACGCGCCGGACGACAGTTACAACCCCGAGACCGACCCGAACCTCAAGGTCAATTACGACGCGCGCACCCACCACGCCGCCAAGATCTCCAACAAAATGCAGTTCCAGGAGAAGGTGGGCCTCTTCAAGAACCCCGACGCGCCGCTCTTCTTCTGGCCCAGCCGCCTCGACCCCGTCCAAAAGGGCCCGCAGCTGCTCACCGACATCCTCTACAAGACCCTCGAGAAATACCGGGACGACAACATCCAGTTCGCCGTCGTCGCCAACGGCCCCTACCAGCAGGCCTTCCGCGACATCCTCGGCTTCCACAACCTGTACGGGCGGCTGGCCGTCTGCGACTTCGACGAGCACATCTCGCGCCTCGGCTACGCCTCCAGCGACTTCACGCTCATGCCCTCGCTCTTCGAGCCGTGCGGCCTGCCGCAGATGGTCGCCCCCATCTACGGCTCCCTCACCGTCGCCCACGACACCGGCGGGCTCCACGACACCGTCGAGCTCCTGGACGTCGAGCACGGGACCGGCAACGGCTTCCCCTTCAAGTTCTACGACAGCCAGGGGCTCGCCTGGGCCATCGACCGCGCCATGGATTTCTACCGCCTCCCCACCGACGTCCGCGAGGCCCAGGTGGCGCGCGTCATGAACGAATCGCGCCAGCGCTTCAGCCACGAACGCTGCGCCGCCGAGTACATCAAAATCTACGAGGAAATGCTCCAGCGCCCCCTCACCGAGCTCTTCGACGGCGAGCACGCCGAGCAGAACCCCTATCACGAAGGACACTGAGCCATGCCCGCCCCGCGCGCCCGCCTCTCCGACGACCCTTGGTTGGCCCCCTACGCGGACCTCATCGAAAGCCGCGCCAACCGCGCGCGCGGCGTGGCGGCGCGCCTCACCGGCCGCGCCGGGGACTTCGCCGCGTTGGCGGATTTCGCCAGCGCCCACGAGTTTTACGGCCTCCACCGCACCACGGAGGGCTGGGTCTTCCGCGAATGGGCCCCGCACGCCACCGAAATCTGGCTCGTGGGCGACTTCAACGGCTGGGAGCGCACCCTCGCCTATCGCGCCGAACGCCTCCCTGGCCGGGACGTCTTCGAATGGAAGGGCCCGCCGGAGGCCATGGCCCACGGGCAGTTCTGGCACCTTGAGGTCTGCTGGGACGGCGGGCGCGGCGAGCGCATCCCCGCCTACGCCCGCCGCGTGGTGCAGGACCCCAGGACCGGGCTCTTCGCCGCGCAGGTCTGGCAGCCCGAGCCCTACGTGTGGCGCCACCCCTTCGCCCGCGACCCGGCCAAGGCCCCCCTCATCTACGAGGCACACGTCGGCATGGCGCAGGAACGCGAAGGCGTCGGCACCTACGCCGAGTTCGCCGAGAACATCCTCCCGCGCGTCAAGCAGGCCGGTTACGACACGCTCCAGCTCATGGGCATCATGGAGCACCCCTACTACGGCAGTTTCGGCTACCACGTCTCCAGCTTCTTCGCCGCCAGCTCCCGTTTCGGCACGCCCGAGGAGCTCAAGGCGCTCGTGGACAAGGCCCATGGGATGGGGCTGGCCGTCATCATGGACATCGTCCACTCCCATGCCGTCAAAAACGAACGCGACGGCCTCTCCCTCTTCGATGGCACGCCCTACCAATACTTCCACGACGGCTCCCGGGGCTGGCACGACGCCTGGGACTCCCGCTGCTTCGACTACGGCAAGACGGACGTCCTCCACTTCCTGCTCTCCAACTGCCGGTTTTGGCTCGACGAATACCGTTTCGACGGCTTCCGCTTCGACGGCGTCACCTCCATGCTCTACCTCCACCACGGCCTCGGCGTGGACTTCTCCAACTACGGCATGTACTTCGACGGCTCCGTCGACGAAGACGCCCACACCTACCTCACCCTCGCCAACGCCGTCATCCACACCGTCCGCCCCGACGCCCTCACCATCGCCGAGGACGTCAGCGGCATGCCCGGCATCGGCGCCCCCCTCTCCGAGAACGGCGTCGGGTTCGATTACCGCATGGCCATGGGCATCCCCGAATGCTGGTTCAAGCTCGTCCGCGACATCCGCGACGAGGACTGGTCCGTCGGCTTCCTCTGGCATGAGCTCACCAACCGGCGCGCGGACGAACGCACCGTCAGCTACGTCGAATCCCACGACCAAGCGCTCGTCGGCGGCAAATCCTTCATCTTCCAGATGATCGACAAAGAGATGTACGGCGCCATGCACGTCGGCTCCGACAACCTCTACGTCAACCGCGGCATCGCCCTCCACAAGATGGCCCGCCTTGCCACCCTCGGCTGCTGCTGCGCCTACCTCAACTTCATGGGCAACGAGTTCGGCCACCCCGAATGGATCGACTTCCCCCGCGAGGGCAACGGCAACAGCTACCACCACGCGCGCCGCCAATGGTCCCTCCGCGACGACCCCAAACTCTACTTCAAGGCCCTCGGCGACTTCGACGAGGCCATGCTCCACCTCGTCCGCGCCGAAGGCATCCTCGACGGCGACGACTGCCCCAGGCGCATCTTCGCCAGCGACGACGACAAAGTGCTCGCCTTCATGCGCGGCGACCTCCTCTTCGTCTTCAACTTCCACGGCGAGCTCTCCTTCGCCGACTATCCCCTCATCGTCCCCCCCGGCGCCTACGCCCACGCCCTCGACACCGACGCCGCGCCCTTCGGCGGCTTCGGCCGCATCCGGCAGGGGCAAGACTACCCCCTCACCGCCATCGAGCGCGCCAACGAGGTCTGCTTCGCGATCCGCGTCTACGCCCCCGCCCGGACCGCCCTCGTCATCCGCCGCACCCCGCCCGCCCCCGGCGCCGCGCTCCCCCCCGAGACCCTCCACCGCCTCGCCGCCAAGGAACCCCTCCCGTGAACGACCAAGTCCTCATCGTGACGACGCCCACGGTCGAAGGCCACCCCGCGCGGGACGTCATCGGCTACGTCTCCGCCGACGCCGTCTGGGAGGCCGAGCACCTCGCCGCCCGCCGCTTCGACGACGGTTGGGACAAAGGGCGCTACGGCCTCTACGAAGCCCTCATGGGGCAGCTCCGGAGGGACATCCTCCGCGACATCCGGCAGCAAGCCCTCGAGCGCGGCGCCAATGCCATCGTCGGCTTCACCATCTGCTACGGCGCCGCGCCGCTCCTCCAAGGCGCCGGGGGCGCCCCCATGGCCTGCTCGGGCGACCGTTGGTTTGCCCACGGCGAGGGCACGGCGATCCGAATCGAAGGCCACGGCGAGCCCTGACGCGCCGCACAGGAAAGGAGCACCCCATGGTCACCGCCATCATCCTCGCCTCAGGCAAAGGCACCCGCATGGGCGCCGGCCTCGACAAATGCTTCCTCTCCCTCGGCCCCCGGCCCGTCGTCGCGTGGTCGCTCCTCGCCTTCGAGAAATGCAAAGAGGTCGACCACATCATCCTCACCGTCCGCAAAGACCAGCTTGCCGCCGCACGCGGCCTCCAGACCATGTTCGGCATCAGCAAGCTCCAGGCCATCGTCATCGGCGGCGCCCGCCGGCAGGATTCCGTCGCCGCCGCCCTCCGGGAGGTCGAGCCCATCGCCACCCGCTACGTCGTCATCCACGACGCCGCCCGCCCCTGCATCACCCCCGAGCTCATCCGCGAGACCCTCAAATACGCCAAGCGCTTCGGCAGCGGCGTCGCCGCCCACCCCGTCGCCGACACCATCAAGGTCGTCGGCAAAGGCATGACCGTCGAATCCACCCCCGACCGCTCCACCCTCTGGGCCGTCCAGACCCCCCAAGCCTTCGCCGCCGACAAGCTCCTCCCCGCCTACGCCCGCCTCGCCCCCGACAAGGCCACCACCTACACCGACGACGCCGCCCTCCTCGAGGCCGCCGGCGAGGCCACGCGCCTCGTCAGGTGGGACGCGCCCAACCCCAAGATCACCACCCCCATCGACCTCACCATCGCCGCCGCGATCCTCCGCCTCAACTGAAAGCCCGCCACCCATGCCACGCCCACGCCGATACGCCATCATCAGCGACATCCACGCCAACATCGAGGCCCTCGACGCCGTCCTCGCCGACGCCAAGGCCCAAGGCGTGGACGACATCGTCTGCCTCGGCGACGTCGTCGGCTACAACGCCGCCCCCGCCCAATGCATCCGCCGCATCCGCGAGCTCGGCTGCAAGGTCGTCAAGGGCAACCACGACCACTACTGCTCCGACCCCTCCGTCAACCTCGACGACTTCCAGCCCAACGCCGCCAGCGTCATCGAATGGACCCGCCGCAACATCAGCGACGACGACACCCGCTGGCTCCGCGACCTCCCCTTCACCGCCACGCTCATGGGCTTCACCATCGTCCACTCCACCCTCGACAGCCCCGAGCACTTCCGCTACGCCTTCGACACCCTCGACGCCGCCGACTCCTTCAACTGCCAGCGCACCCGCGTCTGCTTCCACGGCCACACCCACGTCCCCTGCATCTTCCTGCGCGCCCCCGGCGGCGACCGCAACGCCATCGCCAAGGTCGGCCCCTCCAACGGCCTCCTCCGCCAAGGCACCTACTTCATCAACGTCGGCTCCGTCGGCCAACCGCGCGACGGCGACCCCCGCGCCTGCTACCTCATCTACGAGACCGAGGGCCTCACCAAACTCTCCATCGAGTTCCGCCGCGTCGACTACGACATCGAGTCCGCCGTCCGCCGCATCGAGGAGGCCGGCCTCCCCGGCCGCCTCATCACCCGCCTCTACACCGGCCAATGACCCCCCGCGCCCCCCACCCTCCCCCGAGGGCGCGCCGCGGCCAGGCCCTCGCCGAGCTCGCCGTCATGCTCGTCGTCCTCATCATCCTCGTCCTCGGCGTCTGCACCCTCGGCGACCTCGCCCTCCGCCAGCTCCGCCTCCGCCACGACGTCCGCCTCGAGGCCGGCGAGGCCGCCCTCACCCGCGCCACCGCCGGCTGGGTCGACCCCGCCCCCGCCCCAGAGACCCGCTCCGACCCCTTCCACCGCGTCAACGCCTACGCCCGCCTCGACGCCTACGCCCCCCAGCCCATCTCCCGCCTCCCCGCCAGCAACTACACCCTCGCCGCCCGCGACCTCCCCGAAGGCGAGCTCGGCCTCCAGACCGAGACCCGCGAGGAACGCGTCCCCCTCGAAGCCGCCTTCATCGACCTGATCTACAATAAAAACAGCGTCCTCCTCCGCGAGACCGCCGCCTTCCCCGCCGCCTCCGGGCTCTGGGACTGAGGCGGACGCCCCAAAAAACACGCGGCCCCCGGCATCGCCGGGGGCCGCGCGCGTTCCTAGGCCTCAGAGCGCATACTCGGCCACGGGCCCGTACTTGCCCGAGAGCGTGTGGGTGCGCGTGCGCAGCGCGCGGCCGTCGGGGGCCACGTCGATGAGGCGGACGCCGTTCTCCCAGTGGCGGTACGTGTTGGTGCCGCCGGTGAAGCGCCCGTAGACCAAGCCCACGCCGTTGAGCCGCGCGGCGTAGTCGTTGTCGTGGTCATGCCCGCAGAAGGCGGCCAGGATGCCGCGCGCCTCGGCAAGGGCGTAGAACATCCCCGAATTGATCCGCGGGCAGCAGACCGCCTCGTTCTTGGAGCCGACGGCCTTGCGGTCGCCGTGCGCCCAGGCCGCGTCATACTCGGGCAGCGGGATGTGGAAGAAGGCCGCGCCGGGAACCGGCTCGCCGCCGTTGGCCTCGCGGAGCGCGGCGGCCTGCCTGCGGAACCACGCCACCTGGGCGGGGGCGAACCAGGCGTACTTGCCGATGCCGGGAACGTCCTTGAGGGCCGTCTCGCTGGCGTAGGCGCGCGAATCCATGCAATAGAGCACGAAGCGCGGCGCGGCGCCCGAAGGCCCCAGGATGGGCAGGACGTAGTTGCCGTAGCCGGGCACGTCGGACGGCCCCGCCTGGGTGAGCGAGCCGGGGAGCCCGACGACGAAGTCGACGATCGCCTTTCGGGAATGGCGCCCCTCGTGGTCGTGGTTGCCCATGACGGCGGCGAAGGGGACGCCGTGGCGGCCGAAGATGCCGGCGAGGCGCTCCCACCCCTCCTCCATCCTGCCGTTGGTGACGCAGTCGCCGGTGATGACGGCGAGATCCGGCTTGTCCTCCGACAGCGCCTTCTCCAGCATGTCGTCGACCTGCTGCCCGCGTTTGTCCTTGCCGGTGGGAGGGATGTAATGCAGGTCGGTGGCCTGGAGGATGCGGAACGGCCGCCCCTCCCGGAAGCGGAGCGCGGCCTTCGGCGCGCCGTCCTCGGCGCGGAGGGCGGGCGCGAGGGCCGCGCCGGCGGCCCCGAGGGCGGCGGAGGCAAGAAACGCGCGACGGCTCTGCATGGCGGCGGCCCTCATTTCGCGGCGGGCGGCTGGGTCACGACGGCGTCGACGAGGCCGTAGGCTTTCGCCTCCCCGGCGGACATGAAGTTGTCGCGGTCGGTGTCCTTGAAGATGGTCTCGATCGGCTGGCCGGTGTGGCGGGCGAGGATCTCGTTGAGCGTCTGCTTCATGCGCTGGATCTCGGCGGCCTGGATCTGGATGTCGGTGCACTGCCCCTCGGCGCCGCCCAGCGGCTGGTGGATCATGATGCGGGCGTTGGGGAGGGCGTAGCGCTTGCCCTTGGCGCCGGCGGCGAGGAGCACGGCGCCCATGCTGGCGGCCTGGCCGACGCAATAGGTGGCCACGTCGCAGCTCAGGAACTGCATCGTGTCGTAGATGGCCAGGCCGGCGGTGACGACGCCGCCGGGGGAGTTGATGTAAAAGGCGATGTCGCGCTTGGGATCCTGCGACTGGAGGAAAAGCAGCTGGGCGATGACCAGGTTGGCCACGGTGTCGTCGATGGGCCCGCCAAGGAAGATGATGCGATCCTGAAGCAGGCGGGAATAGATGTCGTAGGAACGCTCGCCGCGGGCGGTCTGCTCCACCACGATGGGCACCAGCATGTTGTTCTTCGTCTCGTGCATTGGGAAACTCCTTCTTGGCCCCACAGTATAGCAAAGCGGGGCGCGGCGCGCGCTCGCCAACGGCGCGGGATTGCGGTATAATGGCGGCCATTGCGAAAGGATCGTTTGCCATGGCAGAGAACGATGAGACGATTGCGCGGTGCACGCCCTTGCTGGCCGCCATCCGCGGTGAGGTGAACAAGGCGCTCGTTGGGCAGGAGCGGATGGTCGACGGCCTGCTCATCGCGCTGATGACGGGCGGGCACATCCTCCTGGAGGGCGTCCCCGGGCTGGCCAAGACAACGGCGGTGCGCGCGCTGGCCGCCGCGCTCGGGCTGGAGACGCGCCGCATCTCCTTCACCCCCGACCTGCTCCCGGCCGACGTCATCGGCAGCCTGGTCTACAACCAGCGCGAGGGCACCTTCACCCCGCACAAAGGCCCCGTCTTCGCCAACCTCCTCATCGCCGACGAGATCAACCGCGCCCCCGCCAAGGTGCAGTCCGCCCTCCTCGAGGCCATGCAGGAGCGCCAGGTGACCCTGGGCGACGCCACCTATCCCCTGCCCCGCCCCTTCCTGGTCATGGCCACCCAGAACCCCATCGAGCAGGAGGGCACCTACCCGCTGCCCGAGGCGCAGACCGACCGCTTCATGCTCAAGTGCGTCGTCCGCCACCCCGGCCGCGAGGACGAGCGGCGCATCATGAACCGCCTGACCCAGCCCGCGGCCATGGACACCCCGCCCAAGCAATGCGTCACCCCCGAGGAGATCGCCCTCCTGCTCGCCGCCCCCGAGAAGGTTTACTGCGACGCGAAGGTCGACGACTACATCCTCGACCTCGTCTTCGCCACCCGCGAGCCGGGCAACTTCAAGGGGCTTGGCGACCTCAAGGGGGCCATCCAGCTGGGCGTCTCCCCCCGCGGCTCCATCTGCCTCAAGCGCGCGGCCCGCGCCAACGCCCTCCTCCGCGGCCGCGCCTACGCCACCCCGCAGGACGTGAAGGAGACGGCCCACGACGTCCTCCGCCACCGCCTCCTCCTCACCTACGAGGCCGAGGCCGAGGAGCTCACCCCCGACGCCGTCATCGACCGGCTCCTCGCCGAGATCCCCGTGCCCTGACCGCCGCCGGGCCCCAAGGAGGCGCACGATGCAGATCGACACAGAGGCGCTGACGAAGGAGGTGGGGCGGATCCGCATCCTCACCCGCAGGCTGCTCGACGAACGCCTCAGCGGCGACTACCACTCCGTCTTCAAGGGGCAGGGCATCGAGTTCGACGAGGCCCGCCCCTACCAGCCCGGCGACGACGTCCGCGCCATCGACTGGAACGTCACCGCCCGTATGGGCGAGCCCTTCGTCAAGCGCTTCAGCGAGGAGCGCGAGCTCACCGTCCTCTTCATGGTCGACGTCTCGGGCAGCCAGAGCTTCGGCTCCGCCGGGCGCTCCAAGGCCGCCCGCGCCGCCGAGCTCACCGCCCTCCTGGCCATGGCCGCCCTCTCCAACCAAGACAAGGTGGGGCTGCTGCTCTTCTCCGACCGCGTGGTGAAGTCCCTCCCGCCGCGCAAGGGGCGCACCGCCGTCCAGCGGCTCGTGCGCGAGGTGCTCGCCGCCGAGGAGACCCACGAGGGCACCGACATCCGCGCCGCGCTCCGCTTCGTCTCCGCCACCCAGCGCCGCAAGGCCGTCGTCTTCCTGGTCTCCGACTTCCAGGACGCCGGCTACGTGCGCGACCTCACCGCCTTCGCCCGCCGGCACGACGTCATCGCCTGCCGCATCGCCGACCCCGCCGAGCGCGACCTCCCCGACGTCGGCCTCGTCGAGCTCTGGGATCCCGAGACCCACCGCACCGTCCTGGCCGACACCTCCAGCGCCGCGCTCCGCCGCCGCTTCGCCGAGGAGGCCGCGCGCGTCCGCGCCGAGCAGGAGCGCGACTTCCGCCGCGCCGGCGTCGACCTGATCGACCTTTCCACCGACAGCCCCTACGCGGACGCCGTCCGCGCCCTCTTCCGCCGCCGTGCCCAGCGCCGCCGCTGACAGACAGGAGACGAGCCATGGATTCCGTCAAGGACATCTTCAAGATCGGCGTCGGGCCCTCCAGCTCGCACACCATGGGCCCGCGCCGCGCCGCCGAGGAGTTCCTCGCCCGCCACCCCGGCGCCGCCCGCTTCCGCGTCTCCCTCTACGGCTCCCTGGCCGCCACCGGCCGCGGACACCTCACCGACAAGGCCATCCTCGACGTCCTCGGGCGCGGCCGCACCGAGATCGACTGGCAGCCCACCGTCTTCCTCCCCTTCCACCCCAACGGCCTGCGCTTCCACGCCTTCGCCGACGACGGCGCGCCCCTCGGCGACTGGGAGGTCTACAGCATCGGCGGCGGCTTCCTCAGCGAGGGCCCCGGCAAGACCCAGGTCACCGCCGTGCCCTACCCGCACACCACCATGGCCGGCATCCTGGGGTGGTACGCCGAGACCGGGCGGATCTTCTGGGAGTACGTCCTCGAATACGAGGGGCAGCCGGTCTTCGACCATCTGCGGGGGGTCTGGCGCGTCATGCGCGAGGCCGTCGAGCGCGGCCTCGAGGCCGAGGGCGTCCTGCCCGGCGGGCTCGGGCTCCAACGCAAGGCCAGCGCCTACCACCGCCGCGCGCTGGGGATGCGCGAGGGGCTCCGCGGCCGGGGGCTGCTCTATGCCTATGCCCTGGCCGTGGCGGAAGAGAACGCCGCCGGCTCCGGCCTCATCGTCACCGCGCCCACCTGCGGCAGCGCGGGCGTCCTGCCCGCTTGCCTCTATTACCTGCACAAGCACCACGACGTGCCGGAGAAGCGCATCATCCGTGCCCTCGCCACGGCCGGGCTCATCGGCGCCATCGTCAAGGAGAACGCCTCCATCAGCGGCGCCGAGGTCGGCTGCCAGGGCGAGATCGGCGTCGCCTGCGCCATGGCCGCGGCCGCCGTCAACCAAATCTTCGGCGGCTCGCCCCACCAAATCGAGTACGCCGCCGAGATGGGGCTCGAGCACCACCTTGGCCTCACCTGCGACCCCATCGGCGGGCTCGTCCAGATCCCGTGCATCGAGCGCAACGCCTTCGCCGCCGCCCGCGCCATGGACGCCAACATGTACGCGGCCCTCTCCGACGGCCAGCACAGCATTTCCTTCGACAAGGTCGTCCGCGCCATGCTCCAAACCGGCCACGACCTCCCCAGCCTCTACAAGGAGACCTCCGAGGGCGGCCTCGCCCGCGTCTGAGACTGGGCGGGGAAGTCGAAACACGATTGCGGGCGGCCGGGATGACCGGCCGCCCGCGTTGCGTCAGCGATGGTGCCAGGGGGAGGGGTGGTTGGCGTCGTTGCCCTTGGGGAAGTCGGGGTCGTTCTCAATCCACGCCAGGGCCAGCCCCAGGCGGATGGTGAGGAACGTGGCGACGGAGGCGCAGAGCAACGCCACGATGCCCATGAGGTGCCCCGGGAAGCCAAAGTGGAAGAGCGCGATCAGCACCACCACCAACACCCCGAAGAAGACGGCCTGCCCGGCGAGGACGGCGTTGGGGCGGTGCCGATAGGCGGCCAGCCCCTCGGCATGGCCGCGGAGGGCCTGGAAGATGAGGAAGGGCACAGCCCACCAAAGTATCTGGCGGGCAAGCGCGCCGTGCGCCTCGGAGAGGTTCTGGATGGAGCAGAAATACCAATGCCCGACGGCCGGGATGGTGAGCAGCAGCAACAGAAGCGCCAAGACGACGCCGGAGGCAAGGGCGAAGAGGAAGGTCCGCTGGTCCGAAAGGTCGCGCTGGGGGAACCCGATGGCGACGGCCTGGTTGCGGAGGGCGCCGAAGGAAAGCGGGTTGATGAGGCCGATGGCGATCAGGTGGATGGCCAGCATGGCGGGGCCATCCTCGACGCGGTTGATGATGGCGTTGAGCATGAAGACGGAGAGGGAGAGCAGGAAGCCGCCGAGGGAGAGCGGGATGTTGAAGAGGAAAATCTCCAGGACGGAGGCCCTCTCGCCGCTGCGGTCGATGCGCGGCAGGCGCTCGGCGTAGGGGCGGGCGAACCAGATCATGGCGCCGGATTCAAGGAAGACGGGGATGGTGAGGCAGAGGCACCCCCATGTCCACCCCACCAGCCCGCACGCATAGAAGATGGGGGCCAGGATGGCGGTGAGGATGATACGAAGGATGGTGGCGGAGTTGGCCAACCCCGTGACGTGCGCGTTGTAAAGGAGCACCTGCGCGCCGTTCCGGATCAGGAAGCCGATCTGCGCCGGCAGCCCGAAAAGCATGGACCAGCGCGCGACCTCGAGCTGGACGCCCTCGATGCCGACCAGCCGGCCGAAGACGATCTGCGCCGGCAGCGGCAGCGCCAGCAGCAGCTGGATGGCGGAGACGATGAGGATGACCAGGCTGTTGACCTTCTGGAAGCGGAGGTAGCCCAAGCGATCCTTGGCGTAGACCATGCCGGTGGTGACAAGCCCGAACCCGAGCGTCCCGATGAGGAACATGATCATGAAGCCCTGCGAGAACGCCGAGAACTCCGCGGGCCCGTGCAGCCCGTGCGCCACGACGACGCCCACCAGCGGATAGGTGAGCGACTGACTGGCGGCCTGCAAGAAGAGCGGCACAAAAAACCGCGTGGCATTCCACGCGGAGAAGGAAAAACGATCCGGTTGCGTCGCGGTCATAACTGCTCCACATAGATGGCGCCGGGCTCGGCGCGGTGCGTGAAGACCCGCCCCTCCATCTCGACGGTGAACGTGCGGTTGGAGGGGAAGGTGAGGGTGGCGTAATCGTTGAGATCCTGGAGGGGGCCTGGGGTGACGTGGCGCACCCCGTCGACGGTGAAAGGCACGGCGACGCGCTCGCCGGCGCGTTCGGCGGCGATGTGGACGCGCACGCCGGCGGGCGCGGGGGCCTTGCGGGCATAACGGTCGGTGACGCGGTCGGCCGGGACGCCCCAGCCGTAAAAGACGGTGCCGTCCGGGTTGGGCGTGGCGCGCGTGGCGTAAATGGCGTAGCGCGGGTCGTCGTCGGTGGCCTCGGCGGCGTCGGGGAGGAACCAGAGCGCCTCGGGCGCACAATCCTCTGCGGCGCCGAGCGCGTGCCACGCGCTCCCGCTCCAGACCTCGACCCAGGTGTGGTTGCCGGGCTTGGCGCGCCAGTTGCACCCCACCAGGCGGGCGGGGATGCCCACGCTCCGGCACGCATCCGCCAGCAGGATGGAAAGCCCGGAGCAGGAGGCCTTGCCGATGCGCATGGAGTGCAGCGGGTCTTGATTGGCCTTGTCGCGCTTGGTGGAATAGACGACGCCCACGCGCCCCCAAAGCCCGCGGTTGATACGGCGGGCCGCCTCAAGCGCGGAGGGGGCGCCCTTCGCGAGTTCCTGCGCGATGGGGCGGAGCGTCGGGAGCCAATTCACGGGCGCCTCGCCCAAGGAGGTGAGGGGCGCGACGTATTCGCGGAAGAGCGCGGGCGTCGGCCTGTCGCCATACAACGCCCTCAGCCGCGCGGCATGGTCGGCGGCGAGGTCCGCATGGACGGCCCCGGCGACGAGGAACAACAGCGCGGCGAGGAGACGCTTCATGACCGAGCGGCGAAGTCGTAGGCGTTGCGGAAGAGGCGCATCCACGGCCCCTCGTCGCCGCCGGCGAAGGTGCCGTCGTCGTAGGAGAGCTGGATGGCGCGGAAGGAACGCTCCGGGTGCGGCATGAGGATGGTGGCGCGGCCGTCCTCTGAGGTGAAGCCGCACAGGCCCCCGGCGGAGCCGTTGGGGTTCCAGGGATAAACCTCGGTGGGCCGTCCGCGGCCGTCGACGAAGCGCAGGGCCGCGCGCGCGGCGGCGGCGTCCTCGGGCCGGTCGAAGGCCACCCGCCCCTCGCCATGCGCCACGGCGATCGGCACGCGGCTGCCGGCCATGCCCCGCAGCAGGACGCTGGGCGACTCCAAGACCTCCAAGGTGCAGAAGCGCCCCTCGAACTGCTCGGAGGCGTTGCGCACGAAGCGCGGCCAATGCGCGGCGCCGGGGATGATGCCCTTGAGTTGGGAGACCATCTGGCAGCCGTTGCAGACGCCGAGGGTGAAGGTGTCGGGACGCTCAAAATAGCGCCGGAACATCTCCTTGAGCGCGGGGTTGAAGAGGATGCCGCGCGCCCATCCGGAACCGGCGCCCAACACGTCGCCGTAGGAGAAGCCGCCGCAGGCCACAAGCCCCTTGAAGTCCTCCAGCGAGACGCGCCCGGCGAGCAGGTCGGTCATGTGGACGTCGATGGCCTCGAAGCCGGCGAGGGTGAAGGCAGCGGCCATCTCGATGTGGCCGTTGACGCCCTCCTCGCGGAGGATGGCGACGCGCGGGGCGGCCTTGCGCTCGGGCACGGGGGCGTTCAGCGGATAGGTGACGCGGAAGTTCATGCCCGGGTCGTCCGTCAGCCCGGCCACCTGGAACTCCTCCTTGGCGCAGGCCGGGTTGTCGCGCAGCGCCTGCATCCGATAGGTCGTCTCCGACCACGCGGCGCGGACGGCCGCGAGGGCCTCGTCGAGCGCCGGCTCGTCGTTCACCGTGATTTGGAGCACGGGGTCGGACTGCGTCAGGCCGATCCAATCCCCGCGCACGCCATGCCGGGCCAGGACGGCCTCGGCCTCGGCGGCCTTCTCCTCGGCCACCTGGAGCACCGCGCCCAACTCCTCGCTGAAGAGGGCGGAGAGCGCGTCGCGCCCGCGCAGGTTCACCGCCACGCCCACGCCGCCGGCCATCGCCATCTCGGCGAGGGTGACGGCCACGCCGCCGTCGGAGCGGTCGTGATAGGCCAGCACCAGGCGCTTGGCGAGCAGTTCCTGCATGGCCTCGTAGAAGGCGCGCAGGGCGGCGGCGTCCTCGACGTCGGGCACCGTGTCGCCGATCTGCCCATAGACCTGCGCCAGGGCGGAGGCGCCAAGGCGATCCCGGCCGTTCCCGAGGTCGACGAGCAGGAGGCGCGAAGGCCCGGCCTTCAGGTCGGGCGTCACGTCGAGCCGCGCGTCGGTGACGGTGGCGAAGGCCGAGACGATGAGCGAGAGCGGCCCCACCTGCCGGTGCTCGCGCCCTTGGGAATCCGTCCAGACCGTGCGCATGGAAAGGGAATCCTTGCCCACGGGGATGCAGACGCCGAGCGCGGGGCAAAGCTCCATGCCCACGGCCTCCACGGCGTCGAAGAGGCGCGCGTCCTCGCCCTCCTCGCCGCAGGCGGCCATCCAGTTGGCCGAGAGCTTGATGGTCCCGATCGGCCCGATGGGGGCGGAGGCCATCTGCAAGATCGCCTCGCCCACGGCCATGCGGGCGGAGGCGGGCGCGTCGACGATGGCGACGGGGGTGCGCTCGCCGGTGGCCATCGCCTCGCCGGTGAAGCAGGTGTAGCCCGTGACCGTCACGGCGTGGTCGGCCACGGGGATCTGATAGCGGCCCACCATCTGGTCGCGGTGGACCATGCCGGTGATGGTGCGGTCGGTGATGGTGACAAGGAAGGTCTTGTTGGCCACCGCGGGGAAGCGGAGGATGCGCTGGAACGCCTCGGCGGGCGCCACGCCGGCCAGGTCAAGCGGCCGCTGGGGCAGCGCCACGTGGCGGACGTCGCGCACCATGCGCGGCGGCTTGCCCAAGAGCGTGGCCACGTCCATGTCGATGGGGTTGTCGCCGAAATGGGCGTCGTGCAGCACCATGCGCCCGTCGTCGCGCGTCTCGCCGATGAAGGCCACGGGGCAGCGCTCGCGCTCGCAGAAACTCTCGAAGAGCACGCGATCCTCCGCCCGGATGGCCAGCACGTAACGCTCCTGCGCCTCGCAGCACCAGATCTCCATCGGGCTCATCGAGGGCTCCTCGTTGTGGACCGCGCGCAGCTCGAAATCCGCGCCCGTCGCCTCCACCAGCTCCGGGCAGCCGTTGGAGAGGCCGCCCGCGCCGATGTCATGGATGGAGAGGATGGGGTTGCCCGCGCCCAACGCCACGCAGGCGTCGATGACGCCCTGGCAGCGCCGCTGCATCTCCGCGTTGCCGCGCTGCACCGAGTCGAAATCCAGCTTCGCCTCGTTCGCGCCCGAGGCCATCGAGCTGGCCGCGCCGCCGCCCAGGCCGATGCGCATGGCCGGCCCGCCGATCTGCGCCACCAGCACATGCGGCGGCACGTCGCGCTTGAGCACCTGCCCGTGGCGGATGTTGCCCATGCCGCCGGCGAGCATGATGGGCTTGTGGTAGCCCCACACCTTCCCGCCGGCCTCCGCCTCCAACGTCCGGAAGAAGCCGCACAGCTGCGGCCGCCCGAACTCGTTGCCAAAGGTCGCCCCCCCGATGGGCCCCTCCAACATGATGCTCAGCGCCGGCGCCAAACGCTCCGGCCGCTCGCCGAAATCCCGTTCCCAAGGCTGACGGAAACCGGGGATCTCCAGGTTGCTCACGCAGAAGCCGCAGATGCCCGCCTTCGTGCGGCTGCCGATGCCGGTGGCGCTCTCGTCGCGGATCTCGCCGCCGACGCCCGTCGCCGCCCCGGGGAAAGGCGAGATGGCCGTCGGGTGGTTGTGCGTCTCCACCTTCATCAGCATCTCCACCTGATCCTCCGCGAAACGATAGGCGTTGCCCTCCCGCGGGTCCGCCTGGAAGGCCAACGTCCGGAAGCCGTCGATGACGCCCGAATTGTCCTTGTACGCCACCTGCGTCCCCTCCGGGTGCAAGACGTGCGTGTTGCGGATCATCCCGAAGAGCGAAAGGTCGCGCTCCTGCCCGTCGATGATCCAGCGCGCGTTGAAGATCTTGTGGCGGCAATGCTCGCTGTTCACCTGCCCGAACATCGTCAGCTCCGTGTCCGTCGGGTTGCGCCGGGCCGCCGTGTACGCGCCGAGCAGGTAATCAATCTCCGGGTCGCTCAGTGCCAGGCCGATTTCCCGGTTCGCCCGCTCCAACGCCGCGCGCCCCTCGCCCAACACGTCGAAGACCCGCCCCCGCGCCGGCCTGGCCTCCGCGAAAAGCCCCCCCAGCGCCTCCGCGGAGAAGACCCCCTCGGTCATCCGGTCATGGAGCACGTTCAGCGCGGCGGCCCCCGCCTCCTCCGCGCCGAGCGTCCGCCCCTCCCGCTCCAACGCCACGTGCATCGCCCGCTCCACCCGCAGCACCCCCGCCACCCGGCACGTCCGGAAAATATCCGTCGCCTTCGAGCTCCACGGCGAGATCGTCCCCAGCCGCGGCGCCACGAAGAAGCCCTCTCGCGGCAGCGGCGCGTCCCCCGCGTCCAGCAACGTCCTGGCCTTGGCGAGCGCCTCCTCGGCAAGCGCCCCCTCCGTCAGCATCGGGAAGACCCAGCGCGTGCGCACCGCGCACCCCGCCAGCCCCGCCTCCGCCAAACGCCTCCGGAGCGCCTCCACGCGGAACGCCGAAAGCGCCTCTTGACCGACCAAAAACACCGTTGCCATAATCGCGATCCTTCCTGAAAGGGGAACCAAAATCCCCGCCATTCTACCACAACGCCGCCCCGCACGCGAAGCCCCCACCCCAAACGACGCCCAAGGCGCAAGCGGGAACGGCGGAGATGTGCTATCTTAAAGGACGTAAGGCGCGGGAGGTTCCCGCTCCGAACCGGGATGAAAGGGAAAACAATTATGGCAACGGAAACGAACGCGGTCTATCTGAGCGGCTTCTTCTCGGAGGAGGACATCGTCTTCGACCAAACGGTGCCCTCGGCCTACAACATGATCCACGCGCTGGTGGGCCTGCTCGTGGCCAACCACCTCCCCGGCTTCAAGGCGGAGACGATCGTGGACGCGGTGCTCCGCCGCGAACGCCTCTCCCCCACCGTCGTGGGCGAGGGCGTGGCGCTGCCCCACGCGCGCATCGAGGGCATCGAGCGCCCCTATCTGGCGCTCGGCGTCTATCCCGCCGGCCTCCCCTCCCCCGAGGGCGGCAAACCCGTCCAGCTCGTCTTCCTCCTCCTCGTGCCCGAGCACCAGCCCGCGCGCTACCTCCAGATCCTCCGGGCCCTCGCCAACCTCCTGCGCGAGCCCGGCAGCGCCGAGCGCCTCGCCGCCATGCGCGACAGTGCCGAGGTCATGCGCTTCCTCCGCCGCAGCGAGATGAAACTGCCCGACTACATCTGCGCCGGCGACCTCATGAGCGCCGAGAGCGACGCCCTCCGCGAGGACGAGCCCCTCTCCGACGCCCTCGACCGTTTCATGGATCTGGACAAGGTGGAGCTGCCCATCGTCGACGCCGCCGGCCGCCTCATCGGCGCGGTCGACACCCACGCCCTCCTCGGTTGCTTCATCCCCAAAGGCTTCCGCAAGCTCTTCCCCACCCTCAAGAACACCCCCGCCAACACCATGGAGCCCTTGGCCGAGCGTCTGCGCCAAACGCGCGGCACCAAGGTGCGCGAGGCCATGAACCCCGACGTCTGCACCTGCCTGGTCGACACCCCGGCGCGCGAGATCGCCGCCGACCTGGCCGAGCGCAACGCCGTCAAGGCCTACGTCGTGGACAAGGACGGCCGCCTCATCGGCGTCATCCCCCTGGCCCAATTCTTCCGCCGCATCCTGCGCGACTGACCGCCCCGGCGCCGCCATGGCCCCCAAGACGCCGCGCCTCCCCCCCGCGGCCGACCTCCTGCGCGGCGGCCGGCAATCGTGGCGCTGGTTCCGCTTCTGGGTCCCCGCCGAGGGCGAGACGCTCCGCATGGGGCGCACCGTCTGCATCTGCGCGGCGGTGGGCGTCCTGGCCGGGCTCATGGCCATCTGGTTCTTCTCGATGATCGAATGGGTGCGCGTCTACGCGCTGGAGGGCCTGGGGCGCGTCGCCATCCCCACCGCCGCCGGCGAGATCGCCCTCGCCCACCCGCCCGCCGTGCGCTACACCCTCCTCGAGCGCGTCCACCCCGGCCTCGCCGCCGCCTTCGCCGGGGGCGTCCGCCTCCTGCTCCCCGCGCTCGGCGCGCTGCTGGCCTGCCTCCTCGCGCGGCGCTTCGCCCCCTCCGCCGGCGGCCACGGCACCGACACCGTCATCGGCGCCTACCACCACACCGCCACCGACATCCCCGTGGCCGTCGCCCCCGTCAAAGTCCTCGCCGCCAGCCTCGTCATCGGCACCGGCGGCAGCGCCGGCGCCGAGGGCCCCATCACGCAGATCGGCGCGGCCTGCGGGGCCTTCGTCGGGCGCGTCCTCCGCCTTTCGCCCTACGAGCGGCGCGTCCTTCTGGCCGCCGGCATGGCCGCCGGCATCGGCGCCATCTTCCGCGCGCCCATGGCCGGCGCCCTCTTCGCCGCCGAGGTCCTCTACCGGGGCTTCGACCTGGAGGGCGACGTGCTCATCCCCTCGATGGTCGCCTCCACCATCGCCTACATGACCTTCGCCTGCGCCTTCGGCTGGGAGCCGCTCTTCAGCACCCCGCACGAGCTCTTCGCCTCCCCCGCCCGCTTCCTCTGCTACACCGTCCTCGCCTTCCTCATCGCCGCGGCGGTGCGCTTCAACATCCTCTTCTTCCGTCAGACCGAGATCGTCTTCCGCCGCGCCGCCCTCCCCGCCTGGGCCAAACCCGCCCTCGGCGGGCTCCTCGTCGGCGCGCTTGGCCTGGCCTTCCCCCAGATCCTCTCCGCCGGCTACGGCCACATCCAGCAGACCCTCCAGGCCAACGCCGACGTCCTCGCCTCCCCCTCCTTCCTCCCCCACGCCATCCTCACCCTCTTCCTCCTCGGCGCGCTCAAGGCCGTCGCCACCGCCTTCACCGTCGGCAGCGGCGGCGCCGGCGGCATGCTCGGGCCCGCGCTCTTCTGCGGCGCCATGTACGGCGCGGGGTGCGGCGCGCTCTTCGCCGCGCTTTTCCCCGGTCTGGGGCTCTCCCTCTCCAACTGCGCCATGCTCGGCATGGCCGGCTACCTCACCGCCGCCGTCCGCACCCCCCTCGCCGCCATCCTGATGGTCAGCGAGTTCACCGGCAACCACGGCCTCCTGCTCCCCTCCATGTGGGTCTGCGGCCTCTCCTTCCTCCTCTCCCCCGGCTGGACGCTCTACCGCAGCCAAGTCCGCGACCGCGACTCCTCCCCCGCGCACCTCCGCCGGCACGCCTCGCTCCGCCACGACGTCGCCGTCCGCGTCAAACGCCGCGTCCGCCGCAAAAAGCGCCGCTGACGCCCCGGCGGGCAAGCCCCCAATAATACCGCCACGGCGGGCGCACGGTGACGCGCGGCAGGAACGCGGCCTCCGGCACGCGCCGCCGCACCGGCATCGGGTCGCGGAAGGGCCGCGGCAGGACGCCCCGCGCCAGCCCCCCCGCGAAGACCGCCGCCAAAAAAGGAAGCCCGCGCCCCAGCCAAAGCCGCCACCCCCAAAGGTCAAAGGCCGAGCACAGCATGTTCGAGAGGTAACGCCGCCAGACCTGCCGCGCGGGCAGCGTCCGCGAGGTGGCGCCCTCCGCGTGCGCCACGGGCTCGGTGGGCACGAACCAGCACTCCCACCCGGCCAACCACAGGCGGTGGCAGAAATCGATGTCCTCGTAGTAGCAGAAAAAGCGGGGACGGAAGAGCCCCCCCGCGTCCGCGATCGCCGCGCGCCGCACCAGCGCGCACGCGGCCTTCGCGGCGAAGACGGGCCTGGGGCGCGCGGCGTGCGGGCCGTCCGGCCGCCGGTAGCCGTGGTGATAGAGCAGCCCCAGCGGCGTCAGCCCCTCCCCGCACGCGTCGAGCGTCCCATCCGGCAGGCGCAGTTTGGCCTGGGCCACGGCCACGCCCGGGTGGGCCTCCAGAAAGGCCAGCAGCGTCTCCGCCGGTTCCGCCGAGGGCAGCACCGCGTCGGTGTTCAGCAGCAGCACGTAATCCCCCGTGCAGCGGGCCAGCCCCAGATTGTTCCCGCCCGCGAAGCCCAGGTTGCGCGGCGCGCGCACCGCCTCCACGCCGGCGGGCAGGCGCAGCGGCGGCTCCGAGCCGTTGTCCACCACCACCGCCTGCGCTCCCGGCAGGAAGCGCCGCACCGCGCCCAAGCTCGCGTCCAGCAGATCCTGCCGGCCCCACGCGACCATGAGGACGGAGAGCGCGCGGGGCGCGGGGCGTCCCTCTCCCCCGCCGCCCGTCACAGCCCCTGGCGCATCCGCTTGGTGGTGCGGAGGGCGCAGAAGGCCTTGCCGCACATCGAGCAATGGTCGTCGTCGTGGGCGGCGCCGCTCTCGGCGCGGGTGCGGAGCCAGCGCTCGCGGGCGAGGCAGGGGTCGAGGGCCTGGGCGAACTGCGCGTTCCAGTCGAAGTCGTAGCGCGCCTGGGCCATGCGGTCGTCGCGCTCGCGCGCGCCGGGGAGGCCGCGGGCGACGTCGCCGGCGTGGGCGGCGATGAGGTGGGCCATGCAGCCTTGGCGGACCTCGTCGGCGTCGGGGAGGCCCAGGTGCTCGGCGGGGGTCACGTAGCACAGCAGCGAGGCGCCGTAGGTCGCCGCCGCGGTCGCCCCGATGGCCGAGGCGATGTGGTCGTGGCCCGCCGCGACGTCGGTGACGATGGGGCCGAGGACGTAGAAGGGCGCGCCGTCGCACAGTTCCTGCTCGCGCTCCATCTGCTCGCGGATCTGATTGAAGGGCACGTGGCCGGGGCCCTCGACCATCGCCTGGACGCCGCGCGCGCGGCAACGACGCACCAGCTCGCCGAGGACGGCGAGCTCGGCGTACTGCGCGTCGTCGCCGGCGTCGGCCAAACAGCCGGGGCGCAGGCCGTCGCCGAGGGAGACGGTGACGTCGTGCTCAGCCAGGATGTCCATCACCTCGTCCCAGTGGGCGTAGAGGGGGTTCTCGGCGTCGTGGCGGCGCATCCACTCGGCCATGATGGCGCCGCCGCGCGAGACGATGCCCATCTTGCGCGAGTCGGCCAAGTGGAGGTTCGCGCGGATGAGCCCGGCGTGGAGCGTCATGAAATCCACCCCCTGCTCCGCCTGCTCGCGGATGACGGCCAGGAGGTCGCCGGGGTCCATCACGGGGATGTCGCCGTCCAAGCGCGAGATGGTCTCGTAGATGGGCACGGTGCCGAGGGGGGCGGGCGAGCGGTCGAGCATGCCCTGGCGGATGTCGCGCAGCTCGGCGCGGATCTCCTCCGCGCCCTTGCCCGTGCCGACGGAGAGATCCATGACGAACTGCGCCCCCGCGTCCAGCGCCACCTGCAGCTTCGTCAGCTCGTCGCCCTTGCCCGAGCGCGTGGGCGAGCGGCCCAGGTTGGCGTTGATCTTGGTGGAGAAAAGGCGGCCCACGCCCGTCGGCCGCACGCCTTTGTGGGCGGGGTTGAGGGGGATGACCGCGCGGCCGGAGGCGACGGCGGCGCGCACGGCCTCCGCGTCCAATCGCTCCTCGGCGGCCACGGCGCGCATGGCCTCGGTGACGGTTCCGTTGCGGGCTGCTTCCAACTGTGTCATGCTCGGGTTCCTTCCTGCGTGTGAGGGCCATAGTATAGCAGAATCGCGCCCGTCGCCTCACCGACACGGCGCCCTTCGGCCGACGCGCGGCGTTCTGTGGTATACTGTGGGCCATTTCATTGCGAAAGGACTCACTGCGATGGCCATCGAGATCACGAAGGAAGAGGTGTTTGCGTTCCATGACGGCGGCAAGGTGCGCGTGGCGCTGAGCAAACCGCTGAAGACCCAGAAGGATCTGTGCCTGGCCTACACGCCCGGCGTGGCGCAGGCCGTCAAGGCCATCGCCGCCGAGCCCGCGCGGGCCTTCGACCTCTCGGCCAAGCGCAACCTGGTGGCCGTGGTCTCCGACGGCACGGCCATCCTGGGCCTGGGCGACCTGGGGGCGGCGGCCTCGATCCCCGTCATGGAGGGCAAGGCCGCGCTCTTCAAATCCTTCGCCGGGGTGGACGCCTGGCCCGTGCCGCTGGGCCATTGCCGCCAGGGCGGGGCGAACACGGGCAAAACGGACCCCAAGCGCGTCATCGAGGCCGTCCGCGCCATCGCCCCGATGTACGGCGGCATCAACCTGGAGGACATCGCCGCCCCCGCCTGCTTCGAGATCGAGGACACCCTGGACGCCGAGCTCGACATCCCCGTCTTCCATGACGACCAGTGGGGCACCGCCGTCATCACCGTGGCCGGCCTCATCAACTACGCCGCCATCGCCAAGCGCGCGCTGGGCGACCTGCGCGTGGTCGTCAACGGCGCGGGCGCCGCCGGCATCCGCATCGCCGACATGTGCAAGGCCGCCGGCGTGCGCGACCTGACGCTCTGCGACTCCAAGGGCGTCATCCACGCCGGGCGCGCCGACCTCACCGCGCACAAGCGCCGCCACGCCCGGGACACCGACAAGCGCACCCTCCGCGACGCGCTCGCCGGCGCCCACGTCTTCATCGGCGTCTCCGCCGCCGGCGTGCTGACGGGCGAGGACGTGAAAACGATGGCCGACTTCCCCGCCGTCTTCGCGATGGCCAACCCCGACCCCGAGATCGAGCCGGCCGAGGTGGCGCGCGCGCTGGCGGGCCGCCCCTACGTCATGGCCACCGGCCGCTCGGACCACCCCAACCAGATCAACAACGTCCTCGGCTTCCCCTTCCTCTTCCGCGGCGCGCTGGACGTGCGCGCCCGCACCATCAACACCGCGATGAAGGTGGCCGCCAGCCACGCCCTCGCCGCCCTCGCCCGCGAGCCCGTCCCCGAGGATGTCCAGGCGCTCTACCCCGGCGAGACGCTCGTCTTCGGCCCCGGCTACATCATCCCCAAGGCCTTTGACCGCCGCCTCTACGCCACCGTCTCCTACGCCGTGGCCGAGGCCGCCGTGAAGTCCGGCGCCGCCCCCGCCGAGACCGACCTGGCCGCCGTCAAGGCCCGCCTGGAGGCCGGGCTTTGAGGCCCGGGCAGACGCCTTCGCTCGCCAAGCGCCTCCTGGCGCTGACGCTCACCTTCGGGAAGTTCGGCGGCATCACCTTCGGCGGCGGCTACGCCATCGTCGCGCTCCTGGAGGATGAGCTGGTGCGCAAAAAGGGCTGGCTGACGCAGGACGAGCTCTTCAACATCATCACCATCGGCGAGAGCACCCCCGGCCCCATCGCCGTGAACACGGCGACCTTCGTGGGTTACCGGCTGGCGGGGGTGCTCGGCGGGGTGGTGGCGACGGCGGCGCTGGTCTTCCCCGCGTGGCTGGTCATCGTGATCGTCAGCGGCTTTTACCTGCAATTCCGCGAGAACACGTGGGTGGCGGCGGCGCTGGCGGGCATCCGGGTGGCGGCGATCGTGCTCATCGCGCGGGCCTTCATCCGCATGGGGCAGGGCGTGCCGCGCAACGCGGCCAACGCGATCGCCGGCGCGCTGGCCTTCGTGTCGGTGGCGCTGCTCGGGCTCAACGCGCTCTGGTTCGTCGTCGGCGGGCTGCTTTTCGGCGTGCTTTGGTATGGCGTCCGCCCCCGGCTCGCCGCCCGCGGGGGGGCCGGGCCGTGATTTACTGGACGCTTTTCTGGGTCTTCGCCAAGGTCGGGCTCTTCACCATCGGCGGCGGCTACGCCATGATCCCGCTCATCCAGCAGGAGCTCATCGACCGCCATGCGTGGATCACCGCCGAGCAGTTCACCGACTTCGTGGGCATCGCCGAGAGCACGCCCGGGCCCTTCGCCATCAACATCGCCACCTTTTCCGGCATCCACGTGGCGGAGCAGCATGGGCTGAGCCCCCTGCTCGGCAGCGTCTGCAGCACGGGCGGCGTGGTGCTCCCCTCCGTCGTCATCATCCTGCTCGTCGCCGGGGCCTTCCGCTACGCCATGCGCCACTGGGCCATCCGCGCCGCGCTTGAGGGCGCCAAGCCGGTGGTCGTGGGGCTGATCGGCGCGGCGGCGTGGACGCTTCTGGGGCACACGCTCCTGCCCGGCGGCGGGGCGGGGTTCCGCTGGCTTTCCGCCGCGCTGGCGGTGGGGCTCTTCGCCCTCACGCAATGGGTGCGCCTCGGGGCCGTCGCGCTCATCCTGCTGGGCGGCGCGCTGGGGCTTGGGCTGCGATGCTTCGGCGTCTCTTTGTGACGGCGCGGCGGCTCCTGGGCTGGGCGCTCGACTTCGTCTACCCGCGCGACTGCGTCTTCTGCGAACGCCCCGCCGGCGAGGGCGGCTACATCTGCGCCGACTGCCTGGGGCGCCTCTCCCTCGCCCGCAACCCCGCGTGCCTTGTCTGCGGCGCGGAGTCGGCCATGCCCGGCGGGCCCGACTTCATCTGCTCGGACTGCCTCCGCCGCTGCCCCGCCTTCACCCGCGCCTTCGTCGTGGCCCGCTACGACGGCGCCTTCCGGCACCTCATCCACACCTTCAAGTATCACGGCGGCGTCTGGCTGCAGGAAGACCTCGTCCGCTTCCTTTCCGCCACCTACATCGCCCGCATCGCCCCCCTTGGCCTGCGCTTCGACGCCATCGTCCCCGTCCCCATGCAGCCTGCCAAGCTCCGCGCCCGCG
>CALXSF010000021.1 GCA_944391055.1 uncultured Kiritimatiellota bacterium | reverse complement strand
TGATTGCTTTTTATAGGATACGCCAACAATCGCTTTTTGTCTTTTACCCCTTAAAACTTTTACCGGACACTATTGCCCCCGCGCACCCCATGCCACGGCCGTCGACGGAGACGCGCCCCCGGGCATTCGCAAGCCGGGCCGCGCCACGCCACCCGGCAAAAGCCCAATCTGGCAAAAAGAACGCCAAATGTTATACACAATCAACTCCATTTGTCAACCTCTTTTTTTGCCCCACCATTCCCCTTTCATCCACAACACAAAAAGGCGGCGTCCACGGACGCCGCCAAAACAGATTTGCAACGCCCTTACTTTCCTCGCGGCCGCAATATCCGACGGAAAACAGAGACAATCCCAGAACCGCCGTTCACTTGCGTCGCGACGTCGGCGTGCTTCCACGCCTCCACCAAGCCATAGGGGAGGGAGAATTTCACCACCCGCTTCACGCGCTTAAAGAAGCCTGGATACGCCATCAGCGGCTCATCGATGACCATGCCGTAACGCTCAGCAAGCCAACGGCGCATCAGGCCATAGGGCACCCATTGCTTGAATGCCCTGCGGGTGCGCTTCCGAGCGGAGCGATTGTCGAGGGCAAGCGCCACCGCCGCAAGGGGCGAGGCATAGGGATTGGCGAGGAAGCGCGTGTTGCCCTTGAGAATCGCATGGGCGGTGAGGCGGGCGACGGGACCGGCGGATTGCCACGCCCAAGCCTTCTGAGGCTTGGCACGCAACCACCGTTGGAGACTAGCCAAACATCCCGGCGTGGGCCAAAGCGTGTACGTCCTCAGCAGCAATAACGCGGAGAAGTGCAGGAACGGCCCTTGCAATTCCTCAAAGAGGCCTTTCTCATGCAGGAGTTTGGCGACGTCGTCAAGGATTATGAGGTGATCGAGCACTCGCGTATCGGAGGCATGAACGCGCGAATCTCTGTGAATGCGATAGAAATAGAAAGGGCAGGCGAACGCACCGAGGCGATCTGCGGAAAGGAGGAGGTCGATATGGATGGCCGCGTCCTCATAGTGATGATGCTCCGGGAAGCGGCGATCGCCCAGAAAGGATTTGCGGATGATGCGATTGTGAGGATAGCAACACGTGTCGAAGGGAGAACGCCCGATGTCGCGCCACGTGAAAGGCTCCGCGTAACACCGTTCGGGAAAGCGGGTCTCGTTCCATTCGTTGGACACCTGCTCCCCGGTCTCGCTGATGACGTCCTGCGGTTCGAAAAGCACCATGTCAAGGTTCTGACGCTCAGCCTTGCGGAGCGTACGGTACCAAACGAAACGATCCACCCAATCGTCGCTGTCCACGAAGGCGAGATAATCGCCTTTCGCTTCCTCTATGCCGCGATTGCGCGCTTTACCCGGGCCGCCATTCTTCTGACGGATGATGCGAATACGTTTATCTCTTTCGGCGAATCGGCTCAAAATCTCACGCGACCCATCGGTGCTCTCGTCATCCACACAGATGATTTCAATGTTCTCCTCGCATTGCGTGCAGACGGATTGCAGGCATTTCGGGAGATATTTCTCTGCGTTGTAGACGGGGATGATAACGGAGAGTTTGGGGTTGGGGACCGCCTCGCGGGCGGGGACAGAGCAATCCGCCGTGATGGTCTTCTTGTCAAATTCGCCCAACGGGATCATTCTGGCGAACCAAACGCGCGTCTTGAGCTTGTCCTTCGCGTAGGCCAGCCAGACCATGATGAGGCGTTCGGAGAGGAACCCGAAGACACGGGCCTGCTCCTTGTTCTTCGGCAACTCGATGCGACGCTCAAGCTCAAAGAGAATCTTGAAGAGCCAGGCGGAGTAATCGTCGAAGAGCGGCTTGCGCATGACGCAGATGTTGCCGAAGCATTGGGTCGTGTCCACGCAGAGGGCTTGGTGGGCATAACCCTCCATCTCCGGGGTGAGGTCGTGGATGACGCGCAACGTCTCGGCGATATCGGACTCCCGATGCTCATAGGCATGGAATTGGTAGGGCGTCATGATGTGCCCCGGCTCGCCAGGCGGGAAAACCGGCCAGCAGGGCGGCATCAGGATGTCATGGTCGGCGAGCAACCCCCGGATGACCTGCGGCGTCCACCCAAACCGCTTGAGCGTCGACTTCGAGAAATCCGAGAAAGTCCCGTCCAAACAACCAGAGAAACTCGGGATTCGGCGGTAGTGGCAAAGCCCCACGACATCCGCCTGGACATTCTTCCAAATCCAATACTGCGCGGTGAGCTCGCAAAAGTTCGGGTTCTTCGCCGCGATGTTATCCCCGATGTTGTCGCGCATTGTAACACCAGGGATTGGCTTCCCCTTCCCCACTTGGATGGGCACAAAGGGCGGCGTCTTGGGCAACGGCGTCGGCTTGTGGCAGACAACATAAATCCGGACATCTTCCTTCATGGTCTTGGTCTTCTTCATCCTGACTCTCCTTCATCAGACGTCCCGTTCACGAACGCTTCTGCAAAACTCCCCGAAAAAAAGCGTCAACCAACGTTTTGGCCACGTCCAACGATTCTCCCGGCTTCCCTGCGGCGTTCTCTGCCTTGGTCGGCCCAGGAGAAAGCAACTCCGCCAACGCCGGGACCGTCCGCAACGATTGAAGCGCCTGCTCAAGCGCGTGGAGGCGCCGGTCATGCTCTATCGCCTTCCACAACTGGAGTTCCCGCACGGAGGTGGGCAATTTCCGCTTGTCGAGCGCATTCTTCAGCCATTGGAGGCTGAACGCCTTCATCGGGCTGAGCTTTCCGTCGACCGCGTCGAAATCAATCGGCTCCCGATGCAACGCCTTCTCCTTGAGTTCGTCCAAGGTGAAAACCAAGCGATTGTGCAGATCGGTCAGGTCGCAGATGGTCTCAAACCGCGCCATGCCCCGATACTTGTTCGCGAAGACCGACATGGGGCGGTGGAAGATAATGCTGTAGCAGAACCCATGGAAGGAATCCGTCACGACATAGTCGGCGTTTTGGAAGTAGTTCAGCCAATCCTCGATCCGAATTGGGTTGACGATGTTGGGGTCGTCGATTTCTGCCTTGAGTTTGGCGATGTCCTTCTGCCCATCCAGGATAATGCGATAGGGCAGCCCAAGGCTTTCCGCCGTGAGGCGCACGGCCTCCAGTTTCTCGGGCGTCACGTCCAACAGATAGGAAAGGACGTATCGCCCGGGAAGCGCGACACGCGAAAGCGCGATGGCCTCCTCATAGGATGCCATGTCGCAGAGGAACACAGGGTCCAACACGTGCGTCGCATCCACGCCAAAGGAATCCCGGCAAATGTCGACGCCGCTCTTCTCGCGGACGGAGACGGCGTCGAACTTGGAAAGGTAATACCCGACCCTGAGCTTTTGCGGGTCGGGGTAATTCTCCGTGTCCCGCCCGAACGAGGTCGCATAGGCGATCTTTTTCTTCTTGTTGTCCACGAAGTCGAAGAAGAAGTAGCCGTACCCGAAGAAGCGGTTGCAATCATAGTTCCACAGCTGGTCCGACCCGCACAGGAAGGTGTCGCACAGCGCGTTGAAGCGCCGGTAGTCGCCGCGCATGACGTCGCTGACGTCATAAAAGTGCCGCGCGAACTCAATGCCATAGCGCTTGCCCTCCGGCAACTCGGTCGGCATCTTGGGATACTCCAGCATGAGGACGCGCTTCCCGAGGTTTTTCAGCGTCCGATTGATGGCGAACGAGGTCAGCGTGCTCCCATAGTTGGTGCTGTCCCACCACCCGACATACCCGATGTCATAGGCGGCCTTCTTGCCCTGGACCATCTGGATGGCGTCCTCGTAACCGAAACGTGCCATCAGCCGGAAGAACGCCCCGCGCAGCGGATGTTGCTTCGAGGGGAAGTTGATTTGCCCATTGTAGCGCCTGATCGCGTCATAAGGCAGGCTCTCGCACAGCGTCATCGCCGGCCGTAGGCGTTCGAACCACGCCCGCCCCTTCTCGCTGTTCACCAAGACAAGCGAAGTCCCCTTCTTGTCGTCATAGGCCGGGTTGATCTTATTGACTTGCCAGGCGTCCGCTAGCGTGAAATCCCCGATTCGGGTGGGGCACGCATACGGACAGGCAAAACAGTTATAACGATTGATGATCCCCTTCAGGAAACCGTCATACCAACTGCTTTCCCAAGAGGGCTTTTTGCGAACCGACCCATCCTTCAGATAAACCACCACTGGAGTGGCCCAGTTGTAGAACACCTTATCACGGAAATCCACCCGCTCGATGGGTTTCCCCTCCGAGAACTCGCGGAGGAAGGTTTGGTAAGCCGTAAGGGAGTTCGCGCCGTGGCAGACGAGGTCGGCGGTGAGGAGGTTGGGGTCGTCCTTGCCGAGGAAGCGGTAGAGCCCGGCGATCTGGCAGGGGCAGCCCACGTAGAGCACCGGCTTGCCCTGCCCCAGGGCCTCCTTGACCTCACGGTAAGTCAGGCGCGTGTCGCTCTGCACGTACTTCGATTTCCTCAGCGGCGCCAACTCCTCCTCGGTGTGCGCGGCGGCATGGTAGACCGACAGATAATCCTCGGCATAGCGCGCGCCGAAGACGACCCCGCCTTTTGCGAGCGTGGCCTCGGCCAGGAGCGAGAACATGCCGCCGGAGGAGCTTTTCATGCGCGTGTCGTCGTCCGCCCAGACGGCGTAGGCGGGGGGCGTGGGATGGTGCGCCACGGGGTGGGCGGCGGGGCAGGCCGCCAGGCAGAGGCCGCAGTTCACGCAGGCGTCCGTCACCTGTGGGAAGTAAAACCCCTCGTCGTCCAGGACCATCCGGATGGCGTCCTTGGGGCATTTGTTCCGGCAGGCGCCGCAGCCGGTGCAGGCGTTGTGGGCGATCGTGCGGATGGTGTTGTCGGGCTGGGCGGCCATGGGCGGGTCCTTTCCGTGGGGAGGGGCGGTCAGCGGGCGGGGCCGAGGATGCGCGCGGTGGGGCCGTCGGCGGCGATGCGGCCGTGGTCAAGGCGGATGACGCGGTCGCAGTAGGCGCGGATGACGGACATGCTGTGGGAGACGAGGATGAGCGTGGCGCCGTCGGCGAGGAGGCCGTCGATGCGTTTCCTGCACTTGGCGGCGAAGTCGGCGTCGCCCACGGCCATGACCTCGTCGACCAGCAGGATCTCGGGCTTGATGGCGGTGGCGATGCCGAAGCCGAGGCGCGCGAGCATGCCGGAGGAGTATTGGTAGACGGGGGCGTCGATGAAGGGGCCGATGCCGGCGAAGTCGATGATGTCGTCCATCAGGGCGGCCATCTCGCGGCGGGTCTTGCCTTGGAGGACGCCGTTGAGGACGATGTTCTCGCGGCCGGAGAGCTCCTTGGAGAAGCCGGCGCCGAGGGCGAGCATCATGGAGACGCGCCCGCGGACGCGGACCTCGCCTTGGTAGCGGCGGTAGACGCCGCCGATGACGGAGAGGAGGGTGGTCTTGCCGCACCCGTTGTGGCCGATGAGGCCGACGCGCTCGCCGCGGGCGATGGAGAGGGTGAGGCCGTCGAGCGCGGTGAACCAAGCGCGGTTGGCGTGGTCGCGGATGTATTGGGGCAGGTGGAGGACGATGTTCTTGAGGCCGTAGTGGCGGCGCTCGACGGCGAAGCGCATCGTCAGGGCGTTGAGTTCGATGATGGGCGGCTCGGGCATGGGCGTTCCTCACATCATCTCGGCGAAGCGGGGCTCCAGCCGCCGGAAGAGCCAGCGGCCGAAGAGGAAGACGGCCAGGCAGACCGGCGCCAGCAGCAGGAAGCGCCCCGGGTGGAAGCCCGGCGACCAGAAGATGTCCCGCCACGTCATCAGGATCCCGCCCATGGGGTTGACCTCGTAGAGCCAGAGGAAGCGCTCCGGCACGTTGTCGATGGGGATGAAGACCGGCGAGACGAAGAGCCACAGCATCATCCCGACCGCCACGATGCGCTCCAAGTCCCGGAAGTAGAGGTTCACCGCCGCGTAGGCATAGCTGAGGCCGACGGAGAGCAGCGTCAGGCACGTGAGGGCCAGCGCGAGGTTCGGCGCCACCGTCGCCCACTGCGGCGTGACGCCGTGGCAGAGCATGATTGCGGCCAGCACCGGGATGGTCAGCAGGAAGTGGAGGCTCTCGGTGAAGAACGTGCCCCAGATGAGCAGCCCGCGGTCGAAGGAGGTCTTCTTCAGCAGCGTGCTGTTGGACATGAGCACGCGCCCGTTGGTCAGCACCACGTTGGCGAAGAACTGCCACACGAAGTTCCCGCTCACCAGATAGAGCGCGTAATGCTCCGCCCGCCACCGCATCACGATGCCGAAGACGAAGAAGTAGACCAGGCTCGTGACGATCGGCACGATGAGCGACCACGCGAAGCCCAGCGCCGTGGAGTTGTACTTCAGCTTGAAGTCCTTGGAGACCAAGACCAGGATTTGGTCGCGCTTCAATGCCAGGGCGTGCGTCATCGCGTTCGGCCTCAATCAATACGCGCCGCGCTGGAGGAGCACCACGGCGAAGGTTCGCAGGAAGATCCAGAGGTCGAGCCAGAGGCTCCAGTTCTGGGCGTAGAAGGAATCGAGGGCCACGCGCGTGCCCCAGTCCACGTCGCTGCGGCCCGAGACCTGCCACAGGCCGGTGATGCCGGGCTTGACGGCGGAGACGACGGCGTAGAGCCCCCCATAGCGCGCCACCTCCCCGCGCGTGATGGGGCGCGGGCCGATGAGGGCCATCTCGCGGCGCAGGACGTTGAGCAGCTGCGGGATCTCGTCGAGCGACGTCTTGCGCAGCCAGGCGCCGATGCGCGTGACGCGCGGGTCGTGGCGCAGCTTGCCCGTCTCCCGCCACTCCCGCGCCAAGGCGGGGTCGGCGGCGAGCAGCTCGGCCAGGCGCGCGTCCGCGTCGGGCACCATCGTCTGGAACTTCCAGCAGACGAAGGGCCGCCCGCGCTTGCCCAGGCGCTCGGTGCCGTAAAAGACGTTCCCCCGGCCATGACACGCCCACAGCGCCAGCGCGATCGCCGCCCCCGGCAGCAGGCAGAGCGCCAGGGCCGCCGCCGCCAGCGCCGTCTCCGCCACGCGCTTCACCGCCTTGGTGCCGCGCTGGCGCAGCTGGTTGGCCATCTCCAGCCCGCCGAAGCCGCCGAACTCCACCGGGCGCGAGAGCACGATCGGGAAGGTCTGCCGCTCCGGCATGCACACCACCAGCGTGAAGACCGCGAGCAGCTTCTGCAGCGCCGTGCGGAAGACCCTCAGCGGCTGGCAGCAGACGCAGTGGCGGATGCCCCGCGCCACCGCGAAGCCCAGCGCCTCACGCGTCCGCGGGAAGCACCCGGCCACCCGCACCCCGGCGTAGGCCGAGGCCTCGAAGTGCGCCTCCAGCCGCCGCGTGTAGTCCGGCTCGCCCACCAGCACCACGGGGATCTGGCCTATGCCCCCCCCCGTTCGCTTCATCCAGCGCCGCGCCGCGTTGCGCGCCGACTGCGCCGCCAGGATGTTCAGCGCCGCGGCCAGCACCACCGTGCTCGGCGCCACCAGCGCGGTCTTGTTGTAAAAGGCCAGATAGGCGAAGAAGAGCACCCCCGTCGCCAACGTCGAGAGCGTCAGCCGGCGGAACTCCTCCACCGGCGGCAGCGCCATCCCCGGGTAAAAGGGGTTGCCGTGGTAAAGGCGCGCGAAGACGTTGATGCACAGGTAGATCAGCACGAACCCCCCGCGCGAGGTCAGGTAATGGACGTCGACCCCGTGCCCGCCCAGCGCGGCAAAGGCCGCCGCGGCGGCGAACCACGCCACGCTCAGCGTCAGCGCGTCCGTCACCATCAGCAAAAGAACCCTCAGCCTGCCCTGATTCATGCCTCCAATCCAAAGATACCTCGACAGTATACCAAAGATACCCCGCCCGTGCGCGCGCCGCGAAAAGGCCTTGACCCGATGGGGGGGGGGTGGTACACTAGTGGCAGTTCTTGATTGAAAGGAGACGAAGATGAGACTTGCCCTTGCTTCCGTTTGCGCGCTGTGCGCGTTTGGTTTCGCCGGCGCCGTGACGCTGGATTGGACGACCTCGGGTTGGACGCAGCTTGGCAATGACGGCCACGGCATCGCCGCCGACACGGCCTTTGGCCTGAACGGCAACAATTACGGGACGTTCGTGCTCGCCGGGACGCTGACGTCGACGACGGCGTACACGTGGGTCACGGAGGTTTGGGGGCGGAACGCCGGCGGCGACATGCAGAACTACGTGGCGTTCGGCATCGACAACAGCGGCAATTGGGCGATCCGGAACAACCTGGGCTGGGGCAACGTCACCGTCACGACGGTGAACACCGTGGCGGCGACGACCGGCGAGTACCTGGTCGGCTTTTCCATGGCGAACGTGGAAGGCGTGGCCACCGTCACCATCTCCGTCAACGGCACCGAGATCGCGACGCTCTCCGGCGGCCTCACCGGCACCACCGGCATCGTGCAGATGAAGTGGGCGGATGCCTATGTGACGCCCGAGAAGGCGGGCTTCGTGGTGGGGGGCACGCCCGATTACGCGCTTTCCGCCGAGGAGATCGCGCTTCTCCCCGAGCCGACGGCGCTGGCGTTGCTGGCGCTTGGTGCGGCGGGGTTGGCGCTCCGCCGCCGTCCCTGACGCGCGGCACGCCCCCAAAGACAACGAAGCCCCGGGCCGCCCGGCCCGGGGCTTCCGTTTTTGGGGGCGGCCTCACCAGACGATGGGCGTCTGGCCGTGGGCGGCGAGGAAGGCGTTGGCCTTGGAGAAGTGGCGGCAGCCGAAGAAGCCGTGGTGGGCGGAGAGGGGGCTGGGGTGGGCGGCGGTGAGGATGAGGTGGCGCGAGGCGTCGATGAGGGGGATCTTGGCCTTGGCCTGGGCGCCCCAGAGGAGGAAGACGGCGGGGCGTTCGCGGGCGGAGACGGCGCGGATGACGGCGTCGGTGAAGCCTTCCCAGCCTTGGCGGGCGTGGGAGAGGGGGGCGTGGGCGCGGACGGTGAGGATGGCGTTGAGCAGGAGGACGCCTTGGCGGGCCCAGGGGGTGAGGTCGCCGCCTTGGATGTGGGCGGGGCCGACGTCGTCGGCGATCTCTTGGAGGATGTTGCGGAGGGAGGGGGGCGGCGGGGTGGGGGGGAGGACGGAGAAGGCCAGCCCGTGGGCCTGGCCGGGCGTGGGGTAGGGGTCTTGGCCGAGGATGACGGCGCGGGTCTCGGCCAGGGGGCAGAGCTGGAGGGCGCGGCAGAGGTTCTCCTGGGCGGGGAGGATGGTGTCGGGGCCCGCGTAGGCGGCCTTGACGAAGGCCCAGAGGCGGCGGAAGCCGTCGGTGCGGAGGTAGGGGGCCAGGGCGTCGCGCCAGTCGGTCTTCATGGCGGGGGCTCAGTCGTATTGGCAGCGGAAGGGCTCGGCGAAGGCCTCGTCGAAGTCGTAGAGGTCGTGGAAGTCCTCGCGGCGGTCCTTCTCGGTCTTGCCGAAGGCGCCGACGGCGATGAGGTTGTAGACGATGGCGCCGATGTCGTCGGTGGTGCGGATGTTGAGGTCGTCGAGGAGGCCCTTGGCGAAGGGGCCGTACTCGGCGAGGAGGTGGTCGCGGAAGCCCTCGGCGAGCTGGCGGGCGGAGACGTGTTGCTGGGGGCCGGGCTCCTCGTCCTCCTGGGCGCGGCCTTCCTGGCGCTCGGCGCGGAGGGCGCGGACGGTGTAGTCGAGGGCGGCGGGGAGGAGGTCGTAGGCTTCGCGGGGGTAGCGGGCGTCCTGGGCGAGGATGCGGGAGACGGCGTTGTCGAAGGCTTCGTTGCGCATGGCGGCTCTCCGGTCTCAGCGGATGGGGAGGCCGGCCTGGCGGAGCTCGGCCTTGATGCTTTGGCAGGTGTGGCCCATGGTGTGGACCATCGAGGCGACGAGGGCGGCGTCGGCGTGGCCCTCGCGGAAGGCCTCGGCGAGGTGGCGCGGCTCGCCCGCCCCGCCGCTGGCGATGACGGGGACGGGGACGGCGTCGGAGACGAGGCGGGTGACGGTGAGCTCGTAGCCCTGGCGCACGCCGTCGGTGTCGATGGCGTTGAGGCAGATCTCGCCGGCGCCGAGGGCGACGGCCTCGCGGGCCCAGGCCACCGCGTCGCGCCCCGTGGGCTGGCGGCCGCCGCGGATGACCACCTCGTAGCCGCTGGGGATGGCGGGGGTGGGCCCGACGCGCCGCGCGTCGAGCCCCAGCACCACGCATTGGCGGCCGAAGGCGCGGGCGCCCTCGGCGAGGATGGCGGGGTTGAGCACGGCCAGGGAGTTGAGCGACACCTTGTCGGCCCCGGCCAGGAGGGCCGCGCGCATGTCCTCCACGCCGCGGATGCCCCCGCCGACGGTGAAGGGCACGCTCAGAGCGCGGGCGGCGCGGGCCACCATGCCCAGGTCGCATTGGCGGCGCTCGGCGCTGGCGGTGATGTCGTAGAAGACGATCTCGTCGGCGCCGTCGGCGCAGTAGCGCGCGGCCATCTCGACGGGGTCGCCCACGTCCACGTTGCCCTGGAAGCGGACGCCCTTGGTGACGCGGCCGTCGCGGACGTCGAGGCAGACGATGAGGCGTTTCAGCAGCATGGGGCGGGCTCCTTGGGCTCCCAGGCCAGGAAGTTGCGCAGGAGCGCGGCGCCGGCCTGGCCGCTGCGCTCGGGGTGGAACTGCGTGGCGAAGAGCGGACCCGCCGCCACGACGGAGGGGAAGCGCACCCCGCAGTAGTCCGTCCACCCCGCCGCCGCCGGCGTTTCCGCCGCGTGGTAGGAGTGGACGAAGTAGAAGGCCTCCCCCTCCGCGACGCCCGCGAAGAGCGGGTGCGGCGAGCACCCCTGCGAGACGGTGTTCCAGCCCATGTGCGGAATCTTCGCCGCCGGGTCGCGCGCCGGGTCGAAGCGGACGCACCGGCCGGGGATGAGCCCCAGCCCCGCCACCCCGCCATCCTCCTCGGAGCCTTCCATCAGCAGCTGCATCCCCAGGCAGACGCCCAGGATCGGCACGCCTTTGGCGGCCGCCTGGCGCAGCAGCGCGTCGAAGCCCCGCGCGCGCACGCCCTCCATCCCGCTCCGGGCCGAGCCGACCCCGGGGAAGACCAGGCGCCCGGCGCCGTCCCACGCGCCTGCCTCCGCCACCGTGCGCGTCTCCGCGCCCAGGCGCTCGAAGGCCAGGCGCACGCTCGTCAGGTTCCCCGCGCCGTAATCCAATATCGTAACCATGGCCTTATTATACACGAAACGGGCCCGCCCCCGTTTGCTAGAATGGGGGCGATGGCAAACGATCTGGTTCTGAGCGTGAGCGGGGCGACGGCGATCATCAAGGACCGCCTGGAGGATCTGCCGCGCATGACGGTGGAGGGCGAGGTCTCCAACCTCCGCCCGCCGAACGCCTCCGGGCACCTCTACTTCACCTTGGGCGACGCCGGCGCGCGCCTGAACGTCACCTTCTTCGCCTTCCGCCAGAAGGCCCAGGGCGCCGTCCCCGCCTTCGCCAACGGCGGCAAGGTGCGCGTCACCGGCCGCGTCGCCCTCTACGCCCCCCACGGCAGCTACCAGCTCAACGCCGAGCGCGTGGAGCTGGCCGACGGCGCGGGCGAGCTGCTCCGCCGCTTCGAGGCGCTCCGCCGCAAACTCGTCGCCGAGGGGCTCTGCGACGCCGCGCGCAAACGCCCCCTGCCGCGCCTGCCCCGCCGCGTCGGCGTCGTCACCGCCCCCACCGGCGCCGCCATCCGCGACATCCTCACCGTCCTGGGCCGCCGCTACCCCAACCTTCACATCATCCTCGCCCCCTGCCGCGTCCAAGGCCCCGAGGCCGCCGAGGAGATCGCCCGCGCCGTCGAGCTGCTCAACGCCGCCTTCGGCCCCGGCTCCCCCGAGCCGCTCGACGCGCTGATCGTGGGCCGGGGCGGCGGCTCGCTCGAGGATCTCTGGCCCTTCAACGAGGAGCGCGTGGCCCGCGCCGTCGCGGCCTCCCGGATCCCCACCATCTCCGCCGTCGGCCACGAGCCCGACCAGGCCATCACCGACTTCGTCGCCGACCTCCGCGCCCCCACGCCCTCGGCGGCCGCCGAGCTGCTCTGCGGGCGGAAGGAGGACTTCGAGCGCGCGCTGGCCGACGCCAAGGACCGCCTCATCAAGGCCCTGCGCGTCGCCTGGGCCGCCGCCCGCGCCGAGCTCCGCCGGCACGAGGCCGCCGCCCTTTTCCGCGACCCGCTCCGCTACCTTGAGGCCCACGCCCAGCGCGTCGACGCCCTCGAGGCGCGCCTGGGCCATGCCCTCGGCGCGCGCCTCGCCGACGAGGGCCGCCGCCTCGCCGCCCGCGAGCTGGCCCTCGAGCGCGCCGGGGCCGGCGCCTTCCCGCGCGCCGAGCGGCGCGTGGCCGACCTGGGCGCGCGCCTGGGCTTCGCGCTCCGCCGGGCGGCCGACGCGGCCTCGGCCGCCGCCGCCACCCGCGCCGCGCGCCTCGAGGCGCTGAATCCCTATGCCGTGCTCCGCCGCGGGTACGCCCTCGCCACCGACGCCCGCGGGCGCATCCTCACCGACGCCGCGCAGGCACGCCCCGGCGACGCCATCGCCCTGCGGCTGGCCAAGGGCTCGCTCGCCGCCACCGTCGCCGCGCCTTAGCGCAGGATCAGGCGGAAGCCGCGGCGCCCCTCGGTCTCGGGTTCGGCCTCCCAGAGGGTGGCCGAGGTGGTCTCGGAGCGCCCGCTGCCTTCGTGGACGACGGCCTCGACCCAGAGGCGCGTGGCCTCGGGCGGGCACGCGGCCAGGATGTTGCCGTAGCCGTAGGTGGGGCTGTCGGGGGTGACGGTGCGGCTGTCGAGGGTGCGGGTCTCCGTGAAGGTGGCCCAGGGGTCGTAGAGCGCGGGCAGCGCGTCGAGCCCGGCGTGCAGGGGGGCGCGCAGGGCGTCGTCGAGGCTGTCGGCGCGGAGGCGCACGACGGCGTTCTTGACGGGGGTGAGGGTGTTGACGATGGCGCCGGCGTGCTGGAGCCAGACGGTGTGCGCGTCGGTGAAGTTGAGGGCGTTCCCGCCGTAGGAGACGACGCCTTCGCGCATTTCCAAGGGCTGATACCTGGAATGGGCGATCACGAGCTCGCCATGGGCGGGGACGACGAGGGGATAGACCCATTCGCCCTCCTCGCCGGAGAGATGGAAGTCCCAGCCGGTCTGTTCGCCGTCCTTCTCGATGACGAGGGCGTAGTTGTCGTCCTCGCCGTTGAGGGGGATGTCCTGGTCGGAGGTGTTGGAGAGGACGACGGCCTTGCCGGCGGAGAGGTCGGGCTCGGCGTCGGTCTTGCCGGTGAGGTAGACGCGCGTGAGGTAGAGCCCCGGCGGGAGGGTCTGCGCCACGGGGCATTCGGCGCGGAAGGTGAGGGTGGCGGTGAGCCCGTCCTCCGCGGCGCCCTCGGGCCAAGTCAGGGCGAGCGTCTCCCAGCGCGGGTCGGCCTTGAGGCCCAAGGGCGGCACGGCGCCCAGCGCCACCGACAGCGGGTCGGCGGAGACGGTCAGGAGCGAGCCGTCGTTCAGGCGATAGCGGGCGGCAAGCTCGACGCGGACGGTATGCCCCGGCGGCAGCCCCGCGACGTCGTAGGCGCGCAGGGCGCCCTCCGTGGGCAGGCTGACATCCAGATACTCGCCCCGCCTTTGGAGGGAAAGCGTGAGGCGCGGGGGCGGCTCCTCGCCCTTGGCGCGGACGCGGAGGGTGCGGCCCGCGCCAGCCGGCAGGTCGAAGGAGGCGTGGAGGTCGCCCAGGCCAAGGAGGCTGCGCCAGTCGCCGTCGCTGTCGGTCCGGACCTGGAGGCTGCCCTCCCAGCCCGCCGGCGTCCCCAGCGTGCAGGCCTTGCATTCCAGGCCCTGCGCCCAGGCGTCCAGCGCGATGGGGTCGACGGTCTCCCACAGGCCCTCGCTCTCCTTGGCCCAGATGGGGGCGAGGGTGACGGTGGCGGATTCGCCGTGGAGGGCGTCGAGCACGCGGATGTCGTAGGCCTCGGGGGTGAGGCCGGTGGCGGGGGCCTCCCACGTCAGCCGGAAGCCGGTGCGCGAGACCGCCTCCGCGGCGACGTTCCGGGGCGGCGAGAAGGGCCGCACGCGCACAGGGATCTCCTGGGTGAGGAGCGCCCCCGCGCTGTCCTCCACCTCCAGCGTCACCGTGAAGTCGCCGTCCTGGGCCGGGGCCTGGAAGGTGACCGGCGCGAAGAGGTCGCCCTCCGCCGCCAGCAGCGTCTGCATCACGCCCTGGAAGCGCCACGTCACGCGCGCATACGCGCCGGAGCCGCCGGTGATGGCGTTGACCGAGCAGAGGAAGTCCGCCCCCGCCTCCACCTCCCCGGGCACCGTCCACGTGGCGGCGAGCCCCGGCGACGCGCCCGCCCACGCCACGCGGGCGACCTCGAAGATCACCCCGCACTCCGGCCCGCTCCTGAGCGCCAGGTAATCGGCCTCCACGGTGGGGTCGAAGCGGAAGGCGAGGGTCGTCTGCGCGCCCTCCTCCCCGGGCGTCGCGAAGGTCAGCGTCTGCGCCGGCTCGTCGTCGGCCACCTGGAGCGTCAGCGCCGCCTCCTTGCCGCGGTTGGAGGCCGAGGCCGCGCCGACGACGACCTCCACGTAGGCGACGCGCTCGGCGGGGTCGAGGTCTTTGCGCAGCGTGCCCTCGCCGTTCTTGCGCATCCCCACGCCGTAAAGCCGCGCGTAGCCCGCCTTGCCCAGGCAATACCAGCCGCCGCGCTCCGTGATGATGTCGCTGCCGCCCCCGAAGGTGATGGTCGCGGTGGGGTCGTTCGCGACGATCTCCTTGCCCTTCAGCCGCGTGGGCGTCAGCAGGAAGTCCCCGGAATCGCCGTCCGCCCGCAGGGACGCGGCGCCCAACAGCGCGCAGCCGATTGCCGCCAGCCAATGTCTCATATGTTCTCCTGCCTTAGTGTGTGCCCAGGCCCCACGCCCGCCGCGCCTCGGCGAAGGCCCGCGCGCGGTGCGACAGGCGCGCCTTGGTCTCCGCCGGCAGCTCCCCGAAGGTCAGCGCCTCCCCCTCCGGCACGAAGAGCGGGTCGTAGCCGAAGCCGCCCGCGCCCCGCCCCGCCTCCACGATCCGCCCGCGGCACTCCCCCCGCAGCGTCCGCGTCGCCCCGCCCGGCAGGGCCAGCGCGAGCGCGCAGACGAAGCGCGCCCCGCGCCTTTCCGCCGGCACGCCCTCCAGGGCGCGCAGGAGTTTGGCGTTGTTCGCCGCCGTGTCGCCGTGCGTCCCGGCGTAGCGGGCGCTCAGCACGCCGGGCGCGCCGCCGAGGGCCTCCACCTCCAGCCCGGAGTCGTCGGCCAGGGCGGGCAGGCCGGTGGCGTCGCGCCAGGCCTCGGCCTTGAGCGTGGCGTTGGCCTCGAAGGTCGCGCCGGTCTCCTCTGGGTCGGGCACGTCGGGGAAGGCGTCGGTGCCGACGATCTCCACGCCCGGGAGCAGGCCGCGGATCTCGGCGAGCTTGTGGGCGTTGCGCGTGGCGACCAGCAGCCTCACAGCGCGCCCTCGCGGAGTTTGGCGGCCGTGCCGCGCAGGCGGCGGAGGGTGCGTTCGCGCCCGAGCAGCCAGAGCGTCTCGAAGAGGCCGGGGCCCTCGGCGCGGCCGGAGACGGCCACGCGGATGGGGTGGACCAGCGCGCCCAGCCCCACGCCCTTGGCCTCGGCCAGGCCGCGCACGGCGGCCTCGAGCGCCGCGACGGTGAAGTCGGGCAGGGCCTCGGCGGCGGCGGCCACCTCGTCGAGCAGGGCGGGGACGCCCTCGCCGCGGAGGCGCTTGGCCACGGCCTTTTCGTCGAAGGGGTAATCCTCGGCGAAGAACCAGCGGCAGTTGTCCGGCACGTCGCCGTAGGTCTTGGTGCGCGGCTGGATCTCGGCCAGCAGCTCGGCGCGGTGGCCGCCCAGCGGCTCGGCGGGGAGGCCGGCGGCGGCGAGGCGCGCGTCGAAGGCGGCCTCGAAGTCGGCGCGGGGCTGGCGGGCGACGTACTCGCCGTTCATCCAGGTGAGCTTGCGCAGGTCGAAGCGGGCGGGGCTGGCCTTGCACTTGGCGAAGTCGAAGGCCGCCACCATCTCCTCGCGGGTCATCACCTCGCGGTCGTCGCCGGGCGCCCAGCCGAGGAGGGCCAGGTAGTTGAAGAGGGCGTCGGGCAGGAAGCCCAGCTCGCGGAACTCGCCCACGAAGGCCGAGCCGTCGCGCTTGGAATAGGGCTTGCCCTGGTTGTTCACGATCATGGGCAGGTGCGCGTAGCGCGGGATGGGGGCGCCCAGGGCCTTGAAGAGCTGGATGTGCTTGAAGGTGTTCTCCACGTGGTCGTCGCCGCGGATGATGTGGGTGACGCCCTGGGTGATGTCGTCGAGCACGTTGGCCAGGTGGAAGACCGGCGAGCCGTCGGAGCGCACGATCACGAAGTCCTGCGTGTCCTTGGCCTTCTTCCTCATGCGGCCCTTCACCAGGTCGTCGTATTCGATGACGCCCTCCTTGGGCATCCGGAAGATGACGCACTCGCCCGCGCCGCCCTTGTTCTCCCGATAGGCCAGGCCGCGGCGGAGCAGCTCCTCGGCCACCTCCAGATGGTGCGCGCGCTGGCTCGTCTGATAGAGGATCTCCCCGTCCCAGTCCAGGCGCAGCCACTTCATGCAGTCGAGCAGCGCCTGGATGGCCTCCGGCGTCGAACGCTCCAGGTCGGTGTCCTCCACCCGCAGCAGGAATTGCCCGCCCACGTGGCGCGCGTACAGCCAGTTGAAGATCGCCGCGCGGATGTTCCCGATGTGTACCTTCCCCGTCGGCGACGGCGCGAAACGCACCCGAATGCTCTCTGCCATGGAGTGTCCCTTCTCAATAAGATTGGCGGCCATCCTACCACAACCCCGCCCCCGCCGCAACCGCGCCCCCGCCGTGCGCGAATATGTTATAGTAGGGCCATCGAAACGCAAAGGAGCCTGTCATGAACACGATGCTCGATCCCGATGCCTTGGCCGCCCGCAGCGAATCCCGCGCGGCGGGCCTCAACCGCGTCTACAACTTCGTCTACGGCTGGATGGCCGTGGCGCTGGCCGTCTCCGGCCTCGTCGCCTGGCTGGTCGCCCGGTCGGTCGCCTCCGGGGGCCTGGCCCTCACGCCGGGGACGCTCCTGGTCTGCGCCATCGCCGAGGTGGCGCTGGTCGTCGTGCTGAGCGCGGCGGTGATGAAGCTCGCGCCCGCGGCCGCGGCGGCGCTCTTCATGGCCTACGCCGCCCTCAACGGCGTCACGCTCTCGGTGCTGCTGCTGGTCTACGACCTGGGCACCGTGCAGACGGCCTTCTTCGCCGCCGCCGGCACCTTCGCGGCCATGGCCGTCGTCGGCACCGTCGTCAAGCGCGACCTCTCGGCCATTGGGCGCTACGCGCTGATGGCGCTCATCGGCATCATCGTCGCCTCGCTCGTCAACCTCTTCCTGAAGAACAGCGGCCTCACCGCGATCCTCACCTACGCCGGCGTCCTCGTCTTCGTCGCCCTCACCGCCTACGACGCCCAGAAGGTCCGCCAGCTGGCCGACGCGGAGGGCGGGCTCGACCGCGCCACCGTCAGCAAGCTCGGGCTCCTCTGCGCCCTCTCGCTCTACCTCGACTTCATCAACCTCCTCATCCTCTTCGTCCAGATCCTGGGAAGGAACCGCGAATGAGCCGCCGCGCCCTCCTCCTGGCCTTGGCGCTCGGCGCCGCCGCCCTCGCCCCCGCGCAGATGCGCGTGGGCGTCCAGCTCTTCGACATGTACAAGGTCGAGCGGGCCTCCGTCATGACCACCGAGGAGCTCCGCGAGCTCCAGGCCGAGATCCGCGAGGAGCAGTCCGTCTTCCGCCGCGCCTTCGCCGCCGTCAAGCGCGACTGGGACAAGCAGTACGCCGAGGCCCGCAAGGCCGGCGACAAGGACTTCCCCAAGTTCCCCACCAAGGCCTTCATCTGGCCGCGTTCCGTCAAGACCCGCAACTTCTCCACCCAGAAGGCCGCCGACGAATGGCTCGCCAAGCAGCAGGCGCGCATCGACGCCGAGATGGCCGCCCTCGCCGGCGCGCGTGCCCGCCAGGCCAAGGCCTCCTCCTCCGCCGCCACCGAGGGCTACAAGAGCCGCGACGACCGCAAGGCCCGCCGCCAGGCCGAGAAGGATGAGCTCCAGGCCGCGCTCCGCGAGAAACTCGGCGAGCAGGTGGAGCTCCAGATGGCCTCCATGCTCAAGTACAACCGCCCCGTCCCCCGCCACTTCGTGATCGACCCCCTCGCCGGCGTCAACACCGCCGGCGGCGTCTCCGAGGTCGGCAAGCAGGCCGCCCGCCAGGAGGCCGCCCTCAAAGCCTACCGCGAGCGCAAGGCCGCCGCCGAGGCCGAGGCCGCCGCCGGCGGCGCCGCCACCCCCTGAGCACCCCATGAACGCACCCATCCCCATCCTGCCCTGGGCGCCCGACGCGCCCACCCCCCAGGTCGAGGCCTTCCTCCGCCGCCCCGCCTTCGACGACCGCGCCGAGGCCGCCGCCGCCAAGACCCTCGCCGACATCCGCGCCCGCGGCCTCGAGGCCGTCCTCGACGCCTGCCGCGCCTTTGACCAAGCCGACCTCGCGCCCGGGGAGATCCGCGTCTCCGAGGCCGAGCTCGACGCCGCCGACGCCGCCTGCGACGCCGCCGTCAAGGAGGCCGTCGCCCAGGCCGTCGCGCGCGTCGAGGCCTTCGCCCAGGCCGGGCTCCGCCCCGACTGGTCCATGCCCACCCCCAACGGCGGGCGCCTCGGCGAGCGCTTCCACCCCATGGACCGCGTGGGCGTCTACATCCCCGGCGGCACCGCCCCCCTCGCCTCCACCGCGATCATGACCGTGGTGCTCGCCAAGGCCGCCGGCGTCCCCGAGATCGTCGCCTGCACCCCCGCGCGCGGCGGCAAGGCCGTCGCCGCCCCGCTCCTCCACGCCCTGCGCGCCGCCGGCGCCACCGAGGTCTACCGCGTCGGCGGCATCCAGTCCATCGGCATGATGGCCTACGGCGCCGGCATCCGCCCCGTCCAGCTCATCGCCGGCCCCGGCAACGCCTACGTCACCGCCGCCAAGCGCCAGGTCTACGGCGCCGTCGCCATCGACCAGGTGGCCGGCCCCTCCGAGATTTGCGTCCTCGCCGACGCGGCCGGCAACGCCAAGTGGGTCGCCGCCGACCTCCTGTCGCAGGCCGAGCACGGCAGCGGCCTCGAGAAGAGCCTCCTGGTCACCGACAGCCCCGCCTTTGCCGAGGCCGTCCGCGCCCAGGTCCTCGCCCAGCTCGAGACCCGCGGCCGGCGCGACATCATCCTGCGCATGCTGGGCAACGGCGGGATGCTCCTGGCCGTCGTCCCCGACCTCCGCGCCGGCGTCGCCCTCTGCAACCGCTTCGCCGCCGAGCACCTCGAGCTCCAGGTCGCCGACGCCGAGGCGCTCCTCCCGCAAATCACCTGCGCCGGCGCCGTCTTCGTCGGCTACTGGACCCCGGAGAGCGCGGGCGACTTCGTCGCCGGCCCCAGCCACGTCCTGCCAACCGGCGGCGCGGCGCGGATGTTCAGCGGCCTCACCGCCGAGACCTTCCGCCGCCGCAGCTCCTTCGTGGCCTTCTCCCAGGCCGACCTCGCCGAGACCCGCCGAACCATCGAGACCTTCGGCCGCCTCGAGGGCCTTGACGGCCACGCCTACGCCGCCACCGCCCGCTTCGAGTGAGCCGCGCCCGGCCCCGCCGCCCCCCTGCGCCGACGCGCGGGGGGGCTTCCTTTTTTATGGGCCCGCACCGCCGCCGACCGCCCCGCGCGGGGGCGGCTTGACAGCCTTTGGGAAAAGGGGCTATCCTATGCGCGACAGATGAGATGTGGCGACGACCGACCACCTCGGCCCTCTCGCCGCGCCTCAGACACATCCGCAGCGATGCGTCACGCGATTGTTCGTCCATTGGAAACGACCAAACCCTACCTGCCGGGACGAACACATTGCGGAGGCGTGCGCCGGGGCGTTCCCCCGGTGCGCGCGCCGAGTGTCCCGGCGTTTCGTTTTGTCCGCTCCGATGGGAAACCCGGGCGGAGGCCTTGCGGCCTCCCCCACAACCCCAGGAGCCTGCTCCATGAAACGCCTCACCCTGCTCGCGGCCGCCGCCCTGCTCGCCGCGGCCCTCCCCGCCGAAACATGGATCGATCCCAAAACCGGAATCCAATGGAATTACACCCTCGCCGACGGCAAGGCCATCCTCGGTAGCCTCGCGCGCTCTGCCAAGGATATAAGGCCGACAAATGCAATCCCCAAGACCTTCGCCGGCGCGCTCACGATTCCCGACGCCCTCGACGGCCACCCCGTGACCGCCATCGCGCCGGGGGCCTTTTTTAAGTGTGCCAAGCTGACCGCCGTCACCTTCCCGAAGGGTGTCACAACGATTTCGTCGGATGCGTTCACAAATTGTTCCTCGCTGAAGACCGTCACGCTTCCCGACGGACTCCGGACGATTGGGCCCAATGCGTTCAACAGCTGCACCGCGCTTTCCAATCTGACGATCCCTGACAGCGTGACGGCCATCGGCCCCGGAGCGTTTCAGGGGTGTTCGTCGCTGACCACCCTTCGTCTGCCCAAGGGGCTCACGACCATTTCACGCGTGACGTTCGCAGCGTGTACCGCATTGACCGCCGTGACGATTCCCGATGGCGTCGTCGCCATTGAAGGCGGCGCGTTCGCCGATTGTGCGTCGTTGACAACCGTGTCGCTCCCGGACGGTCTCATCTCGATTGGATATTCGGCGTTCGATGGTTGCTCCGAGCTGCGCACGCTGACCATTCCGGAAAAGGTCGCCACGGTAGCCGAATCCGCCTTCGCGAATTGCGCCGACCTTCGGAAGGTCACGTTCTTGGGCGCGCCCTTTGTGCGAGAGGGTGCCTTCAAGGGCTGCAGGGATTTGCGCATCCTTGACTTCAGGAAAAGCGCTTCCCTTCTAGTGGGCGCCTTTGAGGATTGCCCCTCGCTGGAGCGCGTGACGCTTCCGCCGAGCGGACTTCCCGGCTTGGACGAAGGGGTGTTCCCTGACCCCGAGGCGATCGACTTCCGGGTCGTGCGGTGAGCCGCCCCATCCGTCACCCTCAACATAAAGGAACCCTGCCATGACCACCACCCTGCCCCAATCCCTTTTGGACGCCAACCCCTGGCTGCCCCTCGCCGACCGGCTGGAGGGGCGCGCGCCCCTGCCGACGATGACGCTTGCCGGCGACGCGGCCACCGTCGCCGCCGAGGCCTCGGCGGACTTCAAACTGTGGCTCTATCCGCAGCCCTTCATCGGCGACCCCGCGGCGCGGCACTGGCTCGTCTGCCTCAACCCCGGCTACGTGCCTCAGGACGCGCACGAGCAGCTTGGGGAGCCCTGCCCCTCGGCCCTCCCGGACACGCCGGCGCGGCTGGCTCGCCGTCAGGCCCTGCTGACCCGGGCGCTCCGCCTCGACCCCGGCGCCGGCTTCTATCCCTTCGACGCGGCCTTCCGCACCTTCCCGCGCGGGGCCAAGGCCATCGGCACCCAGAATTGGTGGCTCCGCGCGCTGATTGGCGCGCCCGCCTCCAACAAGTTTATCCGGATTCCCGGGCGGGACGGCGCGGACTTCCTGGCGCAGGCCTGGGAGGTCGCCACCCGCGACGTCTTCGTCTTGGAGCTTTTCCCCTACCACTCCGCCCGCTTTGGGCTAAGCCCCGCCGATTACGCAACCTCGGCGCACGTGCGCTTTGTCCTTGAGGCGTTGGCGTGGGGCGCGGCGAACGGCCGGCGCATCCTGGTGCGGAGCGAGGCGGCGCTTCGGGAGCTTGCCGAGCGGAACGGCGTGCGGCTGCCCTTCGGCACCCTCTTCGCCACGCGCACCCGGCAAAGTTTCTTCCTCTCGCGCGGCAACGTCGCCCGCTTCGGGGAACCGGACGGCGACCCCGCCGAGGCCGCCGCCGCGTTTTGGGCTGAGTGAATGAAAGGAGACTACACCATGAAACGATTTGTTTGCCTCGCGGCCCTCGCCGCTTTGTTGGCCCTCCCCTCCGTCGTCAGAGGCGACGAAGATTGGGCCGTGATAATGGAACGTGCCATGAAAGACGCAATGAAAAGTGTTACGGGGGCCGAAACTTGGGGTGACCCCGAGACCGGGATCGAATGGCATTACACGCTTTCGGAGGCTGGGGTCTCCCTTGGCAGTAACCCGACGAATCCGAATCAACGAGGTTGTAAAACCATCTCCCCGGAAATTTCCGGGGCGTTGGTCATCCCTTCGCGTATCGACGGCCGCCCCGTGACCGCCATTGGGAATGGGGCCTTTCAGGAGTGTGAAGGCTTGACCTCCGTGACAATCCCCGACAGTGTGACCGCCATTGGTGACCTGGCGTTTGCGGGCTGTACGTCGCTGACCGCCATCGAGATTCCCGACAGTGTGACCACCATTGGTGCCATGGCGTTTGCAAACTGTTCCGCCCTGCGGAGGGTACGCCTCCCCAAGGGCCTTTCGGCCATCGCCAGCTACCTGTTTTCGAGTTGTTCCTCCTTGGTTGCCGTGTCCATCCCAGAGGGGGTCGTCGCGGTGGAAGAAGCTGCTTTCGCCAGATGTCTCTCGTTGCGTTCCGTCACCCTGCCCGAGAGCCTCATACGCATAGGTTTTCTTGCGTTTGCGGATTGTCCGCTGAAGACCCTGACGCTTCCCGCCAATCTCGAGACAATCGAGGCCGGCGCGTTTGCGAAGGCACGACTGTCCGAGGTGACGTTCCCCAAGCGGCTGCGGTTTGTTGCGTTAAAAGCTTTCGCCGAGTGTCCCAATCTGGAGAAGGTGACCGTGTTGGGTTCGCCACAGTTGAGCACGGCTACCGATGACGGCGTTTTCGAGGACTGCGAGGCATTGGAGGCAATCGTCTTCAAGGACAGTGGTGTCCTGTTTTCCATGGAGAGCTTGGGCTGCGCGTCGCTGAAGCGCGTGACGATCCCTCCGGAAGGGCTTTCCGTCGTAAGCGTCACCGATCTCCTTCGCTTCGGTGTCCGCGTCGTGTCGGAGTGAGGGGCGGCGTGCGCGGCCGTGCCCTCACGGCCGCGCACGGCCCGCGTGGGGAAGGCGGTTCAGGGGGCGCGCTTGACAATGGGCGTGGGGTTGCGCTATGGTGTGGAGCGTTCGCGTTCGGAACGTCGGGCTTTGACGCTTGGCGCGAGGGACGCGGCAGAAAGTGTTGCATGACGCATGCTTTCGTCCGCCGGAAACGACCAATTTCAGCTGTCAGGACGAACGTATCGCGGGCGTGCGCTTGGGTCATTCCCAGGCGTGTGGCGCTTCGCACGGTTTCCTGGCAGGGCTTTGGTCGGCCTCCGGTGGGAACAACGACGGGGTGAGCACGCCTTTTTTGGTGTCTCCCCCGTCCTGTCTGGAAGTCGAGCAGAAGGAGAGAGTACCATGGGAACCGAACCCGCCGGGGAAGCGTCCGCGTCCGTCGAGTGGTGGATCGCCGAAAAGAAAGGCAACGTCGGGCCGTTCTCGGCCGAGGCGCTGCGTCAGCGCATCGGCCCGAAGAGTTGGGTCTGGCGGCCGGGCTGGGAGGATTGGCGCAGGGCCGCGACCCTCCGCGAGGCCGACCTCGTCGAGACGGGCGAGAACCGGGCGCTCTTCGGCGGCGCCCTCGCCGAGCCGCCCCCGCGCAGAATGTATCTCAACAATTCGTGGCTGTGGGGGCTCATCGTCTTCCCGCAGGTCGCCTTTGGCTTTTACATGGGCATGAACCCGGTGGATGGCTTCCCGGTCGCCGGCCTTTGGTATTTCGTGGTGACGGCCCTCTGCCTGATCATGGACGGGGCCGCGCTCCACAAGGTCGGCCTGGGCGGCAAGCGCCCGTGGTGCCTCGTGGGCTTGTTGGCCCCGCCGATCTACGTGATCATCCGGGCCTGCCGCACCCTGACCGGCGGGAGTTTGGCGCTGACCATCATCGGCGCGCTCCTTCTCGGCGGTGGCGGCTTCTGGGTGTTCTTCCTTCCTCGTTTTTGGGCGAACTCCCTTCCCCTCCTTTGATCCCAACCTCGCGCCCCGTGAGACGGCGGAGAAGCAAAAGGAGAAAGCAACATGGAAACTGAACCCATTGAGCAAACATCCTCGCCCATTGAGTGGTGGATCGCCGAAAAGAAAGGCAACGTCGGGCCGTTCTCGGCCGATGCGCTGCGTCAGCGCATCGGCCCGAAGAGTTGGGTCTGGCGGCCGGGCTGGGAGGATTGGCGCAAAGCCTCATCCCTCCGCGAAGCCGACCTTGCCGAGACGGGCGAGAACCGCGCGCTCTTCGGCGGTGCCCTCGCCGAGCCGCCCCCGCGCAGGATGTACCTCAACAATTTTTGGCTGTGGGGGCTTCTCATCCTCCCGTCGTTGTGCAACATCCCGTTCGCGCTCTCCGGCGATGCCTTGCTGCTGATGCTGGGGTTTGCGCTTGCCATCGCGGCGACAATCCTCTGTCTGTGCATGGACGCGGCCGCGCTCCGCAAGGCAGGTCTGGGCGACAAACGCCCGTTCTGGCTCATCGGTCTGCTGCTTGCGCCGGTGTACGTGATCATCCGGGCCTGCCGCACTCTGACCGGCGCGAACTTGGCGTTGACGGTCATCGGCGCGCTCATCGTGTTGGCATTGGCCTCGTTGGTGCGCGTCATGTGATCCCAAAACTGCCTTAGCGATACGAAAGAAGAGGCGTCATGGAAAACGACTCCGTCGGGCAAGCGCCCTCGCCCGCCAAATGGTGGGTGGCCGAAAAGAAAGGCGCCGTCGGCCCCTTCCCGCTTGAGGAGCTGCGCCGACGCATTACCTTGGAGAGTTGGGTCTGGCGGCCGGGCTGGGAGGATTGGCGCAAGGCCACGACCCTCTGCGAGGCCGACCTCGCCGAGACGGACGAGAACCGGGCGCTCTTCGGCGGCGCCCCCCTCTTTCAGCCCAAGCCGCCGCCGCGCGGGATGTTCCTCAACAATCTGTGGCTGTGGGGGCTTTTGGTGCTGCCGTTGTTGGGCCTGTTCGTCTTTGGCATCGTCTTGGGCGTCGTCCTTGGCGAGGAGGCGCTGATGGAGTTTGGGGAGGAGGAGGAGCTGACGTTTGGCTTGTTCTCCCTTCTCTATGTGGGCGCGGTGACGATTGTCTGCCTGATCATGGATGTGGCCGCGCTCAAGGACGCCGGGTATGACGACAAACGCCCGTTTTGGATCATCGGCCTGTTCTCCGCGCCGCTTTACGTGGCGGTCCGGGCTTGGCGCACCATGACCGGCGAGCGCCTGGCGTTGACGGTCCTCGGCGCCTTCGTTTGCTTGATTGTGTGGGTGTGGCTGCTCTTTTCGTGAGCGGCCCACGAAAGGGGAGCTTGTTTGCGCGGGTTGTTCTTCGGTATACGCCGAGTGCCGGGTCGGGAGATGGCGTCTCTTGGGGTGAGCCTCGGCGCGCGCGGTTTCCGCGCGCGCCGTTTTTTGCTAAAGTAAGCGTCATGAGATGGTTCAGCGTGATTGTGTTGTGCGTGGCGGCGGCCCTCCCGGCCGCCGTGCGGGGGGCGGGGCCCGAGGCGCCGGAGGCGGCGTTGCGGGCGGTCGACCAGGCGCTGCGGGCGGCGGACGGGGCCTTCACCCCGGCGGTGCGCGCGGCCTATCTGGAGTATGTCGTCGCGGCGACCCAGGCGAAGTACGGCCCCAACAAGATCAACGCGGCGACGTGGAAGTGGCTGCGTCAGCGGCCCGACGTGCTGAGCGCCGCCGCCGCCGCCGAGTGGCCGGCGAACCCCAACATCCTCCTGAACTTCCAGCGGCTGGGGCTGGCGCTCGGCCCGCAGCTTTTGGACCGCTGGCGGCAGTTGGCGCTGGCCTATGCCATCCGCCACCGCGCGGAGCCTTTCCCCATCGACCGCGCGAAGGAGGCGTGGGACCCGGCGCGGCTGGAGCGCCTGGTCTCGGAGACGCGCAAGGGGAAGGGGGGCGACTTCGCCTTGGTCTCGGAGGCCGACTTCCCTGAGGTGACGGACGAGGAGCGGGCCTTGGGCGAGTGGGTGGCCGGCCCGCAGTCGCTCATCTCCACGCGCCCGCCGCTGACCATCCCCGAGCTGATGGCGATGCCGCTGCACGAGATCAACATGATGGTGCGCAAGAAGCCCGACGACCCGCCCATGCTCACCAAGTTCCCCAACTGGGAGCACGTGGCCCTCGGCGGCCGGATCTACCCGCCCTACGTCGATTGCACGCCCACGCCGCAGCGCGCCCTGCTCCTCAAGATCTGGCGCAACGGCCGCATCCCCGCGCGCACGGCCAACCGCCCCGCCTTCCGCATGGAGCGCGCGGAGTGGCCCATCCTCCTCTATTTGGCCGACTTGGCGCAGATCGACGAGACGAGCTTCCTCTTCAATCAGTTCGTGAAGCACAAGGAGATCCCCGCGCTGGGGCTGGGCCAGGCCGCCGTGGGCGGCGACGGGGTGAACCTGGACACGAAGAGCCCGGCCTTCCGCTTCGCCCGCAGCAACTGGCACCCGGACAAGTTCATCCGCGTCTACAACGGCTCGAGGAAGGATCAGGGCGGGCGCTCCTGGGCGTGGGGCCTCAACGCCGTGAACGTCCCCGCCACCCCCGTCGCCGCGCCGCCGGACGGCAAGTTCTGGTTCACCGGCGAGAAGGGCGCCTACGGCTACTTCATGAGCTGCGCGGACAACGCCTTCACCGGCACCGGCAGCAGTGCGCCGTGGTTCCTCTCCCCGCCGCTCACCGCCACCGGCCCGGCCCAGCCCGTCCAGCACCGTTGGTTCATGGGGCTGGCCGCCACCCTCAACCAGGGCCTCCAGGCCTATGAGGACGCCCGGATCGCCCGCGCCGTCATCGACCTGCTCCGCCTCTCCCAGCCCCGCCGCGTGGCCCTGCTCGAGAGCGTCTTCCTCCAAAACCCGCTGGACGGCGACACCTTCAACGCCCTGGCCGCCGAGTACCGCGCCATGAAGGACGCCGCCGCCACCCTCCGCCTGCTCACCGCCGCCCGCGCCTACGCCGCCATCGGCCTCAAAACCCCCGTCTCCCCCTCCGCCGCCAAGAACGCCCGCACGGCCATGCTCAAGTATTGGAAGGCCAAGACGCCCACCTACGAGGGCCTCCCCACCGTCGCCGTTGGCCAAAGCCCGTGGTTCTTCCTGCTCTGCTCCGACGCCGCCATCCAGTTCCTGCGCGACGCCGGCGGCAAGGACAAGGCCCTCTTCCGCGACGAGCTGGCCTATGAGCAGGCCGCCGCCTCCGGCTGCGGCGACAAACCCATCGTCCGCGCCCTCGACACCCTCCGCGGCCTCGTCCAATGACCCGCCCGCCCACGCCCCGGTTCCGCGGGGGGCGCCCCTTCCGCATCCTCCAGGTCACCGACACCCACTACGACCTAGGCGACCCCGGCCACGCCGAGGTCGAGGCCCTGCTGGGGGCCGCGCTCGACGCGCTCGCCCCCGACCTCGTGGCGCACACCGGCGACGCCGTGGAGCCCCCGCGCCTCGCCGAGGGCTGGGCCGCCCTCACCGCCCCCATCGCCCGGCGCGGCGTCCCGTGGTGCGCCGTCCTTGGCAACCACGACCTCGACCCCGCCCGCGGCGTCAGCCACCGCGACGTGATGGGGATGGTCGGCGCCTTGCCCGGCAGCCTCGCGCAGGTCGGCCCCGAGGCCCTGCGCGGCGGCGGCACCTACGCGCTCCCGATCCTGGCGCCCGATGGCGGCGCGCCCCGCTTCTGGCTGTGGTGCCTCGACTCGCAGGATTCCTCCATGCGCCGCGCCCTGCCCGCCCGGGCGAAGGTGGGCGGCTACGGCTGGCCCACCCCGGGACACGTCGAATGGCTCCGGGGGCGCCTCGCCCGCGCCGAGGCCCCGGGGCTTTGCCTCTGCCACATCCCCCCGCCGGAGGTGCGCGACCTGTGGCCGCGCGCGGGGGCCTCCCTCGAGGCCCCGCCCGTGAACGTGGGGTTGCTCCACGCGGCGGTGGCGGGCCGGCGCGTCCTGGCCGTCGCCTTCGGCCACGCGCACGCCCATGACGGCGCGGGCGAGCGCTTCGGCGTGGGGCTGGCCTACGGGCGCTATTCGGGCGGCCCCAACCGTCGGCTGCTGCCGGAAAGCGGCGTGCGCGTCTGGGACGTCGCGCCGGACGGCCGCTCGGCGGAGACCTTCGTGTGGACGGCCGCGCACGGGCGCGGCGCCGCCCAGACCTTCGCCCTCCGGGAGACTGTGCCATGCTGACGAAAGCCTACGCGGCGGCGGTGCTGGGCATCGGCGCCGAGCCTGTCGAGATCGAGGTCCACGCCGTCGCCGCCGAGGAGCCCCGCACCCGCGTCGTCGGCCTCCCCGACGCCGCCGTCAAGGAGAGCGTCGACCGCGTCCGCGCCGCCCTCCGCAACTCCCTCTTCCGCCTCAAGCCCATGGGCGTGACCATCAACCTGGCCCCCGCCGACCTGCGCAAGGAAGGCCCCGTCTACGACCTGCCCATCGCGCTGGCGCTGTTGGCCGCCGACGGCGCCGTGGCGCTCCCGCGCCTCGCCGAGGTGCCCGTCCTCGGCGAGCTGGCCTTGGGCGGCGAGGTGCGCCGGATCCGCGGCGCGCTGCCCATCGCCCTGGCCCTGCGCGAACGCGGCTTCCGGGCGGTGATGGTGCCCGAGGCCAACGCCGACGAGGCCGCGCTCGTCGAGGGCATCGCCGTCTGGCCCGTCAAAAGCCTCCGCCACGCGGTGGAGCTGCTCTCCGCCCGGGAGGCGCCCGCGCCGCACATGGTCGACCGCGTCGCGCTCTTCGCCGCCGCGGCGCAGGGGGGCGAGGACTTTTCCGACGTCAGGGGGCAGGCGCTCGCGCGGCGGGCCGTCGAGGTCGCCGTCAGCGGCGGGCACAACCTGCTGCTCATCGGCTCGCCCGGCAGCGGCAAGACCATGCTGGCGCGGCGCATCCCCACGATCCTCCCGCCTTTGGCGCCCGACGAGGCGCTCGAGGTCACCGCCATCCACTCCGTCGCCGGCGTTTTGCGCGGCGGGCTCGTCGCGCGGCGGCCCTTCCGCGCGCCCCACCATACCGTCAGCGACGCCGGGCTCATCGGCGGCGGGGCCCATCCCACCCCCGGCGAGGTCTCCTTGGCCCACCGCGGCGTGCTGTTCCTCGACGAGCTGCCCGAGTTCCACCGCCACGTCCTGGAGGTGCTCCGCCAGCCGCTGGAGGATGGCGCCGTGACCATCGCCCGCACCGCCGGCACCCTCACCTTCCCGGCGGACTTCATGCTCGTGGCGGCGATGAACCCCTGCCCCTGCGGCTTCGCGGGCGACCCCAAGCGGGCCTGCCGCTGCGCCGAGCCGGCCATCCGGCGCTACCGGGCGCGCGTCTCCGGGCCGCTGCTCGACCGCATCGACCTGCACGTCGAGGTCCCCGCCGTCCCCTTCGGCGACCTGGCCGGCAAGGCCCCCGGCGAGAGCTCCGCCGCCATCCGCGCGCGCGTCCTCCGCTGCCGCGCCGTCCAGGCCGCGCGCTACCGCGGGCTCCCCGGCGTCCGCTGCAACGCCGACCTGCCCGCCGGGCAGCTCCAGCGCCACTGCCCCCTGGAGCCCGCCGCCGAGACGATCCTCCGCGCCGCGATGGACGAGCTGGGGCTGACCGCCCGCGCCTACGCCCGCATCCTGCGCGTGGCCCGGACCATCGCCGACATGGCCGGCGCCCAGACCATTGCCCGCGAGCACCTCTTCGAGGCCATCCAGTACCGCGCGCTCGACCGCGCCCAGTGGTGACCCGCGCCCAATAGTGTCCGGGGAAATTATGCGAAGACGAGTGGAAGGGTAAGTTGGATGGGGGGGATGAGTGGCGGAATGG
>CALXSF010000020.1 GCA_944391055.1 uncultured Kiritimatiellota bacterium | reverse complement strand
CTCTTCCGCCAATGGAAGGGCGCCGTCGCCGGCGGCAAGGGCTTCACACTCCTGGAGATGGAACTCATGGAAAGGCTGAGACATCATGGCTGACAGCACCATCACCCTCCGCGTCGTGGGCGACGCCTCCGCCGCCCTCAAACCCCTCGGAGGCGCCCCCGAGCCCATCGACGCCACCCCGATGGGAAACGGCCTCCACCGCTTCCGCATCCCCCTCGCCGGCCTCTTCCAGGCCACCGACGGCCAAACCCTCGACGACCTCCAGACCGTCACCCTCCGCTACGGCCTCAACACCGACGGCTCCCAATCCGGCATCACCTCCTGCCCCGTCACCCTCCCCAACGTCCCCCTCCGCCACCTCTCCGCCGCCTGGGGCCCCGACCCCGACACCGCCGCCCTCGACCCCTCCCTCCCCCCCTTCGCCTCCTGGCAGCCCCCCGCCCTCCGCCCCTGGTGAAGACCCGCCCGCCCCGTTCCCGCGCCATGGGCAAAGCCCCCGGCAAACGCCTAGGCCACCGACTGCGCCCGCTGGGTGCTCCTCCGCCTCGACCGCGAGCCGCGCCCCCCTCGCTGCCCCCTGCAAACCCCTTGCATCCGTTCATCAAAACGCCCCTCGGAATCCTCCAAAGGGCCTCATTCTCAAAGTCCTTGATTCTTTTCTCACGTCACGTGAGTGAATACAACAGCCCCGGCGCGCCGAAGGGGCGCGCCGGGGCTGTCCCGAAAGGATGTGCGCAAAGGGAATCAGGCGCCGGGCGCGGGCTCGGCGGGGGCGGCCGTCGGCGCGGGCTCGGGGGGCGGGTCTTTGGGCCAGAACTTGACGGCGAGGCCGGTGAGGAAGACAAGGACGAGGATGGTGGGGAGGATGTAGGCCATGTAGAGGCGCAGGGCATTGGGGAAGCGGAGGCCGCTGCCGGCGTTCGCCTCGCGGAGGAAGTTGCCCCAGCCCCAGTAGCGGCGGCTGACGCAGAAGATGAGGATGGCCAGGGAGCCGAGAGGCAGGGCGACGTTGGAGACGAGGAAGTCCTCCAAGTCCATGAGGGTGCTGCCCTCGCCGAGCGGGGCGACGCCCGAAAGGAGGTTGAAGCCGAGCGCGCAGGGCAGGGAGAGGAGGAAGAGCAGGGGCGCGTTGCGCCGGATGGCCTTGTGGCGCGTGCATTGGCGCGCCTCCATGGTCATGGCGATGATGTTCTCGAAGACGGCGATGACGGTGGTGAGCGCGGCCAGCGCCAGGAGGACGAAGAAGGCCGCGCCGATCCACGTGCCCCCCGGCATCTGCCGGAAGACGAGCGGGAGGGTGTTGAAGATGAGCGCGGGGCCCTGCCCGGGGCGCACGCCGTAGGCGAAGCAGGCGGGGAAGATGATGAGGCCGGAGAGGAGCGCCACGCTGGTGTCGATGCCGATGATCTTGGCCGATTCGCCGGGGAGCGTGTAGCGACGCGAGGTGTAGGAGCCGAAGATGGCCATCGAGCCGATGCCGAGCGAGAGGGTGAAGAAGCTTTGGCCGAGCGCGTCGAAGACGATGTCGAAGAGGGGGCGTTCCTTCAGCGGCTCCAGCGAGGGCATGAGGTAGAAGCGGAGGCCCTCGGCGGAGCCGTCGAGCGTCAGCGCGTAGGCGGCCAGCCCCACGAGCAGGAGGAAGAGGGCGGCCATCATCTTCTTGGAGACGTCCTCCACGCCCTTCTCCAGCCCCAGCGCGCAGACACCGAAGCCGATGAGGCAGACCACCGCCATCCAGAAGACCTGCGCGGTGGCGTTGCCCACGAAGGCCGCGTAAAAGCCCTCCGGGTCCGCGAAGTCGAACCAGCCGCAGAGGATGGCCACCGGGTAGGCCAGCATCCAGCCGGCCACGGTGGTGTAATACATCATCAGCAGCCAGTTCCCCGCCACCTGCGCCTTCGAGATGGCGCGGAAAGGCCCCGGGCGCGGCGTCAGCAGCGGGTAGGCCGTGGCCAGCGAACGCTGCGCGGCCCGGCCGACCGAGAACTCCGCCACCATCATCGGCAGGCCGAACATCACCAGGAAGACGATGTACATCAGCACGAAGAGCGCCCCGCCGCCCTCGCCCACGATGTAGGGGAAGCGCCAGACGTTGCCCAGCCCCACCGCGCACCCCGCCGAGACCAAAAGGAAGCCCAGCCGGCTCGTCAGCGACTCACGATTGCCCTCGTTCATTCCGTCTCTCCCTCCCTGATCCAAAGCAATTCCCAGCCCTCGCCACCGCGCCTCAGCGCCACCGCCATGCACGTGCCGAACGCGACCGGGGCGTCCGGGCAGAGCGTCCGCGCCAGCCCGCCGATGGCGCACATATGCCCCACCGCCAGCACCGTCCCCGCGCCGATGCCCTCCAGCGTCGCCCGCATGGCCCCGGCGTCCCCCCACGGCGCGAAGTCGCGCGACACGATGGGCTCGACGTCGGCGCCGAGGGTCTCCAGCACCGTGCGCGCCGTCTCGGCCGCCCGGCGGTAGTCGCTGGTCACCGCCGCGTCCGGGCGGGTCCCGCGCCCGGCCAGGAAGCGGCCCAGCGCGCGCGCCTGCGCAAACCCGTGGGGCGAGAGGCCCGGATCCGCCCCGCCGCCCGAATAGGCGCCATGCCGCACGAGGATCGCTTCCATGGGGCGCGCGGCCTCAGAGGACGCCATGGTCGGCGCCGTAGCGCTCGGCGACGTAGTCGATGTCCTTGTCGCCGCGGCCGGAGAGGTTGACGAGGATGGAGCCGTGCGGGTGCTCCTTGACGTAGCGGATGGCGTAGGCGACGGCATGGGAGGATTCGAGGGCGGGGATGATGCCCTCGGTGCGGGAGAGGCGGAAGAAGGCCTCGATGGCCTCCTTGTCGTCGGCGGTGACGTAGTCGACGCGGCCCTGATCCTTGAGCCAGGCGTGCTCGGGGCCGACGGATTGGTAGTCGAGGCCGGAGGCGACGGAGTAGACGGGCATGGCCGAGCCGTCGGGGTTCTCGAGGGTGTAGCTCTTGAAGCCGTGGAGGATGCCGGGCTTGCCGAGGGTGAGGGAGGCGGCGTTGTCGCCGGGCTTGGCGCCGCGGCCGAGGGGCTCGACGCCGTAGAGTTTGACGGGGTCGTCCAGGAAGCCGCAGAAGATGCCGATGGCGTTGGAGCCGCCGCCGACGCAGGCGCAGACGGCGTCGGGCAGCTCGCCCATCATCTCGAGGTACTGCTCGCGGGCCTCCTCGCCGACGACCTTCTGGAAGTCGCGCACCATCATGGGGAAGGGATGGGGGCCGACGACGGTGCCGATGCAGTAGAGCGTGTCCTCGGGGCTTTGGAGATAGGCCTCGAAGGCGGCGTCCACGGCCTCCTTGAGCGTCTGCTGCCCGGCGGTGACGGGGATGACGTTGGCGCCAAGGATCTTCATGCGCACCACGTTGGGGTGCTGCTTGGCCACGTCGACCGCGCCCATGTAGATGTCGCAGGGGAGGCCGAAGTAGGCGGCGGCGGTGGCCATGGCCACGCCGTGCTGGCCGGCGCCGGTCTCGGCGATGACCTTCTTCTTGCCCATGTACTTGGCGAGCATCACCTCGCCCATGCAGTGGTTGATCTTGTGCGCGCCGGTGTGGTTGAGGTCCTCGCGCTTGAGGAAGATGTTGCCGCCGAGCGCCTTGCTGAGGTTGCGGCAATAGTGGATGGGCGTGGGGCGGCCCTGGAAGTGGCGGCGGATGCGGCGCAGCTCGGAGACAAAGTCGAACGAGCGGCCGATGTTGCAGTAGGCCTCGGCGATCTTGGCCATCTCGGCCTTGAGGCGCTCGGGGACGTAGGAGCCGCCGTAGGGGCCGAAGAAGCCGTCCTTGTCGGGGTAGTCTTTCAGATAAGTGCTCATCATGGAGTCTCCGGTTGCTGTGCCTGACCGCGGGCGGCGCGCGCGGCGAACTCCTTCGCCAGGGCCACGTAGGCCTGCGCGCCCTTGGAGGCGGGGTCATATTCCACCACGGGCTGCCCGAAGGAGGGCGCCTCGGAAATGCGGATGTTGCGGGGGATGACGGTCTTGTAGACGAGCTTGCCGAAGTGCTTGCGCACCTCCTGCACCACGTCCTCCGAAAGGTTGGTGCGCGCGTCGTGCATCGTCATCAGGATGCCCTCGAGGTGGATCTCGGGGTTGGCGCCCTCGCGGAGGCGGCGGACGACGTCGGTGATGACGCGCAGCCCCTCCATCGCGTAATACTCGCACTGCATGGCCACCACCACGCCGTTGGCCGCCGCCAGCGAGGCCGTCATCAGGATCCCCAGCGAGGGCGGGCAGTCGATGAGGATGTAGTCGTAGACCCCCGCCGTCAGCACGGGTTCGAGCAGGTTCCGCACCACGAGCAGATGGTTCTCCTGGCGCGCGATCTCCAGCTCCGCGCCCGCCAAGTCCAGCTCGGAGGGGATGATGTTCACGTTCTCGAAGGGCGTGCCCTGGATGACGTCGCCGATGAAGGTCTGGCCCGTCAACGCCGCGTAGAGGCTGGTGCCCGGCGTCGGCGTCAGCCCCAGGCCGCTGGTCGCGTTCGCCTGCGGGTCCAGGTCGATCACCAGCACCGTGCGCCGCATCCGCGCGAGCGCCGCGGCCAGGTTCACCACCGTCGTGGTCTTGCCCACGCCGCCCTTCTGATTCGCCACCGCGATGACTTTCGTCTGCTTCTTCATGGTGGCACAGTATAGCACACTCCCGCCGACCCCGCCGCCCGGCCATGGCCGGCCCCGCGCGGGGCGTTTGACACACGGGGCGGGACTGTGGTATTTTGTGCGGCGTTTTCTGTTTGGCGTAGAAGCGTGGGCGGTGCCTGCGCTTTTTTGGTAAGTGAGAAAAGGAGTCCAGGCGATGGCGACGAATGCGGAGTTCGCGGCGGTGATCGGTTATCTCGAGCGGGAGCGCGGGGTGGACCGCGAGACGATTTTGCAGGCCATCGAGGGCTCGGTGGAGCAGGCCGCGCGCAAGAACACCAAGGTGTCGGCGGATTTCACGGTGCGCATCGACCGCAAGACCCTGGAGATCAAGGCGTGGGATCTCTACGCGGTCTCGGACAGCGAGCGCGGCTTCGGCATCCTCACGGTGGCCCAGGCGCGGCGCTTCGACCCCGAGGCGCAGGAGGGCGACACCGTGCGCGTGCCCTTCCCCGCCTCCAAGCTGGGGCGCATCGCCGCCCAGACGGCCAAGCAGACCATCATGCAGAAGATCCGCGAGGCCGAGCGCGCCAACGTCTACAACGACTACAAGGACCGCGTGGGCGACATCGTCACCGGCACCGTCAAGATGATGGCCCGCAAGGACGTCTACGTGGAGCTGGGCAAAACCGAGGCCGTCCTCCCCGCCAAGGAGCGCCTCCCCGGCGAGGACTACGTCACCGGCGCGGTGGTGCGCGCCTACGTCCTGCGCGTGCAGAACGACGCCTCCGGCCCCGCCATCACCCTCTCGCGCGCCTGCCCCGAGTTCGTCAAGGCCCTCTTCCGCCTCGAGGTGGCCGAGGTGGCCGACGGCGTGGTGGAGGTGGTGGCCGTGGCGCGCGACCCCGGCCGGCGCTCGAAGGTGGCCGTACGGAGCCTGGACCCCGGGCTCGACCCCGTCGGCGCCTGCGTCGGCGTCCAAGGCGCGCGCATCAAGAGCATCGTCCGCGAGCTCAACAACGAGAAGCTCGACGTCGTCCGCTACAGCGAGGACCCCGAGGCCTACGCCCGCGAGGCGCTGAAGCCCGCCCCGCTCACCTCCCTCTGGCTCGACGAGAAGACCCACACCGTCCGCGCCACCGTGCCCGAGGAAAAACTCTCCCTTGCCATCGGCCGCTCCGGGCAGAACGTCCGCCTGGCCACCCAGCTGACCGGCTGGAAGATCTCCATCACCGCCGACGCCACCCTCGGCCCCGCCGAGGACGCCAAGCCCGTCGGCCCCGGCACCGGCACGCTCGACGCCGTCATCCGCCGCCTGGCCGAGGCCCTGGGGCAGGACGAATCCGTCGCCGCCGTGCTCGTCGGCAAAGGCTTCCTCTCGCCCGAGGGCATCCTCGCCGCCGAGCGCGCCTACGTCCAGGCCCAGACCGGGCTCGACGACGCCACGGTCGAGGCCATCTACGAACGCGCGCAGTCCATCGCCGATTCCAAGGGGGAGTGAGCTTATGACGAGACTCTTTGATTTTGCCAAGTCCGCGGGCCTGCCCGCCGGCGTCGTCCTGGCCAACGCCAAACGCCTCGGCCTCGAGGTCTCCTCCGCGCTCACCGCGCTCGACGACGACGACCTCGCCGCCCTCCGCCAATGGGCGGAAGGGCTGGGCCCCGAAGGCCGCGCCGCGCTCGCCGCCCAGGCCGAGGACGCCCGCCGCGCCCGCCGCGCCAAAGGCCAGGCCGCCGAGAAGGCCGACGAGACCGCCAACCGAAAGGCCGTCGAGGCGCACCGCCAGGCCGCGCTCGCCGCCGAGGCCGGGCAGCCCATGGGCCTCCCCAAGGCCGAGCCCAAGCCCGCGCCCAAGGAGGAGGCGAAGCCCGAGCCCCCGCCCGCGCCGGCGGAACCGCCGAAGGCCGAGCCCAAGCCCGAACCGAAACCCGAGCCCAAGCCGGAGCCGAAACCCGAGCCGAAACCGGCGCTCAAGGCGGAACCCAAGCCCGAGCCCAAGGCGCCGCCCAAGCCCACCCTCACCCCCACCAAGCCGGCGCCGGCGCCCATCCGGGCGACCCTTTCGCCCACCAAGCCCACGCTCACCCCCACGCGCGGCCCCCGCCCCGAGGAGGCGCGCCCCGTCTCCCTGGGCCTCTCCCCCACCAAGAAGCCGCAGAAGCCCGCCGACGACCGCGCCGGCCGCGGCCAGCAGGGCCGGGGCGGCCGCGCCGACGACCGGCGCGCCGACCGCGGTGCCAAGGGCCGCCCCGCGCCCGCCGGCAGGGGCGCGCCCGCCTCCGCGCCCGCCGCGGCCCCCGTCGCGCCGGGGCAGCCGCTCCCGATCCACGGCCCCATGACCGTCAAGGAGCTGGCCGAGCTGTTGGGCACCCGCCCCAACCTGCTCATCATGGATTTGATGAAGCTCAACGTCCTGGCCTCCATCAACCAGACCCTCGAGCCGGGCGTCATCAAGACCATCGCCGCCCAGCGCGGGTTCGCCGTGGAGCTGGAGGAGCGCCCCAAGCGCTCCGCCGACCGTAAGCCGCAGCTCAAGAGCGAGGACGCCGACGACGAGATCCCCGAGGACAAGCCCGAGGAGATGAAGCTGCGCCCGCCGGTCGTCACCTTCCTGGGCCACGTCGACCACGGCAAGACCACGCTGATGGACTACATCCGCCACTCCCACGTGGCCGCGGGCGAGGCCGGCGGCATCACCCAGCACATCGCCGCCTACACCATCGAGGTCGACCAGCGCGACGACGCCGGCAACAAGCGCCTCATCACCTTCGTCGACACCCCCGGCCACGCCGCCTTCGAATCCATGCGCGCCCGCGGGGCCAACATCACCGACATCGCCGTCATCATCGTGGCGGCCGACGACGGCGTGATGCCGCAGACCCGCGAGGCCATCAGGCACGCCCGCAACGCCGGCGTCCAAATGCTCGTGGCCGTGACCAAGTGCGACAAGCCCGAGGCCAACCCCATGCGCGTCTACCAGATGCTCCAGGCCGAGGGCCTCACCCCCAGCACGTGGGGCGGCGACATCGAGTGCTGCGAGGTCTCGGGCACCACCGGCCAGGGCGTCGAGGAGCTGCTGGAGACCATCCTCCTCCAGGCCGACGTCATGGAGCTCCAGGCCAACCCCAACCGCCGCGCCAACGGCGCCGTCATCGAATCCCAGCTTGAGCAGGGCCTCGGCCCCACCGCCACCCTCCTCGTCAAGGGCGGCACCCTCCACGTCGGCGACGTCGTCCTCTGCGGCGAGCACTACGGCAAGGTGCGCGCCCTCATCGACGAGCGCGGCAAGAACGTCAAGTCCGCCGGGCCCTCCATCGCCGTCAAGTGCACCGGCCTCTCGGGCGTCCCCGAGGCCGGCTCCGAGTTCCGCGTCATGCTCAACGAGAAGCGCGCCCGCGAGCTCGCCGAGAAGGCCGCCGAGGAGCACAAGCTCGAGGCCCTCTCCGCCGCGCAGAACGCCTCCATGGCGGACTGGACCAAGATCCTCGCCGGCGGCGAGAAGGCCCAGCTCGACGTCATCATCAAGGGCGACACCCAGGGCACCGCCGAGGCCGTCGTCGAGTGCCTCAAGGGCATCGTCAGCAAGAAGGTCTCCCTCAAGGTGCTCTACTTCGCCGTCGGCTCCGTCACCGCCGCCGACGTGCAGCGCGCCAAGGGCGCCCTCATCGTCGGCTTCGGCGTCAACTGCGAGCCCGGCGTCCAGGCCATGGCCCGCCAGAACGGCGTGCGCATCAACACCTTCCGCATCATCTACGAGCTCATCGAGCACGTCAAGCGGTGCATGCTCGACCTCATCCCGCCCGAGTACAAGGAGGTCGTCCGCGGCCACGCCGAGGTGCGCCAGGTCTTCGACATCAGCAAGCTCGGCAAGATCGCCGGCTGCCAGATGCTCGACGGCACCCTCCGCTTCAAGGGCAAGTTCCGTATCTTCCGCGGCAAGCACCAGATCTACGACGGCCCCATCGCCACCATGAAGCACTTCAAGGAAGACGTCAAGGAGATCGCCCCCGCCCAGGAGTGCGGCCTCGGCTTCGGCGCCTTCGAGGGCTTCCAGGAGGGCGACATCGTCGAGTGCTACGAGATGGAAGAGCTCCCCAAGACCCTCTGAGGCCCGCCATGCCCGTCAACCGCCTCGACCGCGTCAACGCGATCCTCCTGCGCGAGATCGCCGACGACCTCTACCGCGTCCTCCAATCGGACCCCGAGGTCGACCTCGCCGGCGTCACCGTCACCAAGGTGGAATGCGCCCCCAACCTCCGCTCCGCCGACGTCTGGGTCTCCATCATGGACGCCGCCGACCACCCCACCTGGCTCCGCCGCCTCTCCAAGCACGCCAAGGAGATCCAGGCCCTCATCAACCGCAACCTCACCCTCCGCTTCACCCCCCACCTCCGCTTCCGCCTCGACGTCGGCATCGCCAAAGGCGACCGCGTCCTCGACATCCTCAACCACCTCCCCCCGCCCGCCGACGCCCAGGAGCCCGCCCCGTGAGCGACGTCTTCCCCGACCCCGACGGCATCCTCCCGGTCGACAAGCCCGCCGGGATGCCCTCGCACGTCATCGTCACCACCCTCCGCCGCAAGTTCGGCTTCGCCAAGGTCGGCCACGGCGGCACCCTCGACCCGGACGCCACCGGCCTCCTCCTCATCCTCCTGGGCAAAGGCACCAAGATCTCCGACCGCGTCATGGGCGGCGACAAGACCTACCGCGGCACCATCCGCTTCGGCGTCGCCACCGCCACCCAAGACCGCCTCGGCGACGTCCTTGAGGAGCGCCCCACCGCAGGCCTCGACCAGGCCGCCGTCGAAAACGCCATCGCCCGCGACTTCCTCGGCGACCTCTTCCAGAAGCCCCCCATGTACTCCGCCGTCAAGATCGCCGGCCAGCCCCTCTACCGCCTCGCCGTCCGCGGCGAGGAATGCGAGCGCGAGGAACGCTTCATCCACGTCTACGCCTTCCGCCTCACCGCCTTCCGCCCCGCCGACGAAAAGGCCGAGGCAGACTTCGAGGTCCGCTGCTCCAAGGGCACCTACGTCCGCACCCTCGCCCACGACCTCGGCCAGGCCCTCGGGTGCGGCGCGCACCTCTGCGCCCTCCGCCGCGTCGCCGCCGGCCCCGTCGCCATCGACCGCGCCACCCCCTTCGCCGACCTCCTCGAGATGTCCCGCCCCGAGGTCGTCGCCCGCGTCATCCCCTGCGCCGCCTACCTCTCCGGCGCCCTCTGAGATGCCCCCCCCCGCCCCCTCCGACGACGCCCTCGCCGCCCTCCCCCCCGGCGCCGTCCTCGCCGTCGGCGCCTTCGACGGCCTCCACCTCGGCCACCGCGCCCTCCTCGCCGCCACCCTCGCCCACGCGCGCGCCGCGCGCCGCCGCCCCGCCATCCTCACCTTCGTCGGCTCCCCCCGCGCCCTCCTGCGCCCCGAGAACGCCCCCGGCGCCATCCTTGACCGCCGCGCCTTCATCCTCGCCATCCGCGCCCTCGCCCCCGACGCCGCCATCCTCTTCCAACCCTTCACCCCCGCCTTCGCCGCCACCCCCGCCGAAACCTTCGCCCACCGCCTCCGCGGCGCCGCCCTCTTCTGCGGCGAGGACTGGCGCTTCGGCGCGGGCGCCGAGGGCGACCCCGCCTTCCTCCGCGCCCGCGGCTTCGACGTCCGCGTCGTCCCCTACGCCCAATGGCGCGGCGGGCGCATCTCCTCCACCCGCATCCGCGGCGCCCTCGCCGAGGGCCGCCTCGACGACGCCGCCGCCATGCTCGGCCGCCCCTGGTCCTTCACCGGCACGGTCGTCCGCGGGCGCGGCCTCGCCGGGCCTTCCCTCGGCGTCCCCACCGCCAACATCCCCTACCGCGGGCGCGGCGGCGAGCGCATGGCCCCCCTTGCCCACGGCGTCTACCGCGCCGTCGCCCAGGTCGGCGGCCGCCGCTGGCCCGCCCTCCTCAACTTCGGCACCGCCCCCAGCGTCAAAGGCCTCGCCGAGCCCCTCTTCGAGGCCCACCTCCTCGGCGCGTCGGGCGACCTCTACGGCGCTGAGATCACCCTTTCCCTCTCCGAGCCCCGCCTCCGCCCCGAACGCGCCTTCCCGACCCTCGAGGCCCTCCGCGCCCAGATCCGCGCCGACCTGGAGGCCTGCCGGTGAGCGTCCCCGCCCGCTTCCTCCTTGGCCTGCGCGACGGCCTCCCCATCGGCGCCGGCTACTTCGCCGTCAGCTTCGCCTTCGGCATCCAGGCCCGCGCCATCGGCCTCACCGCCCTCCAGGCCTTCGCCCTCTCCGGCGGCAACCTCACCAGCGCCGGGCAGTTCGCCGGGCTCGCCGTCATCCAGGCCGGCGGCGGGCTTTTGGCCATGGCCCTCACCCAGCTGGTCATCAACCTCCGCTACTGCCTCATGTCCTGCGCCATCGCCCAAAGGCTCGCCCCCGGCGTCCCCCTCTGGCACCGCTTCCCCATCGCCTTCGGCGTCACCGACGAGATCTTCGCCGCCTCCGTCGCCGTCCCCGGGCGCCTCCGCCCCGCCTATTCCTACGGCCTCATCGCCATCTCCTGGCCCGGCTGGGCCGGCGGCACCGTCCTCGGCGTCCTGGCCGGCGACCTCCTGCCCGGCTCCGTCACCGCCGCCCTGGCCATGGCGCTCTACGCCATGTTCGTGGCCATCGTCGTCCCCGCCGCGAAGGCCGACCGGCGCGTCCTCGGCGTGGCCCTCGCCGCCGGGCTGCTCTCCGTGCTCTGCGCGCTGGCGCCCGCCCTGCGCGCCCTCTCCGAGGGCACGCGCGTGGTGCTCGTCACCCTCCTGGTCGCCGGCGGCGCCGCCACCCTCTTCCCCATGAAGGAGCCCGCCGATGGACGCGCCTGAGGGCGTCTGGGCCCACATCGCCGTCATGGCCGCCGTCACCTACGCCATCCGGCTCATCCCCCTGCTGATCCTCCGGCGCGAGATCCGCAACCCGTGGTTCCGCGCCTTCCTCCACTACGTCCCCTACGCCACCCTCACGGCCATGACCCTCCCCGCGGCCGTCGTCTCCGCCCCGCACCCCCTCGCCGGGGCCGCCGGGCTCCTCGTCGCCGGGGCGCTGGCCCTCCGCGGGCACGGGCTGCTCCTGGCCGCCGCGGCCTCCTCCCTCGCCGTCTGGCTCGCCCAGCTCGCCCTCCCCTCCTGAGCGCCCGCTTTGACCGCCGGGTGGCGGGGTGCTATACTGTGTGCAAAGCGACGGGGAGTTCCCCTTGGGTCGCCAGCAGACGGGAGCCGTTATGAAAAGCATTGTGAACCAACTGTGCCAGCTGCAGGATCTCATCCTCGTGCGCGACGAGCATCGCGCCACGGGCGACGGCGCGCACCTGGCGCGGCTGAACGAATCGATCGACACGATGACCCAGGCGCTGCCGCCGGACGTCGGCGCCTTCTTCCAGCGCCTCTACAACCGCGACCACGTCATCATGGCCCCCGTCCACAACGGCTGCTGCGCCGTCTGCGGCATGCGCCTGCCCATCAGCCAGATCCAGGCCGTGCGCCAGTGCAAGTCGCTCCAGCGCTGCCCGGGCTGCGCCCGCATCCTCTTCGAGGAGCTCGACGCCCCGCAGTGGGTGGGCGGCTCGCCCAACCGCGCCGAGCCCCGCAAGAACGGCATCTCCCGCTTCTCCGCCGAATCCCTCATGGTGCCCGACCTCGTCGCCGGCTCGGCGGCCGACGCCATCGAGATCCTCGCCGGCAAGATGGAATCCGGCGGCTTCGTCTCCCACGCCGACAAGCTCATCGCCTCGGCCCTCGAGCGCGAGTCGATGCTCAGCACGGCGATGGAGCACGGCCTGGCCTTCCCGCACGTGCGCGGCGTGGAGGGCGGCTCCCTGACCCTCGCCTGCGGCGTGAGCCGCGAGCCCTTCAAGTGGGACAACGCCGGCACCCCCACCAACATCGTCTTCCTCATCACCATCCCCGCCGCCGTCAGCGCCTTCTACATGCGCCTGATCGCCGGCCTCACCGAGGCCTTCCTCAAAGAGCCCAACCGCGAGGCCCTCCTCGCCGCGGAGACCCCCGCCGCCCTCTGGAAGGCCCTCACCAAGGCCACGCGCTACACCATCAAATGACCCCGCCCCGCGCCGGGCCCGCATGAAGCTCATCCACACCTCCGACTGGCACCTCGGCGCAAGGCTTCACGACCAAGACCGCGGCGAGGAGCACGACGCCTTCCTCGCCTTCCTCCTCGGCCTCGTCCGCCGCGAGCGGCCCGACGCCCTCCTCGTCGCCGGCGACGTCTTCGACGTCCGCCAGCCCGGCCCCGCGGCCCAACGGCGCTACTACCGCTTCATCGCCGACCTCGTGTGCGACGGCGCCTGCGGCCGCCTCGTCATCCTCGCGGGCAACCACGACTCCGCCTCCCTCCTCGCCGCCCCGCGCGAGCTCCTCGCCTGCCTGAACGCCACGGTCGCGGCCAAGGCCCCCGAAGACCCCGCCCAGACGGCGATCCCCCTCCCCGGCGCCGCCCTCGCCGCCATCCCCTTCATGGGCGACGGCGAGCTGGCCAACGCCGCCCGCGCGCTCGGCCAGGGCGGGGACGGCCCCCTCGCCGAACGCGCCGCCGCCGGCTGGCGCGCCTACGTGGGCGCCGCGATGGACGCCGCCCGCGCCGCCGCCCAGGGCGGCCCCGTGCTGGCGATGGCCCACTGCGCGCTGGCCGGCGCGGCGGCCAGCGACGACCGCTCGGAGCGCGGCCGCCGCGTGGGCGGGCTGGAGGCCTTCCCCGCCGAGGTCTTCGCGGGCGCCGACTACGTGGCGCTGGGGCACCTCCACCTGCCGCAGGCGGTGGGGGGCCAGGCGCGCGTGCGCTACGCCGGTGCGCCCCTGGCGATGAGCTTCGACGAGGCCGCCCGCCCCAAATCCGTCGCCATCGTCGAGCTGGGCGCGCGCGCCGGCGGCCCCGTCGCGGTGCGGGAGGCCGAGACGCCGCGCCCCGTCGCCCTCCGGCGGCTGACGGGCGCGCCCGAGGACGTCCTCGCCGCCGCGCGGGCCCTCGCGGCCTCGGGCGAGCGCGCCTACGCGGCCGCCCGCGTCACCGAGGGCCAGGGCGACCTCTCGGCCCTCCTCCCCGCCTTGGCGGCGTGCCTCCCCCCCGACGGCCCGGCGCGCCTGCTGCTGACCGAGGACGCCCGCCCCCAGCGCGCCGAGGGCCGGGGCCTGGCCGCCGTGGCGGAGGCCCAGCCCTTGGAGGCGCTGACGCCGCTGGAGGTGGCCAAGCTCCGCCTCGGCGAGGAGGCGACGCTCACCGACGACGAGCGCGGCCGCTACCTCGGCCTCGTCCGCCAAGCCCTCGGGGGCCTGCCATGAGGATCTGCGCCCTCGCCTTCGCCAACCTCAACTCCCTGGCCGGGGAGTGGCGCCTCGACTTCGAGGACGCGGCCTTCGACGACGGCCTCTTCCTCATCGCCGGCGACACCGGCGCCGGCAAGACCACCATCCTCGACGCCCTCTCCCTGGCGCTCTACGGCAAGACCGTCCGCCAAGGCAGCCTCTCGGCGACGAGCAACGAGGTGATGACCCGCGGGGAAAGCGAGGCTTGGGCCGAGGCGACCTTCGAGACCGACCAAGGCCGCTTCCTCGCGCGCTGGGCCCAGCACCGCGCCCGCGGCAGGGCCGACGGCGCGCTCCAGGCCATCGAGCGCGCCCTCACCGACCTGCGCACGGGAAAATCGCTCGGCGAGCACCGCGCCTCGGAGACCGGCCGCCTCATCGAAAAGACCGTCGGCCTCACCTTCGGGCAGTTCCAGCGCACCCTGATGCTCGCGCAGGGCCAGTTCGACCGCTTCCTCTCCGCCAAGGAAAGCGAGCGCGCCGACATCCTCCAGCAGACCACCGGCACCGAGGTCTTCGCGCACGCCGGCAAGGCCATCTTCGAGCGCCTCGCCCAAGCCAAGGCGGCCAGGCAGGAACTCGCCGGGAAACTCGGCGCGCTCACCGTCCTCACCGACGCGGAGCGCCAGGCCATCGAGGCCGAACGCGACGCCCACCGCGACGCCCAAACCCAGGCCGAGGCCGCCGCCAAGGCCCTCCGGGACCGCCTCGCCGCCTTCAACGCCGCCGCCCAGAATGCCAGAGAGGCCCAGGACGCCCTCGCCCGGCGCGGCCAAGTCCGCAAAGAAGCCGCCGACGAGGCCGCCAAGGCCGGGGAGGCCCTCCAAGCCGCCGCGCGGAACGCCGACGTCGCCCGCCAAGCCCGCGAAAAGGCCGCCCCCACGATCGCCCAAGCCCTCGCCCTCGAAACCCAAATCGCCCAGGCCGAGCCCGACCGCGCCGCCAAAGCGAAGGCCGCCGCCCGCGCCGAACGCGACCTCGCCAAGGCCCGCGACGAACGCGACCGCCTCGCCGCCGCCGTCGCCAAAGACCGCGCCCTCGCCGAGGCCATCGCCGCCGCCCTCGACGGGCGCGCCGGGCCCTTCCCCGACGGGGCGGGGGAGGACGCCGAGGCCGCCGAGCGCTTCCTGGCGCTCCGCGGGCGCGTCGCCCAGGCCGAACGTGCGCGCGCCGAATTGGACGGCCGCGCCGAAAAGGCCCGCGCCAAGGCCAAGGAGGCCGAGAAGACCTTCGACGTTGTGAGGCCCGCGCTGCTCGCCGCCCGCGACAACGCCGAGGCCGCCTTCCGCCTGGCCTGCCAGATCGCCAGCCTGGAGGAGCGCCGCCGCGAACTGGAGGCGGGCCGCCCCTGCCCCCTCTGCGGCGCGACCGAGCACCCCTACGCCGACGGCGCCCTTCCCTCCCGCTCCGAGACCCAACGCGCCTACGACGAGGCCAAGAAGGCGCTTGACGATGCCCAAGGCCTCCGCGACACCGCCCGGCGGCAGATGGACGACGCCGACGACCGCCTCCGCGAGGCCGAACAAAAGGGCAAGTGCGACCGCGACGCCCTCGACACGCTCCGAACCCAACTCAGCGCCGCCGCGACCGCCGCCCAAGCCCGGGCCGAGACCAACCAAGCCGCCCACGCGGACTGCGTGGCCGACCTTGGGACGCTCAAGGAAGACGCCGACAAGGCCAAAGCCCAGGCCGACGCGGCCGACGCCGACCTCGCCGGCCTGCGCGACCGGCTCGCCGCCCTCGGCCTCCCCGCCGCGCCCGCGGCCTTCCGCGACACACTTCAGGAAGCCTGCGAGGCCGCCGCCAAACGTCTCGCCGACGCCCAGACCGCGCAGGCCGCCGCGCAGACCGCGCAGCAAAACGCCGACGCCGAATGGGACGCCGCCGAGGCCGAGGCCAAGGCCGCCGAACAGGCGCTCCGCGACGCCCGCGAGGCCTTGGGCGGGGAGCCCGACGCCCTCCGCGACGCGCTCGCCCAACGCGAGGACGAGGCCAAGGCCCGCGCCGCCGACGTCGGCGCCGACGAAGAACGCCTCCGGCAGGACGGCGCCAACCGCGCCCGGCGCGCCCGGCACGAGGCCGACCTCGCGCGCGCCGAGGAGAACCTGCGGCTTTGGGGGAACCTCAACCGCTGGCTCGGCGGGGAGAACGGCGACGCCTTCAAGCGCTACGCGCAGGGCATCACCCTCCGCCACCTCCTCCGCCACGCCAACCCCCACCTGCTCGCCATGTCCCAGGGGCGCTACGAGCTGGCGTGGGCCCCCGGCGCGCAGGAGGCGCTCCTGCCCTTCGTCGTCGACCACGACCAGGCCGACGGGCGCCGCCCCGTGAGCAACCTTTCCGGCGGCGAGCGCTTCCAGGTCTCGCTGGCGCTGGCGCTGGGGCTTTCCGGGATGTCCGGCGCCAAGGTGCGCGTCGATTCCCTCTTCCTCGACGAAGGCTTCGGCACCCTCGACGGCAAGGCCCTCGAAGCCGCCATCGACACCCTCTGCCGCCTCCGCCGGGACGGCACGCGCATCGGCATCATCTCGCACGTCGCCGAGCTCGCCGAGCGCATCCCCGCGCAGATCCGCGTCTCCAAATGCGGGGGCGGGCGCTCCGTCCTCTCTGGCCCCGGCGTCTCGCGCGGGCGCCCGGCGGTTAGGGTTTGACCTCCGCCGGCGGGTTTGGTATCATGCGCCCTCGTGTAAGGCCTATCGGACACCTGCGCGGGTGTAGCTCAATGGCAGAGCCCCAGCCTTCCAAGCTGGTCACGAGGGTTCGATTCCCTTCACCCGCTCCACTCCCGCCGGGGTGGTGAAATGGCAGACACAGCAGACTCAAAATCTGCCGCCCCTAAAGCGTGAGGGTTCGAGTCCCTCCCCCGGCACCATCCCAGCAACCGACGGAAAGACAGGCAGGCGCAGCCCATGCGCCGGGCCGCGCGTGGCGTCGTTTCCCCGCGGCGCGCCTTGGGGGCGGCGCAACGAAAGGCTTGACTAGGGGGGGGTGTATGTGTTAGAGTTCGGGGTGTTGAGGGTTGGGAAGTCCTGCCCCATCATCGGAAAAGGAGTGTCTTATGAGATTGTTCGCCGCGGCCGCCGCCGTCTGCCTCGCCTCGTTCGCCGGGGCCGTCACGCTCACGTGGAACCCAACCAACGTGACAAGCGCCCAGTATCGGGAGGTCTCGGCCTCCTCGGACTTCGCCTTCGCCTTCACCTACGCCAGCCCCAACCCGATCAGCGGGAACTGGAAGACGCTTGCCTCCATCGGCGCCTACAAGGGGGAAACCTATCTCGGCAATAGCGGCAACGGCGCCCAGCGCGACCTCTTCCGCATCCAAGAGGCACGGAACAACGACTCGGATCCGTACAGTTACTTCCTCTATAGTAATCTGAACTCGGATACGGCGGCCAACGCCGCGCTTGGGACCTCCACCGCGCCGCAGCGCTTCATCATCAACAAGCGGGGCGACACCTTCACCGTCTACGTGAACGGCCAGCAGGTGCTGACGTTCGTGGCCGACGCGTCCTACGCGGCGGATACCTATCGGCTCTATTTGGACGCCACCGGCGACGGCACCGGGAACAACGACGGCGCGCGCACGATCGCGGAGGCGGGGCTTTACAACGGCGCGCTGAGCGACGCGCAGATCGAAGCGCTCTCGGATCCGGGCACGCCTTTCGGCACGGTGCCGGAGCCGACGGCCTTGGCGCTGCTGGCGTTGGGCGCGGCGGGGGTGGCGCTCCGGCGGCGCCTCGCCGCGCGTTGAGCGCGCCGAACGGCAAAAAGAAAGCCCCGGCCTTGGCAAGGGCCGGGGCTTTCTTTTTGGCGCGGGGCGTCAGAGGCCGAGGGCTTGGAGGATGGCGGCGGGGGCTTGGGGGAGGTCGATGGCCTGGGGGTGGAGAATGGGCGCGTCGCGGAGGTGGGTGAGGCTGGGGGCCAGGCGGGTGTGGGCGGCGAGGGCCTCCATGGCCTCGAAGTCGTCCTCGGGGGGCTCTTGGCCGGTGAGGGCGCGCAGGACGGTGCGGGGGAACTTCCAGGGGGAGGCGGTGGCGGCGATGAGCGTGGGGCGACCGGTGGGGGGAAGGTCGCGGAGGGCCTTCCAGGCGATGGCGGTGTGGGGGTCGACGAGGTAGCCGAAGCGTTCCCAGACGTCGGCGATGGCGCGTTCGGTCTCGTCGGGGGTGGCCCAGGCGGCGGCCCAGTCGGCGCGGAGGTCGTGGAGGGGGTGGCCGGCGATCTGGAAGGCGCCTTCGGCCTGGAGCTGGGATTGCCAGGTGCGGACCTCGACGTCGTTGCCGCGGGTGAGGAGCCAGAGGAGGCGCTCGACGTTGGAGGAGACGAGGATGTCCATGGAGGGGGCGTTGGTGACGCGGAAGGGGCGGCGAGCGTCGTACCGGCCGGTGCGGACGAAGTCGCAGACGACGCGGTTGGCGTTGCAGGCGACGGCGAGGCGGCGGATGGGGGCGCCGAGGAGCCGGGCGTACCAGGCGGCGAGGATGTTGCCGAAGTTACCGGTGGGGACGCAGACGTCGAAGGGGACGGCGAGGCGGCCGGCGGCGTGGAGGTAGTAGGCGACCTGGGGAAAGAGGCGGCCGACGTTGATGGAGTTGGCGGAGGTGAGGTGGGCGCCGGCGGCCTGGGCGCGGGCGCGGAGCGCGGGGTCGGCGAAGGCGGCCTTGACGGCGCGCTGGGCGTCGTCGAAGTTGCCGCGCAGGCCGATGGCGGCGACGTTGGCGCCGGGCTGGCAGACCATCTGGCGGCGCTGGATCTCGGAGATGCCGGCGGCGGGGTAGAGGGCGAGGAGGCGGGCGCCCGGGACGTCGGCGAAGCCGGCCATGGCGGCGCTGCCGGTGTCGCCGCTGGTGGCGGTGAGGACGCAGACGGGGCCGCGGCCCTGGGCGTCGGCGGCTTGGCGGAGGAGGGCGGGGAGAAGGGTGAGGGCGACGTCCTTGAAGGCTTGGGTGGGGCCGTGGAAGAGTTCGAGGAAGACGGCGTCGCCGCAGTCGCGGAAGGCGAGGGCGTCGGGAATGTCGAAGCGCGCGAGGGCGGCGTCGACGGCTTGGGCGAGGGCCGCCTGGGGGAATTCGCCGAAGAAGCGGCCGAGGGTGGCCAGGAGGGTGTCGCGGAAGGTGGCGCCGGGCGCGAGGGGCGCGAGGGGTTCGGCGGGGACGTAGAGGCCGCCGTCGGGGGCGAGGCCGGCGAGGAGGGCTTGGGGGGCGGCGGCCTTGGGGGCCATGCCGCGGGTGGAGACGTAGTCCATGGGCGTTCCTTTTTTGGGGTCAGGCGCGTTGGGTGAGGAGGGCGAGGGCCTTTTCGAGCTCGGCGTCGGAGCCGACGAGGATGAGGGAGTCGCCGGGGCGCAGAAGCGTGTCGCGCCCCGGGGAGACGTTGAGGCCGCCTTGGCGGGAGGAGACGGAGATGACGGCGGCGCCGGTCTGCTTGCGCAGATCCAGCTCGCCGAGGGTCTTGCCGCCGACGGCGGCGCGGGCGGGGAGGGTGACGGTCTCGGTGTGGACGGCCAGCGCGGAGATGGAGACGGGCTCCTCGGGGGGGAGGGCGTTCACGTCGAAGGCCTCGCGGAGCGTCTCGTGCGATTCCTTGTACTGCACGCGGAAGCGTCCGTTGTAGCGCACCACGTAGAACCCCGCCGCGAGGATGAGGAGCGCCAGCAGCCACGAGGCCGAGACAAAGCCCGAGCACAGCATGGCCACGTAGACCGCCAGGAGCGTCCACCCCACCACCTTGAGCAGGGTCTTGACGAAGCCGCGGACGCGGTGCAGGCCGTGCACCTCCCCGGCGAAGGGCTCCTCGGCGGCATGCCGCACGATCTCGCTCCACGTGTGCCCGGCGGCCCAAAGGCCCGGCGCGGAGAGGATGAGCGCGGCGACGGCGCAGGCCACCCCGCCCAAGGGAAGGAAGCGGATGAGGCCGTCGAGCCGCCTGATGACCTCGTCCACCGCCGGGATGGTGGCCACCAGGTAAACCGCCGCGAAGACGATCAGGATCATGGCCAGCTGGAGGCCGAGGATGACGACGTGCCCGCGGATGTGGGCCAACGCGGATTGCCCGCCCTCGGATTGGCGGGTGGCGAGGTTGGCGATCCAGCGGCGGTACCAATGGAGCAGATCGTGCAGGCGCGGGGGGAAGGCGCGGCCGACGAGGGCGTAGAGCCTGTCGGAGGCGCGCAGCAGATAGGGGTTGGTGGCGGTGCAGAGCAGGGCGACGCCGACGGCGATTTGGTAGAGCGGGCGCTCGGTGAGGGGGTGCCCGCCGCCGGAACCAATGGCGATGCCGGCGATGATGAAGGAGAACTCGGCCACCTGCCCCATCCCCAGGCCCACCTTGAAGGCGTCGCGCGGCTCCTCGCCCACGAGCAGGCAGGCGACGGTGTTGTTGACCAGCTTGAGCGCGATCATCGCCAGGGTGATGAAGACGATGGTGCCGGCGTTCGCCCACAGCGCCGCCGGATCCACCTGCAGCCCCACGGAGATGAAGAAGACCGCGCCGAACAGATTGGTGACGGGGCTAACGACGCGCCCGACGCGCGTGCGGCTGCGCGCCTCGGAGAGGATGGCGCCGGCCAGGAAGGCGCCGACGACGAGCGAGAGGTTGAGCCCGTTCTGCGCCAGGCAGGAGACGGCGCAGCAGATGCCCAGCGCCGTCATGAGCACGATCTCGTCGCCGAAACGCTCGGTGACGTAATTCATCAGGCGCGGCGCGGCCAGGATGCCGATGACCGTGACGCCCACGAGGAAGAGCGCCAACACGCCCAGCTGCTTGCCGATGTCCAGCATCAGCGAGCCCCAGTCGGCCCCGTTGCCGCCGCCGAGCCCGCCGGTGACACCGTTGAGCACGGCGATGAGCAGGATGGCCAGCACATCCTCGATCAGCGCGATGGCGAAGGTGCTGTCCGCGAACCGCCGCCCCAGCCACCCCAGGCTCTCCAACGTCTTGGCCGCGATAGAGGTGGAGCTGTCGCACAAAATCAACCCCAGCAAAAAGCACTCCAACGGCCCCCACCCCAGCACCCGGCCCACGCAGAACCCGCCGATGACCATGAACGCGACGTCCCACACCGCCGGGAAGACGACCGCCCCGCCCAACTGCCGCACCTTGCGGAAACTGAACCCCAGCCCGATCGAGAACATCAGGAACATCACACCCAGATCCGAGAGCATCCGGATGCTCGCCTCGTTCTTGATGAGCGCCGGCCCAAGGCTGGGCCCCACGATCATGCCCGCGAGGATGTAGCCCACCGTCAGCGGCAGGTTCCAACGCGAAAAGAGCAGCCCCACCAACGCCGCCACCGTCACCACGATGCTCAGATCCGCGAAAAACGTCACACCCTCTGCCATCCTCTAAGCCTCCTCTGCTGCCAATCGCGCCCCATTCTACCATAAATCAAGGCGAGAAAAGGCAGGGGGCGCGCCCGCCCGCGGCCGGTGCGTCCCCAAAAACAAAGCGGGCGGCGGGGAACCCCGCCGCCCGGCCTTTTCCGCCGCGCCGCTCAGCGAAGCAGCGTGCGGGTGGAGCCGTCGGGCGCCGTGAAGGTCGCCAGCGAACCGTGGCGGGCGAAGGTGCCGATGACGGCGCCGTCCTTCGAGGCCACCACGCCCTCGGCGGTGGGCGTCAGCAGGCAGACCTGGCCCTGATAGGAGAGCGTGGCCGTGCCGTCGGCGTTGGGGGTGACGGAATAGGGATTGCCGTTGGCGTCCACGCCGGCGGTGAGGTTCTGGAGGGGATTCTCGCCCGTCCAGAAGTCGATGGAGTTGAAGACGATCACGTCGGCGAAGAGCGAGATGGGATAGGCGGGGATGATGCAGAGCCCAAGGAAGATGAGCTCGTTGACCCACTCGTTGTCGCTGGCCTGCTTGTTCCAGTTCAGGATGCCGTTGAACATGCAGAAGGAGTGGGTCTTGCCGATGCAGCCGGTGGTCGCGGCGGCGAGCGAGAGCGCCGCCATCGCAAGGAACGTGACTTTCTTCATGATAGGGGACCTTTCTGTTTCGAGCCCCCGGGCGGGACGCCCCGCCCGGGGAAGAGGCCTCAGAGAAGCGCGGTGCGGGTGTTGCCCTGGGCGTCGGTCATCGTGAGGAGGGACCCCTGGACCGTGCAGGCGAGGGTGTTGCCCTGGGCGTCGGTGAGGGTGTAGGCGTCGGCGGACTGACGGGTGAGGGTGTAGGTCTCGCCGGTGGCGTTGCTCTTCACCAAGATGGTGTTCGCGTCCAGGCGGGTGATCGTGGCGTCGGCGGTCTGGATGTTGGAGAGGGGGTTCTTGTCGATCCAGAACTCCACGGAGTTGAAGAAGATGGCGTCGACGGTGAAGGCCGCGGCGTAGATGGGGATGATGCAGGCGACGAGGAAGCAGACCTCATCCGTCCACTGGTTCTCGAAATCGGTGTGCCAACGATGCACCGCCTGCACGAGCTGGAAAGAGCCGGTGCACCCGGTGGCCAACAACGTGAGCGCGGCGACCGCGCCGTAGATCATCTTCTTCATCTTCGCGTCCTTTCTTGGTGTCGTCATTTGCGATGACGCCATTAGTATGGCACAATCCCGCGCCGCGTGCAACCGTCTTGCGAAAAGCCGCCCCGGGCGCGCGTCCCGGGGCGGCCTTCCTCGGCGGCCTGGCTCAGCGAGTCCCCGCCATGCCGGTCTTGCGGGCGTAGGCGAAGAGGCCGCCGGCGGCGATGACGGGCGCGACGGTGTCGGCGGCGGCGAGGGGGAAGGCCTTGCCGTCGGAGAGGCGGGTGAGGGTGCCGGCCGCCAGGTCAAGCGTCGCCTCGTCGCCGGTCTTGAAGGCGTCTTGGAGCGAGCCGGGGGTCTCGAGGGGGTAGACCTCGCCGGAGGCGACGGCGTTGCGGAAGAAGATGCGGGCGTAGCTCTCGGCGACGACGGCCCGGCAGCCGGCCGCGCCGATGGCGATGGGGGCGTGCTCGCGGGAGGAGCCGCAGCCGAAGTTCTTGCCGGCGACGACGATGGCGTAGGGGGTGGTGCCGTCGGGGTTGGAGGCGAAGACGGGGTAGCTGTCCGGGAGCCCGGCGAAGGCGTGGGAGCCGAGCTTGCGGTATTCCTCGGGGATGGTGGGCACGAGGTTGAGATACATCGTGGGGATGATGAGGTCGGTGTCGATGTTGTCGCCCAAGACGTAGACCTTGCCGGTGACCTTGAGGTCGATGGCCGGGCCGGCGGCCTGGGCCGGCGCCGCGGCGGGGCGCCCGTGGGCGACCGCGGGGGCGGCGCGCGGGGGCTCGGGGCGGTCGATCCCCAGGATGGCCCAGGGGCTCTCGATGTGGCCGGCGATGGCGGTGGCGGCGGCGGTGGCGGGGGAGGCCAGGTAGATGGGGGCCTCCTTGGAGCCCATGCGGCCGATGAAGTTGCGGTTGGTGGTGGAGACGACGACCTCGCGGCCCTTGGTGCGGGCGTAGGTGTCGACCGGGCCGCCGAGGCAGGCACCGCAGCTGGGGCGCTGGATGGGCTCGCAGCCGGCGTTGACGAAGATCTGCTCGAGGGTCTCGCCGCCGATCGTCAGCGTGGTGAGGTCGCGCATCACCTGGCAGGTGGCGGGCACCAGGCAGGTGCGGACGGCCACCTTGCGGCCCTTGAGGACCTTGGCGGCCCAGAGGAAGTCCTCGGTCTTGCCGCCGGTGCACGAGCCGATGTAGACCTGGTCCACCCGCACGTCGCGGCAGGCGCTGGCGGGGGCGTAGTTGCCGGGGAGGTGGGGCTTGGCCACGCAGGGGACGAACGTGGAGACGTCGTAGGAATAGGTGGCCAGCACGGGCGCGTCGGGGTCGCCGAGGATGAGCTCCACCTCCTGCTCGCCGGAGTGGGCGCGCACGTACTCGACGGTCTTGGCGTCGGGCGGGACGATGCCGCTCTTGGCGCCGGCCTCGACGGCCATGTTGCAGAGCGTCATGCGCTCCTCCACGTTCATGGCGGCGACGGCCTCGCCGCAGAACTCCATCGCGCAGTACGTGGCGCCGTCCACCCCGATGTCGCCGATGATGCGCAGGATGACGTCCTTGGCCGTGACAAAGGGCGGCAGCGTGCCGTTCAGGACGAACCGGAGGGTGTGCGGCACCTTGACCAGCAGCTTGCCCGTGCCCATCACGAACCCGGCGTCCGTGTTGCCGATGCCGGTGGCGAAGGCCCCCAGCGCGCCATGCGTGCAGGTGTGCGAATCGGTGCCGAAGATGACCTGCCCGGGGCGGACGTGCCCCTTCTCGGGCAGCCCCACGTGGCAGACGCCCACGTAGCCGGGCGTGCCGGGGTCGTAGAAGTGGGGCAGCCCCTGCTCGCGGACGAAGGCGCGGTCGATGGCCACGTTGCGGTGCGCCTTCTCGTCCTTGGTGTGGATGTAATGGTCAGGCATGATGACCACGCCCTCGCGGTCGAAGACCTTGGCGTCCTCGCCGAACTCACGCTTGAAGACGCCGATGGTGCCGGGCCCGCAGACGTCGTGCGTCAGCAGGATGTCCGCCTTGACCCAAACGCTCTCGCCGGGCGCCACCGTGTCCCTCCCGGCCGCCCGGGCCAGGATCTTTTCCGTGATCGTCATCATAACCAGGTTCCTCTCGAAAGGTTTGGCGGGCATTATAGCGCAAACCGCGCCCGGCGTGCTCAACCGCCGACCCGGCGCCAGGGGGAGGGGGCGGGCGTTTTGCGCGCCCGGCGGGGATTTGGTAGACTGGGCGCGTCCCAAAGGGGAGAGAGCGTGCAATGATGAAACTGAGAGTGGTCAGCGGGCCTCAGAGCGGGGCGGAGTTCGCGGTGGCGCCGGCGGGGTCGACGCTGGGGCGGTCGCGCGTGGCGGACATCCATCTGGCGGACGGGCTGCTGTCGCGCCTGCACTGCCGCTTCTACGAGGAGGCCGGGGTGGCGTTCGTCCAGGATCTGGGCTCGTCGAACGGGACGCTGGTGAACGGCGCCCCGACGGGCGCGTCGGCGGTGGCGCTGCGGGAGGGGGACGTGGTGACGGTGGGCGAGACGGCCCTGCGGGTCTCGCTGGGGGGCGCGGAGGCCGCGCCCGCCGAGCCGGCGAAGCCGGAGGAGCCGCCGCCGCCCGAGGCCGCGCCGGAGGGGACGGCGAAGGTGGTGGATCTGGGGCTTTCGCCGGACGCCCCGGCCGACGGGCCGCGCCGCCGGGGCGGCGTGGCGGGGCTGATCGCGGCGCTGGCCGCCGCGGCGGCGCTGGCGGTCGGGGGCGGGCTCTTCTTCGCGTGGGGGCGCGAGGGGGAGGCGGAGCCGGCGGCGCGGCGCCTGCCGGCGGCGGAGGAGCAGCCCTTCGCGTTCCGCTACGAGCGCCTGGCGATCGACGCGAACAAACTCTTCCGCTACACGCTGACCTTCGACGACGGGGGGACGCTGGCGCTGGCAATCGACGACCTGGGGGACGCGGACCGCAGCTTCGTGAAGGAAAAGGCGCTGAGCCCGCGCGCGCGGGACGCGCTGCGGAAGGTGCTGGTGGACGCGCATTACGGGGAGATCGGCGAGATGTTCCCGGAACGGAGCGCGGACGGGGTGTCGCTGCGGCGGCGGTCGCTGACGATCGTCTTCGGGCCGGAGGTGTGGTCGCGCGTGGCGGAGAACACGTCGCAGCGGGACTTCGACGGCCTGTGCGAGCGGCTGGAGACCTTCGGACGCAACGAGCTGGGGGCGTGGGCGACGCAGTATTCGGTGGCGGAGCTGCGGGAGATGGGCGAGGCGCAGCTGCAGCTGGCGCGGCGCTATTGGGAGCAGCGGGATCTGGGGGACGAAAAGCTCTTCCTGTGCGTGACGGCCTACCGGAAGGGCCTCTCGGCCCTCGAGACGCTGAACCCGAAGCCGGCCTTCGCGGCGGCGCTGGCCGAGGGCCTGCGCGAGGCCGAGGGCCTGCTGGCCGAACGCCACGAGGCGGAGGCCTTCGCCGTGGACCAAGCGATGAACACCCAGCGCTACGACGACGCGGCCGAGGCCCTGCGCAAAATCCTGCGGATGATCCCAGACCGGGACGACCCGCGCAACATCGAGGCGACGGAGCGCCTGCTCTCGGTGGAGAACCGTTATCTGAAGGGAGGGCGCTGAGATGAGGCGGATGCGGCAGTGGCTGGCGGCGGCGTGCGCGGCGGCGGCGCTGTGGGCGCAGGGGCAGGAGGCGCCGACGGCGACCCTGCGGGTGACGTGCCGCCCGGCGGCGACGCTGTGGGTGAACCATCGGCAGAACCGAACGGGCGAGAGCTTCACGCTGGAGGTGCCGGCGAACGCGCCCACGCTCCTGCGCCTCTCGGCGCCGGGCTACGCGACGCAGTGGCGGACGGTGACGCCGGGGCCGGGGGAGCGGCGCCACGAGCCCTTTGAGCTGGCGCGCGAGCCGATCCCCGTGCTCTTCCGCTCGGAGCGGCCGGCGACGGTGCTGTGCGACGGCGCGGAGCTGGGGGTGACGCCCTTCCATTGCTTCTTCGAGGAGCCGCGGGCCTACCGCGTCGTGGTGCGCGCGCAGGGCTTCCAGGACCAGGCCATCCGCCTGGATCTCTCGAACGGCAAGCCGCGCGTGGTGGACGCGACGCTGACGCCCGATTCGGGGGCGCTGGAGGTGACGAGCGAGCCGGCGGGCGCGCGCGTGCAGGTGAACGGCGTGGCGCACGGCGTCACCCCCTGCACGCTGGAGCGCCTGCGCGAGGGCAAGCACACGCTGCGCCTGACGCTCGAGGGCCACAAGCCGCTGACCCACACGTTGGAGCTGCGGGCGGGGGAGCGCCTGCCGCTGCGCTTCGCCTTGGAGCGGCTGCCGGCGGGGCTGACGGTCTCGACGATCCCGGAGGGGGCGCGGATCTACGTGGACGGCGTCTTCCGCGGGGAGTCGGATCTGACGGTGGGGGATCTGCCCGAGGGGACGCACACGGTGCGCGCGGAGTTGCCGGGCTACGCCACGGCCTCGCGCGAGGTGCGCTTGGCCGCGGGCGCCACGCAGGTGGAGGAGATCCGCCTCGAGATCGTGCGCGGCACCCTGGCCGTGCAGACGCAGCCGGGCGTGGTGGAGGTTTGGGAGGGCGGTCGGCGGCTGCTCACCACCCAGCCCCAGGAAAAGGACGGCTTCACCTCGGCGGAGGCGCGCCTGCCCCTGCCCCCCGGCCCGCACACCCTCACCCTCAAGGCCCGCGGGTACGCCGACGCCACGCGCACCGTCACCATCGCCGCCGACAAGACCACCGCCCTCAAGGTGCGCCTGGACTTCAAGCCCAACTTCGAGGTCCGCACCAAGCTCGGCACCTACCAAGGCGTCATCGTCCGCGCGGATCTCGACGGTACCGTCTCCCTCGAGCTCAAGCCCGGCACCTACCGCACCTTCCTGCCCGGAGAGATCCTCTCCCGCCGCTTCCTGAACGAAGGGGGGGAGGACGATGGGCCGTGAGCGCGCCCGCCCCCACCCTTTGGCCGGAGACGCCCTCGGCGACGCCTGACGCGCCCCTCATCGACACCCACTGCCACTTCGAGGCCGGGGACGACGCTGTGGCGCTGCTGCGCGAGGCGGCGGGCTGCGGCGTGGGGGTGATCGCCGTCGGGGGTGGCGCGGCGCTCAACGCCGCGGCCGAGGCCAGCGGCACCTGGTTCGCGCAAGGGTTCGATTGGTCGTGCGAAGGCACGCCGCCGCCCCTGGCCCCCAAGCCCGGGATGGTGGCCGTGGGCGAACTGGGCTTCGACTTCCACTGGCGCGGGCCCGAGACCGCCGCGGCCCAGCGCGCCTGCTTCGAGGCCCAGGCCGCCTTCGCCCGCGCACACGGCCTGCCCGTCATCGTCCACACGCGCGAGGCCGACGCGCTGACGCTGGAGACGCTCCGAGCGCTGGCCCTGCCCCGCGCCGGCGTCATCCACTCCTACACGGGGGGCGTCCCGCTGGTGCGCGCCTTCCTGGACTTGGGCTACTTCATCTCCTTCAGCGGCATCGTCACCTTCCGCAACGCCGACGCCCTGCGCGAGGTGGCCCGCTACGTCCCCGGCGACCGCATCCTGGTGGAGACCGACGCCCCCTATCTGGCCCCCGTACCGCACCGCGGCCGCCGCAACCGCCCCGCCTACGTCCGCGCCACCGCCACCGCGATCGCCGCGCTCCGAGGGGAAACCCTCCCCGACTTCGCCGCCCGGACCACCGCCAACGCCCGCGCCCTCTTCCGTCTGGAAGAATGCGCGCCCCCTCCCCCACGCGGCGCTGAGACAACGAAAGCCAAGGAAGCGCCGCGGGCGACAATCAAAGTTTGAGATGGATTGCGGCAGCCTGCGAAAGGGTCGCAACCCACCTTTCTGTTAGGGCCAAGTTACGTTTTGTGGGAGTCTCCCATCAAGAAGGGCCCCTACGCGTAAGATAAATGGTGTGACTATCCGCGACCTCCTCCGAGCCTGACCGAAAGAAAACTCCGATTCACCCGTGTGGGCGCGACGCAGCGTCCGGAACCGCCCCGTCAGCGTCTCGAACTTGTTTCAATTCACGCGCCCGGGTGGGCGCGACTTCGGCAGGTCGCGCCCGAAAGGGCGCGTGAGTTGTTTCAATTCACGCGCCCGGGTGGGCGCGACATAATGAGGATTATCACTCAGCAGGTGATTTCATGTTTCAATTCACGCGCCCGGGTGGGCGCGACCTCGCCCTCGTCGCCCTCGGATGCCTGCGGGCCGGGTTTCAATTCACGCGCCCGGGTGGGCGCGACCCCCGCCTCGCCACCTACTATGAGGCCAACAATCCCGTTTCAATTCACGCGCCCGGGTGGGCGCGACGATCTCCTCCGAGCCTGAAAAAAGGAACGCGCCCATGTTTCAATTCACGCGCCCGGGTGGGCGCGACCCGACGCGGACAAAATGCGTTCCGCGTTGTCGCTGGTTTCAATTCACGCGCCCGGGTGGGCGCGACTCCGCCATTCGCGGCTTTTCGCATATGGTTACCCGTGTTTCAATTCACGCGCCCGGGTGGGCGCGACACCAGACGTCAGATGGGCACCGGGGTCACGCAAGGTTTCAATTCACGCGCCCGGGTGGGCGCGACCAGGAGGCCACCCCCGACCAACTCCTCGCCGCCCTCGTTTCAATTCACGCGCCCGGGTGGGCGCGACAACAATATCATCAACTGTTGGAGTGGTACCAACAAGTTTCAATTCACGCGCCCGGGTGGGCGCGACATAACTTGGTTTGGAATCAATGGTTTAGAGACGAGTTTCAATTCACGCGCCCGGGTGGGCGCGACACCTTGGTTGGACGCCTGGATTGAAAGGTCTTCTGGTTTCAATTCACGCGCCCGGGTGGGCGCGACAGAGATCTTTTGAGCATTATGGGCTTACGGGGTATTGTTTCAATTCACGCGCCCGGGTGGGCGCGACCATCTTTTTGGCCTCATCCCAGTTATCAGCATTAGTTTCAATTCACGCGCCCGGGTGGGCGCGACCCGAACGCCAAGAAACCCGCCTGCGCCCTCGCCCCCGAGGTTTCAATTCACGCGCCCGGGTGGGCGCGACACCCCGAGGGCCACACCAAAATCCCCTGGCGCGGGTTTCAATTCACGCGCCCGGGTGGGCGCGACGCCGGCCTCGGCTTCACCGACTTCCGAACCGGTAAGTTTCAATTCACGCGCCCGGGTGGGCGCGACGCGCCTTCTCGTCCACCCCCATGCCCGGCGACATGTTTCAATTCACGCGCCCGGGTGGGCGCGACCGTGCGGAAAATCTTGGTGATCTTCTTTCTAATTTGTTTCAATTCACGCGCCCGGGTGGGCGCGACCCAATTTGCCGACGACTCCGAAAACCATTTTAAGTTTCAATTCACGCGCCCGGGTGGGCGCGACGGTTCTTTGCTTCCCGATGACCTCTGCCGGTTTTGGTTTCAATTCACGCGCCCGGGTGGGCGCGACTCAACCTCTCCGAGGAAATCGCCAACAAAAACCGCGTTTCAATTCACGCGCCCGGGTGGGCGCGACCGCCCTCCGCGAGCAAGCCGCCGCCCAGGCTGAGCAAGTTTCAATTCACGCGCCCGGGTGGGCGCGACCCTGCGCCACCCAACAAATGACGAACGAGGAGATCGTTTCAATTCACGCGCCCGGGTGGGCGCGACTCAAAGACCTCCTCCCCCTCGCCGGCCTCCGCCCATGTTTCAATTCACGCGCCCGGGTGGGCGCGACCGAATCACCCTGCGCCACCACGCGGCGCGCTGAAGTTTCAATTCACGCGCCCGGGTGGGCGCGACCATCGCCAAAATCAGATTGGACACTGACAAAAATGTTTCAATTCACGCGCCCGGGTGGGCGCGACAGCGCAAAATCATCCGGAAATTCACCAAGCAGGGTTTCAATTCACGCGCCCGGGTGGGCGCGACACAACAAGCGAGTATCGAGATTATAGCGCCAACCGTTTCAATTCACGCGCCCGGGTGGGCGCGACCTGGAGGAGCACGGGCGCTTCGTGCCGCGGGCGGAGTTTCAATTCACGCGCCCGGGTGGGCGCGACACGATTTCCGATAGTGCCAATTGGGATGAGGCTAAGTTTCAATTCACGCGCCCGGGTGGGCGCGACATGAGGTTGCCCCGTATCACCCTGAGTATAACCCGTTTCAATTCACGCGCCCGGGTGGGCGCGACTGGCGGATGAGTTCGACGGGGTCGCCTTCGCGGGTGTTTCAATTCACGCGCCCGGGTGGGCGCGACTCCCACTCCACCGTCGCCGACCGCATCCTCTGACCGTTTCAATTCACGCGCCCGGGTGGGCGCGACTATGAGGCATCCCGTGTCAATGAGATATATCAGCGCGTTTCAATTCACGCGCCCGGGTGGGCGCGACGGACAGGCTTATCAAGAGGGACGACAGAGCCGTCGGTTTCAATTCACGCGCCCGGGTGGGCGCGACGTGTTCGGTGTACAACTCGCGAAGTTTGGATGACCGTTTCAATTCACGCGCCCGGGTGGGCGCGACACCAAACCTAAAATCCAACCATGCTCAACGAAAGTTTCAATTCACGCGCCCGGGTGGGCGCGACCGAGCGACGGCCAACTGGATAGGCCGTTCGAGCGGTTTCAATTCACGCGCCCGGGTGGGCGCGACAAAGTCTTGCACGGTACGGCTCTCGTCGGAGCAAGCGTTTCAATTCACGCGCCCGGGTGGGCGCGACAGGCATTAATCGTAAATGGTTACGCCGTACCCGTGTTTCAATTCACGCGCCCGGGTGGGCGCGACCGGCGCCCTCGTCTGGAAGACCCAGCCCGCCCCGGAGGTTTCAATTCACGCGCCCGGGTGGGCGCGACCCGCCTGGAACCTCCTCGCCGAGCGCCACTGGGCGGTTTCAATTCACGCGCCCGGGTGGGCGCGACCACAGAGCAGGCTAAGACGCAATCGTCAGCCCGGTTTCAATTCACGCGCCCGGGTGGGCGCGACCTCTGCGTTGTAAATACTTTGCTCACCAAGATGCGCAGTTTCAATTCACGCGCCCGGGTGGGCGCGACGAGGTTTTGCCCGGTGATACGTGGCGTGTCCGGACGTTTCAATTCACGCGCCCGGGTGGGCGCGACTTCGTTTGGCGCATAGAGATGACGGAGGGCAAGTTTCAATTCACGCGCCCGGGTGGGCGCGACCTAAGCCCGGGAGGAAGCCCGACCCCGATATAAGGGTTTCAATTCACGCGCCCGGGTGGGCGCGACCCGCGTAACATTGCGCCGGCATGGTGAGCGTAAGGCCGTTTCAATTCACGCGCCCGGGTGGGCGCGACACTCCGTACCCAACGCGGCCACCTGCGGATCAAGCGTTTCAATTCACGCGCCCGGGTGGGCGCGACCTTGGGTGCTAACACCTTTAGTGCCAAAAATATGTTTCAATTCACGCGCCCGGGTGGGCGCGACCGGCCGGAACGGTCGATGGGATGCTCGACGATCTGTTTCAATTCACGCGCCCGGGTGGGCGCGACTGGCGGGCGATTTGGCGCGGAGGACGGGGCGGACGGTGTTTCAATTCACGCGCCCGGGTGGGCGCGACGTAAGTTGCGTTTCCGTCAGTTGCGTCCTTCCCGTGTTTCAATTCACGCGCCCGGGTGGGCGCGACTTCACCGTTAGCATTACCGGGATTGAAACCGACGGTTTCAATTCACGCGCCCGGGTGGGCGCGACACGCCGCGCCGAGGCGGACGGACGAGGCAAGCAACTGGTTTCAATTCACGCGCCCGGGTGGGCGCGACGCGTAGGCCTCGGGGCCGCCGCCCGCCTGCGGCCAGTTTCAATTCACGCGCCCGGGTGGGCGCGACAGGGACAACGGAGCCATCGGAGTTAATAGCCGCCGTTTCAATTCACGCGCCCGGGTGGGCGCGACACGGACAAACTCATCTGCAATATCCTCAACCGTCGGTTTCAATTCACGCGCCCGGGTGGGCGCGACAGGCCGCAGGAGGCGCACCAGCGGGCTCAAGAGGTTTCAATTCACGCGCCCGGGTGGGCGCGACAGAGGCCGCAGGAGGCGCACCAGCGGGCTCAAGAGGTTTCAATTCACGCGCCCGGGTGGGCGCGACAGCCGCGAATGGCCGAAAAGGCATTGCGGTCGGTGTTTCAATTCACGCGCCCGGGTGGGCGCGACTCAAGGCCGCCGCGCACGAGGGCCTCACCGGCGAGTTTCAATTCACGCGCCCGGGTGGGCGCGACACGCAAGGAGGACCGACATGGCCGAACTCATCTGCGTTTCAATTCACGCGCCCGGGTGGGCGCGACGCCCCGACTCACCTTCGCCACCGTCGCCATCGAGGTTTCAATTCACGCGCCCGGGTGGGCGCGACAACCCACCGACGACGACGTCCGCGCCTTCTCCGAGTTTCAATTCACGCGCCCGGGTGGGCGCGACAAGTGATTTTCGGCCTCCCCCGCCGCCGGCGAAGATTGTTTCAATTCACGCGCCCGGGTGGGCGCGACATCTTCTCCGTGATGCCGGACTGCAATTCCGTCAGTTTCAATTCACGCGCCCGGGTGGGCGCGACATGAGCGAATGGCTCGTGGCGGTAGTCGGTATATTGTTTCAATTCACGCGCCCGGGTGGGCGCGACCTTTGGCCCCGACTACCTTTACCCCTTTCTCCTTGTTTCAATTCACGCGCCCGGGTGGGCGCGACAAACCGCGGATAGCCGAAAAAGCATTACGGTCTGTGTTTCAATTCACGCGCCCGGGTGGGCGCGACCGATAAGTCGTCAAAAATCTGTCAATGAAATGTCGTTTCAATTCACGCGCCCGGGTGGGCGCGACAAATTGGATAGCAAGGCGATTAGATTTACTGGACGTTTCAATTCACGCGCCCGGGTGGGCGCGACTTCTATCATCGACCAGTTTAGCGGGTCTGCTAAGTTTCAATTCACGCGCCCGGGTGGGCGCGACCCGACGACGGCGGACTGAATAAGGCGTCGGACGATCTGTTTCAATTCACGCGCCCGGGTGGGCGCGACCTCACGTCAAGCCCGCAGGAGCGCGCCCAGGCGATGTTTCAATTCACGCGCCCGGGTGGGCGCGACGCGGGCGATTTGGCGCGGAGGATGGGGCGGACGGTGTTTCAATTCACGCGCCCGGGTGGGCGCGACGCGCCCTCCGCCGCCAAGGCCTCGCCACCCACTGAGGTTTCAATTCACGCGCCCGGGTGGGCGCGACGTCGAATGCCGCACGCTCTGCGGCACGTTGAGCACGTTTCAATTCACGCGCCCGGGTGGGCGCGACCGTAGGCCTCGGGGTCGCCGCCCGCCTGCGGCCAGTTTCAATTCACGCGCCCGGGTGGGCGCGACGGGAAGGTGACAGGCTACAAACTGACGCAGGACGTTTCAATTCACGCGCCCGGGTGGGCGCGACGTTTGGGCAATGGTCAGCAAAGTCAGTATTATGCCATGTTTCAATTCACGCGCCCGGGTGGGCGCGACCCAGGAAAGGAACAAAACGATGACCACAATCACCAAGTTTCAATTCACGCGCCCGGGTGGGCGCGACC
>CALXSF010000019.1 GCA_944391055.1 uncultured Kiritimatiellota bacterium | reverse complement strand
GTACCTTTTTTCTAGGCCACTTCCCCAACCGTGTTTGCTATACTTATGCGGACTTTGATGGCTGAGAAAAAAGGTACGTTTTCCATGGGCCGCCTCCACTTGCAGGACTACAAGAACCGCCATTCGCGCAGGAGCAAACTGGCGCGCGCCCTGTGGATGGCCGTCTGGGCGATCCTGTTCAGGCCGACGCCCCGCGGGAACCTCTTCCGTCCTTGGCGCGCCTTCCTGCTCCGCTGCTTCGGCGCCAAGCTCGGCCCCGGCGCCAACGTGCTCCCTTCCTGCCGCGTCTGGCAGCCGTGGCGGCTGACGATGGGCGCGCACAGCTGCCTCTCCGAGCGCGTGGACTGCTACAACGCCGCCGACATCACGATCGGCGACCAAGCCGTCGTCTCGCAGGACGCCTTCCTCTGCACCGCCTCGCACGACCTTTCCAGCCCGATTATGGAGCTGACCACCGCGCCCATCGTCATCGGCCCCCAGGCATGGGTCTGCGCGCGCGCCGTCGTCCTCCCCGGCGTCACCCTCGGCGAAGGCGCCGTCCTCGCCGCGGCCGCCGTCGCCACCAAGCCCATCCCCGCCTGGACGGTCGCCGCCGGCAACCCCGCCCGCCCCATCCGCGCCCGCGCGATTGCCGACGCCTAAGCGCGCTTTTTTGCGCAATCGCCGCGTTTATTGCACATTTTCGCCTCCGAATTGTGCAATAAACACACGGCTTCGCGTTTGGTTCCATCCCGTCCGCCGCCAACCGAAGCGCCGCGATCGACAAAATTATCAACCAATGTTGATAAAACAGTCGATAAGCAAGGCCGGGCAAGCGGCCGGTTTTCGTTTGTGAACAGCCTTATCAACGTTTGTCAATAAGGGCGAAAAGGGGGATTATCAAAAGGGGAAGAATTATCAACACCTGTTGATAGACCTGTCAAAAGGCGCGCTTTCCGGAGCGGTCGGCGGGCGAAAAAGAAGGATGCGCGCGGCCAGGCGGCCGCGCGCATCGCTTGTCTTCCGTCGGGGGAAGGCCCGTCCGGCCGCCGGTCAGACGGTGGCCAGGCGCATGGGCATGATGACGTAGAGGAAGGGGACGCCCGGGCATTTGATGACGGTGGGGGCGTGGCCCTCGGTGAGCTCGAAGGTCACCTCGTCGGTGTCCAGGTTGCGCAGGCAGTCCATGAGGTAATCGGGGTTGTAGGCGGCGGAGAGGGGGCGCCCGGCGTACTTGATGGGCAGGACGTCGTTGGCCTCGCCGGTCTCGGCGTTGCTGGCCGAGAGGGTGAGGGCGCCCTCGGCGAAGGCCAGGCGCACGGAGTTGACCTTGTCGTTGGAGAGGATGTCGACGCGCTGGATGGAGGCGATGAGCTCCTCGCGGTTGAGGGTGACGCGCTCGTCGCAGGCGGTGGGGATGACGGCCTGGTACTTGGCGTAGACTCCCTCGATCAGCTTGCTGTAGAAGCGGAAGGCGCCACAGTCGAAGAGGATCTGCCCGGTCTGCCCGTAGACGCGCATGGGGCCCTCGCCGCCGAGCAGGCGGGAAAGCTCGGAGACGGCCTTGGGCGGCAGGATCATCTCGCAGGCGCTCTCGGGCGGGAACTCCAGCTCCTGCTCCACCAGCGCCAGGCGCTTGCCGTCGGTGGCGACCATGGTGAGCTTGCCGTCGGCGAACTGGAGCAGGACGCCGGTGAGGATGCGGCGCGTCTCGTCGGTGCCGGCCGCGTAGGCGGTCTTGCGCAGCATCTCGCGGAAGATGGCGCGGTCGAGCGTGAAGCACTTGGCCTCCTCGGCCGGCTCGCGGATGACGGGGAACTCGCGGGCGTCCAGGCCAATCAGGCGATACTTGGCGGCGGGGGTGACGACGCGCGCCACGTCGTCCCCGTCGACGTCGAACTGGATCTCGCCCTCCGGCGCCATGCGCAGCAACTCGACGATGCGGCGGACGGGCAGCGTGGTCTGCCCCGGCTCGTCCACCTTCACGTCCGCGGCCAAGGTGGTGCGCACCGTGACGTCGAGGTCGGTGGCCGTGAGCGTCAGCGTGCCATCCTCCTTCGCCTCAATCAGCGCGTTGGAGATGATCTGGAGCGCGGGGCGGCTGGGCACCACGCTCTGCACGTTGGAGAGCAGGTCAAGAAAGCGGCTGCGGATGACGGTGAACTTCATGGCGTTTTCCTTAAATAACAGTGTCGCTAGTATAGCATATCCTCCCCCACCCCGTCCCACGCCCCAAAAAACGCCGCTGCGCCCAAAAACGAAATCACGGGGGTCAAATCGCGGATCGCGGCGCATCGCACCCCGAGACACGCCGCAACCCGAGGGCGACGCCGCCGCAAGCCAACCTATCCCAAAGGCCGGGACCAAACGGCGGACGCCCTCCCCCACCTTCTCCTTCGGTCAGAGGTCTTCACAACAAAAAGCGCACGTTTCAAGGAACGCGGTTCGGCGTTCGCCCGTTTTGTACCCGGGATTTTTCCTTCAACAAGACTTGAATAATAAAAGATGATGAAGAAGATGAATTGTCGAAAGCGTGGAAAACGGTAGGCCGTGTTTGTCGCGGGAATGGGTTAGTAGGGATTTCCCTGTCAGCGGCCCGTCGATGGATTGTTCGGAGGGCGGCCCAGTCTTGGGGGCGTGGGGGGACGGGGGGAGGGGGGCTGTGGAAAAGGGAGGGTTTGTGCACAAATGATTGGTTGGTTTTCAACAATGTTTTCGACAGTCCCGCAGTGTAAGGGCGTTGTCAGGAATGTGTTTGCGCGGCGATCGGGGCGTTTGGGGCGGCTTGTCGAAAAGGGTTTCCTTTCTTGCCCCAACTTCTTTCATGTCAATAGGTTGTTTTATTTGAGCAGGATGGCGCGCGCGGCGTAACTCCTTTTCGTTTCGTTGGTTTCCGGATTGCGCCTGGAGGGGTGCGGGGAGGGTTTCCATCCTGTTTTCGACAGGGTTTTCAACGGGTTTGCCACGGGGCGCAAAAAAGCGGGCGGGGAGGCCCGCCCGTTTCGGAGGTGCGCCTTGGAGGGGCGTCAGTTGAGGTCGCCGGTGGTCCGGCCAAGGCGCTCGACGATGGCCTTGAGGGCGGTGGCGGTCTCGGGGTCGCCGCCCTTGTAGAGCGTCTGGACGGTGGAGGAGGAGTAGAGGACGGTGGCGTGGTTGCGGTTGAAGGCGCGGCCGATCTCGGTGGTGGAGCAGGAGGTGAGCTTGCGGCAGAGGAAGACGCCGATCTGGCGGGGGCCTGCGATCTTTTTCTCGCGGCTCTTCCCGGTGAGCTCCTCGTCGGAGACGCCGAAGTAGTCGCAGACGGCCTTGCGGATGTCGGCGCAGGTGAGGTGGACGATCGCCTCCTCCTCCTGGATGTAGTTGCGGAGGATGGTCTTTTCGAGGATGTCGACGGTGACGGCGGCCTCGCCGCGGTCCGGGAACATCCGGGCGTAGTTGACGGTGGTGGAGAGGGCGCCCTCGAGTGCGCGGACACTGCTGCTGACGCGCTGGGCGATGAATTCGAGGACGGGCTGGCTGAGGGTGACGTCGGGATAGGCGCGGAGCTTGAGGAGGAGGATGTTCATCCGCGTCTCGTAGGCGGGGATGTCCACGTCGGCGGTGATGCCGCTCTGGAAGCGCGAGACGAGGCGGTCCACCAGGTCGGGGATCTCGGAGGGGGCGCGGTCGCTGGTCATGACGATCTGGCGGCGGGCGTCCTTGAGGGCGTTGAAGATGTTGAAGAACTCGTTCTGGAGGCCCTGCTTACCGGCCATGTACTGGATGTCGTCGACAAGGAGGATGTCGGGCGTGCGGTACTTCCCGCGGAAGGCCTCCTTGACGGCGTCGGACTGGGAGGCGCCCGCGGACCACTGGCGCATGTACTCGTTCATGAGCTGCTCGCTGGTGATGTAGAGGACGCGGAGGTTGGGGTTGCGCTCGCGGGCGAGGTTGCCGATCGCGTGCAGCAGGTGGGTCTTCCCGACGCCCGTCGGGCCGTACATGAAGAGGGGGTTCGTGCGGCTGCCCTCGTCGCCCGGGTGCAGCGCCACGTATTTGGCCATCGCCAGCGGGAATTGGTTCCCCGGCCCCTCCACGAAGTTGTCGAAGGTGAGGTGCGGCAGAAGGCCGCCGTCCTCCCCCACCCTTTCGGCGCGCGCCTGGCTTGGCTGCGCGGCGAAAGATTCGGGCTCCGGCCTGACGTAGCGGACGCGTGCGCCGTCGCGCCCGGCGCATTTGGCCAGCGCCGCGGAGACGAAGGCCCCGAAGGGCGCCAGCTGCGCGGCCTCCTTGTCCGCGGGGAGGCACACGGTGAGGATCCCATCGGCAAGGGACTCCCCCTCCGTCCCGCCGAAGTAACGGAGCACCGTCACCTCGCTCAGGATCTCCTTCAGTTCGTCCAAGATCCCCCGCCAAAGCGCGGAAGCCTCTGGATCGTTCGTCGCCATCGTCGTATCCTCTCGAAAAGTTACCGAAAAGTTGTCGAAAACCCCATCATTATGGCACGGCGGAGCCTACTTTTCAACAACTCTTTCTAGACATTCGACTGACCGGTTTTCGACAGGGAAGGTTGCTTCGTTTTTGGCTCTATGACTGGATTTTTGTCATATTTCGATAGGTTTTCGACAGGCTGTCAGGAAGTCTCGTGGAAAAATCTGTCGAAAGGTTGGGGACAAGAGGGTGTTCCACGTGGAACAATCCGCTCTTTTTTGTGTTTTTCGTCGTTCGCTCGTGGGTTTGGCGGCGCGTTTTGTGTCTTGGTTTTGTGCTATCATTCAGGGCATGATGAGCGAGGAGTCTTGGTATGACGTGCTGGTCGTCGGTGCCGGGCACGCGGGGTGCGAGGCCGCGTTGGCGTCCGCGCGGATGGGGTGCCGCACGGCGTTGGTGACGTCGGCGCGGGACGCGGTCGGCCTGATGCCCTGCAACCCTGCGATCGGCGGGTTGGCGAAGTCGCATTTGGTCGCCGAGCTGGATGCGCTGGGCGGTGAGATGGGGCTCAACGCCGATCTGACGGGCCTCCAGTTTCGCACACTGAACGCCTCGCGCGGGCCTGCCGTCAGGGCCGTCCGCGCGCAGTGCGACAAGGCGCGGTACAGCGCGCGTTTGGCGCGGGTCGCCGCGCGGACGCCCGGGCTGGCCCTGGTGGAGGGGCTCACGGTGGATTTGCTCACGGACGCGGCTGGCCGGAAACCGGAGGGAATCCTGCTGAAGGATGGCCGGAGGCTGCGGGGGCGTTTCATCGTTTTGACGTTGGGAACGTCCGTCGGCGGCAGGATTTGGGTCGGCAAGCAGGGACGCGACGGCGGCGGGGACGCCCGGCCCGCCGTGCCGCTGTGGGGGACGTTGGCACGTCTTTGCCCGGAATTGGGTTGGCGTCGGCTGAAGACGGGGACGCCGCCTCGGCTGCTGAACCGTTCGATCGATTGGGAAGCCTTGGAGCCGCAGGCGGGCGAGCGCGATCCGGTGCCCTTTTTCTCGAGGCGGATGCGCCTGGCGCAACAGGAGGTTGACGGGGAGAGGGTTGGGGAGATGGAGGCGGAGGGGGCGAATTGTTCCACGTGGAACAGTACCGTCGACGGCAGGGTGTGGGGAATAAAGGATGGGTTCGCGACTTACCGTCCGTGCGGCGATTGGGATTCGGCGGCGGACGGGGATGACTTGGAGGGCGCGGTTCGCCGCGCGCGGGCCGGGCAGACGCCTTGCTTCCGCACGCACACGACGGTGGAGACGCACGCGATCATTCGCGAGCATCTGGCCGAGTCGGCGCTTTACGGCGGCGCGATCTCCGGCGAGGGGGTGCGGTATTGCCCCAGCATCGAGGACAAGGTGGTGAAGTTCGGGGACCGGGGCGGCCATCACGTCGTCTTGGAACCCGAGGGGGCGGGGTGCCCGTGGTGTTATCCGAACGGGCTTTCGAACTCATTGCCGGCCGCTATCCAGTTGGCGATGGTGCGTTCGGTGCCTGGGTTGGGGCGGGCGGAATTGGCGGCGCCGGGCTATGCGATCGAGTATGACTGCGTGGACCCGCGCGCGTTGGACGCGCGGCTGGCGGTGAAGTTCGCGCCGAATCTTTTCTTGGCCGGGCAGATCAACGGGACGACGGGTTATGAGGAGGCCGCGGCGCAGGGCTTTTTGGCGGGGGCCAACGCCGCGCTCGCGGCACTGGGGCGCCCGCCCCTGACATTGTCGCGGGACGAGGCGTACATCGGGGTGATGGTGGACGACCTCATCACTAAGGGGACGGACGAGCCTTATCGGATGTTCACCTCGCGGGCGGAGCGGCGGCTTTTGCTGCGCCCCGGCGACGTCCATCTGCGGCTTCGCGCCCATGCCGCGCGTTTGGGCATTGTTTCCGAGGAACTTCTCAGGCTGGCGGAGGACGAGGCGGCTTGGTTGGCCGCGACGGAGGCGGCGTGGAAGGCCGATTGGCTGGACGGCAACGGCCTGAACCGGTGGCGGCTTTTGGCGCGCGAGGGGGTCTCCTTCGCCGAGGCTTCCGACGGGGTGGGGGGGGAGATCCCGCCGGATTGGCGGGAGGAACTGGCGCTGCGCGCGAAGTATGAGGGGTACATCGCCCATGAGCGGGTGCAGGCGGAGCGTCTGAAGCGGGACGAGGCGCTCCGGATCCCGGATGGCTTCGATTACGATTCGGTGCGTGGGCTCCGCTTCGAGGCACGGGAGAAACTGCGGCGCATCCGCCCCGATTCGCTGCGGCGCGCGGCGTCGATCCCCGGCGTGAACCCGGCGGATCTGGCGATCCTGTCCTTGGCCATCGCGAAGGCTGCAAGAAAATAAACTTGTTCCAGTCAAGGAAATAAGAGTATTCAAGGGCGGCGTTGCGCGACGTTTGCCGTCTTTTTGTCCGTCTTTCGGGGCTTTTTTCGCTCTCTCTCGGCAGGTTGTCTGTTTTTTGGAGTGGGATTGGCCACAATGCGGCGGTGCGTTCTTTTGTAGGCATTGCGCGGAAAGCGGTTGCGCGCGCTCTGACATTTTAGTATTATCTGAAGTGTTGAAAGAAGGAGGCAGTGCCATGAACAGACGTGAGAGCGAGTCGCTGCGGTCGCGGGCCGAGGTTTTCAAGGCGTTGGGGCATCCCACGCGCCTGTGGATCGTGGAGCGTTTGGCGGATGGGGCGTGCTGCGTGGCGGATCTGGCGGAGGGGGTGGATGGGGGGATGTCGGCGGTGAGCCAGCATTTGGCGCAGCTGCGTCTGGCGGGAATCGTGCGCGACGAGCGTCGGGGGCGGCAGATTTGGTATTCGCTGACCTTCCCGTGCGTGGCGGAGATGGCGGCGATGCTGGATGGGCGCGAGACGCGGCGGGTCACCCCTTTCGGGCGGCTGCGCCGTGCGCTGGGGGTGGCCGCGGTCGCGGTCGGGCTTGGCCTGGCGGCGGCCCTTGGGGCGTGGTGGGGTGGGGCGGGGGATGAGGATTTCGGCCGACGGCCCGGGCGGGGCGTCCCGCCACCGTGGGTGTTGGCCCAACAGACACAGAAAGGAAGACTCAACCATGAAGCAAGCAATGGCATTCGCCGCCGCGGCGCTCCTCGCCGTGACGGCCTTCGCGCAATGCCCGAACAACGCGTGCGAGGCGCGCCCGAGGGATCCGGCGCCCGCCGCCCAGCCGGCCGAGGCCCCGGCGAAGCCCCAGGCGCGCCAGGCGTGCGCGTGCGGTGAGGATTGCGCGTGCCGGCCCCGCCCGCCGCGCGAGCGCCGCGAGCGTGCGCAGGCGCGCGAGGGCAAGGCGCCCCGCGGCCCCCGCGGCCAGTGGAAGCCCGCCGGGACGCCGCAGGAGCAGGCGGCGCGCCTGCGTGAGCACGCGAAGCGCCTGCAGCAGCTGGCGGACGACATCGAGGCGGGCAAGGCGCCCCAACGCCCGCAGCGTCCCCAGCGCCCGAAGGCCGAGGCCGCCAAAGCCGCGGAGTGAGACTGGGGCAAAAAAGACGGCCAAGCGTCGCGAAAGGCGCTTGGCCGCCTTTTTTTTGTCGGCGGGGTCAGGCGAGGAAGCGGCCGGTTGGGGAGGCGGGGTCTTGGGCGAGTTGCTCGGGGGTGCCGAAGGCGACGACGCGGCCGCCTTGGTCGCCGCCGCCGGGGCCGAGGTCGAGGACGCAGTCGGCGTTGCGGATGAGGTCGAGGTCGTGCTCGATGACAACGAGGGTGGCGCCGCGGTCGAGGAGGCGCTGGAAGACGCGCAGGAGGGTCTGGACGTCGAGGGGGTGGAGGCCGATGGTGGGCTCGTCGAAGACGAAGAGGGCGTCGTCCTGCGCGCGGGCCATCTCCTCGGCGAGCTTGAGGCGCTGGGCCTCGCCGCCGGAGAGGGCGGGGGTCTGCTCGCCGAGGGTGAGGTAACCGAGGCCGAGCTCGTCGAGGATGCGCAGGCGGTTGCGGACGGGCGGGATGGTGTCGCAGGCGCGGAGGGCGGCGCGGACGTCGAGGGCCATGAGGTCGGGGAGGGAGAGGCCGCCGAGGGGGACGTCGCGTGCGGCGGGGGCGTAGCGCGCGCCGCGGCAGTCGGGGCAGGGGATGGTGACGTCGGGGAGGAACTGGACGTCGAGGTCGATGGCGCCGGTGCCGTCGCAGGTGGGGCAGCGGAGGGAGCCGGTGTTGTAGGAGAAGTCGCCGGCCTTGAGGCCGCGGGCCTTGGCCTCGGGGGTTTTGGCGTAGCGGCGGCGGAGCTCGTCGTGGACGCCGGAGTAGGTGGCGAGGGTGGAGCGGACGTTGAGGCCGATGGGGGTGGCGTCGATGAGGGTGGCGCGGGCGATGCCGGGGGCGTCGAGGGCGCGGACGTGGGGCGGGAGGGGTTGGCGCACGAGCGCGGCGCGGAGGGCGGGGAGGAGGGATTCGAGGACGAGGGTGGTCTTGCCGCTGCCGGAGGGGCCGGTGACGGCGATGAGGCGGCCTTTCGGGAGCGTGACGTCGAGGGCCTTGACGGTGTGGATGGGGTCGGTGGCCAGGCGGATGGCGCCTTTGGCGAAGAGTTCCCCGTCCGGGACGGGTGGGCGGAGGCGCGGGCGCGGGCCTCGGAGGAAGGGGCCGATGCGGCTGGCGGGGTCGTCGGCGACGGCGGGGACGGGGCCTTGGGCGATGACGCGGCCGCCCTCGGCGCCGGCGCCGGGCCCGAGCTCGACGAGCCAGTCGGCGCGGCGCAGGAGGGTAGGGTCGTGGTCGACGAGGAGGACGGTGTTGCCGTCGTCGACCAGGTCGCGCAACAGCCCGGCGAGGCCGGCGAGGTTGGCGGGGTGGAGGCCGATGGAGGGCTCGTCGAGGACGTAGAGGAGGCCGGTGGTGCGGTTGCGGACGGCGCGGGCGAGCTGCACGCGCTGGCGCTCGCCGGTGGAGAGGGTGGCGGCGGCGCGGTCGAGGGCCAGGTAGCCGAGGCCGAGGCGGAGGAGGCGCGCGGCGTTGCCGGCGAAACTCTCGCAGATGGCCTGGGCCATGGGGCGCATGGGCGGGGGGAGGCTCCCGGGGACGGCGGCGACCCAGGCGGCGAGGCGGTCGAGGGGGAGGGCGCAGGCTTGGTCGAGGGAAAGGCCGCGGAGGCGCGGGGCGCGGGCGGCGGGGGAGAGGCGGGTGCCGCCGCAGTCGGGGCAGGGGCCTTGGCGGAGGAAGCGGGCGACGCGCCTCATGCCGGATTCGTCCTTGACCTTGGAGAGGGCGTTCTGGACGGTGCGGACGGCGGAGTAGTAGGTGAAGTCGAGCTCGGCGAAGTCGTCGCCCTTCTTGGCGCGGTAGAGGATGTGGCGCTTCTCGGCGGGGCCGTCGTAGACGATGGCCTTCTCGGCGGGGGTGAGGTCGCGGAAGGGGACGTCGGTGCGCACGCCCATGGCGCGGCAGACGTCGGTCATCAGGCTCCACATGAGCGAGCCCCAGGGGGCGACGGCGCCCTGGTCGATGGTGAGGGCGTCGTCGGGGACGAGGGTGGCGCGGTCGACCTCCCAGACCGTCCCGGTGCCTTGGCACCTCGGGCAGGCGCCGCGGCTGTTGAAGGCGAGGTCCTCGGCGGCGGGGGGCCAGAAGGCGGCGCCGCACGCGGGGCAGACGATCTGCTTGCCGGCGGCGACGGCGAGGGTGGGGGGCACGGCGTGGCCGTTGGGGCAGCGGTGCTCGGCGCAGCGGGAGAAGAGCAGGCGCAGGCCGGCGAGCAGCTCCGTGCCGGTGCCGAAGGTGCTGCGGATGCCGGGGACGGCGGGGCGCTGGTGGAGGGCGAGGGCCGCGGGCATGTGCCGCACGTCGTCCACGTCGGCGCGGGCGGCTTGGGTGAGGCGGCGGCGGGTGTAGGCCGAGAGCGCCTCGAGATAGCGGCGGGAGCCTTCCGCGTAGAGGACGCCGAGGGCTAGGGAACTCTTGCCGCTGCCGGAGACGCCCGCGACGGCGACGAGCCGCCCGAGGGGAATATCCACGTCAACGTCCCTGAGATTGTGAACCCGCGCGCCGCGGACCTCGATCGCCTTGACCATCGCCGGCCTCCTTTCGCCGCCCATTATACCATGGCGGAAGCGAAAAGGCCCCGGCGGGCAGCCGGGGCCTTTCGTCCGTGGGCGCGCCTCACGCCCTGCGGCGGAGGGCGAGCCCCGCGGCGCCGAGGGCCAGGAGCGCCAGGGCGGTGGGCTCGGGGACGGGCCCGCCGACGGCGTCGGTGCGCCCCTCGGCGACGATCTTGGCGACGTCCTCGGCGGTCAGCGTGCCGTCGTAAGCGGAGAGGGTGTCGATGGCGTAAAGACCCTCTTGGGCGCTGTGCTCGACATAGAAATCAAAGGTCACACTGGCGGGATAGTTGTTGTTGTTGGTGAAGATGACGGTGTTGTCGAGGTAACAGGTCACGGTGTTGACGCCGTTCGCGCGTCCATAGGTGATGGTGAGCATATACGTTTCCCCGGCCGTGAGCGCGGTGGGCGTGCTCTGCCATGTGTTGTTGTTGACATAGAAAGCGGCGCCGATGTTGGTTCCGGAGTCCGCGGGTGTGTCACCGCCGATTCTGAAGGAGGTGCCGCCGAAACCGTCCCTGTTAAGGCAGAAGAGCAGGGCGCTGGCGCCGCTGAAATCCGGCGCGAGGGTGAGTTTGGCGCAGAATGAGGTGTTGTTGCCATGGGTCTGAACCGACGTTGAGCCCCATGTGAGCTCATCGGTGGTTTTGGTCCATTCGCAGGTGAGCGCCTGCGCGGCGCCGAGGGTGAGTGCGGCGAGGATGCCGGCGAGAAGAATGCGCATGTCGTGCTCCTTGTTTGGGTCGTTCGTTCGAAGAATGCCCAAAACGATAGCATAACATTCGGGGGGGGGCAAGAGTTATTTATAAGCGACAGGGCGGCCCCGTCGCGTCCCTGCGGCGCGTCAGGCGGGGAGGCGGAGGAGGGCACGGAGGCGGGCCTCGGTCTCGCGGGGGACGGGGAGGCGGCCGAGGGCGATGTCGGGCTTCGGCGCGCCGTGGAAGTCGCTGCCCACGGAGGGGACGAGCCCGAGGCGGAGGGCGATGCGCAGGAGGGCCACGACGGTCTCGGCGCCGTAGCCGGAGTAGTGGCACTCCATGGCCTGGAGGCCGAGGTCGCGGAGGGCGGCGACCTTGGGCGCGAGGGTCGCGGGGTCGGGGTCGAGGCTGAGGGGGTGGGCCATCACGGCCACGCCGCCGGCGGCGCGGATGGCGGCGATGCAGTCGGCAGGGGCGAGGCGGGGGCGGTCGCGGTAGCAGGGGGCGCCCTTGGCGAGGAAGCGGGCGAAGGCGTCCTTCACGTCGGCGGCGAGGCCCTTGGCGACGAGGGCCTGGGCGAAGTGGACGCGACTGACGAGCTCGTCCCCCGCGAAGGCGCGCACCTCCTCCCACGCGAGGGGGACGCCGTTGTCGCGGAAGGCCCGCAGAATGGCCTGGTTGCGCGCGGCGCGGCCTTGGAGCAGGGCGCGGAAGTGGGCGTTGAGGGCGGGGTTGCTTGGGTCGAAGCCGAGGCCGACGAGGTGGAGCTGCCCGCGCGGCACCTCCGCCGAGAGCTCGACGCCGGGGACGCCGACGAGGCCGATCTTCCCCGCCTCGTCCAGGAAGTCGCCGAGCCCCTTGGCGCAGTCGTGGTCGGTGAGCGCCATGACGTCGAGCCCGGCGGCTTTGCCCGCGCGCGCCAACTCCCGCGGCGAGAGGCTCCCGTCGCTGGCGGTGGAGTGCGTGTGCAGGTCAATCACGCGAAGGCTTCCTTCCCATATTTTGAGAAGTAGTAGTAGACGCTCCGCTCGGCGATGGAAAGGCAACGCTCCTTCATCTCGGTAAGCGTCCACTCCGGCACGCGGAAGTAGAAGGTGCCGCGGTTGAAACGGTCGCCTTCCACGAAAAGATGCTCTTGGTTCAGCTCCCCGAACATGGCGATGGTGCGGACCCGGTCGAGGATAGGGAGCGCCTCGTCGAAGTCGCATCCATCCCCGAAGCAGACAAAGGGGAAGATGGCTTCGTGGAGCATGCGCACGCGAAAGCCGATGACGTTCTTCCCGAGGCGTTCGATGGCATTCCCCCGCGCTTGGCGAGACTTTCCCTCACGGGCCCGGAGGTCATTGGTGCCTTGGTTTTTCTTCTCCGCGATCAGGATCGGGTAACGTGCGTTGTCTTTCCCGAGAAGCGAGAGTATGCCGCCGTCCGGCATCATGAACGACGTGTCATGGCAGCGACAGAACGAAACATCCGGGAAGCGACGGCGCAAATCCTCGGTCAGCGGGGCCAGGAATTCGCGTTTTTGCCAGTCAACCTTCAAACCCGGGAAGCGCTCCGCCACGATTTGCCTGACGGTGAGAACCGCTTGCAGAAGCGTCTTGTCCTGGCGCTTGGAGGTGGCGTTGATGACGGTGCCGGCCCGCGTTTCGCGAAGACGTGTCTTATCGGACATCGTTTTTCTCCAGCAGGAAAAGGTATTCGGTGAGTTTGAGCGGGCGCGAGGCGAGGTTGCGGCAGGCGCGAAAGGTGTTGTAGGCGGTGGCGAAGGGGGTGACGGCCCCCATGTGCGAGAGCTCGGCGATGAAGGCATCGTGGGGGATGAACCCCTCGGAATTGTAGGAGATCAGGACAAAGCGGGCGGGGCAATCGCGGATCAGGGAGAAGAGGGCGTCGTGCGCCTCGGCGCGTTTGTTGTAGCGGGAGCGGTTCCAATCGGTGGGAATGCCGCTGACCCGGCTTGTCTCGGCGGGCGGCTTTCCGGAGACGATCAGGTTGAGCATGAAGTAGTTGGAACCGTAGGGGTGTTGGTTGTAGGGCGGGTCGAGATACGCTAGGTCGACGGTCGGCATGGACTTGGCGAGCGCGTTGGCGTCGGCGCGCCGGATGTCCACCTCGCACTCAAAGTTGGAGAGGATGGGGAGGCGCAATTGGATGTCGCCTAGGATGCGTTGGAGCGCGTTGCGCCCTTCCCCGCCGTAACAGCCGATGCCTTGGCGGTTTTTGTAGAACCCCTTGAAGACGCCGGAGGTGTTGTTGTGGATGGAGGCCTCCGCAAGCAGCGGGGCCAAAAGCAATGGGCGGATGGTTGGGGCCACGGCGTCGAGCGCACGGCGGGCGGTGTCGAGGTAGATGGCGTTTCGGCGGGTGTAGAAGACGCGGTCGTCGGGGGTGATGGCGGATTCGTCCTTTGGCGCGTAAGCGGCGGCGATGAACCCGGGCGCCCAATCCCGCGCGATGGCTTCGCGTGTCGCGGCATAGGCCTGGCGCAGGGCAGGCCAGTCGACTTCCGAGGCATTGGCGAGGTAACACCGCGCGATGACCTCCGCATAGGCTTCCAAATCGTTGGAAATCAGCAGCGAGGCGTATTGTTTGAAGTAGCGGGAGACGATCCCGCTGCCCGCGAAAAGGTCCGCCACGCGCAGTTTGTCTTGCCCCAAACGGCGCAAGACACGCGAGACGGCGCCATCCAGAAACGGAAGCAACGCCCGCTTGTTGCCGAGGTAGGTCACCAACTGCTGGGTCAGATAGTGTTCTGACTCGAATTGCGGCAACGCTGTTTGGCGGGCGTGCACGGCGCTCAGTGGAGGCGGTAGGCGGCGGCGACGGCGTCGGGGGAGGTCTTGGCGAAGAAGGAGGCGATGGCGGTGTCGTAGTCGGCGGTGTGGGCGAAGGCCTTCTTCATGAGGTAGAAGCGGGTGTCGAGGGCGAGGGAGCCGTTGTTGGCGGCGAGCTCGCCGATGAGGCGGGGGTAGTCGGCGGGGTCGGTGACGGAGGCGACGCGGAGGTAGTTCTTGGCGGAGGCGCGGATCATGCAGGGGCCGCCGATGTCGATGTTGGTGCGGGCCTGCTCGGGGGTGACGCCGGGGATGGCGACGGTGCGCTTGAAGGGATAGAGGTTGACGACGACGAGGTCGATGGGGTCGGCGGCGAGGCGGCGCATGTCGGCCTGGTGGGCGTCGTTGTAGGTCTCGGAGAGGAGGCCCATGTAGATCTTGAAGTCGAGGGTCTTGACGAGGCCGCCCTGCATCTCGGGCTGGCCGGTGTAGTCGGAGACGGCGCGGAGGCGGCCTTCCTGGCCGGGCTTGAGGAGGGCCTGGATGGCTTTGTGGGTGCCGCCGGTGGAGAGGATGACGAGCTCGGGGCAGGCGTCGAGGAGGGCGGGGACGAAGGCATCGAGGCCGGTCTTGTCGGAGACGGAGATGAGGGCGCGGCGGAGGGTGACGCGGTTGTCGGTGTCTTGGACGATGTTGAGCATGGCTTCTCCTTGTCGTTCAGGGGAGCTCGCCGGCGAGGCCGTGGTGGCGGCAGTGCGCGATGGCGGCCTGGAGGACTTGCCTGTTGGCGGGGATGAGGGCGGGTTTCTTGGCGAAGGAGCGTTCGAGGGCCTCGACGAGGAGCTGCTCGGGGATGCCGAGGGCGTCGAGGGCGATGAGCGCGCCGAGCATGGCGACGTTGGCGGCCTTGGGGACGCCGGCGGCGGTGGCGATGTCGATGGCCGGGATCTGCACCACGCGGACGCCTTGGGGGATTTGGGCGGGGTCGACGCGGACGGTGGCGTCGACGAGGGCGAGGCCGCCGGGGCGGACGGTGTGGAGGTGCTTTTCGCAGGCGGCCTGGTTCATGACCACGAGGAGCTCGGGGTGCTCGACGGCGGGCGCGCCGATGAGCTGGGTGGAGGTGACGACGGTGCACTGGGCGTCGCCGCCGCGCTGCTCGGGGCCGTAGCTGGGCAGCCAGGTGGTCTCGAGGCCGAGGGCGCGGGCGGCGTCGGCCACCACGAGCCCGAGGGAGAGGATACCCTGGCCGCCGAAGCCGGTGAACTTGAAGTGGCGTTCGCGGGCGTCGTGGGCGGCGGGGTGGGGGTCTTCGCGGCCGTCGTCGCCGAAGAAGTCGGCGAGGCGCACCCAGGGTTTGGGCGCGGGGCGCGCGGGGGCCTCGGCGGAGCGGTCTCGCAGGCAGCCGAGGGGATATTCCTTCTCCATTTTCTCGGTGACGAAGCGGGCGGCGTCGAGGGGTTTGAGGCCGACGCTGGTGGGGCAGGGGGAGAGGATCTCGACGAAGGCGTAGCCTTTTTTGTCGCGCTGGATCTCGAGGGCGTGGCGGATGGCCTTGCGGGCCTGCATGATGCGCCCGGTGTCGGCGACGGAGACGCGCTCGATGTAGACGGGGAGGCGGAGGGCGTCGATGAGTTCGCAGAGGTGCAGGGGCATCCCGTCGGTCTCGGGGTTTCGGCCGAGGGGCGAGGTGGTGGTCTTCTGGCCGACGAGGGTGGTGGGGGCCATCTGGCCGCCGGTCATGCCGTAGATGGAGTTGTTGACGAAGAAGACGGCCATGTGCTCGCCGCGGGCGGCGGCTTGGAGGGTGTGGCCCAGGCCGATGGCCGCCAGGTCGCCGTCGCCCTGATAGGAGATGGTGATGGCGTCGGGGCGCAGGCGGCTGATGGCGGTGGCCATGCTGGGGGCCTGGCCGTGGCCGGCGCTGACCCCGCCGACGTCCCAGTAATAATAGCCGAAGACCGCGCAGCCGATGGGGTTGACGATGACGGTGCGGTCCTGGAGCCCGAGGTCGACGTAGGCCTCGGCGAGGAGTTTGTGGATGATGCCGTGGCCGCAGCCGGCGCAGTAGTGGGTGGTGCGCGATTCCGCGCCGGAGCGGCGGAAGACGGGGAACATGCCTTTTGTCGCCAATGCGTTGTCCATCACAGCGCCTCCTTCACCGTGCGCACGATGTCGCCCACCGGGATGAGCATGCCGCCCATGCGGTGGATGAGCCCCACGTCGGCCAGGATGCCGGCCCTGGCCAGGTGGAGCACCGCGTCGTCGCGGAACTGCCCCGCGCTCATCTCCACCGTCCAGAGGCGTTTCTTGGCCAAGGGGGCGAGCGCGTCGATCGGGAAGGGCGAGAGGGTGATGGGGCGGAAGAGCCCGGCCTTCACGCCCTCGGCGCGCAGGGCGTCCACCGCGCTGCGCGCCGTCCTCGCGCTGGAGCCGAAGGCCAGCAGCACGGCCTCGGCGTCCTCGCAGCGGTAGCACTCCGCGCGCTGGAAGGTCTTGTCCATGCGGGCGTACTTCTCCTGGAGGCGGACGTTCATGGCCTCCTGCGCAGGCGCGTCGAGGTAGATGGAGGTGAGCAGGTTGCGGCGGGTCTTGGCGTTGCCCTGCGTGGCCCAGGCCGAGGTGTCGACGGGCCGGGCCTCCTCCTTGGGCAGGCGCAGCGGCTCCATCATCTGGCCCAGCTGGCCGTCGGCGAGGACGATGGCGGGGGTGCGGAACTCGAAGGCCTTCTCGAAGGCGAGCATCGTCAGGTCGCACATCTCCTGGACGCTGCCCGGCGCCAGGACGACGCAGCGGTAGGAGCCGTGGCCGCCGCCGTGGACCACCTGGTTGTAGTCGGCCTGCTCGGGGTAGACGTTGCCCAGGCCGGGGCCCGCGCGCATCACGTCCACGATCACCGTGGGGATGTCGGTGGCGGCCATGTAGCTGAGGGCCTCCTGCATGAGGGAGAAGCCGGGGCCGGAGGTGGCCGTCAGCGCGCGGCAGCCGGCGGCGGCGGCGCCGTAGAGCATGTAGGCCACCGCGTCCTCGCTCTCGCCCTGCACGAAGACGCGCCCCGTGGCCGGGAAGTACTCCGCCGCCTTGTGCGCCACCTCGCTGGCCGGCGTGATGGGATAGCCGAAGTAGCCCTCGGCGCCGGCGTAGAGCGCGCCGATGACCACGGCCTCGTTGCCCTTCACGAACTTCGTCATTGCGCGCCTCCCTTCCGGACGATCCGGATGGCGTAGGGTTCCGGGCAGTTGTAGAAGCAGATGCCGCAGCCCACGCAGCCGGAGCCCTTGTAGGCCACCGCCTTCACGCCGTAGCGGTTGTATCGCTCCGAAATCGCCAGGCAGCCTTTGGGGCACGCCGCCGCGCACCGCCCGCAACTCTTGCAGCAGTCCGCCTCAATCGCCGGGTAAGGCGGCTCAAAACGCTCTTCCACGCGAAAACTCCCTTCCCAGGCCGCGGGCGGCGGCGCGCACCCGCCCGCCGCACACTGCGCCTGACGCCCGCATTCTAGCAAAACCGCCCGCCCCGGGGCAACAACGCGCCCGCCGGGGCGCGCCCTCGGGCCCGGGAGTGCCCGCACCCGGGGCGCGCGGGCCGGGGAGGGCCGCCTTCGGGGCGCGCGGCGCGTATTTGCGCGCGGGTGAAGGATTTGGTACAGTAATGCGACTTTCACACCGTAGTAGGCTTTCAAGGAGCACGCAGTATGGCACGCAAAATCCCCCTGGACCACATGCGCAACATCGGCATCATGGCCCACATCGACGCCGGCAAGACCACCACCTCCGAGCGTATCCTCTACTATTCCGGCAAGAACCACAAGATCGGCGAGGTCCACGACGGCGGCGCCACGATGGACTGGATGGTCCAGGAGCAGGAGCGCGGCATCACCATCACCTCCGCGGCCACCGCCGTCATGTGGGGCGACTACATGATCTCCCTCATCGACACCCCCGGCCACGTGGACTTCACGGCCGAGGTGGAGCGCTCCCTGCGCGTGCTCGACGGCGCGGTCGCCGTCTTCTGCGCGGTCGGCGGCGTCCAGCCCCAGTCCGAGCAGGTCTGGCGCCAGTCCGAGAAGTACAAGGTGCCCAAGCTCATCTTCGTGAACAAGATGGACCGCATCGGCGCCAACTTCTTCTCCGTCATGGACCAGGTGAAGGATCAGCTCAAGGCCCGCCCCGTCCCGATGGTCTGCCCCTACGGCGCCGGCGACACCTTCGAGGGCGTGGTCGACCTGCTCGAGGAGCGCCTGGTGACCTACGACAAGGCCTCCCAGGGCATGAAGCAGATCTACTCCGAGATCCCCGCCGAGCTCAAGGAGAAGTGCGAGGAGATGCGCCACGAGATGATCGAGGCCGCCGCCGAGCAGGACGAGGAGCTCATGAACAAGTACTTCGAGGAGGGCTCCCTCACCAAGGAGGAGATCATCCGCGGCATCCGCAAGGGCTGCATCAGCCGCGCCATCATGCCCGCCTTCTGCGGCACAGCCTTCAAGAACAAGGGCATCCAGATCCTCCTCGACGCCGTCGTCAGCTACCTGCCCAGCCCGCTGGACATCCCGCCGGTGACCGACGAGGCCGACCCCTCCATCGTCCGCCACGCCGACGACAAGGAGCCCCTCTCCGCCCTGGCCTTCAAGATCATGGCCGACAAGAACATGGGCAAGATCATCTTCACCCGCGTCTACTCGGGCACCCTCAAGGCCGGCGAGGAGATCCTCGACAGTTCCATCAACAAGAAGGCCCGCATCTCGCGCCTCTTCCGCATGCACGCCAACCACCAGGAGAAGCTCGAGGAGGCCTACGCCGGCGACATCGTCGCCGTCATCGGCCTGCCCAACACCCGCACCGGCGACACGCTCTGCGACCCCGAGCACCCCATCCACCTGGAATCCATTGACTTCCCGGCGCCGGTCATCTCCATCGCCGTCAAGCCCGTCTCCCGCGGCGACAACGAGAAGCTCGGCAACGCCCTGCACACCCTGGCCCAGGAAGACCCCACCTTCACCGTCGCCTTCGACCAGGAGACCAGCGAGACCATCATCTCCGGCATGGGCGAGCTTCACCTCGAGATCATCGTCGACCGCCTCAAGCGCGAGTTCAACGTCGAGTGCGAGGTCGGCCGCCCCGAGGTCGCCTACCGCGAGTCCATCGCCGTCGAGGGCGAGGGCGAGTACAAGCACAAGAAGCAGACCGGCGGCCGCGGCCAGTACGGCCACGTCTGCATGAAGTTCGCCCCGCAGGAGCCCGGCAAGGAGTTCGAGTTCGTCAACGACATCAAGGGCGGCGTCATCCCCGGCGAGTACATCCCCGCCGTCGAGAAGGGCATCCGCGCGGCGATGGAGTCCGGCCCCCTCGCCGGCTACCCCGTGCTCCCCATCAAGGCCACCCTCTTCTACGGCTCGTACCACGACGTGGACTCCTCCGAGTTCGCCTTCCAGACGGCCGCGCGCCAGTGCTTCAAGGAGGTCTTCCTCAAGAGCCAGCCGCAGCTGCTCGAGCCCATCATGAAGGTCGAGGTCGTCGTCCCCGAGGACTACATGGGCGCGGCCACCGGCTCCCTCTCCCAGCGCCGCGGCCGCGTCGAGGGCATGGAGGAGCGCGGCGGCGCCCGCCTCGTCCACGGCTTCGTCCCCCTCGGCGAGATGTTCGGCTACTCCAACACCATCCGCACCCTCACCCAGGGCCGCGGCTCCTTCACCATGGTCTTCGACCACTACGAGCCCGTCCCCAAGGGCCTGCAGGACGAGATCGTCGAGAAGCGCCGCAAGGCCGGCAAGGTCCACGGCTACTCCGAGGCCGACGAATAAGCGCCGCGCCACGGACAAACGGAAAGCCCCCGGCAAACGCCGGGGGCTTCCTTTTTGCCGCCGCGCCGGTCAGCGCCGGAGAAGCGCCCCCAGCTGGGCCTCGAAGGCGCGGTCGAAGGCCTCGGGGGAGAAGCGCGCGGCGTTGCGCCGGAGAAGCGCCGCGTCCCAGCGGCGGGCGCGGGCCTCCTCGACCGCCCCGCGGATGGCCCCCGGGGTCGGCGCGTCGAAGAAGAGCCCGGTCTCGCCCTCGCGGACGGTCTCGAGGGCGCCGCCGACGCGGAGGGCCAGGACGGGGACCCCCGCGGCCTGGGCCTCGACCGGGACGATGCCGAAATCCTCCACCCCCGGGAAGAGCAGCCCCTTGGCGCCGGCGAGCAACCCGGGGAGCGCGTCGTCGGGGACGCGCCCCAGGAAGGAGACGTTCGGGGGCGCGCCGCGGCGGAGGCGGGGCAGGAGCGGCCCCTCGCCGGCCACGACCAGCCGCTCGCCGAGCCCCCGGAAGGCCTCGACGGCCACCTCCGGGGCCTTGTAGGGGACCAGGGCGCCGAGCCACAGCCAGTAAGTCCGCTCCCGCGCCGGGGCGGCGGCGAAGCGGGCGACGTCGACGGGCGGGTGGACGACGGCGGCCTCGCGGCCGTAGACGCGGCGGATGCGCGCGGCCACGAAGGCGGAGTTGGCGACGAAACGGTCGACGCACTCGGCGCTGCGCAGGTCGTAGGCGCGCAAAGGCGGGGTGAAGAGGCGCATGGCCAGGCGCCCGGCGGGGCCGGCGCGGCGGAGGTAATCCTCGCGCAGATCCCACAGGTAGCGCATGGGCGTGTGGCAGTAGCAGAGGTGTTTGGCGGCGGGGGGCTTGCGGACGCCCTTGACGGGGCCCGACTCGCTGCTGATCAGGAGGTCGAAGCCCGAGAAGTCCCAGCGCCCGAGCGCCCAAGGCATCAGCGGCAGCCACGCCTGGCACCGCGCGCGGCCGAAGGGGAGGCGGGCGATGGCGCTCTCGCGGATGGGGTGGGCGAGCAGGTCGGGGGCGATGGCCGCGCGCCGGCAGGCGTGGGTGTAGATGGGGGCCCCGGGGAAGCGGCGGGCGATGGCCTGGAGCACCTTCTCGCCGCCGCGCATGGAAAGGAGCCAATAATGGAGCAGGGCGGTCTTCATCGGGGGTTGAGGCGGTAGAGGCGGTAGGTCCGCTTGCGCTGTGGGCTGGTGGCCAGGAGGGTGTAGCGGGGGGCGAGGTCGGGGGGGAGCGCCTCGTGGGTGATGTAGTAGTCGGGGAGGGGATGGCCGGGGACGGTGCCGAGGGAGAGGGATTGGAGGCGCAGCGCCCAGGCGCTGTTGTCCCAGCCCGGGCCGAGGATGGGGCGGCGGTTGAGAAGGTACGTGCCGGGGTCGGGGCGGAAGCCGGGGATGTCGGAGGGCCCCTTCCAATCCGCGCGGATGATGGGGGCGAAGGCCTCGCCGGCGCGGCGCGACTCGGCGCGGGAGCCCTCGCGCACCTGCCTGGCCGTGCGGAAGGGAAGCTCGTAGACGGCGAGGAGGGCGAGGAGGGCGGCCAGCGCGGCGCGCAGGGGTCGGGGCGAGACGCGCCAGAGCCGCCACAGCCCATAGCCCGCCCACAGCCAAAGCAGGGGGGCCAGGGGGGCGAAGTAGCGGATGCGGTAGGTGAGGCTGTGCAGCGTGCCGTCGCCCAGCCACAGCTGCGCCACCTGGAGGGCGTGGTGCCCAAGGAAGAAGGCCAGCACCAGCCACTCCCGGCGCGAGAAACAGCCCCGCCAAAGGCGCAGGGCCACCACGGCGTAGGCCACCGCGGCGTAGGGCGCGAAGAAGCCCTTGAGCCAGAACTCCAGGAAGTCGCTCATGCCCCGGCCCCCCCGAAGAGGCGGGCGAAGGCCGCGGCGATCTGACCCGAGGGGAGCCAAAGCCCCGTCCAGGCCCACGTCAGCCAACAGCCCGGCTGGAGCGCCAGCGCGTAGAGCGCGGCGGCGAGCCAGGTGGCGCGGCGGCGGGGGCCGAGCGCGGCGTAGAGCGCCCAGGCGGCGCCGCCCATGAGGATGGTGTCCCCGCGCGTGGCGGCGAAGAGGGGGAGGGCCAGGGCCATGGCCAGCAGCCCGCGCCCCTCGCGCCCGTCCAGCCGGTCGAGGCAGGCGAGGAGGGCGAGGAGGGCGGCCAGCGCGCGGAAGGTGTCGCGGAAGCCCTCGTAGCCCATGTCGAAGAGGGTGGGGGCGGCGAAGGCGAGGGCGAAGGCGCACCAGGCCGCGCCGCGCCCGAAGAGGATCCGGGCGACGGCGAAGAGGGGCAGGGCCGCCGCCGCCCAGCCCAGCAGGGCCAGGAGCGAGCAGGCGACGGTGCCCTCGCACCCGAAGGCCCAGACCAGCGCGCCGGCGCCGACGGGGAAGAGGAGGTTGAAGCGGGGGTGGAAGGCCTCGGCCCAGTCGCCCCGGGCGAAGGCCTCGGCCATGAGGGCGTAACGGTTGACCGTGTCGCCGTTCGAGATGTTCCAGCGGCAGGCGCAGCAGGCGGCGAGGGCGAAGGCGAGGGCGGCGAGGGCCGCCGGCGCGGCCCAGCCGGGGAGGGGCGCGGCGCGCAGGAAGCCGACGGCGCGCCCGGCGGCCTGGGCCAGGTGGAAGAGGGCCTTGCGGGGGCGGAGCGTCAGGGCGGCCTGGGCGGCGCGGAGGCCTTGGAGGGCGACGGCCCAGAGGCAGCGTGCCGCGCCGAGGCCGTGGGCGCGCAGCACCCAGCCGTGGCCCACGCCGTAGCGCCAGCCGCGCGCCAGGCGCCAGGGGCCGCGGAAGACGGGGTGGAAGACGGTGAGCGCGCCGTCGTAGTCGACGCGCCGCCCGGCGGCCAGCAGGCGCAGGAGGAGGTCGGTCTCCTCGCCCGAGCCCATCGGGGTGGCGGCGCCCGCGCCGAGGCGTTCGTCGAAGCGCAGGTCGCCGAGGGCGTCGCGGCGGAGGAAGAGGGAGCAGGAGACGGCGGTGCGCCAGACGTTGGCGCGGGTCACCGGCTGGCTGGCGGCGCTCATCCAGCCGCCGGCGGAGCAGGCGCCCGCCTCGTCCGTGACGCGGCAGGAGAGGCCGTCGGGGGCGCCGGGGGCGGCGAGGCGGGCGGCGACCTGGGCCAGGAGGTCGGGCGGGTACCAGGCGTCGTCGTCGGGGAAGGCCACGACGTCGGCCCCCCCGGCGAGGGCGAGGCCGCGGTTGCGGGCGGCGGAGAGGCCGGGCGGGGCGGCCACGCGGCGGAGGGGGAGCCCGCGCGCGGCGAAGGCCTCCGCCAGGGCGGCCACCTCCCCGCCGCCGCTTTGGTCGACGAGGATCAGCCCGAAGCGCCGGTAGGTCTGCGCCGCGAGGGAGCCCAGGAGGCGGCGCAGCTCGGGGAGGCGGCCGAGGGTGCCGACGATCAGCGCGAAGGTCGGCGGCGGGGCGGGGGGTGTCTGCGGCGTCCGTTCCATGCGCGTATTATAGCGAAACGGGCGGGGGGCGTGCGCCTAACGAAATCCTAACTTCCCGCAAACAGTCGCCGCATGGGGGCGTGCGATACTGTGGGCGTTTTTCAACCAACAGGAGTACCCAGATGAAGACGAAATACCTTGCCTACGCCGCCGCCGCCGCGCTCTTCGCGGCCGGGTGCGACAACGCGCAACAGGCCAGCCTGCCGCTGAACGGCGCGGGCGCCTCCTTCCCCGACCCCGTCTATCAGGCGTGGACGTACATCTATTCCCAGGCGAAGAACACGACGGTGAACTACCAGTCCATCGGCTCGGGCGCCGGCATCAACCAGATCAAGGGCGGCACGGTGGACTTCGCCGGTACGGACGCGCCTCTCTCGGCCGAGGAGATCAAGCAGTCGGGGCTGACGCAGTTCCCGATGGTGACCGGCGCGGTGACGCCGATCGTGAACATCTCCGGCGTGCAGACCGGGCAGCTGAAGCTCTCCGACGACGTCCTGGCCAAGATCTTCATGGGCCAGATCAAGAAGTGGGACGACGCGGCCATCACGGCGCTGAACCCCGGCCTGAAGCTGCCCGCGCAGGACATCCTCGTGGTCTACCGCTCCGACAGCTCGGGCACGACCAACATCTTCACCGAGTACCTCACCGACAAGTCCCCCGACTGGGCGACGAAGATCGGCGCGGGCAAGAGCGTCAAGTGGCCCACCGGCCTGGGCGGCCAGAAGAACCCCGGCGTCTGCAACAACGTCCAGCAGAACTCCGGCTCCATCGGCTACACCGAATACACCTACGCCATCGAGTCGAAGCTGACGACGGTGCAGCTGCAGGCCGCCGACGGCTCGTGGCAGAACCCCGGCTCCAAGGCCTGGCCGCTCGTCGGCACCACCTACCTGCTGGTGCGCGACGACATCCCCGCCGACAAGAAGGCCGCCCTGCAGGCCTACGTGGACTGGTGCTTCTCGGGCGACGCGGCCGCCAAGGCCACCGAGCTGCACTACACGCCGCTCACCAAGGAGCAGGCCCGCCGGAGCCGCTTCTTCCTGGGCGCGCTGAAGGATGAGTTCGTGAAGTGAGCCGCCCCCGGCGGGCGGGTCCGCCCCGCCCGCCGCCCCGCCAACCTCCCCCAAGATCGCTTATGAGAGCTTCCGCTTGGAGTGACCCGGTCTTCCGCTGGCTGTGCATGCTGTGCGCGGCGCTGTGCGGGCTGCTGATGGTCGCCTTCTTCGTGCAGCTTGCGTTCGCCTCGGGCGACGCATGGGCGCGCTTCGGCCTCGGGTTCTTCGTCTCCTCGGAGTGGGACCCGGTGCGCAACCTCTACGGCGCGTTCCCGGCCATCGCCGGCACCGTCGCGACCACGGTCATCGCGCTGGTCATCGCGCTGCCGCTGGCCTTCGTCTCCGCCCTGTTCATCGTGGACGCCCCGCCGTGGCTCTCGCGCGTGCTGGGGCAGGCGGTGGATCTGCTGGCGGCCATCCCCTCGATCATCTACGGCATGTGGGGCCTCTTCGTGCTCGTGCCGCTGATGGACGGGCTGTGGACGCGCCTGGGCGTGGACAACGAGTATGGCGGCATCGGCCTGCTGACCGCCAGCCTCATCCTGGCGCTGATGATCCTCCCCTACATCTGCGCGGTGATGCGCGACGTGCTGCGGATGACCCCGCCGATGCTGCGCGAGTCGGCCTTCGGCGTCGGCTGCACGCGCTGGGAGACGGCGCGCGACATCCTCATGCGCTACGGCATCCGCGGCCTGCTCGGCGGCATCTTCATCGGCCTGGGGCGCGCCTTGGGCGAGACGATGGCCGTGCTCTTCGTGGCCGGCAACATCATGAAGGCGCCCACCGGGCTCCTCGACGGCTGCACCACCATCGCCGCCACCCTGGCCAACAACTTCGCCGAGGCCGAGGGCGTCCAGCGCAGCGCGCTCTTCGCGCTGGGCCTCATCCTCCTGGTCATGGCCTTCGCCATCCAGGTGCTGGCGCAGTATTACCTGCGCATGACAAGCGCCAAACGCGGGGAGAAATGACATGGAAACGATCGCCAAACCCGCCGTCGCCGAGCGGCCCGCCGCCCCGCAGGGCGCGCCGAGCCTCGCGAGCCTCGGCCGCCCGCCCTACCGCCCGCTCTTCTGGCGCAAGCTGCAGGACAACCTTGTCCAGGGCTTCTCCGTCCTGGCGCTGGCGCTGGCCGTGGGCGTGATGCTCTGGATCCTCGCCACCATCCTGCTGCGCGGCTCCGAGGCGCTCAGCTGGGATTTCCTGACCACCCTCTCGGCCCCGCACGGCTTCAAGGGCGGCATCGGCAACGCGCTCGCCGGCACGCTCTGCATCACGCTCTTCGCGGCGGTCATCGCGGTGCCGCCGGCCATCTGCGCGGGCATCTGGCTGGCCGAGTTCGGCAAGAAGTCGCGCCTGGCCGACGCGCTGCGCTTCAGCGCCAACGTGATGATGGGGATGCCCTCGATCGTCGTCGGCCTCTTCGTCTACATGATCCTGGTGGTGCCGATGGGCGCCAACTCCGGCCTCGCCGGCTCGGTGGCCCTGGCCATCCTCATGTTCCCCGTGGTCATGCGCACCACCGAGGACATGCTCATGATGGTGCCCGACACCCTGCGCGAGTCCGGCCTGGCCCTGGGGCTGACCCGCTGCCGCGTGACGCTGCAGATCATCTGCCGCGCCGCCCGCAACGGCATGGTCACCGGCGTGCTCCTGGCCGTCGCCCGCGTCTCGGGCGAGACGGCGCCGCTGCTCTTCACCGCCCAGTTCGCGAAGACGTGGCCCACCGCCTTCTTCACCGGCCCCACCGCCAACATCCCCGTGCTCATCAACGACTACGGCATGTCCAACTTCGAGGATCTGCAGACCGCCGGCTGGGGCGCCTCGCTCGTCATCGCCGTCCTCGTCCTCTCCGTCAACGTCATCGCCCGCGTCGCCTTCCGCGACAAGAAGGACTGAACCCCATGGACAACACCCAGGAACCCAAGCTCAAGATCCGCGCCCGCAAGCTCTCCTTCTTCTACGAGGGCGGCCACCAGGCGCTCTTCGACAACGACCTCGACATCCCCGAGCGCCAGATCACCGCCGTCATCGGCCCCTCCGGCTGCGGCAAGTCCACCCACCTGCGCACCTACAACCGCATCTACTCCCTCCACCGCGGCCAGCGCGCCGAGGGCGAGGTGCTCCTCGACGGCGAGAACATCCTCGACCCCAAGACCGACCTGCTTACCCTCCGCCGCCGCGTCGGCATGATCTTCCAGAAGCCCACGCCCTTCCCCATGAGCGTCTTCGACAACGTGGCCTACCCCCTGCGCCTCCACTTCCGCCTCAGCCACAAGGAGATCGCCGAGCGCGTCGAGGCCGCCCTCCAGGGCGCCAGCCTGTGGGACGAGGTGAAGGACCAGCTGCGCAAGTCCGGCCTCGCCCTCTCCGGCGGCCAGCAGCAGCGCCTCTGCATCGCCCGCGCCATCGCCGCCGAGCCCGAGGTGCTGCTCATGGACGAGCCCACCAGCGCCATCGACCCGGTGGCCACGCTCAAGATCGAGGACCTCGTCCTGCGCCTGCGCGAGCGCTTCACCATCGTCATCGTCACCCACAACATGCAGCAGGCCGCCCGCATCAGCGACCGCACCGCCTTCTTCTACAAAGGCCGCATCGTCGAGGTCGGCCCCACCAAGCAGATCTTCACCGCCCCCAAAGAGAAGAAGACCGAGGAATACATCACCGGACGCTTCGGTTGATATAATTGCCCACAGAAAGGAACCCCTGCCATGCGCGACCGTTTCACCTTCGAGATCGAGTCCCTCAAGCAGCGCCTGCTTGACCTCGCCACCGCCGCCGACCGCGCCCTCGTGCGCGCCATCCGCGCCGTCGACGGCGCCTCCCCCGACGAGGCCCGCGCCGTCATCACCGCCGACTCGGCCATCGACGCCGAGGAGGTCACCATCGAGGAGGAGTGCCTCAAGCTCATGGCCCTCTACCAGCCCGTCGCCGGCGACCTCCGCCTCATCGTCACCATCCTCAAGGTCAACGGCGAGCTCGAGCGCGTCGCCGACCTGGCCTCCAACATCGCCGCCCGCGCCATCGACATGGCCGCCGCCCCCGCCCCCGCCGAGTGCCGCTTCGACTTCGCCCCCATCGTCGAGCGCGCCCACAAGATGCTCCGCGGCGCCCTCGACGCCTTCGTCTGCCACCGCCCCGACCAGGCCCGCGCCATCATCCTCGAGGACGACGCCGTCGACGCCCTCAACGCCGCCTGCTACGCCGCCGCCCGCGAGCGCCTCCCCCAACACCCCGCCCAGGCCGGCTACCTCCTCGACTGCGTCACCATCTCCCACTGCGTCGAGCGCATCGCCGACATCGCCACCAACATCTGCGAGGACGTCATCTACCTCGAGGAAGGCCAGATCGTCCGCCACCAGAAGCGCCTTGCCCAATGACCCTCCCCCCTCCACAGGCAGCAGCACCATGGGAAACATGATCCTCATCGTCGAGGACGAGGAAGCCATCCGCGACCTCATCCGCATCAACCTCACCGCCGCCGGCTTCGTCTGCGACGAGGCCGAGGACGGCCTCCAGGCCCTCGCCAAGGCCAAGGCCTCCCCCCCCGACCTCATCCTCCTGGACTGGATGCTCCCCGGCCTCGACGGCCTCGGCCTCCTCCGCCGCCTCAAGGCCGACCCCGCCCTCGCCCCCATCCCCGTCATCATGCTCACGGCCAAGAGCGAGGAGGGCGACATCGTCCTCGGCCTCGAGATGGGCGCCGCCGACTACGTCACCAAGCCCTTCTCCAACAAGGTCCTCATCGCCCGCATCCGCGCCATCCTCCGCCGCGGCGAGGAGGAGCCCGCCGAGGAGACCATCCGTTACCTCGCCCTCACCCTCATCCCCGGCCAGCGCCGCGCCACCCTCGCCGGCCAGGAGATCGCCCTCACCTGCGGCGAGTTCGACCTCCTGGCCCTCCTCTGCTCCCGCCCCGGCCACGTCTACACCCGCGGCCAGATCGTCGCCCGCACCAAGGGCGAGGACTACCCCGTCACCGACCGCGCCGTCGACGTCCAGATCGTCAACCTCCGCCGCAAGCTCGGCGCCTTCGGCGAACGCCTCGAGACCGTCCGCGGCGTCGGCTACCGCATGAGGGGCTGAGCGCCCCTCCCCCTCCCCCGACCCACCCTCCCCCCAACCCCGCCCACAGCCATGATGAAGCACCGCGACCTCATCCTCCTCGCACTTCCCCTCAGCGTCCTGGCGCTCGTCCTCGTCGCCGTCGCCCTCCTCTTCGCGCAGTTCCGCTCCTTCGAGCGCGCCTACCTGGCCGACGCCCAGTCCACCCTCGCCGAGCGCACCCGCTTCATCGCCGACGTCCTGGCCCCCGACCTCGCCGCCGGCGACGCCGCCTCCGTCCGCCGCCGCGTCGCCTTCTTCGCCGGGCACCCCCTCCGCGTCACCGTCGTCGACGCCAAGGGCGAGGTCCTGGCCGACTCCGACGCCAAGGCCGCCGAGCTCCCCAACCACGCCGACCGCCCCGAGATCCTCGAGGCCGGCAAGGACGAGGACTTCGTCACCCGCTACTCCGTCACCATGGACGCCTGGCTCCTCTACTACGCCACCCGCCTCCCCGGCGGCTGGGTCGTCCGCGCCTCCCTCCCCAGCGAGGTCATCTCCGGCGCCATCAGCCACGTCCGCCTCACCGTCCTCCTCGCCCTCCTCGCCGGCGCGGCCCTGGCCGTCGGGCTCTTCCTCTACCTCTTCCTCCGCGTCCGCCCCACCTTCAACGCCCTCCAGGGCGCCGCCGTCGCCATCGCCCGCGGCCACCTGGACACCCCCATCGCCGTCCCCGAGGCCGGGCCCCTGCGCGAGCTCGCCAAGGCCATCGCCGTCATGGGCCGCCAGCTCCGCAACCGCATCGACGAGCTCCGCCGCGAGCGCGACGACTTCGACACCCTCTTCAACACCCTCCGCGAGCCCCTCCTCCTCATCGCCCACAACGGCGAGATCCTCCGCTCCAACCGCGCCGCCGCCAAGCTCCTCGGCCCCGCCGTCCAGCAGCGCGGCTTCCGCATCGAGCGCACCGCCTGCCCCGAGCTCGTCGCCTACGTCCGCGGCGCCTTCGACGCCCCCGTCCTCCACGGCCGCGAGATCCCCTTCGACGACGGCTCCTCCGCCCCCCGCGCCCTCCTCGCCCACGCCGTGCGCATGGAGCGCGAGGGCTCCCTCTGCCTCCTCCTCCTCCTCACCGACCTCACCGACCTGCGCCGCCTCGAATCCTTCCGCTCCGACTTCGTCGCCAACGTCTCCCACGAGATCAAGACCCCCCTCACCGCCATCCTCTCCACCGTCGAGACCCTCACCGAGACCCCCCTCGACGACGCCGGGCGCGCCACCTGCTTCGGCATCCTCACCCGCCAGGCCCGCCGCCTCAACGACCTCGTCCAGGACATCCTCTCCCTCGCCGCCATCGAGCGCCGCCAAGGCGCCGGCGACCAGGCCTTCGCCCCCCTCTCCCTCGCCCAGTCCGCCCAGGACGCCATCGCCCTCTGCCAGGACGAGGCCGCCCGCCGCGGCGTCGCCCTCAGCCTCCTCCCCGACCCCCTCCCCGACCTCACCGTCAAGGGCGATCCCCGCCTCATCGAGCAGGCCCTCGTCAACCTCCTCGCCAACGCCATCCGCCACTCCGGCTCCCCCACCGTCACCCTCACCCTCGCCCAGGAGGGCGCCAACGCCACCCTCACCGTCGCCGACCAAGGCCACGGCATCCCCGAGGAGCACCTCCCCCGCCTCTTCGAGCGCTTCTACCGCGTCCACCAAGACCGCTCCCGCGAGAACGGCGGCACCGGCCTGGGCCTGGCCATCGTCAAGCACATCGCCCTCCTCCACCACGGCGCCGTCGACGTCCGCTCCACGGTCGGCCAAGGCTCCGCCTTCACCCTCACCCTCCCGCTCGCCTTCCCCCCGGCCTGAGGCGCCGCGCCCGCCAGGGCCGCCCCTCCCCGGGGCGGCCTTTCTTCGTCCCCGCGCGCGCCCCTTCGGCCTCTGTGCTATAATGTGCCTATGAGACGCGGGCAGACGTTGGTGGAGTACGTGCTGGTGCTGGTGCTGCTGCTGGGGGCGGCGGCGGCGGCCGGGCTGGTGGTGCGGGCGGTGCGGGCGCAGTCGGCGCGCACCGCGGCGCTGCTCGGGTCGGATTATCCCTAAGGAAAGGAGCGTGCCATGCGCTTGCCCAACCGCCGCAAAGGTCAGACGATGGTGGAGTACATCATCATCGTCGTGCTCATCGCCATCACCCTCCTGGCCCTCGTCGGCTTCTTCGGCAAGGCGATCGCCAAGAAGTTCTCCGGCGCCACCTCGGCCATCGACGAGGAGGTCGGCGCGGAGGCACAGGACGCCTACCAGAACCTCGACGACGGCACCGAGACCCTCCGCCGCCTCGACGAGGGCGGCAATCTGTGAGGGGCCGCCGGGCGCGGCGCGGCCAGGCCATCGTCGAAAGCCTCCTCGTGGTGCTGCTGGCGGTGGCGGCCTTCCTTTTCTTCCAGGACTTCGCCATGGGCCTGGTCGCGCGCCTGCTGCTCGACAACGCCGCCGCCAACGCCGCCCGCGCCGACGCCGTGGGCTTCAACGACTTCCACCGCGCCAAGTCCATGCGCGTGGGCATGATCCCCATCTCCGGGCGCCGTCTCGTGCCCGGGGATGACGGCCGCGGCGTCGCCGGCGCCGCCGGCGAGCTCGCCCTCGTGCGCACTTACCTCCAGGCGCAGGATTGGGCGGAGGCTGACGGCATCCTCGACTACGAGCGCTGGGAGGGCCTCCGCCACGACGTCCGCCGCTCCGACGGCCGCACCGAGGCGGAGGTCGCCTTCGACCTGCCCGTCGGCCTGCCCTGGCGCCTCGGCGCCCTCTTCGGCGTGGTCCCCGCCGCCGACGAGCGGACCCTCCGCGCGCGCTGGGCCGTCGAGGACCACGCGGAGCTCTACCTGAGGCGCTGAGGGTGGCCATGGGACGGGCGCGCGCGGGTCAGGCGGTGGTGCTGCTGCTGGCGGTGCTGGTGGCGCTCGCCGCCCTCGCCCTCTGGGTCACCGACATCCGCGCCTACGCCCTCCGCCGCCTCCGCGCCCGCGACGGCGGCGACGCCGCCGCCCTCGCCGCCGCCCGCTGGCAGGCCGCCGGCCTCAACCTCGTCGGCGAGCTCAACCTCATCCAGGCCTACATGCTCGCCGACGACCGCCAGAACCTCGAGGCCGCCGCCGCCCTCCACGAGCTGCGCCAGCGCGTCCAGCTCACCGCGCCCGTCCTCGGCCTCCTCGCCGCCGACGCCGTCGCCGAGGCCAACGGCATGGACGAGCTGGAGGGCGCCGACGCCTTCCTGCGCGAGCTCGCCGACGAGGCCGTCTTCCGCGACTTCTACCCCGGCGCCGACGAGGACTTCCGCGCGATGGTGCGCATCGCCGCCGCCAAACCCCTGCGCGCCTTCCCCGCCAGCCCCATCTACGAGGACTCCGAGCACCCCAACCTCCTCGTCAACCAGGATTTCTACGAGGCAATCCTCGCCGACGACTGGTGTTGGTTCTGGTTCAACGCCTATCCCTTCCTCCAGCGCTACACGAACCACCGCGACTTCGGCGCCGTGCCCGACCTCAGCACCGAGCCCTTCCTCGGCCTCCGCCTCGGCGCCCTCGAGGCCACCCTCGACGGCCTCCTCACCGCCGAGGGCCGCGAGGCCGCGATGAACGCCCAGCTCGCCGACCTCGGCCACCCGATCCTCCCCCCGCCCCCGCCCGACGAGCCCTGGAGCCCCCCCGTCGAGGAACGCGCCGCCACCGTCCGCTGGAGCGTCTACGACCCCGGCCGCTGGGGCGCGTGGGAGGCCATGCGCCCCGGCAACCTCCCAATCGAGGGCGAGCTGCGCGAGGAATACGACTACTTCGGCGCCAGCGCCGCCATCAGCGTCAGCCGCGACGACTCCACCTGGCTGGCCGCCGCCAAGGCCTTCGGCAGCGTGGCGGGGGAGAACCCCACCGCGCACGGCCTCGTCCTCGGCGGCTTCGACGACGTGCGCCTCATCCCCGTCGACGCGGCGGACGTCGGCATCCGCGGCTTCGACGTGGCCTGGCTGCGCCACCTCCGCTTCCACGTGCCCGACTACGCGCGCAGCGGCTTCGCCGACGGCGCCTGCCGCTACTGCTCCGCCCTGCGCACCTGGGACAACCCCGGCTGGCGCGCCCGCGCGATCCGCTGGCTGGAGCGCAACGGCCACACCTGCCGCCGCCCCCGCCCCGGCGGCTCCAGCTCCTCCGGCGGCGCCTCCTACGGTCACTGAGGCGCCCGGCTCACCGCACCTGGCGCACCGAGACGCCCCCCGCGTCGGCCCGGACGAGGGTGACGGTGGGGGCCTTCGGGCCGCCGCCGATGTGGACGGGATAGGGGCAGAGCGCGCTGGGCGGCCGGAAGTCGGCGCGGTGGGTGTGGGCGCAGACCATCGCGTCGAGTCCTGCGTCGCGGAGGGTGGGGGCGATGAGGCGGCGCAGGCGGGCGGGGCCGTGCCAGGCGTCCGCCCGCGCGTCGCCGCTCTCGGGCGGGATGTGGAGGAGGGCAAGACGGCGCTTGGCGGCCTTCCAGGCGTCGGAGGCGACCTCGCGCCGGAGCCAGGCGGCCTCTTCCCCCAGATACGGCTCGCAGTCGAGGAGCCCGCAATACTCGCGGTGGCCGTCGGGCTTGTCCTCGCCGCAGTCGAGCAGCAGCAGGCGCAGGGGGCCGAGGTCGAAGGCCCCGTAATAGGCGTCGGTGGTGGCGAAGGGCTGGAAGGCCTCGCGGAGGCGGCGGGCCATCACGCCGCGGTACTCATGGTTGCCGCGCAGGAAAAGGAGGGGGAGGCCGCGCGCGGTGAGCGCGGCCATCGGCCCGAGCAGCGCGTCGCGGAGGCCTTCGGGCCCGGGGACGTTGCCGGCGCAGTCGCCGAGCAGGGCCACGAAGGCGGGCTTCGCGGCGGCGACCTCGGGCAGGGCGAGCAGGCGGGGGATGAGCCCGGCGTCGCCGTGCAGGTCGTTGAGGATGGCAAAGGCGAGCGAACCGTCCTCCCCGACGAGGGGCGGGATCTCCACGACGTCGCCCTCGACGGTCTCCCCGAAGTGCGTCCACCACGGATCCATCCGCGTGGCGACGGCCCGCGCCCGGAAGCGGAGCGGCTTGGCGAAGTCGACGCCGTGGAGGACGACGAGGTGGTCGGGGCGGTTGGAGGCGGCCAGGCCGTCCTCCGCGCGGCGGGCGGTGGCCCAGCGCGCCTCGGGCAGGGCGGGATCCTGCGTCCAGCGGACGCTCCCGGCGGAGGGGCCGTGGGTGCGCCAGCAAATGGCGAGGGCGTCGGCCCCGACGATCTGTGCGGTGGGGGGCTGGCGGGCAGGCGCGAGGGCGGCGAGAATGGGGAATGGGGCGGAAGAGGGCGGAATTGGAAGGACTTGTGGGGATTTTGGGGCGGAGGGGGAAATGAGAATGGGAAGGCGGGAAATGGGGCGTTTATCAAAGATTTGAGAAAGTTGCGGGAGTTGCGGGAGTTGGCCTTGGCGGGGGCGGGGAAAGGTGGGATACTGGCGTCATTCACCGGAAAGGAGTGTCGTGATGACGCCGAGAGAGACTACGATTGTGAGAGGAGCCCTGCGTGCGCTGGAAGGCGCGGGCGGGGCGGGTTTGTCGGAGGGTGCCTTGTGCGAGCAGGCGGGGACGTTTTCGGAGACGCTTTTGTCGACGCTCGAGCGGCGGGCGCTGCTGCGCACGTTGCTGTCGAAGGGCTGGGCGGAGCGTTTTGAGGACCCGCTGACGGACGTCCCGCGCTTTGTGCTCACGGAACGCGGCCGCCTGGCCTTGGGGGCGTTGTGATCGACGCGGGCGGCATGAGCGAGGGCACCCAGGCTTTGCTGTGGGTGATCGGCCTGTTGGTG
>CALXSF010000018.1 GCA_944391055.1 uncultured Kiritimatiellota bacterium | reverse complement strand
CGTCGAAGGCCGCTTGGAGCGACGAATAGGTCGTGTCGCCGATTTTGGCGACGGGTTCCTGGGCGGCGAGGGCCGAGGCGAGGCCGAAGGCGGCCAACAGACTGAACATCACACGTTTCACGTTTCCCTACTTTCCGAACGAAGGGAGGGGCGGCACCATGCCCACCAATCCCTTCATTTGCCGCCACTATACTACCCCCCCCCTGCTTGTCAAGGACTTTTTTCGCAGCCCCGTCCCCGAGCGCCAAACGCCTTCCCCGGCGGGCATGGCGCCCCTTCCGCCGCGCGTCGGGCGCGTCGGGCGTTTTTTGGGGCCGGGGCCAAGGCGGGAGACGCCGGGCCTCGGGGGGAGATACGGCGCGTCTCGGGGGATGGGGCGCCCCGAGGGGAGAGCCCCGGGCGCGGCGCGTCCCGGGGCGGGGGACGGCGGGGTCGGGGGGGACTTGCGGCGCGTTCCGGGGAACGAGGCCCGCAAACACGTTTTCGGGGCGGGGGCGGCGGCTTTCGCATTCGGGGTGGTTTTGGTATCATGCGGGGCATGAGACGGACGCTGTTTGCCATTGTGGCGACGTTGGCGGCGTGGGTCGGTGCGCAGGGGGTGGATTTCGGCGCGCACCGGCAGCCAATCCCGCCGACGGGAAACGCCGATCTGCGCTGGCTGGACGCGGCGCTGTACGATTCGGGCTTCCTCTTCAACGAGGAGGTGCGGGGGGCGTTTTACGACCATTGCATGCGCCTGGTGGCGCCGAAGCTGCATTTCAGCGAGGTGACGTGGGCGTGGCTGGAGAAGCACCCGGCGGTCTTCAACGCGGCCTTCGCGCTGGAGTACCCGCCGAACCCGAACGTCGTCCACAACTTCGTGAAGCTCGCCAAGCTGGTGGGGCCGGTCTACGCGGAGAAGTACGAGCAGCTGCTGATCGCCTACGCGGTGGCCTACCGCGGCGAAAAGCTCCTGGACAGTTCGCTGACGGCCGACCGCTACGGCATCATGAACACGCGCAACCTGACCTTCGACCCGAAGCGGAAGGAGGCGTTGGAGCAGGAGGTGCGGACGCGCCAGGGCTGGTCGGTGAACCATGACGTGGCGGTGCCGCCGGAGGCGAGCCTCGCGCACGACTCCCAGGGGCGGCTCTTCCAGGACGAGGCGCAGCGGCTGGCGCGGCTGCGGGCGCTCCACGGGAAGTTCGACCTGGGCGGCGACGCCGCGGCGACGAAGTTGGTGAACTGGCTGAAGAAGAACCCCAAGACGCAGGTCTCGGAGCTGGTGACGATGGACGCCGGGCGCCTGCGGGCGAAGACCGGCGTGGATCTGGGGGCGGGCCGCGAGCCCAAAAGCCTGCCGTGGGACAAGATCGCCCACGTGGCGGGGCGTTACCCGCCGCGGACGCCGGGGACGGTGGCGGAGAATCTGTGCCTGCGCATCCTGCGTTACGAGGAGAAGGGCGCGGAGCGCTCCAAGCTCTTCCCGCTGTCGCAGGCGCCGTGGCCGCTCCTGCTCCTGCTGACGCAGGAGGATCCGGTGGACGAATCGACCTTCTGGTGGAACTATTACAAGGGCAAGGGCTCGGTGCCGGGCTATGCCACCTATTCCTTTGACTACACCAAGCCGGAGATCCGCTACCGCGACGCGATGTGGCACCCGGACGCGACGCCGCGCATCCTCTCGGACGGCGGCGTGTGCGGGCGCCTCTCGACGATGGCGGAGTTCGCCCAGCGCTCCATCGGCACGCCGGCGGCGGGCATGGGCCAGCCGGGGCACCGGGCCTTCATGACCTACGAATTCGCCAACGGGCGCTTCCGCGCGGTGATGCACCATTCGGTGGACACCATCGAGGTCTCGACCGTGGGCTGGACGCTGCCGCCCCTCTACGGCCCCGTCACGGACAAACAGACGAAGCTGACCGGCTTCGCCCCGATGACCGCGGCCAACAGCGACAACGCCCTGCGCAACAACGTGCGCTGGCACATCGGGCTCTGCGAGGCGATGAACATCGGCCTGGCGAACTGGGAGGATTCGCGCATGGCCATGCACGTCCTCGACCTCTACACGGCCAACGCCGACCCCAGCCTGAACGCCAGCACGGAGCAGCGGGAGGCGCTCCTGCGCTCGGCCATGGTGACGTGCATCGCCAACACCGACGTCATCTTCCGCCTGGCGCAGGCGCGCAAGGGCCAGGCCGGGCGCATCCTCGACCTGATGGCCGGCTTCGCCAACATGTTCGTGAGCGTGGCCGACGGCGCGACGGGCGCCAAGGCGCTGGCGCGCAACACGGACTTCGGCGGGACGCAGGCGGGCGCCGACCTGACCGCGCTCCTGCGCAACCAGTTCTCCGACACCCTTTCCCCGCGCAACCAGAAGAAGGTGACGAACGAGTGGGCGCTCTTCGTGCGCAACGCCGTCTTCATGGGCGCCTTCACCAACATCCCCGACGAGGCCGACCCGAAGTACGCCGGCAGCCGCATCGAGTGGGTGCGCGACAAGAACGCCTACGCCAAGGCCGTGGCCGACGAGCTGAAGTACCAGAAACGCCTGGGCAACTCGCCCTTCCTGGCGGAGGTGCAGCGGCTGAACGACAAGTACGACAAGGTGCGCCTGGCCGCCGGGCAGGATCGCGCGCGCAACGTCAAGGAAGAGCGCCAACGCCGTCAGGCCGAGGAAAACGCCTGGTAACACCGCCCCGAACGAAAGCATCTCCATGTTCCTATTCCGCCGCAGGCCCAAGGCCGCCATCATCCCCCGCCAAGAACACAACATCTCCCGACGCGACATCGACCCCGACGCCCTGAAAGTGCTCTACCGCCTGGCCTACCTCCACCACAAGGCCTACCTGGTCGGCGGCAGCGTGCGCGACCTACTCCTGGGCCGCACGCCCAAGGATTTCGACGTGGGCACGGACGCGCGCCCCAATGAGATCCGCCGCCAGTTCCGCAACTGCTTCCTCGTGGGACGGCGCTTCCGCTTGGCGCACATCGTCTTCGGCAAGAAGGTCATCGAGACGGCCACCTTCCGCAAGGCCCCCGACCCCGACGCCGTCCAGGACGAGCACGGCCTCTACCAATACGAGGACAACACCTACGGCACGCCCGAGGAGGACGCGCTCCGCCGCGACTTCACCGTGAACGGCCTCTTCTACGACGTGGAGACCTTCTCGGTCATCGACTACGTGGGCGGGCTCAAGGACCTGAAGGCCAAGATCATCCGCTCCATCGGCGACCCCAACATCCGCTTCCGCGAGGACCCCGTGCGCATGATGCGGGCCGTGCGTTTCGCCGCCAAGCTGGGCTTCGACGTCGCCCCCAACGACGTCAAGGCCATCCGCCGCTACGCCTCGGAGCTGGAGAACGCCTCCGACTCGCGCCTCTGCGAGGAGATCCAACGCCTCTTCGTCCGCGGCGCCGCCGAACGCTGCTTCCGCCTGGCCTACGACTACGGCATCCTCCGGGCGCTCCTGCCCACCCTCGCCGCCTGGCTGGCGGGCGACGCCAAGCGCCGCGAGGCCGTCTGGGCCTCCCTGGCCGCGCTCGACGCCGTCTCCGCCGAGGAGGAGACCACCCCGGCCGTCGGCCTGGCCGCGCTCTATTGGCCCATGGTGCGCGAGGCCGCCGAGGCCAAACGCGCCGGCAAGGCCCGCGCCAACCTGCGCCACCTCCGCCGCACCGCCGCCGAGGAGGCCCTCGCCCCCGCCGTCAAGAAATACCGCCTGCCCCGCGCCGTCTGGATGACGGCGGTGGACGTGATGGAGCTCTTCACGCGCCTCCGCGAACGGCCCAACCCCGAAAACGCCCGCGACGTCCGCTTCGTCAACCACGGCATCTTCCCCGAGGTGCGCCTGGGCGCGCGCGCCCTCTCCCGCCTGGAGCCGGACAAGGCGTGGGCGCTGGAGGAATGGCTGGCCTTCTGGCGCAAGGCCGGCCCGCTCTCGCGCCTGCCCGAGGGCGCCGAGCCCCCCGCCCTCCCCAACCCGCACAGCCGCCGCCCCCGCCACCCCCGCCGCAAATCCCGCCGCCGCGGCGACAAACACCCCGCCGAGGACAAGGAGCAAACCCATGCGAACGATTGAGATCCTCCGCCGCTTCACCAAGCACGCCCCCGGCTCGGTCCTCATCAAGCAGGGCGACACCTGGGTGCTCTGCACCGCCAGCGTCGAGGAAAAGGTCCCGCCCTTCCTCAAAGGGACCGGGCGCGGCTGGGTGACGGCGGAGTACGCGATGCTCCCCTCCTCCACCCTCACCCGCAAGGAACGCGACATCAAGAAACTCCGGCAGGACGGCCGCGGCGTCGAGATCGGCCGCCTCATCGGCCGCGCCCTCCGCGCGAGCGTCGACCTCGCGCGCCTCGGCGAACGCACCGTCACCGTCGACTGCGACGTGCTCCAGGCCGACGGCGGCACGCGCTGCGCCTCCATCACCGGCGGCATGGTGGCGCTGGAGGACGCCGTCGCCGCCCTCATCGCCTCCGGCGCGCTCGCCGAAAGCCCCATCGTCCGCCGCGTGGCGGCCATCAGCGTGGGCCTCTGCGGCGGGGTCCCCACCCTCGACCTCGACTACGCGCACGACTCCGCCGCCGACGTAGACCTCAACGTGGTGATGACCGACGACGGCCGCTTCGTGGAGCTCCAGGGCACGGCGGAGCGCGAACCCTTCGACGACGCCCAGCTCGACGCCCTCCGCGCCCTGGCCAGGCAGGGCTGCGAGGCGCTCTTCCGCGCGCAGGCCCAGGCCCTGGGGGCGCGCGCGTGAAGATCGTCACCCTCAAACCCCGGCACGACCGCCCCATCCGGCTGCGCCACCCCTGGGTTTTCTCCGGCGCGGTCGCGACCGTCTCGCGCGAGCCCGCGCCCGGCGAGACGGTGCTGGTGGCCGACGCGGAGGGCGCGCCGCTCGGCGTCGGCGCGTGGTCGCCCACCTCGCAGATCCGCGTGCGGATGTGGCGCTTCGACGACGGTGCGGTGGACGAGGCCTTCTTCGCCGGGCGCGTGGCCAAGGCCCTCGCCGTCCGCGCCGGCATGGCCGAGCGCTTCGGCACCGACGCCCTGCGCCTCGTGAACGCCGAGGCCGACGGCCTCCCCGGCGTGACGGTCGACCGCTACGGCGAGACCTTGGTGGGCCAATTCTCCACCGCCGGCGCCGAGCGGAACAAAGCCGCCCTCGTCGCCGCCCTGATGGAGCAGACCGGCGCGCGCACCTTCTACGAGCGCAGCGACATGGACGGCCGCGGCTACGAGGGGCTCCCCCCCGCGGTGGGCCTGCTAGCCGGCGAGGAGCCGCCCGAGCGGATCGTCATCCACGAGGGGGAGGCCCGCTTCGGCGTGGACGTCCGCGGCGGCCACAAGACAGGCTTCTACCTGGACCAGCGCGACAACCGCCGCCTCGTGGCCGAGGAGGCCCGCGGCCGCACCGTGCTCAACGCCTTCTGCTACACCGGCGGCTTCGGCGTCGCCGCGCAGCTGGCCGGCGCGGCGGCGGTGACGCACGTGGACATCTCCGGCCCCGCGCTGGGGCAGGCCCGCGCCAACACCGCCCTCAACGCCCTGCCCGAGGCCGGGGCCGAGTTCATCCAGGGCAACGTCTTCCAGGAGCTCCGCGCCTTCCGCGACCGCGCGCGCCGCTTCGGCCTGGTGGTGCTGGACCCGCCCAAGTTCGCCGCCTCCAAGCGCGAGCTCGAGAAGGCCAAGCGCGGCTACAAGGACATCAACCTCCTGGGCATCAAGCTCCTCGAGCCCGGCGGCATCCTCGCCACCTTCTCCTGCTCCGGCGCGCTCTCCCCCGCCGACTTCCGCGCCGCCGTCACCGCCGCCGCGCGCGACGCCGGGCGCACCGTCCGCATCCTCCGCGAGCTCCGCCAGGCGCCCGACCACGTCGAGGCGCTGACCTTCCCCGAGGGGCTTTACCTCAAAGGCCTCCTCTGCCATGTGGAGTGACCCATGAACGCCTTCAAAGCCTATGACATCCGCGGCGTCTTCGGCCAAGACGTCACCCCCGCGCTCGCCTACCAGGTGGGGCGCTGCCTGCCCAAGACGCTCGGCGCGCGCGCCGTCCTCGTCGGGCGCGACGCGCGCCGCTCCTCCCCCGCGCTCGCCGAGGCCCTCGTCCGCGGGCTCCTCGAGGCCGGCGCCGACGTGGAGGATCTGGGGCTCTGCACCACCCCGATGACCGCCTTCTTCAACGCCGAGGGCCGCTTCGGCGCCTCCGTCATGGTCACCGCCTCGCACAACCCCCCGGACTGCAACGGCCTCAAGGTCTGCAAGGCCGACGCGCGCCCCTGCGGCTACGACCAAGGCCTCCGCCTCGTCGAGGCGCGCATCGCCGCCGGCGACCTCCCGCCCCCCGCGCCCACGCCCGGGCGCCTCGCCGCGCGCGACCGCCTCCCCGCCTACGTCGCCTGGATGAAGGCCCACGCCCCCGACCTCTCCGGCCTGCGCTTCGCCGTCGATTGCTCCGACGGCGCCGCCGGCATCCTCGCCCGCGACCTCTTCGGCGGCGCCGCCGCCCTCCTCAACGCCACGCCCGACGGCGACTTCCCCCACCACGGGCCCGACCCCCTCCAGCCCGCCAACCGCGCCCAGCTGGCCGAGCGCGTCCGCGCCGACGGCCTCGACCTCGGGCTTCTCTTCGACGGCGACGCCGACCGCGTGGCCTTCGTGGGCGCCGACGGCGCCTTCATCCCCCCCGACGCCCTCCTGCCCCTGCTCGCCGAGGCCCTCCGCCCCCTCTCCCCCGAGGCCCGGCCCGTGGTCGTCCACGACGTGCGCGCCTCCCGCGGCGTCATCGAGGCCCTCCGCGAGCGCGGCTTCGAGCCGCGGATGGTCAAGGTCGGCGCCGCCTTCGCCAAGACCGCCCTGCGCGAGGCCGACGGCCTCTGCGGCGGCGAGGTGGCCGGCCACTACTACTTCCGCGCCTTCCATTGGAGCGACAGCGGCGTCCTGGCCGCCCTCCTCGTCCTGGGCGTCGCCGCCCGGGCCAAGCGCGCGGGCACAAGCCTGGCCGCGCTCCTCGCGCCCATCACGGGGCGCTACGTCTCCTCCGGCGAGGTGAACCTCACCGGCGTGGAGGACCGCCCCGCCGCCGTCGCCCGCGTCGAGGCCGCCGCCGTCGCGCTCCTGGGCGCGCCCGAGCGCCGCACCGACATCGACGGCGTCCGCCTGGAATGGGCCGACGCCTGGCTCGGCGCCCGCCCCTCCAACACCGAGCCCATCCTCCGCCTGGCCGCCGAGGCCCGCGACCGCGCGTCGCTCGAGCGCCTCCTCGCCGCCGCCAAAGGCGCCGTCTGATGCGCATCGCCCTCTGCTACCCGCCCATCCCCTCCCCCAAGGGGACGCCGCTGCTCAGCCAGAACCGGCAGTTCCAGTGGTTCAACCGCCCCACCGCCATCTACCCCGTCGTCCCCGCCTCCGCCGCCACGCTCCTGCGCGCCCACGGCCATGAGGTGCTGTGGCTCGACGGCATCGCCCGCGGCATGACGCCCGAGGCCCATTGGCGCGCGCTGGAGGCCTGGCGGCCGGACGCCGTCTTCCTGGAGACCAAGACCCCCGTGGTGCGCTTCCACTGGGCGTGGGTGCGCGAGCTCAAGCGCCGCCTCCCCGGCTGCCTGGCCGTCATGGGCGGCGACCACGTCACCGCCCTGCCCGAGGAGACCCGCCGCGAGGCCCCCGTCGACGCCCTCCTGCGCGGGGGCGACTACGACTTCGCCCTCCTGGGCTGGGCCGAGGGGCGCGAGGCGCCCGTCGACCTCGCCGCCCTGCCGCGCATCGACCGCGCCCTCACCCGCTGGCGCGACTACGCCTTCCGCAACGGCAACTTCCTGCGCACCCCCGGCGCCTACGTCATGTCCGCCCGCGACTGCTGGCACGGCCGTTGCGCCTTCTGCTCCTGGGCCGCGCTCTACCCCATCTACCGCGTCCGCCCGGTGGGGGACGTCCTCGACGAGCTCGAGGGCCTTGCCGCCCTCGGCGCCCGCGAGGTGATGGACGACGCCGGCAGCCAGCCCACCGGCGCCTGGCTCCGCGCCTTCTGCGAGGGCCTCCTCTCCCGCGGCCTCCACCGCCGCCTGCGCATCGACTGCAACCAGCGCTTCGGCGCGCTGACCGCCGAGGACTACCGCCTCATGCGCCGCGCCGGCTACCGCATGGTCCTCTTCGGCGTCGAATCCGCCAACCAAGCCACCCTCGACCGCCTCGGCAAGGGCCTGACCGTGGCCCAGGCCGAGGAGGGCGCCCGCCTCGCCTCGGAGGCCGGGCTCGACGTCCACGTCACCCTCATGTTCGGCTATCCCTGGGAAAGCGCCGAGGAGGCCCGCCGCACCGCCGCCTTCGGGCGCGCGCTGTTGCGCCGCGGCCACGCCGCCTCGCTCCAGGCCACCTGGCTCGTCCCCTACCCCGGAACGCCCCTCTTCCGCGAGCTCCAGGCCTCCGGCGGCCTGCTCACCGAGGACTGGGACGCCTACGACATGCGCGGGCCCGTCATGCGCTGCCCCCTCTCCGAGGCCGAGACCAAGGCCCTCATCGCCCACGCCTACCGCGGCCACCTCCAGCCCGCCGCCCTCCTCCGCCAGGCCCGCCGCATGGCCGCCCACCCCGCCTATCTGCTCAAGGCCGCCCGCGCCCTCCTCGCCCACCTCCGCGACTTCCGCTGAGCGGGCTTGACGGGCGCGCGGCGCGGTGCTAAAGTGTCGCGCCGTCTTTCGGAGAAACCCATGTTCGGCGCACGCACGCAAGGCATCCTCTTCGCCGTCGCGGCCGCGGTCTGCTACGGCCTCAACCCCCTCGGCGCGAAATCCCTCTACGCGGCCGACCTCACCGCCGACTCCGTCCTCTTCTATCGCTACGCGCTCGCGGCCGCGCTGCTCGGCGCGTGGGTCGCCTGGCGCGGGGAGGGGTTCCGCCTCACCCGCCGGGAGTGCGCCTGGGCGGCCGCGCTCGGGGGGTGCTTCGGGCTCTCCTCCCTCGCCTTCTTCGCGAGCTTCGCCGTCATGGATTCCGGGCTGGCCTGCGCCCTGCTCTTCGTCTATCCCGCGATGGTGGCGGCGATCATGGCGCTCTGCTTCGGCGAACGGCTGGGGACGGCCCGCGCGGCGGCCTTGGCGAGCGGGATCGGGGGCGTCGCGCTGCTCTGGGGGGGCGGGGGCGGGGCGACGGGCGCCGGGGTCGGTCTGGTGATGGCCTCGGCCCTCACCTACGCCCTCTACATCGTGGGCCTCAACCATGCGCGGCTGCGCCTCTCCTCCGCGAAGCTGACCTTCTACGCGCTGCTCTTCGGGCTGCCCGTCGTGCTGGGGCACGAGGCGCTGTGCGGGCGGCCCCTGCCCCAGCCCCTCACCACGCCGACGATGGCGCTCTGGGCGCTCATGCTCGCGGTCGTGCCCACGGTGCTCTCGCTGGTGCTGATGGCCGAGGCCGTCCGCCGCATCGGCGAGACGCCCACCGCCGTGATGGGCGCGCTCGAGCCGCTCACGGCGCTCGCCGTCGGCATCGTCTGTTTTGGGGAGGCGCTCACGCCGCGGGGCGCGCTCGGCGTCCTGCTCATCCTCGGTGCGGTGACGCTGATCACCCTGCTCCCGGCCGCGCCGAGGCGCGCCTAGGGCGGGGCGTCAGAGCGCGAGGACGCGGGGGAACTCGGGGAAGGATTCGGAGAGGATGTCGAAGCCCCGGATGGTGACGGGGCGTTCGGCGACGAGCGCGGCGAGCGCCAGGGACATGGCGACGCGGTGGTCGCCGCGCGCGTCCAGCTCGGCCCCGCCGGGGATGCGCCCCGTGCCGCGGATGCGGAAGCCGTCGGGGTATTCCTCGACGTCCACGCCCAGGGCGCGCAGGGCGGCGGCCATGCCGGCGATGCGGTCGGATTCCTTGGCGCGGAGCTCGGCGGCGTCGCGGACGACGGTCTCGCCGCGGGCGCAGGCGGCGGCGACCATGAAGGCGGGGAACTCGTCGATCATCCGGACGACCAGCTCGCCGCGCACCTCGGTCCCGGCGAGCGCGGCGGCGCGGACGCGGAGGTCGGCGACGGGCTCGCCGGCGAGGACGCCCGCGTCGAGGGCGTCGATGGAGGCGCCCATCGCGCGAAGGGCGTCGAGGATGCCGGTGCGGGTGGGGTTCACGCCGATCCGGGAAAGGGTGAAGTCGCTGCCGGGGAGGATGGTGGCGGCGACGAGGAGGAAGGCGGCGGAGGAGATGTCCCCGGGCAATTCGACGTCCAGCGGGCGGAGGGGGGCGGCGAGCGGCAGCGCCACCGCGCCGTGGGCGGGCGGGTCGAGGGGGCGGATCGACGCGCCCATCGCGGCGAGCATCCGCTCGGTGTGGTCGCGGCTGGGGCCGGGCTCGGAGATGGCGCAGGGGCCGTCGGCGGCGAGCGCGGCGAGCAGGAGGCAGCTTTTGACCTGGGCGGAGGCGACGGGCAGGGCGTAGGCCAGCGCGTGGAGCGGCGCGGGGCGGAAGGTGAGCGGCGCGCGCCCATCCTCGGCCCGCACGTCGGCGCCCATGAGGCGGAGCGGCTCGACGATGCGATCCATCGGCCGCTTGCGCAGGCCCTCGCTGCCCGTGAGGACGCACGGGACGCCGGCGGCCGCCACGGCGCCGGCGAGCAGGCGGAGGGTGGTGGCGGAATTGCCGCAGTCGAGCGGCTCGGCGGGCGGCGCGAAGCCGCGGAGGCCGACGCCCCGGACGCGCAAAAGATGGGCCTCCTCGTCCAGCTCCCAGCGCACGCCGAGCTGGCGGAGGCAGCGGAGCATGGCGCGGGTGACGCCGCCGACGAGGAAGCGGCGGATGACGCTCTCGCCCTCGGCCAGCGCGGCGAAGAGCAGCGCGCGGTGGGAGAGCGACTTGTCGCCCTCCGGGCGATAGGCGCCGACGAGCGGGGCGTCGCGGCGGGTGATGGTCTTGGTCATGGCGGGCGGTTCCTGGCGGGGCTCACGCCTCGGGGGCGCGGGCGGCGAGACCGGCGGCGGCGAGCGCCTCGTGGACGGTCTTGAAGTGGCATTTGGCGTAGTCGGCGAGGCAGTCGGGCCCCTTCGCGCGGATGAGCGCGGCGAGGGTTTGGGGGACCTTCGGCCCGGCGCCTTTGGGGAGTTCCATGCCGGCCTGCCCGGAGAGCTTGCGCAGCTCGGCGACGAAGAGGTCGCGGGCGAGGACGGAGGCGGCGGCGACGGCGATGTCGCGCTCGGCCTTGTGCATCTGCTCGACCTTGAGGGCGCGGCCGCGGGCCATGAGGGCGCGGCTGACGGTGGCCTCGGTCCGGGCGAATTGGTCGACGACGGCACGGGTGCAGTCGGGCCGCTGCTCGGCGAGGGATTCGATGGCCCGGGCGTGGCACCAGGCGAGCAGGCGGTTGACGTTGGGGATTTTGCCGTAGAGGCGGTTGTAGGTGGGCGGGCGCAGGAGCACGAAGGCGCAGTTGCGGCGGCCGAGGAGTCTGCGGATCTCGGCGGCGAGCTTCTGGATCTGCCCGTCGGCGATGGTCTTGGAGTCGCGGACGCCAAGGTCGGCGAGGCGCCGGCCCGTGGTTTCGTCGATGAAGGCCGCGACGGTGACGAGGGGGCCGAAGATGTCGCCCTTGCCGCTTTCGTCGGTGCCCATGTGGGGGGCGTAGAGGGCGGGGTCGAGCGCCTCCTCGTAGCCCAGCGTGGCGGCCTTGAGGACGAGCGGCTCGAGGGTGAAGAGGACGAAGTCCTGCGCCTCCTTGCCCTGCACCACGAGCTTGCCGGAGGCGTAGAGCATGACGGTGAGCTTGGGGCCGCGGAGGGCGAGCGTGGTGTAGGGGGCCTGGACGCGCCGGAGGGCGCTCATGCCGGCGGTGACGGCCTCGAGGGTCTGCCCCTGCTCGGGGGTGAGGGTGTAGGTGAAGAGCGTCTTGTCCATGCTCACGGCTTGGGGTGGTCGGCGTAATAGGCGTCGATCTCGGCGGCCTTGCCGAAGGTGGCGGCGATGAGGGCGGCGCGGATCCACATGCCGTTGCGCATCTGGCGCCAATATTTGGCGCGCGGGTCGCGGTCGAGGGCGGTGGAGATCTCGTCGCGGCGGGGGAGCGGATGGAGGATGGCGGCGGAAGGGCGCATGAGGGCCGCCTCGTCGGGGCCGAGCTTGAAGGCGGAGGTGTCGATGCGGGCGCTCTCGCCGCTGGCGGTGTCCCATTCGTCCTGGATGCGCGTCATGTAGACGGCGTCGGCCTCGGGGAGCCAACGGCGCAGGTCGTGGGAGACCTCGTAGGCGACGCCGCGGCGGCGGAGCATCTCGAGGATGTCGTCCTTGATCTGCAGCTCGCGGGGGGCGACGAAGATTTGGCGGACGTCGCGGAAGCGGGTGAGGAGGTAGGCGAGCGAGCGGACGGTGCGGCCGCGCAGGAGGTCGCCCACGAAGACCACGGTCTTGCCGTCGATGCCGCCCTGGGTCTCGAAGGAGCGGACGAGGGTGTAGACGTCGAGGAGCGCCTGGGTGGGGTGCTGATCCTTGCCGGAGCCGGCGTTGATGATGGGGATGTTGCGCTCGGAGTTGCCGAGCACCCACGCCATGCGCTCGGCCAGCCCGCGGGCGGGGGAGCGCATGATGACCAGGTCGAAATACGAGGAGAAGGTGCGGACGGAATCCTCCTGGCTCTCGCCCTTCAGCTCGCTGCTGGTGGAGGCGTCGCGGACGGAGCCGGTGCGCATCCCCAGGATCTCGCAGGCGGAGAGGTGCGAGAGGAAGGTGCGGCTGCTGGGCTGGGAGAAGTAGAGCATCGCGCGCTTGTGGCTGAGGAGCGAGGCCAGGAAGAGCGCGCCCTCGCGGCGCTTGGCGACGCGGCGGATCTTGGTGGCCAGGTCGCAGAGCCGCTCCAGCAGCGGCCGGCCGAACTGCTGGGCGAAGAGGGTGTGGAAGGGCATCCCGTCGTCCTGCATCAGGTAGGGCGCCTTCTCGCGAAGCGGCAGGGCCTCGAAGGCCTCCCAGGTGAGCGTGGTGATGTCTTGCTGCATGGCGCGTCTCCTCCCCGCCCGATCAGAAGCCCGGCTCGCGGCAAAGGGCCGAGACGTAGAGCGCCTTGATGGTGTGCATCCGGTTCTCCGCCTCGTCGAAGACCCGCGAGAAGGGCGCCTCGAAGACCTCGTCGGTCACCTCCAGCGCGCCCGTCTCGCGCGAGACCTCGGTGTTCGCGTCGTGGAAGGCCGGCAGGCAGTGGAGGAAGATCAGCTCGCCGCCCAGGTTGCCCGTGGCCTCGCAGAGCGCCGCGTTCACCTGATAGGGCCGCAGCAGCGCCAGGCGCTCGGCCTTCTTGTCCTCCTCGCCCATGCTCACCCAGACGTCGGTGTACAGCACGTTCGCGCCCCGCACGCCCGCCTTGGGATCCGTCTCCACGCGCACCGCGCAGCCGTTCCGGGCCGCGATGGCGCGCGCCTCCCCCACCAACGCCTCGGAGGGGAAGAGCGCGCGCGGCGTGACGTTCACGAAGTTGATGCCCGCCTTGGCGCAGCCCATCATGAGGCTGTTGGCCACGTTGTTGCGGCCGTCGCCCACATACGCCATCGTCTTGCCGCGCACGTCGCCGAAGGCCTCGCGCATCGTCATCATGTCGGCCAGGAACTGCGTCGGGTGGCTCTCGTCGGTGAGCCCGTTCCAGACCGGCACCCCGCTGCGCGCCGCCAGCGTCTCCACCGTGCCCTGCCGGAACCCGCGGAAGAGGATGCCGTCGAAGAGCCGCCCCAGCACGCGCGCCGAGTCGGCCACCGACTCCTTGACGCCGAAGTGCGTGTCGTGCCCCGTGAGGAACTCCGCGTTGCCGCCCTCGTCGCGCACCGCCACGGCCGCCGAGTTGCGCGTGCGCGTGGAGCTCTTCTCGAAGATCAGCGCGATGTTCATCCGCCGCAGCAGCTCCCCGCGGATCCCCGCCCGCCGCCGCGCCTTCAGCGCGATCGCCAGCTCCACCATATAGGCCAGCTCCGCGTCCGACAGCGAACGGATGTTCAGCAGCGAACGCCCCAGCAACGCATGGTCCAACTCAAACATCTTACGAAATCCTTTCTGTCCCCTTATTTTACCACAATCGCCCAAAGGGGGCGGCCCGGCGAAGGGCACGCCCAACGCCTCCCCGCCATTCTGCTATACTACCCACCCATGACGGAAGAGGAAGCGGAACGGCCTTGGGCCCTGGCGCCCGGCGAGACGGCGGGCGAATGGCGCGTCGTCTCGCGCCTCGGCCGCGGCGGCATGGGCGAGGTCTACGCCGTGGAGCCCCCGGAGGGCGGCCCGCCCCTGGCCCTCAAGCTCTTCATCGCCGAGGGGCGCGACGCGGACTTCCTGCGCCGGCGCTTCCGCGACATGGCCAACGCCCTGCGCGCCGTCTCCCACCCCCACGTCGCCCGCGTGCTCCGCTCCGGCGACGTCGCGCGATCGGCGGGCGCGCCCTCCCCTTCGCGCTCATGGGGCTGGTCAGCGTCGCCCCCGAGACGCGCGCGGCCGCCCTGCGCGACCCCGCCGCCCTCCTCGACGCCCCCGAGCCCCCGCCCGGCGGCGCGCGCGTCTCCCTGACGGCGGCGGACCTGATCGCCGCCCCGCGCGGCCTCCGACCTCTACGCGCTGGGCAACGCCTTCTTCCTCCTCTACGCCGGCGTGCCCTACGCCGACACCCCCGCCGCGCGCCTCCTCATCGCCAACGACCTGCCGGAGCGGTGGCGCGTGCGCTTCCGCGCCCTCCTCGCCCTCGACCCCGCCGCCCGCCAATGGCCCGCCGCGCGGCCGGCGGGGCGGCGGCGTTTCCTGGCGCTGGGCGCCGCGGCGCTGCTGGCCGGCGCGGCGGGGGGCGGCGCGTGGGCGTGGCTGCGCCTGGCCGAGGGGGCCGACGCGCGGCGGTGGGCCAAGGGGCGGCCCCTCGCGCTCGGGCCCGGGGCGCGCGCCGAGGTCGGCCCCGCGCCGGGCCCGACGCTCCCGCCGCTCACCCTCGCCCAGGGCGCCGCCCTCACCCTCGCCCTCGAGGGCCAGGCGCGGCGCCTCGGCGCGACGCTGGCCGACGAGGATTCCGACCTGACGCTCCGGGGGCCCGGCACGCTCACCTTCCCGCAGGGGCCCGACCACGCCTTCCGGGGCCGCCTGCGGCTCACCGCCGGCGCGGCCGCGCATTTCGAGAGCCGCAGCGAGGGCCGCCCCGCCGTCGCCACGGAGCGCGGCAGTATACTATCGATGGAGACGGGCAACAACCGCTACCTCTCCGCGCAGTTCCGCGCGCTCGACCTCTCGCGCGGCGGTGCCTTCCGCTCCCGGGGCGACCGCCTCTACCTCGACTATCAGGAGCCCAACGCCATCCTGTTGGGCCAGGACGCCACCTTCGAGGCGCACTACGTGGCCTGCGGCGCGCGCGTCCATGCCGTCAGCGGCGACTGCCGCCTCACGGGGATCGGCTACCTCTGGCACGGGCTCCGCCTCTCCGCGGCGGCCGGCGCCACCCTCGCCGGAACGGGGAGCGCCACCTTCGCCCAGGAGGCCCGCCTGCGGGTGGAGCCCGGCGGCGTCCTGGAGGGCGGCGAGGACGGGCGCGGCACGCTCACCCTCTCGCGCGCCACCCTCGAGGCGGGGGCGGTCGTCGCCTGTCGGGGCGGGCGGGTGGCGTTCGGCGGGCTGCGGGCGCGCGGCGCGGTCGTCCTCCGCCTCGCGGGGGCCAAGCCCGGCACGCTCCTGACGTGGGAGCGGCTCGACGGGCCCGCGCCCGACTTCCGCGCCGAGGGGCTCCCGCCCGGCCGCGCCCTGCGCCTCGAACCCAACGCCCTGACGCTGACATGAGGCCGCCCGACACGCCCCAGACCCTCCTGCGCCGCCTGGCCGACCCCGAGGCCGACCAGGCGCAGTGGTCGCGCTTCCATGCCCTCTACGCGCCGATCGTCCGGGCGTGGCTGCGCCTGCGCGGGCTGCGCGGCGACGCACTCGAGGAAGGCACGCAGGACGTCTTCGTGCGGCTCGTCCGCGTCCTGCGCGCCAACCCGCACGACCCCGGCCGCGCCCGCTTCCGCACCTACCTGGGCCGGGTCGTCCACAGCGTGGCCTGCGACCGCCTGCGCCGCATCCGCGCCCACGGCGCCGAGGTCGCCGTCCCCCCCGAGGCGTGCGAGCTGCTCCTCGCGCCCGACCTGCCCATCGACGAGCGGCTCGACATACAATTCCGCTTCGCCGCCTACGAGGCCGTCCTCCGGGAGCTCCTCCGGGAGCTCCTCCGCGACCCGGGGCTCTCCCCGCTTCAGCGCACCGTCCTGGAATCATGCTTCCTCCGCCGCGAGCACCCGGCAGACCTCGCCCGCCGCCTGCGCCGCCTCCCCAACACCATCACCCAAATCAAAAAACGCCTCTCCAAGCGCCTCCAGGCCCGCGTCGACGCCCTCTGCGAAGACTAAGCGTGTCACCTTCGGCCATTCGCCGCGTAAGACAAGGATGAGGCGGGCCCGGCCCGGCCCATTTCATCGGCGAACCGAAAGGAGCGACACATGACTGTCCACAGAAAAGAAGATCGGCGCTGCGCGACCTGCGCATGGTGGCCCGGCAGACGGGAACCCCGCTACATCGGGAGCAAACTGTATGGCGTCACGGCCTCGGACGACAGGGACGTCTGCCCGGTGGCCCATCTCAGGTACTCCGCCTCCGGCACCTGCTCCCGGTGGCAGCTCTGGCCGCCGCTGCGCGGCTGAGCGAACTTAGAAAAAATCTCAAGCGCCTGTCACCTTTCGGTGGCGCGCGCGTATACCAACAATGACGTCCCCTCGTGGATACCTTGCGGATTGGCTCGCCTTCCGTTGGGTCAACGTGGATGGTTGGATGTCGTTTTCTTAGGCAAACAAAGGGGGCATCATGGCCAATTCTTTCACCGACGAGCAAGTACAGCGGCAATTCGACGCCTACTCCAAGAAGATGTCCTCCCCTGAGGAGGTCTAAAGCAAGGTTCTCGACGAGGAGAGCAAGATTTTGGGGCTTTTCTCACGGGTCAATCGCTTGAAGCCTTTCTTGGAGGATGCGCAGACGATTTTCGCGTTGCTCAAGGATTTCCTCTCCGGTCGGTACAAGGACGTCCCTTGGCGTGTCATTGCGGCCTTGGCGGGGGTGTTGCTCTATGTGCTGACGCCGATCGACATTATCCCCGACATCCTTATCCCCTTCGGTTGGTTGGATGACGCGGCGGTTCTCACGCTGGCCCTCAAGTTCTGCGGCGGGGACATTGAGTCCTATCGGCGCTGGAGCCGGACCTGTGATTGACAAAAGACTGCCTTCCGAAAGACGCGAAAGGGGGTGAGCGCGATGGGCTGTTTGCGGCAAGTGATCGGGGCGGTGATCGTGTTGTTGGCGATTGTGTTGGGGAGAAAGCGGTAAGGGGCGGTGCCGTTTGGGTTCTGATTTAGGTTCTGTGCGTATGAGAGAAGGGCGCGTCCCAAGTGGGGCGCGCCCTTGTTGGTGGGGGAGCGTGGCGGCTCAGCCGATTTGGAGGCCTTTGGCCTGGAGTTGGGCGGCGTTGAGGGCGTAGGCGGGGTCGATCTCGACGGGGAGGCCGTCGGGGAGGGTGACGCCGGCCTGGGCGAGCCAGCGGCGCCATTTGGCCTGGAGGTCGCGCTTGGTGGTGGCGGGGGAGTCGTTGCCCTCGGCGTTCTTGACGGGGGAGAACTCCTGGGTGCGGTCGAAGGCGAGGGTGACGAGGGTCTTGGCGTTGGGGATGACGTCGAAGATGAACTTCTCGAACTTGTAGCCGTTGGGGGCGGCGGGCTTGACGACCTGCCCGGCCTCGTCGACCATGGCGATCTTCTTGTGGGCGAGGTGGAGGGGCATGGCGCGCTCGGCCTCGGCCTTGAGGAAGGCGTAGGAGAACATGTGGATGGCGGGGGAGCCGTAGGCGAGCCAGAGGGTGCCGTCGGGGTTGGTGCGCTCCATCTGCTCGTCGGAGAGTTCGGAGTATTCGACCATGGCGTAGGCGCCGTCGCGGATGACGACCACGCCCATGCCTTCGTGGGCGTCGCGCTTCTTGCAGACCTTAAGGGTCATGTCGGCGCCCTTGGCGGCGTGGAGGCCGACGAAGAGGGGGTCGGCGATGTCGACCATCGGGTTATCGACCTGGAAGAAGAAGACCTGCCCGATGCCGCGGCGCGCCATGTCGGCGAGGGCGCCGGAGCGTTCGAGGGCGGCGAGGGTGCCGCCGTGGCCGTCGGGGCTCATGAAGATGTGCCCGGGCTTGTCGAGGATGATCCGCCCCTCGGGGTCGAGCGCCGGCCACATGCCTTGGACGAAGAAGAAGACGTCCTGCCGGTCGAGCCCGAAGTAGTCGTTGGCCTCGAAGAGGGCGCGGGTGGCGGCGTCGTTCGTCTCGGAGGTCATGACGTAGAAGGGCACGGGCGCGCCGTAGGTGCGCCTGAGCCCCAGGAGCTTGCGGGCGTGGAACCAGAAGAGGGGGCGGTCGGAGATGGGCCCGATGGGATAGGCGCCCTTGGGGCCCTCATAGCCCAGGCGGGAGCCTTGGCCGCCGGCGACGACGAGCGCGGCCACCTTGCCGGCGCGGAGGAGGGCCTCGCCCTGGGCGACGTAGCCGGCGAGGGCGTCGCCCTCGGGCGTCTCGACGGGGGCGGGCTCGAAGGCGGCGGCCTGCGCGGCGGGCTTGCCGGCGTCCTTGAGCAGGGCCTGCATCCGGCCGATGGCGGCGAAGTCGAGGGTGGCGATCTGGGCGAGGAGCGCGGCCTGCGCGGCGGCGTCGAGGGCGTCCCAGAAGCGGAGGACGTGGGCTTGGCCGTTGGCCTCGAGGAGGTTTTTGGCTTCGGTGAGGGTCATGGGAATCTTCTCCTTGTCTGCTTGGGAAAGAGGCTTACCCTTGGGCCTCCTGGGCGCGCTGCTTGAGGTAGGCCTCGATGAAATCCTGGACGTAGCGCCCGTCCATCATCCCCTGGACGTTCGCGGTCTCGTGGCCGGTGCGGTGGTCCTTGACCATGGTGTAGGGCTGGAAGACATAGGAGCGGATCTGGCTGCCCCAGGCGATCTCGCCCTTGTCGCCGTAGAAGCGCTCCATCTCCTTGCGCTTCTTGTCCATCTCCAGCTCGTAGAGCTTGGCCTTGAGCACCTGCATGGCGCGGGCCTTGTTCTGGTGCTGGGAGCGCTCCACCTGGCAGGCCACCACGATGCCGGTGGGCAGGTGGGTGAGGCGGACGGCGGAGTCGGTCTTGTTCACCTTCTGCCCGCCGGCCCCGCCGGAGCGGTAGGTGTCCACCCGCAGATCCTCTTCCTTGATCTCGACGTCCACCTCGTCGCTGATCTCCGCCACCACGTCGAGCGAGACGAACGAGGTGTGCCGGCGCTTGGCCGCGTCGAACGGCGAGATGCGCACCAGGCGGTGGACGCCGCGCTCGGCCTTGAGGTAACCGTAGGCGTAAGGCCCCTTGACCACGAACATCACGCTCTTGACGCCCGCCTCCTCGCCCGGCTGCGAATCGAGCACCTCCACCTCGAACCCCGCGTCCTCCGCGTACATCTGATACATGCGGAAGAGCATCTGCGCCCAGTCGCACGCCTCCGTGCCGCCCGCGCCCGCATGGAGGGTGAGGATGGCGTTGCAGGCGTCCAGCTTGCCGCAGAGGAGGGACTGCAGGCGCAGCCGGTCCTCGATCTTCTCCGCCTTGCCCAGGCACGCCTCCGCCTCGGAGGCCATCAGATCCTGGTCGTCGCCCGGCTCCTCCGCGTCGGCCATCTCCAGCGCCGTCTCGGCCTCCTCGATGGCGTCCGAAAGGTCGCCGAAGGGATTGAGGACGGCCTTCTCGGCGTTGGCCTCGGCGATGACGCCCCGGGCGGCCTCGGGCTTGTCCCAAAAGCCGGGCTCGGCCTGACGCGCCTCCGCCTCGGCCAGGCGGGCCTGGCGCTCCTCGATTTTCAGATAACCGCGCATCTCCTCCAAGCCCGTCCTGAGCTTGGCGATGCGCGCGACGATGGCATCCCGGTCAAACATGCGTTGCGACTCCAAACAATTGCCCCTATCATAGCAAATCCCCCGCCCCGATGGGAACCCGCCCACGCCCGCCCGGGTTTGACGGGCGGAGGGGAATCGCGTATCCTATTGCGCGTTGTTCGGACAGATGCGGAAAGGACGCGATCGGCATGAGACAGCGTGTTTTGGTGACGGGCGGGGCGGGCTTCATCGGCTCGGCGGTGGTGCGGCTCCTCGTGGGGGCCGGCGTCGAGGTGCTGAACGTGGACAAGCTGACCTACGCCGGCAACCTCGCCTCCGTGGCGCCCGTGGCGGACCGCCCCAACTACCATTTCCTGAAGGCCGACGTCTGCGACGCGGCGGCGATGGCCCGCGCCTTCGCCGACGTCCGCCCCGACGGCGTGCTGCACCTGGCCGCCGAAAGCCACGTCGACCGCTCCATCGACGGCCCCGGCCTCTTCCTCCAGACCAACGTGATGGGCACCTACACCCTCCTCGAGGCCGCCCGCGCCCACTGGCAGGGCCTCCCCGCCGCCGAGCGCGAGGCCTTCCGCTTCCTCCTGGTCTCGACCGACGAGGTCTACGGCTCCCTCGGCCCCGAGGGCTTCTTCACCGAGCGCACCAACTACGACCCCCGCTCCCCCTACTCCGCCTCCAAGGCCGCCGCCGACCACCTCGCCTCCGCCTGGTTCCACACCTACGGCCTCCCCACCCTGAAGACCAACTGCTCCAACAACTACGGCCCCTACCACTTCCCCGAGAAGCTCATCCCCCTCGTCACCCTCAACGCCCTCGCCGGGCGCCCCCTCCCCATCTACGGCAAAGGCGAGAACATCCGCGACTGGCTCTACGTCGAGGACCACGCCCGCGCCCTCTGGCTGGCCCTCAACCACGGCCGCCCCGGCGAGACCTACAACATCGGCGGCCACAACGAACGCACCAACCTCCAGGTCGTCCAGGCCGTCTGCGCCCTCCTCGACGAGCTCCGCCCCCGCCGCGACGGCCGCCCCTACGCCGAGCAGATCGCCTTCGTCGCCGACCGCCCCGGCCACGACGCCCGCTACGCCATCGACCCCGCCAAGATCATGGGCGAGCTCGGCTGGCGCCCCCAGGAGACCTTCGCCACCGGCCTGCGCAAGACCATCCAATGGTACCTCGACAACGAGGCCTGGTGGGCCCCCCTCCGCCACGCCGCCGAGCACCGCCTCGGCCGCGCCTGAACCTCACCGCCGCCGAAACAAAACGCCCCCGGCAATCGCCGGGGGCGTTTTTTAGTCGCCGTCACCAATCGCGGAGGGAGGGGGGGAGGCGGGGGGAGGCGGCGCGTTTTTCGGCCTCGTGCTCGCGTTCCCGGTCGGCGGCCTTCTGGAGAAGGGCCTGGAGGTCTTCCTGGCGGGCCTGATCCTCGCGTTCCTGCTCGGAGGGCTGGGGCGGCGGCTGTTTGTCGGGGGGCGGCTGGCCCTCGGAGGGCTGCTGTTGCTGTTGCGGGGGCTGCTCGGGGGGAGGCTGCCGTTGGGGCGGGGGCTGGGCGGGGGGCTTGGGGAGATGGTCGCGGATCAGCAGGAGGGCCTCCATCACCTGGCGCTTGGCGTCGTCGGAGACGGGCGGGGAAAGGAGGGGGACGATGGCGTCGGCGGTGCGGGCGATGAGGTCGCGGTCGGCGGCGGTGAAGGCGGTCTCGTTGGTGGAGGCGGCGGCCTGCTTGAGCTGTTCCTCGGCCCATTGGGGGAAGAGGAGGCGGAATTGCTGGGTGAGGGCGAGCACCTCGGGGAGGTCGTCGCGGGCGGGCTGGTAGCGGGGCAGCCCTTGGAAGGCGTTGGTGTGGACGGCGATGGCCTCGGCGTTGAGCATGGGCGGGTCGGCGATGGTCTTCCACAAATCGTAAAGGAAGGGCTCGCCCGCGACGAGGGGCGCGGCGTCGCCCGCGACGGCCGCGTAGGCCTCGGCGGCGGCGTCGAGGGCGGACTGGGCGGACTGGGCGCGGGCCAGGAGGTCGGCGCGGAGGGTCTCGTTGGTGACGGCCTGGGGGAGGGCGTCGAGGACGGGGAACCAACGGTCGGCCTGGGCGCGGACGTCGGCGGCGAGGCGCTCGGCCTGGGCGAGGCGGACGCCGGGCGTGGGGCTGGCGAAGACCTCCGGGACGGCGCGCATGAGGGCGCGTTGGCGGGCAAGCATCTCCGGGACAATCCGGAGGCCCTGCCCCTGGTGCCGCCGGAGCGCCGCCTCGCGGCGGGCGTCGAAGGCGAGCGCGGGGAGCCCCTCGAGGGCGCGGGCGAGGTTGCGGCGCCCGGCGTCGGAGGGTTCGGCGCGGAGGGCGCGGGCGAAGGCGTCGGCGGCCTCCCTGCGGAGGGTCAGGCGCTGGGCGGCGTTGGTGGCGGACTGGGACTGGCCCAGCAGGAGCGTGCCCTCGAGGGTCGCGGCGCGGGCGGCGAGCTCGGGCGCGCCGAGGACTTGGCGGACGCGGTCAAGCGCGTTGGTGGGGTCGCCGGCCTTCCACAACGCGAGGGCCTCGTTGAAGGCGAGATCCGCGTTCTGCGAGGCCTCGGCGCCCGCGCGCGCCTTGGCGTAGCCCGCGGCGGCCTCGGCGTAGCGGCCCTCCCGGTAGGCGCGCTGGGCGGCGCGCGCGGGCTCCTGCGCCGCGGCGGCGGCGCCCAGCAGGCAGACCAAGGCGGCGGCGACGGAGACGCGCCCAAGCGAGAGGCACCCCGCGGCCACGACGAGCAGGGCCGCGACCGAGGCGAAGAGCGGCGTGCGATCCACGAAGGCGGTCTCCACGCGGGTGCGCTCCTCCTCGGCGGCCAGGCGGCTGAGGTGGCGGGCGTAGACGGCGCCCAGGGTGGTCTCGGCGGTGCCCGCGGTGGCCAAGGGCACGTAGGCGCCGCCGCTGGCCTCGGCGATGGCACGGAGCGTGGATTCGGTGAGGCGGCTTCGGACGGCCTGCCCCTGGTAGGTCAGCTCCCCCGCCTCGGTGGGGATGGCGGCGCCCTGGGCCGAGCCGATGCCGACCGCGAAGATGGGGATGCCGCGCGCGCCGGCCTCCTTGGCCAAAGCCTCCGCGCGGCCGGCGAGATCCTCGCCGTCGGAGACGAGGACGATGGCGTTGTGGTCGGACTGCGCCTGGTCGAAGGCCGCGAGGCACTTGGCGATGGCGTCGGCCAGATCGGTCTCGCCGGGGGGCGCGCTGTCGGGCGCGAGGGCGTCAATGGCCTGCCGCAGGAAGGCAGCGTCGGTGGTCATGGGGCACAGGAGCGCGCCCTTGCCGCGGAAGGCCAGGAGCCCGGCGCGGTCGCCGCGCAGGGCGTCCACCAAATCGATCAGGTCGGCCTTGGCGCGGCCCAGCCGGTTGGGGCGGACGTCCTCGGCGAGCATCGAGCGCGAGACATCCACCGCCAACATGAGGTTCCGCCCGCGCGCGACGCGCTCCTCCGCCCCGCGCCCCCACCTCGGCCCCGCGAGCGCCACCGACAGCGCGGCGAGCGCCCCCAGCAGCAGCGCCGTCTGGAGCCCCGAACGAGCCGGCGCGGCGACGGCTTGGCGGCTCAAACGCGCCAGGCGCGCGGCCACCTTCCGCCGCCGCGCCGCCCACAACGCCCACAGCGCGGGCACGGCCAACAACGCCAACAGGAAGAGCGGCGCGTCGAATCTCATTGCTTGCCTCCTTTCAGCGCAGCCTCCGGCACCCAGCCCTCGCGGCCCTCGGAGCGGACGCGCACCCACCCGCCCACGTGGTCGCCGGTCGGCTCGGGCGGCGCCTCGCCCAACACACCGAGCGCGGGCGCGGCAGCGCTCGGGGCCAGGCGGAGCGGCTCGGGCCCGCGCTCGGCCTCGGGCGCGGCGTCGGCGGCGCGCGGGATGAGCGTCAGCGGCGAGCAAGGCACCTCGGCCAAGGCCCGGGTGCGCAAATCGAAGGCCCGGAAGGGACGCAGGCGCAGGACGAGCGGCGTCTCGGCCTCGGCGAGGAAATAAGCCTGCGCCACCAGTTTCCGGTCGGTGCGCCCGACGATGCGCCACGGCCACGCGCGCCCGCCCCCGACAGGCTCCAGCGCGAACGCCGCCTCCGCCGGCACGCGCCCTTGGCGGGCGGTGAGCGTGGCGGTGAGGAGGCGCAAGTCGCCGGGCGCGAAGTCCGGCGCGTCGGCGGAGAGGGCGAGGGCGAACTCCCCGATGGGCGCGCCCCGCGCCTCGCCGGGCAGCGGGACGACCTCATAGGAAAAGGCGGGCGCGCCGACGCCCTGGCGCGTGGTGTCGGCGGTGCGCATGAAGCCGAACTGGCGCACGGCCATCACGTCGGCCACCACGCGGGTGAGGGGGATGGAGGCCAGGCGCGGCGCGTCCTCCGCCTGACGCCAGCGGAAGACGGTGCGGCGCACGCCATCGGCCTCGGTGTGGCTCTGCGCGTCGGGGTTGCGCGAGGGGCCTTGGTCAAGGGTGAAGGCGGGGATCTCCTCCCCGGCGTCGGTGACGAGGGTGAGGGTGAGGTCATACTCCTGCCCCACGTAGAGCGGGGCGGCGGGGTCGGTACCCCACGCGGCGGAGCGGAGCGCGGCGTGCGCGGGCAGCGCCAAGGCCGCGAACGCGGCCAGCAACGGCAGACGGTTCATGGCTGCGCCTCCTCGGCGGGCGTCAGATCCTCCGGCAAGGGCGCCGTGCGGCACCACTGCCACAACCCCGCCGCCCAGACCCCCAAGGCGAGCGCCGCCGCCAGCAGCCCCCACGCCGCGCGCCGCCGCCAACGCCCCGCCGGACAGGCCAAGGCCAACAGAAACAGCCCCGTCGCCGCCGCGCACCACGCCGCCGCCTCGGGGAAGGAGCGCCGCGCCCACGGCCCCGGGGCCGCCTGCCCCAGACGCGCGCAGACGGCGCGGAGGGCCTGGTCGCTCGCCGCGTCGCGCCCATGGCGCCGCTCATAATGGGCCAACAGGGTCAGCGATGCCTCGGGACGGCCCGCGAGCAGGGCGCACACGGCGCCGTTGAGCAGCACCTCGCGCCCCGGGTCGCCCTCCCGCGCCAGGCGAAGCCAAAGGTTCGCCGCCTCGGCGTAGTCCTTGGGCTCGGCGGCGGCGACGGAGGCGGCCCAGGCCTGCTCGCGCACGAAGGCGTCCGCCGCCGGCAGGGCGGGCGGGGCGAGCAGGAGCAGCGCGAGGGCAAGGAGTCGGAGGCCGGGGAGCAGACGGCGGAGCGCGGCGCGGGCCTCGGGCCGGTCGCCCCCGCCGGAATAGGCCGCGCCCTCGAGCACCGCATAGGCGGCGACGGCCTCCTCGGCCTCGGGCGAGGCGGGGAGCAGGGCGCGGAGCTCGGCGGGCGTGAGCGCGGGGCGCCCGGCCCAAAGGCGGACGGCGGCGGCGGCCTGCGCCGGGTCGTCCGTCCTGGCGAGCGTGGCGAGCGCCCGTGCCAAGGGGCGGCGGGCCCGGAAGGGGGCGGCCAGCAGACGCGCCGCGAGGCGGAGCGCCCGCCAGAGCGCCTTGGCGGCCAGCGCGGCGGCGCCGAGCGCGAGCAACACCCACGGCCAGAGGGGGCGCGGGCGCGCGGGGAGGGTCGCGCCGTCGTGCACCAACGCGGGCGGCGGGACGCCCGGCGCCGCGCCGTCGGGCCCCGCGAGGGCCAGCTGGGCGGTGGGGCGGACGCGGAGGGGGACGGCGGCGGTGGCGGCGGTGCGGTATTCCCGCGCCGCGCGGTCGAACCACGCGAAGGCCAGGGGGGGGATCTCCAAAAGCCCGTCGCGCACGGGCCGGAGGCTGAAGGCGAAGGCGACGCCGTCCGAGAGCGTCCGGCGCGCCGGCTCGCCGTAGGCGCGGAAGCCGGGGAGTTCGGGCAGGCGGGGGGCGCGCAGCAGCGCAGGGTCGCAGTCCGTCCGGAAGGTGACGGTCAGGCGCACGGGGTCGCCCGCCTTGACGTTGAGGGCGTCGAGCGCGGCCTCGGCGGCGAAGGTCTTGCCGATGGCGCCGACGTAGCCCTCGGGGCGGCCATCGAGGGGCGGGTCGGCGACGGCGACGGTGAGCGGCTCGCCGATGGCGGCGCAGCGGACGCTCTCGCCCCGGCCGTCCGGCCCCAGCGCGGCCACCCGCACGTCGCGGAGGGTCGGGGCGGGGAAGGTCTGCCGGCCGGCGCGCACCGCGCGGAAGGGGTAGCGCACGCGCCAGACGAGGTTGGTGCCGTCGGGCTCGGGGCCCTCGGCCTCCGGGCGGCCGGCCGCGCGCAGGGGGGATTCCTCGTCCGTCGCCGCGTCGAAGGCCAGGCGGGGCATCCGCGGGCTGGGGCGGCCGAAGAGATCCACGTCGAAGAAGGGCGAGAGCGTCCGGTCGCCGACGCGCAGGGCGGGGGTGACGCACGTGAGCGTCAAGGTCACCGCGTCGCCCGGCATCGGGTCCTCGGGCGCGGCCTCCAAGGAGAGCGCCACGGCGGGGTCGGCCTCCAGCGCGCGGACGGTCAGCTCGGGGTGGCCGTCGTAGACCAAGCGGCGGCCGTCCGCGGCCGTCGCCGAGAGGCGCTCCAGGCGCAGCGTCCCCGTGCGCGTGGCCAGCAGGCGCCAGCCGAGCGTGGTGGAGGCGCGGCCATTGACCATCGTGACGCTGCGCGTCTGCCCCAGGCGCTCCACCGGCCCCGAGAAGGCGAAGTCCACCGCCTTCAGCGCGGCGTCCTCCGCCGAGACCTCCAGGAGAAAGGCGTCGCCCGCGAAGACCTCCCCCGGCGCGAGGCGCACGCGCAACCCCTGCGCCCACGCCGCCCCGGCGGCCAATGCCAAAGCCAACAGAAGAATCCGTCTCAACATGCCCCGTAGTATAGCACGACCGCCCCGGCGGGGAAAGGCCGCGCGCCCCAAGCGCGGCGGCGAGGGCCTGGGATGTGGTATACTTGCCGCTTTCTGGAGTACGCTTATGGCAGGATTTGACATCGACCGCGTGGCGCTCCTGGCGCGTCTGGCGCTGACGGAGGACGAACGCAGGATTTTCGGGGCCCAGCTGGAGACCATCGTGGCCTATGTGGACCGCATCGCCGGCCTGGAGACCGCCGAGCTGGACGCGACGCTGCACGGCCACGCCGAGGGCGCGCCCCTGCGCGCGGACACGCCCACCCCCGGCCTGCCGCTGGAGGCCGTGCTGGCCAACGCGCCCGCGCGCGTCGACGACGAGATCCGGATGCCCCGCGTGGTGGAGTGAGGGAGGCGCCATGGACGACATCAGGCACATGACCTTGGCCCAGGCCCTCGCGGGGCTGCGCGCCAAACGTTTCTCCTCCGTGGAGCTCACCCAGGCGCTGCTGGGGGCGATGGAGGCCTCGCAGCGCGACATCCACGCCTTCGTGACCATCGACGCCGAGGGGGCGCTGGCCCAGGCCGCCGAGGCCGACCGCCGCCGCGCCGCCGGCGAGGAGGCGCCCCTGCTGGGCGCGCCGATCGCGATGAAGGACAACATGAACGTGGCCGGCCAGCCGTGCACGGCCTCCAGCCGCATCCTCGAGGGCTACGTGGCGCCCTACGACGCCACCGTCTCCGCGCGCCTGCGCGCCGCGGGGGCCGTCTTCCTCGGGCGCACGAACATGGACGAGTTCGCCCTCGGCTCCACCACGCAGACCTCCGCCTTTGGCCCGACGGAGAACCCCGTGGCCCGCGGCTGCATCCCCGGGGGCTCCTCCGGCGGCAGCGCGGCGGCGGTCGGCGGCGGGCTGGCCCTCGCGGCGCTCGGCACCGACACGGGCGGCTCCATCCGCCAGCCGGCCAGCCATTGCGGCATCGTGGGGCTCAAGCCCACGTATGGGCGCGTCTCGCGCTACGGCGTGGTGGCGTGCGCCTCCTCGCTGGATCAGGTGGGGCCCATGACCAAGACGGTGGAGGACGCGGCGCTGCTCATGGACGTCATCGCCGGGCACGACCCGCTGGACGCCACCACCCTCGCCGCGCCGGCGCCCCGCCTCGCGGGCTGCTGGGAAGGGATGGACCCGGCGCGGCCCTTGGCGGGGATGACGCTGGGCCTGCCGAAGGAGTATTTCGGCGACGGGCTCGACCCCGAGGTGCGCGCCCTCACCGAGGCCGCCGCCAAGCGCGCGGAGGCGCTGGGCGCGGCGCTCCGCGAGGTGTCGCTGCCGCACGCGGGCTTCGGCATCCCCACCTATTATATCTGCATGACGGCCGAGGTCTCGGCCAACCTGGCCCGCTTCGACGGCGTCCGCTACGGCCTGCGCGTCCCCCGCGAGGAGGTGCTGGGGCAGTACCTGGCCACCCGCGCCCAGGGCTTCGGCGCGGAGACCAAGCGGCGGATCCTGCTGGGGACGTTCGTGCTCTCCTCCGGCTATTACGACGCCTACTACAACCGGGCGCAGAAGGTGCGCACCCTCATCCGGCGCGACTTCGAGGCCGCCTTCGCGGGGTGCGACCTGCTGCTGGCGCCCGTCACGCCCGAGCCGGCCTGGCCCCTGGGCGTCTATCAGGACGACCCCATCCGCAACTATCTCTCCGACGTGCTCACCGTCGGCGCGAACCTGGCCGGCTGCTGCGCCATCGCCATCCCCGCCGGCGCCACCGCCGCCGGCAAGCCCGTCGGCCTCCAACTCCTCGGCCCCGCCTTGGGCGAGGCCACGCTGCTGCGCGCCGCCCACGCGCTCGAACCCCGCTGAGCGAGGACCGCCATGGAATACGAAGTCGTCATCGGCCTGGAGACCCACGTCCAGCTCAAGACCCGCACCAAGATGTTCTGCGGCTGCGCCACCGCCTTCGGGGCCACGCCCAACAGCCACGTCTGCCCCGTCTGCCTCGGCTATCCCGGCGCCCTGCCCACGATCAACGGCGAGGCCATCCGCCTCACCGTGATGGCCGGCCTGATGCTGGGCTGCCGCATCGCGCCCCTCAGCCGCTTCGACCGCAAGAACTATTTCTACCCGGACTCGGCCAAGGACTACCAGATCACCCAGAACGGCGCGCCCCTCTGCCTCGGCGGCGCCGTGCGCCTCCCGGCCCGCGAGGGCGAGGCGCGCGTCATCCGCATCAACCACATCCACCTGGAGGAGGACGTCGGCAAGCTCACCCACCGCGCCGGGTGCTCGGGCGTCGACTTCAACCGCGCCGGCACCCCGCTCATGGAGATCGTCTCCGAGCCCGACCTCCGCTCCCCCGACGAGGCCATCGCCTACCTCACCGCCCTGCGCGAGTGCATGATCTACGCCGGCGTCAGCGACTGCAACCTCGAAGAGGGCAACATGCGCTCCGACGTCAACATCTCCCTGCGCCCCAAAGGCCAGGAGGCCTACGGCGTGAAGGTCGAGATCAAGAACATGAACACCTTCAGCGGCATCCACGCCGCCCTCGGCTACGAGATCGCCCGCCAGAAGGCCGCGCTCGACGCCGGGCAGGCCATCGTCCAGGAGACCCGCCGCTGGGACCCCGACGCCGGTGAGACCTTCTCCATGCGCACCAAGGAGAACGCCGAGGACTACCGTTACTTCCCCGAGCCCGACCTCCCGCCCGTCCTCCTCGCCCAGGCGCAGATCGACGCCTGGGCCAAGGATCTCCCCGAGGCCCCCGCCGCGCGCCGCGAGCGCATGGCGCGCGACTACGGCATCCCCGACTACGACGCCGGCGTCCTCGCCGCCGACCGCGCCCTCGCCGACTTCTTCGAGGCCACCGCCCAGCGCTGCGGCAACGGCAAACTCGCCAGCAACTGGGTCATGGCCGAGGTGCTCGCCCTCACCGCCAAGGAAGGCCGCCCCGTCCAGGACTCCGCCCTCACCCCGCAGGCCCTCGGCGACCTCCTCCGCCTCCTCGAGGCCGGCACCATCAACGGCCCCACCGCCAAGGCCCTCCTCCCCGAGCTCTTCGCCGAAGGCGGCGACCCCAAGGCCATCGTCGAGCGGCGCGGCCTCGCCCAAGTCTCCGACGCCGCCGCCATCGAGGCCTTCGTGGACGCCGCCCTCGCCGACAACCCCAAGGTCGTCGCCGACTACAAGGCCGGCAAGCAGGCCGCCCTCGGCTTCCTCGTCGGCCAGGTGATGAAGCGCTCCAAGGGCAAGGCCTCGCCCCAGCTCGCCCAGCGCCTCCTGCGCGAAAAACTCGCCTGACGGAAGCTCGCGGATTTCGTCCGCCTGTGCTATACTGCCCATCGTCATCGTTCCAATCCTTAGAGAGGAAGATCGCCATGGAATTGTTGAAGCAGATTTGCGCCAAGGCCAAAGGCTCGGGGCGCACCATCGTGTTGCCGGAAGGCCAGGACCCGCGCGTGATCAAGGCCGCCAACCTCGCCATCCAAGCCAACGCCGCCAAGATCATCGTCCTCGGGACCCCCGAGGAGATCGCCTTCTCCGAGAACGCCGCCGGCATGAAGCTGGCCCCCGAGGCCCAGGTCATCGACCACACCCACGGCCCCTTGCTCGACGAGCTGGCCGCCGCCTTCTACGAGAAGCGCAAGGCCAAGGGCATGACCCCCGAGGGCGCCCGCCAGGCGCTCCTGGACAAGCGCATCTACTTCGGCGCCATGATGCTCGCCGTGGGCAAGGCCGACGGCCTCGTCGCCGGCTCCATCGCCTCGACGGGCGACATGCTGCGCGCCGCCTTCCAGTGCGTCGGCACGGCGCCGGGCATCAAGCTGGCCTCCTCCACCTTCCTCATGGGCCTGCGGCGCCCCACCGAGGCCGGCGACGACGTCCTCTGCTTCGCCGACTGCGCGGTCAACCCCTGCCCCACCGCCGAGCAGATGGTCGACATCGCGCTGGCCACCGCCCGCACCTTCCGCGCCCTCGTCGGCAAGCAGCCCAAGGTCGCCTTCCTCTCCTTCTCCTCGAAAGGCTCGGCCAAGCACGAGCTCGTCGACAAGGTGGCCGAGGCCGCCCGCCTCACCAAGGCCCGCTTCGAGGAGCTCGGGCTCGACGCGGTGGTCGACGGCGAAATCCAGGCCGACGCCGCCATCGTCCCGGCCGTGGCCCTCCAGAAGAACCCCGGCGGCGCCATCAAGGGCGACGCGAACGTGCTCATCTTCCCCGACCTCCAGGCCGGCAACATCTGCTACAAGCTCGTCCAGCGCCTCGCCGGCGCCACCGCCCTCGGCCCCATCGTCCAAGGCGTCGCCAAGCCGATCAACGACCTCTCGCGCGGCTGCTCCGCCGAGGACATCTTCGGCAACATCTGCATCACCGTCGGCCAGACGCTGTGAGCGGCCCGGGCGCGGGCCGGGAAAGGAGCGTGCCGCCTTCGAGACCACCGAGCGAGCGGCGCTGATCGCGCTGAACCGCGTGCCGCGGGTGGGCGCCGCCAAAGTGCGGTCGCTCATCCGCGCCTTCGGCTCGCTGGGCGAGGCCGCGCGCGCCGCGCCTGGCCTCGTCGCCGAACGTTGCAAAGACATCGGCCCCGCGCTGGCCGAGGAGGCCGTCTCCGCGCTCCGCTCCGACTTCGCCGCCCGCGAGGAGGCCCGCGCCCAAGACGCCGGCGTCCGCATCCTCACGTGGGAGGACGCCCTCTACCCCGAGAGCCTCCGCGCCATCCCCTCCCCGCCCCTCTGCCTCTACTGCGTCGGCGAGCCCCGGCTCCTGGCGCAGACGCAGGTCGCCATCGTCGGCACGCGCCGCCCCACCGTCTACGCCGCCGAGCAGGCCCGCCGCTTCGCGCTCGCGCTCGCCGAGGCCGGCATCCACGTCACCAGCGGCCTGGCCGAGGGCGTGGATGCCGCCGCCCACCGCGGCGCCCTCGACGCGGGGCCCGACGCGCCCGGCAGGACCCTCGCCATCGTCGGCACCGCGCTCGACCGCATCTACCCCGAGGGCAATAAACCCCTGGCGCGCGAGATCGCCCGCGCCGGAGGCCTTGTCGTCAGCGAATACCCCTTCGGCCGACACGGCGACGCCAAGACCTTCCCCCAGCGCAACCGCCTCGTCGCCGGGCTCTCCAAGGCCACCCTCGTCGTCGAGGCCGGCGCGCGCAGCGGCACCCTCATCACCGCCGGCTTCGCGCGCGACTTCGGCCGTGCCCTCTACGCCCTTCCCGGCCGCGTCGACACCCCCGCCTTCGTCGGCAACCACGCCCTCATCCGCAACGGCGAGGCCCGCCTCGTCGCCCGCCCCGCCGACATACTCGAGGACTTCGGCGAGCTTGACCTCCGCGAAGGCCGCGACGCCCCGGAGGCCCCCGCCGAGCCCATCGGCCTCACCGACGACGAACGCCGCCTCTGGCAGGCCCTCCCCCCCGGCGAGGACGCCTCCCTCGAGGCCCTCGCCGAACGCGCCGGGCTCCCCCTCCCCGCCGTCTCGGCCCTGGCCATCGGCCTGCAGATGCGGCGGCTCATCCGCCCCCTCCCCGGCGGCCTCGTCCGCCGCGCCTGAGGCCGGGGCTCACTGTTGCACCTTGGCCGCCTGCTCGGCGTTGTAACACGCGCCGACGACGGGGTGCGCGGCGACCGCCGCGCCAAAGTTTTCCGCAAGATGGGCGCGCTTCGTCGTCCCAGGGATCGGCACGACCCATGGGTGGCGGGCCAGCAGCCAGGCCAACGCAATCTGCGCGGCGGTCATCCCACGGGTCCGCCCAAAGGCATGCAACGCCTCGACGATGCGCAGGTTCGCGCGCATGGCCGCCGGCGTGAAGCGCGGCAGCTCCCGGCGGTTGTCGTTGGCGGCGTCGAAAAGCGTCACGCCGCGCTCAGCCGCCTCGCGCACAAGGCGGATCGCCTGTTTCCTGTCGGGGTGCGGCCCTCGATGATAGTTCAGGCCCATGTAGCCAAACCCAAGCGCGGAGACCTCCAGCGCGGCCGCCCCGCTGCCAAGCGTGCGCCGCGGGAGCGCGCCGCCGCCCGCGCACGCCGCGCCGGCGGCCGGCGCCGGAGAGGCGCCAGATGTTCACGTTGAATAAGTCGCTTGGCTCGGTGGCGATGTTGTCGCCATAGACGATCAGGATTGGCAGGCGCGTGAGCCTCGCGAACGCCTCCTCCGGCACGCGGATCGGCCGCATGTTGCGCCCGGGCTTCTCCGTCCCCGGCGGCGGGTCGGGCGCCGACTCCCCCTCGGGCAGGACGAAATGCCCCGGCTCGAACGCGACGATGGCCTTCAGCGCGCCCGGCGCCGCCATGGCGGCGAATCAGCCGTACTTGCCGCTGTTGGAATGGGTCACCAAGACCGCCGGCCCCGTCCGTCCCAACAACGCCGCCAACGTGTCGCCCATGAAGCGGTAATGCGCGAGTGTGCGCGGTTCCGCGCCGGTGTCGGGCGTCTGCTGGCGGAAGAATTGTTCGACGGAATCCGGATCGTGCGGGAATTGCGTGCCCAGGAACACGGTGGCCCGGTCGGGCGGGGCCCAGATGCCGTTGCGGAAGGCGTTCCAGGCCGAACTCTCACACGCGGTGGTCGGGACGGCATGGGCCATCGCGGGCGCGCGCGTCCTGCCGGCACGCCCCCGGCGCGGCTGATCGATGATGTACGTCGCCCACCCCCGGCGCGGCAAAATCACCATGAAGCCCTCGCGGCCATCCGGCGTGGATTCGTAGTTGCGCCCGGATTAGCCGATGCCGTGCCACAGGATCACCGGCCAATCGTGCGCCCCCAACGGGATAAAAAACTGCGCGTAACCATGGTCGCCGTGAAACGTCTCGCCCGATTCCTCCCGCACGAGCGTCCCGCCGAAAAAAGGCTGCCCATCGTCCTCAGCACAATCGGGGCCCCTTCGCCCGAACGCCCCGCGCACCCTGTCGGCACAGCCGCCGACAACGCGCCAAGGCTAACGCACACCAACCGAAAAACCACGCATAGCCGTCTGTTCACGCCCCCATTATAAGGACTTTTCATCCGGAACAGCAAATACTTATTTTCTATTCGGCCCCATGCCCGTCAGGCATGGCGGAAGTGCTATAATGGCACGCGACAAACAGGATCGCCGCCGCCATGGAACTCAGAGTTTTGCGTTATTTCCTCCCGTCGCGCGGGAAGGCTCCGTCACTGGGGCCGCCCATCGCCTGCACCTGACACAGCCAACCCTCTCCAGTCAGTTGCGCGACCTGGAGGATGAACTTGGTCAGCGCCACTTCGTCCGCGACGCACAACCCATTGCGCTGACGCCGGCGGGCGCCCTCCTGCGGCGCCGTGCCGAGGAAATCCTCGCGCTTGTCCGGCAGACCGAGGCTGATTTCGAGGTTCTTGGCAGACAAGTCGCCGGGGAGGTGCGCATCGGCGGGGCGGAGACCGAGGCGATGCGACTGATCATCCGCACGATCCGAGCGCTGCGTCGCGAACATCCCGCCATCCGTTTCAGTTTCCACAGCGGGAGCGCCGCGGACGTCACAGAACGGCTCGACCGCGGTCTCCTGGATTTTGCCCTTCTGATTCAACCGGCGGAAATCGCCCGTTACAACGCCCTTCGCCTCCCTCACACCGACGTTCGCGGCGTGCTGATGCGAAAGGACGATCCCCTGGCGCGCAAAAAAGCCGTCACCCTCCAAGATTTGGCGGGTGTCCCGCTGATCTGCTCGCGGAAGTTCCTGCAACGTCTGGAAACAAGTCACAACGACTGCGCGGCTTGGTTCGGCGAGGATTTTGGGGGCTTGGAGATTGTAGCCGTCTACAATCTTGTCCACGTTGCGACGCTGATGGTGGAGGAGGGTCTGGGTCGGGCGTTGTCGTTGCGTGGTTTGGCTGATGTTGGGGGGTGCGGGGGGCTTTGCTTTCGCCCGCTTTCGCCCGCGCTTGAGTCCAGGGTTTGGCTGGCGTGGGGGCGGGGTCGGGTTCTGGGGGGCGCGGCGGCGTGCTTTCTCCGTGGCGTCCGGTCGGGTCTCGGGGGGGGGCGGGCGCCGCGTTGAGGCGGGGCGGGGCAACTGGGACCCGGGGGCGTTGGGGCGAAAAAAAAAGGAGGGGCCGCGAGCGGATGCTCGCGGCCCCTCGGGGAAGTCCCGGCGGCGTGCTACTCTCC
>CALXSF010000017.1 GCA_944391055.1 uncultured Kiritimatiellota bacterium | reverse complement strand
TCCTTGCGCTTCGGGCGGGCGGCTCCCGCCCGCGCCGACGCGGTCTTGTGCCTGCGCGGCGACGGCCGCTCGGTGGTCGCCGTGCCCAAATCCATCCCCGAGCGCTTCGGCGCCGACGGCCCCTTCGCCCCGGCCTTCCGGGAGTTCTTGGTGCTGGGCGAGGCCGCGGAGGCGGCGCGCCTGACCTTCCGACGGGAGGGGCGGGAGGCCCCCGTGGCCCTGGAGCGCGCCCAAGGCGTCTGGCGCCTCACCCTGCCGATGGCCCTGCCGGCGGACGCCGCGGCCGTCCGCGAACTGCTCGCCTGGCTCCCCACCCTCACCGGGGAGATCACCGGCGTCGAGCCCCCCTCCGGCGAGGAGCCGGTCGGCTCGCTCACGATCGAGCGCGAGCATGGCGCGCCGCCCGTGACGCTCACCTTTTATCCCTCGCCGGAGCGGCCCGCGGACAGCCTCTTGGTCTGGCGCGACGACCAGCGCCGTCTCTTCCGCGTGGCGCGCGGGGAGCGTCTGGGCGCCTTGCTCTCCGAGAACCTCCAGCACACGTTGGTCGACCGCACCGTCCTCTCCGTGCCGGCCGGGCGCATCCGCCGCATCGCCGCGCTCCGGCGCGACGGCTCGCGCTGCGCGGCCGTCCGCCCCGGCGCCGCGCTGACCTGGGAGACCGAGAGCCCCGCTGGCGCCTATGTGGCGGCGGACGTGTTGGACGCCTGGCTGACCCGTTTCGCCGACCTCAAGGCGGGGCGCGTCCTGCGCGACGCCCCCGTCTCCCCCGACAAGCTGCGCCCCTATGGGCTGGATCGGCCCTTGGTCCGGCTGACGCTGGATCTGGACGGCGGCGAGGACGGCCTCCGCCGCGTGTTGCTCATCGGCGACCCCGACCCGAAGACCGGCGCGGCACCGGCCTTGGTGCAGGGCCGGCCCGTGCTCTACGAGCTGGACGCCGAGACGGTGCGCCTGCTGTTGCGCTGGCCCATGAAGGAGGAACGGACGAAATGAGCGGGAGCCAAGTGCCTTTGGAGGCCCTGAGCGAGGCCGCCTTCCTGACGGACGGCGACTTCCGCGTGGTGGACTGCAACGCGCGGGCGGCGGAGCTGCTTCGCGCGCCCTCGCGCGAGGCGATCATCGGCCGCGACGCCTCCGAGATGCCCAACGACCACGACCTCGCCGCCGAGTTCCCCACCTACCTGCGCGAGCGCCTCACCGCCGTCCCCTTCGTCTCGCTCGAAAACCACGCCACGCGCGACGACGGCACCACCTTCGTCGCCGAGGCCGTCCTCCACCGCCTCGCGGACGGCCACGTCCTGATCATGGTGCGCGACATCACCGCCCGCGTCATGAGCCTCCACCGCGCCGAGGAGACCAATGAGCGCCTCCGCGCCGCCATCCGCGACCGCATGGAGTTCGTCTCCAACGTCTCCCACGAGCTCCGCACCCCGCTCACCTCGATGTCCTACGCGCTCAACAACATGCTCCGCGGCATCTGCGGCCCCCTCCCCCAAAAGGCCCTGGACTACCTTGGCCGCCTGCAGGTGGACGTCAAGCGCCTCATGACCACCGTCAACGACATCCTGGACCTCCGCCAGATGGAGAACGGCACCCTCACCCTGCGCAAACGCTGCGTCCCCCTCGCCCACCTCCTCGCCGAATCGGCCGACGCCCTCCTCATCCAGGCCCAGGCCAAACGCCAGACCCTCACCGTCGCCCCCGCCCCCAAGGAGATCTACGCCGACGCCGACCGCCACAAACTCGAGCGCGTCTTCTTCAACATCCTCTCCAACGCCGTCAAATACACTCCCGAGGGCGGCGCCATCCGCGCCTCCGTCCAAACCGAGGGCGGCGACGCCCTCATCCTGGTGGACGACAACGGCATCGGCATCCCCCCCGAGGCCCTCCCCCGCGTCTCCCAACGCTACTTCCGCGTGGGCGACCAGGTGGCCGGCACCGGGCTGGGGCTCTCCATCGTCCGCGAAATCGTCGAGCTCCACGGCGGCACGCTCACCATCCAATCCCCCGTGCCCGGCGGCGAGGGCGGCACGCGCGTCGCCGTCCGCCTCCCCGCCTGCCCCGGCCCCGAGGTGGTGGTGGTCTCCGGCGACGAGGCGCTCATCGGCGCCCTCACCCAGGCCCTCACCGCCATGGGCCTGCGCGTCCGCCCCGACCGCGAGGGGCTCGACCTCGCCAAGGACGCCCAAGGCACCTGCCCGCCCGCCCGTTTCATCCTCGACGGCTCCCTCCCCGACTGCTGCCTCAACGACCTCATCTGCCAGATCCGCGGCGACGCCCGCATCGCGCAGACCCCCATCCTCGTCCTGACCCCCGGCGCCATCGACGCCGGCCGCCGCGCCGAATACGCCCGGATGCGCGTCGACCTCCGCGCCTGGCCCCTCCCCGCCGGGGAGCTCCGCCCTCTCATCATCGGCGAATGACGCCGCCCGCCGCCCCCCTCAGCCGCCACGTGGCCACCACCACCAGCAGCCCGATCGCCGCCATCAGCGCAAAGGCGTGGCGCAGGCTTGTGGCGTGGGCGACGTAACCGATGAGCGGCGGCGTGGCGAGGAACCCGAAGAACCCGACCGTCGAGACCTGCGCGATGGCGATTCCCGTGGGCACCCCCGGCGCCTTCCCCGCCAGCCCGCACCCGATCGGCACCACCGCGCTCGTGCCGCACCCCACCAAGGCAAACCCCGCCGCGGCTCCCGCCATCGCCAACGCCGGCCCGCACAGGCTCAGCGCCACCGCCAAGGCCAATCCCCCCGCGATGCACGCCCCGCACCCATAGAGCACACGCGCCGTCCCGAAACGGTTGACCACGCGGTCGGCCACGAAGCGGCAGGAGACCATCGCGCACAGATAGGCGAAATACCCCACGCTCTGATGGGCGGGCGCCACCCGCAGGACGTCGCGGAAATACACCCCGCTCCAATCATAAATGGCCCCCTCGCACGCCATGCACCCCAGCGAGGCAATCCCGATCCAGAAGAGATAGGGCGTCAGACGCCACGGCGAGCGCCCCGCGGCCGCCTCCCCCCGCACGGGCGCCGGGGCGCGGTCGAACGGCATCAGCGCCCCACCCGAGAAGGCAAGCAGCGCGCACGCCCCCGCCGCGACCAACGCGAAATGCGCCCACGTCGGCGCCCCCAACGGCGCCAACGCCAGCGCCAGCGCCACGGCCGCCAACCCCGCGAGCGACCACATCCCGTGGAACAGCGCGATGATCGAGCGGCGGTAGTAATGCTCCAGCTGCACCCCCTGCGTGTTGGCCGCCGTGTTGGAGAGGTTCGCGGCGAAGCCCGCCGCCAACAGCCCCGCGCCCAACGCCCACGCCGTCGGGGCGAACCCCAGGAACAACAGCACGCACGGATAGAGGAACCCCGCCGCGATCAGCATCCGGCGGCTGCCGAAACGCGACACCAGCCAGCCGTTCGGCGCCATCGAGACCAATTGCCCAACGGGGAGGGCCAGCAGCAGCGTCCCCAGCTGCGCCTCGTTGAGCCCAAGCCGCTCGCGGACGTCCGGGATGCGCGCGCACCACGTGGCGAAGACCATCCCTTGGATGAAAAACGAACAGCAGATGGCCACGCGCGTGCGGACGAGCATGGGCAGACTGGGCAGAAAGCGCCCGGAAAACAGAAACGGATGGCGGTTGCGCATGGCGGTTCCCTCGTTTGGGGCGTGTATTCTACCACACCGCCCCGACCGCCACGCGCGGCTCAGGCGTTGGGGGCGAGGAGGGAGGGGTCGGCGGCGAAGAAGCGGGCGAGCGCCTCCTGCCAGGCGGGCATGGGGGGAAGGCCGGCGGCGGCGAGCTTGGCCTTGGAGAGGGCCGACCAATGGGGACGGGGCGCCGGGCGGGGATACGCCTCCGTGGGGCAGGGCTCCACGGGCGTGCGGAGCCCGGCGAGGCGGAGGATCTCGCGGGCGAAGCCGCACCAGGTGACGACGCCCTCGCAGGTGAGGTGGAAGGTTCCGCGGAGCTCGGGCCGGGCCAGCAGGGCGGTGAGGGCGTCGGCCAAGGCGAGGGTGGAGGTGGGGTTGCCGTGCTGGTCGTCGACGACGCGCAGGGGACGCCCCGGGTTGGCGCGGGCGTTGCGGAGGATGGCGTGGACGAAGCTGGGGCCGCCGGGGCCGTAAAGCCAGGCGGTGCGGGCGATGACGTGGTCGGGGCAGAGGGCGCGGATGGCCTCCTCGCCGGCGAGCTTGCTGGCGCCGTAGACGGTCTTCGGGGCGGTGGGCTCATCCTCGGAGCGGTCGCCGGGGCGGTCGCCGGCGAAGACGTAGTCGGTGGAGATCGCGATGAGGCGGGCGCCGTGGGCGGCGCAGGCGCGGGCGACGTTGGCGGAGCCCTCGGCGTTGAGGCGGAAGGCTCCGTCGCGGTCGCCCTCGCAGGCGTCGACGTTGGTCTTGGCGGCGCAGTGGAGGACGACCTCGGGGCGGAAGGCGCGGAAGGCCTCGGCGAGGGTGCCCGGCGCGGTGACGTCCACCTCCGGGAGGTCGGCGACGGCAAGGGTGTGGGCGACCTGCCAGCGGTTTTGGAGCGTGCGGCCGAGCATACCACGGCCGCCGGTGATGAGAATGCGCATGTTCATCCTTCCCGAGGCGCGTGGATGTAGGCCTCGTAGAGTTCTTTGCCCATGTAGCGAATGACGTCACGGGGCGGGACTTTGAGGAGATCGACGATGATGAGGCCGTCGACCACCGTGCCGAAGTCGGGGTCGACGTTGAAGGCGGCGATCCGGCCGCCGAGCTTGAGATATTGGCGGATGAGGACGGGCATCTCGCGGCGGCCCTCCTCGATCTCGGAGAGCGCGGCGTTGACGTCGGCCTCGGTGCGGAGGAAGTCGGCGTAGTCGGGGTGGCGCCATTCCACGAAGCGCGGGCGCCGGGGGGGCAGGCGCGGGGAGACCCACCGTGCAAGCCGCCAATCGAAGCAGCGGGCGCGAAGATATTCGATGAGCATGTCGCGCGAGGCGGGGCGGAAGTCGTGCGAGATGCTGACGGGCCCGAAGAGAACCGTATAGCGCGGGTGGCGGGCCAGGAAGGTGAGCACGCCGCGCCACAGCAGCAAAAGGGGCGCGAAGGCGCGCTGGTAGCTGGGGCGGACGAAGGAGCGGCCCAGCTCGACGGCGGGGCCGGGGAGGTGCCCCAGGAAACGTTCGTCGAAGCGGAAGAGGGTGCGCGTGTAGAGCGCGGAGAGCCCGGCGCTCTCGGCGAGCACGTCGGAGAGGGCCAGACGGTAGCAGCCGACGATCTCGCGGCGTTCGCGCTGCCAGAGGATGAGCTGATGGTAGGCGGCGTCGAACGCGTCGGTGTCGAGATCGCGGCCGGTGCCCTCGCCGGCGGCGCGGAAGGTCAGCTCGCGGAGGCGGCCGATCTCGCGGAGTGTGAGGGGGATGTCGCGCCCCTGCGCGGCGAAAAGCTCGTAGGCGTCGACGGCGCAGAGGCGGGCCTCCTCGGGGAGGGCGCGGAGCTCGGCCTCGACGCGGAAGGGGTCGACGGGGGGGATGACGGGGGCGTTCTCGCGTTCCTCGCGGTCGAGCGTCAGGCTGCGCATCCGTTCCTCGAAGCGGGAGGCGCCCTCCCTGCCGGCGAGGAGGAAGGTTCTGAAACGCAGGTAGCGGAGCGCGTCGGCGTCGGAGGAGAAGCGTTTGAGGAGCTTGTCCGAGGCGATGGGCTCGCCGACGCGCAGTTCCAGCCGCCGGCGTCCGCGGCGGAGCATTTCGCGCGGCAGGAGCAACGTGCGCAGGCGTGGGTGGATCTTGCCGACGAGGTGGAAGAGCAGGGAGGCGGAGCCGGGGACGAAGACGGGAAGGAAGCGGACGGGCGCCTTGGCGTGCCGGGCCAGGGTCATGAGCGAGACGTGCCACTCCGGGTCGCGCACACGGAAGGCCCGGGGCGCGAAGCTGGCGACCTCCCCGGCGGGGAAGACGATGAGCGCCTTCCCCGCGCGCAGCCATTGGAGCGCCTGGCGGAGGGCGTTGACGTTGCGGGCGACGGAGCCGGGCCGCCCGAAGGGGTCGACGAAGAACATCTCCCCGCGCAGCTCGGGGATGCGCGCGAGGATGTAGTTGGCCATGACCTTGACGTCGGGGCGGCGGCGGCGGACGAGCTCCAGCAGGGCGAGCCCCTCGACGGCGCCGAAGGGGTGGTTGGCCACCACCATCAGCGCCCCCTCGGCGGGAACGCGGGCGACGTCGGCGGGGGAGACCTCGACGCGGACGTCCATGGCCGCGAGGATGCGGTGGGGGAAACTGCCGGGGATGGGCCGCTCCTTGACGCGCTCATAGACGCGATTGAGGCGGCGAAGCCCCAGCGCGGACTCCGCGAGGGAATGGGTGTGGCGGAGCGCCCAGCGCAGAAATGGGCGCCGGACGTTCTGCCACGGGATGGAATAGACTGCCTCTGCCTGTGCCATTTGCCGCCCAGTATAGCACAGCGGCGGTCAGAGGCACGGTAAGCGTTCGATGAGTTTTTGGGCCACTTCGCGTTTGGAGAGGAGGGGCAGCGCCTCGCGGCGGCCGTCGGGGAAGAGGAAGGTGACGCGGTTGGTCTCCACGGCGAAGCCCGCGCCGGGGGCGGTGACGTCGTTGGCCACGATGAGGTCAAGCCCCTTCTCGCGGAGTTTGCGGGCGGCCTCGGCGGTGGGCTCGCCCGTCTCGGCGGCGAACCCCACGAAGCGGCGCGCGCCCTTGAGCGGGCGGACGGTCTTCAGGATGTCGGGGTTCGGAACCAGGCGCAGGGTCCCCCCCATGGCGGCCTTCTTGAGCTTGACGGGCGAGCTCGCCTCGGGCCGCCAATCGGCCACCGCCGCGGCGGAGACGAAGACGTCGCACGCCGGCAGCTCGCGCTCCACCGCCGCGAGCATCTCCAGCGCGGTCGTCACGTCCACCCGCCGCACGCCGGGCGGCGTGGGGAGGGCGACCGGGCCGGCGACGAGGGTGACGGCCCACCCGGCCTCGGCGGCGGCCTGCGCCACCGCGAAGCCCATCTTGCCGGTGGAGCGGTTGGAGAGGAAGCGGACGGGGTCGATGGGCTCGCGCGTGGGCCCGGCGGTGACGAGCAGGTTCATGGGCGGTTCTCCACGGGGGGCTCGGCCTCCACGTTGTCGCAGCCGCGGAGGGTGAGCCACGCCTTGTTCCAATGGTACGGCGCGTAGTCCGCGCTCCGCACCAGGCGGTTGCCGCGGATGGTCAGCCCGTCGACGCTCTTGGCGAAGACGAGGGGCGCGTCGAAGGCCACGAAGGTGTTGCCCTCGATGCGGATGTTGCCGTGGAAGCGGCGCTTCTGCGCCGCTAGGTCGGGGATCTCGGGGCAGACGCTGACGACGGCCTCGGTGAATTGGTAGGTGGAGGTGAGGGCGTTGACGAAGACGTTGTCCTTGATGAGGACGTCCGCGCACGCGCCGGTCTCGTACCAGCCGTTGCAGTCCCCGCAGAGGAGAATGGCGCTGCCGCTGGTGTGGTCGAAGAGGTTGTTGAGGCAGCGCACGGGCTTGGGCGTGGAGAAGAGCGCGCCGCGCGCGCGGTTGTCGGCCACGCGGTTGCCGACGAAGTCCACGCTCGGCGTGCGGGTCAGGTTCTCGGCGCCGAGCTTCCCCTTGGCGGGGTCGACCTCCGGCGGCAGGGGGTCGCGGAAGACGAGACGGAGGCGCTTGGCGCCGGCGCGGATCGTCTCGGCGTCGAGCGGCTCGACGCGCTCAAGGACGGCCTCCGCGCCCGGGACGCGCTCCATGGTGCGCGCGCGGACGAAGGCGACGGCCTCGCCCTTGGCGCCCCACTCCATGCCGTAGGATTGGCCGTGCATGTAGGCGCACTCCAGCGTGCGCGCGTCCACGCGCCGCTGCACGAGCAGGTAGGTGCCGTGGACGTTGATGGCGTCGTCCATCATCCCCACGAACTCGCCGGCCTCGCAGCGGATGCGCCCGGAGCAGCCGGAGAAGTGCGTGGCGTCGGCCTGCGTGGAGAAGAAACGCCCCTTGGCGAAGTTGGGCACCACGCGCACGCGCTCGAGCGCGATGCCCTCGGTGTTCTGCCCCAGCACGCCCATGCCGTCGGCATAGTGGATGGTCACGTCGCGGAGCGTCACGTCGCGCGAGTCGGAGAGGACGAAGCCCGGCGCGGGGCGCCCCCAGTTGCGCAGCGCCATCCGCTGGCCCGGCCTGAAGGCGCGGTGGGCGCAGTCGGCCGCCGTGTAGGAGCCGTCGGCGTTCCGGGTCACCTTCCCGAGGTTGAAGCCCGTGTCCGCCGTGCGGTAGGCGATGCGCCCGTCGGGCTCGAAGAGGATGCCGCCGCCGGAGGAACCCCGGAAGTCCGGCCCCGTGAAAACCAGTTTCGTCCCCTCGAGCACCGGCTTGGACTCCCCCAGCAGCGTGAAGGTGACGGTCTTGGCCTTGGGATCCACCGCCGTGAAGGTCGCCTGGGCGATCGGCGGCGTTTCGTAATCCACCGTGAGGCCCTCGACGCACACCCCCGCGCTGTCCCAGACGCCCACGGCGATGATGCGCCCGCGCAGGTTGAGGAAGGCGCCCCCGGCCTCCACCTTCAGCCCCTCCATCCCCTCCAGCGGCAGGAAGACGCGCTTGGGGTTCCGCTGGTCGTGGTTGGAGATGAACCACGTCCGCTCCTGGCACTGCTCTGGGCCGACGTCATAGACGCCCGGCGCGAAGCGCACCGTGCTCGGCCCCGGCGAGCGCCGCACGTCCTCCAACAGGCGCGCCACGTCCCCGGCCTTGAAGGCCCTGCCCGGCGCGATGCCGTAATCCGCGGCCTCGAAGGTCGCCGCCTCGCCCGCCGCGGCCGCGGCCGCCAGCGCCAACGTCGTCAGAATGCGTTTCATGGCGGCAGTATAACACACCGCACCTCCGCTTCGGCGCCGTTCCCAACGAAGAAGACCCCCCCGCCTATCATCGTATCCGGGCGGATCTGCCGGCCCTCCAAGACGGGGCGGCGGGCGCCCTCCCCTTTCGGGAGAATCGGCTCTCTCCGCATAAGTCTTTATCATTGACGGAGGGGGTAAAAGTTGATAGTATTTCTCCAATGCGGTTCTTGACGCGCCGCGAAACAGAAGGACAAACCATGAGAAAGACATTGTTAGCGATGGGGTTGGCCTGCGCCGCCACCCTGACCCAAGCCGCCGCCGTGAAGTGGTCGACCGCCTCCGGCACCCAAAGCGTGAACATCGCGGGAGGCCAATCGCTTTCCATCATCGCCACGTTCACCGCCGCCTCCATGCCGACCCTCGACGACTGGCTTGTCACGGTGCAGGGCTCCTCCCACACGCTCGGCCTTGCGTTGGATGGAACGCAACGGCGCTTTTACGTGGGCACAGGAAATGGGCAATACTACACGGATGCCCTGACAACTCCCATCCGTCAGGGAGAAAACACGTTCGCGATTGTTTTCACGCGTACGGGCACGCCCTCGGATGGCATCACGGTTGATTTTTACATCAACGGTGAGTGGTTCCCCACGGAAACCTCCGGCCTGCGATTCACCGGTCCCGGAAATACAGCCTTCGGCACGGAGACCTATTCCTCCATCTCGGTCATGGGCAACGGGACTTTCGCCTACGCCGAGACGGCGGCCACCGAGGCGGATATCCGCGCCTACCTTCTCCCCGAGCCGGGGGCCTTGGCGCTGCTCGCCCTTGGCGTGGCCGGGCTGGCGCTCCGCCGTCGCGCGGCCTAAACCCGGCGGCCAGACAAAGAAGGGCCCCCGCCTTGCGCAGGCGGGGGCCCTTCTTTTGTTTGCGGCGCGGCGCGGCCGCACGCGCCGTCAGCGCGCCAGACGGTGGACCTGGGCGCCGGCCTGGAGGAAAGCGCCCACGCCGTAGACCTCCGTCATCTCGCGCGTGACCTTCTTGGGGTCCTGGCCGATGGGCTGGACGTACCCAAGCTTGCCATCCTGCTCGACGGCCTTGCAGAGGGCCGCCCACCCCTTCTCGATGACGGGGAGGGTGGCCGCGCGGTCAAGCAACCCCTCATTGACGCCCCACGCCAGGCCGTAGACGATGAACCCGGTGCCGCTGGTCTCGGGCGAGGGGTAGCTCTCGGGGTCAAGCAGGCTGGCGCGCCAGTAACCGTCCGCGCACTGGAGCGTGGCGAGGCGGCCGGCCAGTTCCTTGAAGAGGCCCTCGTAGTAGGCGCGGTTGGGCGCGTCCTTGGGCAAAATGCGCAGGAGGTTGGCCAGGCCGGCGACGACCCAGCCGTTGCCGCGGCCCCAGAAGACCTTGGCGCCGTTGGCCTCGCGGTGGGCGTAGCCGTTCTCGGGGGCGTCGGGGAAGTAGCGGCAGTCGCGGTAGAAGAGGCGCTCCTCCTTGTCGTAGAGCGCCTCCGTGGTGGCGCGGAACTCCTGATCCATGTAATCCAGATACTTCCGCTCGCCGGTGATCCGCCACATCTGGGCCCAGACCTGGGGCGCCATGTAGAGCGCGTCGCACCAGCTCCACCGCACCAAGGTGCCCCACCAGTTCTTCTGCTCCACCAGCTTGCACTTCGGCGGATCCTTCAGGATGCCGTCGAGGCGCTTGCGCGTCGGCTCCAGACGCCCCTTGCCGCCGAGGCGCTGGTATTGCCGCAGCCAAGCCTGGCAGACGGTGAAGTCATCGGCGTGCGAGTTCTTGCCGGCGCCCTTGCGCACCGCCGCGGGCTGCCAGCCGCACCCCTCGCCGATGCCTTCCACCCAGAGCGTGTAGGCGCGATCCTTCTCCTCGGCCTCCGCCAACGCGCCCCAATCGAGCATGCCCACGTAGAGCGCGCCGTTCGTCCAGTTCGTCGCCCCCCAGCGCACCTGCGGCTGATGGACGATCTGCCAATCCGCGACCCGCCGCATCGTCGCCCGGATTTCCTGCCGCGAGGGCAGGCCCTCCGCCAACGCCACCGCGGCCGTCGCCGCCAACGCAATCGCCGATACCAATTTGACCATGATCTTTCGCTCCTTCCAGTGTTGGGAGTTTCACAATGCCCTTAGCATAGCCCATCCCAACCCGCCGAGCAAGCGCTTCCCGCCACCGTGCGCCCCCCTGCGCACAACAGAGCGCAGCCCGGCGCGGAGCCTCACCCCAGATGATGAACCAGCGAGCGCGGGAGCCAATCGGGCAGCAGGGCGGCGAGCGCGCGCCAAAAGGCGGGGGCGTGGTTGAAGTGCGTCAGATGGGTCAGCTCATGGGCCAAGGTCTCCTCCAGGATGTCGGGGGACCAACGGGCCAGGCTTGGGTTCAGGCGGATCTCGCCGTCGCGGCAACATTGGCCGAGCGTCCGGCGCCCCAACCGCCGGACGGTTATCCGGGCGGGACGGGCGGCGAGCCGGGGCGCCCAATCCGCGACCAACGCCTCGGCGCGCGCCTGAAGTTGGGCGCACGCATACGCCCCCACCCGCGCCGCCACGCGCGCCGGGTCGGCCTCGCGGCGGCAGGCGCAGACAAGCGCGCCCCCCTCCTCCCACAGATCGTCCGCCCCCGCGAAGGGCAGCGCGCGCACGGCCAGCGTCTCGCCGAAGAGCACCGTCTCGCCGGCGGCGGGCGGATGGGGCGCGGGCGAGCCCTGGGCCTCCCAGGCCGCGCGGAGGGCCGGTTCGTCGACGGGATACTCCGCGCGCGGCAGAAAGACGCCCGCCACGCCCAGCCATGGGACGAAGCGAATGACGCGCGCGCGGAGCGTCCGCTCCACCAAGTTGGCCGAGCGCTGACGGAAGGTTCGCACGCGGAAGCCCGCGAAGGCCGCCACCGGCGAAGGTTCCTCGCGCATCATGGCCGGTCGGCCTCAGGCCTCGTCGGGGAGGAGCCCCTCCAGGCGCAGGAGCGCGGCGGGGTCCGGGTCGCGCCCCACGAGCGCGCGGAAGACCTCCGCGGCGGGACGGGAGCCGCCGAGCGCCAGGAAGGTGTCGCGATAGCGCCGCCCCAGCTTGCGGCGCTGGGCGGGGGTGGCGTGGGCGAAGAGGCCATAGATGTCGGCGGAGAGGGTCTCACTCCATTTGTAGGAGTAGTAACCCGCCGCGTAACCGCCCGCGAAGATGTGCGTGAACGCGTTGAGGAAGTGATCGTCGGGGTGGAGGGGCGCGGGGAGGAGGCGCTTGGCCTGGCGGCGCATGACGGCCTCGGCCCGCTCGCCGCGCCGGGCGTAGGCGCGGGCGTGGAGGGCCAGGTCGGTCTCCGCGAAGAGCAGCTGCCGCACAAGGGCGTTGCCGGCGCGGTAGGTGCGCTTGGACACGACCTGCCCGGCAAGGGCCTTGGGCAGGGGCTGGCCCGTCTTGACGTGGCGGGAGAGGGCGCGGAGGAGGGCCGGCTCGTAGGGGAACTGCTCAAGGAACTGGGAGGCGATCTCCACCGCGTCCCACTCCACGTTGGTGATGCCCGAGCAGAGGGGGGAGTCGACCGTGGTGAGGGTGGCCTGGAGGGCGTGGCCCATCTCGTGGAAGAGGGTGGCCACCTCGTAGAAACTCATCGTGGCCGGCGCCTTGCCGCGCGGCGGTTTCTGGTTGCAGCAGACCACGGCGATGGGCAGCTGGCGGCGCGTCTCGAAGTCCCGCCCGCGCAACTCGTTCATCCACGCGCCGCCGTTCTTCGTGCCGGGGCGCGCGTAGGGATCCACGTAGAGGCCGGCCAGGAGCGTGCCCTCCGCGTCGAGCAGACGGTAAAAGCGCACGTCCTTGTGCCAGGCGTGGAGGGGGCCTTTCTGACGCTCCGCCCGCACGCCGAAGAGTTCCTCGACGAGGCCGAAGAGCCCTTCCAGCACACGCTCCATCGGGAAGTAGTCCCGCAGCGCCTCCTCGTCGTAACCGAAGCGCGCCTGCGACAGCCGTTCCGACCAGAACGCGCGATCCCACGGTTCCAACCGCCGCCCCTTGAAGCCATGTTCCTTGGCGAAGGCCAGCAACTCGGCGTCCTCCCGCCTTGCCGCCGGCCGCCCCACCCGCGCCATCGGCGCGAGCAGCGACTCCACCGCCCGGGGCGTGCCCGCCATCTTCTGCGCCGTCGAGACGTGCGCGAAGTCGGCCATCCCCAGCAGCCCGGCCTGCTCCTGGCGCAGCGCCAGGATGCGCTCGATCAGCGGCGCGTTGTTGCCTTTCCCGGAAGAGGCGCGCCCCGCCCGCGCCCGCCAAAAGCGTTCGCGCACGGCGGCGGATTCCGCGTGGCGCATCACCGCGTCGAAGGTCGCGAAGTCCACGCCCAGCCGCCAAGGGCCCTTCCCTTGGAGCAGATCCCCCGGGATGCCCGCCTCCTCGCCCGGCGCCACCTCCACGCGCGTCTCGCGCTCCGCGTCCAGCACCTGGTTCGAGAACTTCAGGGAAAGGCGCGAGAGCTTCGCCTGGGCCGCGTTGAAGGCCCGGCGCTTCTCCGGCGGCAGCCCCACCCCCGCCAAGCGCATCCCCTGCGCCGTCCGCTCCGCCACGTGCCGTTGCCACGGCTCCAGCCCCTTCCCCTCCGCCAACAGCGCCGTCAGCCCCTCATAGATCGCCCGGCTTTGGGAGAGCCGCTGCGAGAGCGCCACCACCTTCGGCAGCCACGCCGCCTCCACCGCGCGCCAAGCCTCCGTGTTCGCCACGCTCGTCAGGTGGCTCAGCGCGCCCCAGATCTCGAAGACCGGGCGCACCGCCAGCATCGGCGCCACCAACAGCCCCTCCCACGACGTCTCGGGGCGCCGCTCCGCCCGGCCCAACGCCCGCCGCGCCGCCGGCAAAGCCGCCGCCAGCGCCTCCGCGCACAGTTCCGGGGTCATCGCGTCGTAGCGCGGCATCCAGGTCTCATCCAAAAACGGGTTCGTCGTCGTCATCGCAACAATCCTTTCGGCCATACTATAGCACATCCCCCCGCACCCTTCCGCACACCCGCACCACGAGCGCGGCACGTTGTAAGATTAGGCCTTTCGCTTCCTCTTGAAAATCCACGGCCTAATCTTACAACGTACCTCACGGCAAATCAATTGGCAGTCTACACTGACAATAGACTGTGATAAAGTAATTATCATGAAACAAACACAGCAATGGTCGGCGGCGCTTTATGATGGGCGCCATAATTATGTGGCAAGGTATGGTGGCGCCTTGTTGGCATGGCTGAATCCATCGGCCGGCGAGCGGATTTTGGATTTGGGTTGCGGAACCGGAGATTTAACGGCACAAATCGCGCAAACCAGCGCCGAAGTGATAGGCGTGGATGCCAACGCGGAAATGTTGGCGCTGGCGAGGGAAAAATTCCCTTCGCTCCGGTTCGTGCAGGCGGACGCGATGGCTCTTCCTTCCTTTGACTGTCCGTTTGATGGCGTCTTTTCCAATGCCGTGCTTCATTGGATCCCCGATTTGACGCGTGTTGCGACGGGATTGGCACGTTCGCTGCGTCCGGGCGGACGGTTCGTCGCGGAATGCGGAGGGGCGGGTTGCAATGCCGGAATCACCGGAATGCTTGCGCGTGTTGCCGGCGAGCATGGCTTCGCCTTTTTGGACACGGGACATTTCCGGCCTTTAACGGAGATTGTCGCGCCATTTGAGGCGGCAGGTTTTCGTGTAACACGCACGGAATGGTTCCCGCGCGACACCTTGCTGGACGGACCGGATGGTATGTTGAACTTTCTGCGTATGTTTCGGCGCGGTTGTGTCGTTGGTATATCGGAGGCAGAGCAAGAAACCCTTTTCGCGGAAACGGTCGCGCGATTGCGTGCCACGCATCTTCGTGCGGACGGTTGGCATGCGGATTATACACGGCAGCGTCTTCTTTGTGTCCGTATGTGAAACCAATAATAGGAGCGCGGCCTGTCGCTGTCACATTGCGCGAAGATAAAGCATTGCGAAAAGTAGAGTATGAAACGTAGTGACACGCGTCTGTGCCGTTCGCAATAAGTGTTGGAGATAGACGATGGAGGCACAAAAAAGCCCCGCGCGTTCGCGCGGGGCTTTTCGAAATGGCCTCAGAGGTCTCCGAGCCCTTCAATCTCAACTTCGGTCTTGTCAGATTCTTTGACTTCGACCTCAACCTCTTCGTCAATCTTGGTGAGCGCGCCCTTTGCCAAGGGGCTGTTGCGATAATAAACCATCAGTTGAAGGGCCGTGAAACAATTGGCCACAACTTGGCTTCGGTTCCAGTCACCACCAGCAGAGTCGACATTGATCAACTGCGCCAAGGAGAAGCGTCCCCGCCTGCCGTCGCGTGTCCCCTGCTGCTGCGCCAAGCGCGTTTCATCGGGAATGGCCGCGTTTTCCTTGCCAAAGCGGTTTTTCATACCCTTCTGGGGCCAATAGGTGATGTATTGCGGCTTGCCGTTTGCATCCACATACCCAGACTGTTCGGCGGGGATGTTGATGGCGGCTGCCATGTAGAGTTCCTTCTGTTGGTTATTCCAACGAAGCCAAGCAGGATGCTTATCGCCAAGATTGAAACGCACCTGCGACAGATAATAACAGTAGTATTGCGGCGAGGCACCAGCCATTGGAATGGCCGATGAGGTGGCGGCTTTGTGGTTCTTTTCGAATGCCGGTTCCCAAGAATCCATGAATGCGATGGATTTTTTGCAGAAATCGGTGTCACTCTCGTCCAACATCTGCATAATCAGCGCACACGCAGAAGTCAGCCCCGGGTATTGGCGCTTAGCCGTATTGAGATAACCAAACGAACCATCCGGGTTGGAGGCGGTTTTGATACCTTTCGCCGCCTTCTTCAAAGTGGCGACGAGACGAGCATCCCCAAACCCAGCGAGTTTCGCGGCTTTGAGGGCCTGCACGGCCCAACTGGTGTAGGAGGTGTCGGTGGTCGGGTTGGCAGCGTACATATTATAATACCAACCGCCGTCGACGTTCTGCCCGTCATAAACGTGTGGAAGGGCCCGCTCCACGGCTTCTTTGATGTCGGGGATGCGAGTCATTGCATACGCTTCGGAAAGCGCATAAATGGCGACCAAGTGCGCATAATTATGAGCGTCGCGCCGACGGAAATAGCCAACTTTGTCACGACGTTTGTGCTCTTGTTGCTTGGGATCCTCCGCGCCGTCTTTGCCACATTCCGCCGACGTCTTGATTTGATCATTGAGCAATCCACGGATGGCTTTCTCGACCGTGTCACCAAACTCCGCACTGCTGCCAGGAAGCTCGCCGTGCGCCAAATAGCACAAAAGCGCCAAAGAAGTCGCGCCGGTGGCATTCTCCCATAAGCCATTCTTGCCTTGGCGCATCTTCAGCCAACGAAGAAACCCATAAACTAACTTCTCAGTCCCGCGCGCACCGTAACGGCCGATGGCGGCGCCCCGAACGCCCGGGTTTCGGCTGCCAAAGACACCTTTCAACGTCACAGGCGAAGGGGTCAGCGCCACCGCGTCCACCGGGGAGGGCTGAGGCGACTGCTCAGCGGACGTGGTGGGCGGGGCGTCGATATCCACCACCACGTCCGTATCCACGACGTCTTCCAATTCCGGCGGTTCCTCGGGCGGCGGCGGTTCCTCGGGCGGCTCTTCCAATTGCTCGGCTTCCGTGGGCTCGATGACCTGCGTCTCGATGGCCGGGGGCTTTTCGTCCACCGTGATTTTGATGACGCTCATCACGGTGATGATCGTGGTCATGAGAAGCACGGCGGCGATGGGGGCCCATAGCCGCTGAAGCTCAATCATCGCTTTCTTGAACTCAATCGAGTCCCGAGGCTGGCCAAGCCCCTTGCACATATCGACGATACGCCGAAAATAGGAACGCTCCTCTTCGTCGAAGAGTTTGATGAGCTCGTCTTGGGAAAGGCTCTCCCCTTCCCTATCCTGAACCGACATCTTCTCTTCGTCCATCAGTGCTCTCCTTTTTTGTGCAGAGAAACGTTACAAATCGCCCAATCCTTCCAACTCGACTTCCGTGCCCTTGTCCTCCTCGACCTTAACCTCCGCGACTTCTTCGATTTTCGTGAGCGCACCCTTGGCCAAGGGACTGTTGCGATAATAAACCATCAATTGCAGGGCGGTAAAACAAGAGGCTCCGATTTGCGAACGATATCCCCAGTTCGAGGCCGTCGCGCTATCCACGTTGATCAGTTTTTCGACATCAATCCCCAAACGTTTGCCGTCCTTTGTCTGTGGATCTTGCTTCAACCGTTGAAGATCCTCAATGGCGTTGGCTTCACCCTTGAATTGGTTCTTGAATTCCTTATGCGGCCAATACGTGATGTACTGCGGTTTGCCTTCGTGGTCGATATAACCGGACTTTTCAGCCGGGATATTAATGGCGGCGGCTTGGTAAAGACGCTTTTGCTGCGCGTTCCAACGCATCCAAGAGGGATGTTTGTCGCCGAGGTTGAAACGAACCTGAGAGAGATAATAACAGTAGTACTGAGGCGAATCGCCCACCATCGCGATGGCGGAGGAGGTCGCGGCCTTATGATTCTTCTCGAACGTCGGCTCCCAAGAATCCATATACGCGATGGCCTGTTTGCAACGATCGGTATCGCTTTCATCCAACATTTGCAGAATCAGCGCACACGGGGCGGTCAAACCATATGACCTTTTTTTGGCGGTGTTGAGATAACCGAAGGAGCCGTCAGGGTTGGAGACAATCTTGACGCCTTTCGCCGCCCGTTTCAGGGCCGTCACGATACGCGGGTCATGAAAACCCGCCAACTTCGCGGCTTTGAGGGCCTGAACCGCCCAACTGACATAGGATGTATCGGTGATGGGACTTTTGGCGTCCATGTTGTAATACCAACCGCCATCAGCGTTTTGCCCGTCCAAAATCGCCGGGAGGGCACGCTCCACCGCGGCCTTGACATCCGGGATGCGTGTCATGGCGTAAGCCTCGGAAAGCGCATAAACGGCCAAAAGATGGGAATAATTACAGGTATCACGATGGCGGAAATAGCCAATCTCACCTCGGCGCCAAGCATGTTTGCCGCCGGAACGAGGCGCACCGGCGTGATCGTTGCGTGCCTCATCCTCCGTCTTGATTTGGTCGTTGATAAGTCCGCGGATGGCTTTTTCAACCGTATCCCCGAACTCCGGGCTGCTCCCTGGCAATTCGCCATGAGCCAAGAAACACAAGAGCGCAAGAGCCGAATAACCTGTTTGGTTCTGCCACAAACCGTTGCCGCCCTGCTTCATCTTCAGCCAGCGAAGGAAACCATAGACCAAACGCTCCGTACCCTGGGCGCCGTAACGACCGATGGCGGCGCCCCGAACGCCCGGGTTTCGGCTGCCAAAGACACCTTTCAACGTCACGGGCGAAGGGGTCAGCGCCACCGCGTCCACCGGGGAGGGTTGAGGCGACTGCTCCGCGGATGTGGTGGGCGGGGCGTCGATATCCACCACCACGTCCGTATCCACGACGTCTTCCAATTCCGGCGGTTCCTCGGGCGGCGGCGGTTCCTCGGGCGGCTCTTCCAATTGCTCGGCTTCCGTGGGCTCGATGACCTGCGTCTCAATGGCCGGGGGCTTTTCGTCCACCGTGATCTTGATGACGCTCATCACGGTGATGATCGTGGTCATGAGGAGAACGGCGGCGATGGGGGCCCATAGCCGCTGAAGCTCAATCATCGCTTTCTTGAATTCAATCGAGTCCCGAGGCTGGCCAAGCCCCTTGCACATATCGACGATACGCTGAAAGTAGGACCGCTCCTCTTCGTCGAAGAGCTTGATCAGCTCATCTTGGGAAAGGCTTTCGGACTCAGGAGGAGAGATCTTAGAATCATCGGCCATATGTGTCTTCCCTGATCAAAGGCTGAAGATCGCAAGGTTGGTCATGCCATGTTTGTTGCACAAATCCAAAGCCTTGACCAAAAGCGAGTGGGGTGAATCTTTCGTGCAGCGCAAGAGCACCGTGGAACCTTTGTTGTTCCGTGCGGCACGGCGAAGTTCCGAATCCAATTGCGTGTACCGAACCGGCGTCTTGTTGAACGAGAACCCTTCACCGCCTTGACGGGGATTATAAATATCGATGGTGACCATCTCCAACTTTTCTTGGGGACTGGCCTTGGCGTCGGGCGCCGGGGCCATCGCGTCCAAGTGGGAGAGGATGTCCTCCTGCTTCATGGTCACGACAAAGAAAATGATGAGCTGGAACACCACATCGATCATCGGCGTCATGTCAAGCGAGGCGCCATCGCCAGACGAACTTTTCTTACCTTTTGCCATGGTGACGCCTCCTTAACGCTTCTTGGTCGTATCGCCTTCCTTGACCATCGCCAAGAAAGAAACTTTCCAAAGCCCGACCTCATTACAAACGTTCATCACGGCCCGGACGTCCTCATGCGGCGTGTCTTTGTCTGCCCGAATAAGGAGCGGGAAGTTGGTGCCGCGCTTTGCGACGATATTGCGGAGAATCGAACGCAACTGCCCAATGGACATCACGCCGCCATTGATGGAGATGACACGCCCCGTGGGCACCTTTGCCGCACGCAGGAAGTCCGTCACCGTACGATAACGCCTGACCTCAACGGTGACGGGCGGCGTGGCCTTGGATTTCTCCAACAAGTCCATCAACTCGGGGCCGTTCTTACCGTATTCCAACACGATGTCAGGATTGACGGTATCCGCGGTCTTCAAGGTCACGACGAAGAAGATGATAAGCTGGAACACCACGTCAATCATTGGCGTCATGTCAAGTGAGGCGCCGTCGTTCTCGCGCGAGTTCTTTTTCTTTTTGGCCATGGGAGAGCCTCCGGGTCTGGATGCGATCTGAGTTGGGCGGCCACCCCACTGCGGGGTGGCGCCCGGGCATCCGCCGTCTTACTCCTCAACGACCTCGACGTTGCGCAGGTTCTTGATGAGATCGCTCGTCACCACCTGCATGCGAAGGACAAGCCGGTTCGCATTGTTGCGCAGGGCATAGAAGAAGGTGATGGCAGGGATGGCGACGGCCAAGCCGCCGGCTGTGGTGTAAAGCGCCTGGGAAATCGTCAGGGAGAGCGAGGAAATCTCGACGCCCGTGATGGCGATGGTGGCGAAGGTCAGAATCATGCCCTGCACCGTCCCCAACAGACCGAGCATCGGCGCGAGCGCGGAGCAGACGGAAATCCAGTTGAGGCGCTGCATCATATGCTCGATCTCAAGGTCGCCGGCGGCGCTGATGGCCTCGTCGATGACATCAAACCCCTCTTCGACATGCGCGAATCCGGCCTTGAGGATCTTTGCCATCGACGACGGATCATTGTCGCAAATCTCAATCGCCTTCATCACATCGCCTTGATCCATCGCCGCCTTCACTTGGTCGATCAAGCCCTGCGGCATGATTTTGGTGGGGCGGACAAGGATGAACCCGTCGATGATGAAGTACGCGGCGAAGCCACCGGAGGCGAAAAGCGCCAACCAAAGCAGAACGCCCATCCAGCCGGAACCGAACACGACGTCGACGAAGGAGGTCTCTTTCGGGGCCTCGGATTGGGCGGCTTGGCCGTCCTGGGTCACAACCGTCCCGTCTGCGGGGGCAGCCTCCTGTGCGTAGACGGTGCCCGCGGTCGTCACCGCGCCGAACACAAGGGCAGAAACCGCCAGAGCCATCATCATCTTCTTCATCTTTGTATTCCTTGGATTGGGTTGGAAGTCGTCGTTGGGAAGAGGGGAGTTTACTTGCGGGCCCAGTCAGAATTGGGGCACGCGGATTTCAGCGTCTCGCGGAGCTTGCCGGCGCGGGCGCCCTGCCCCATGCCGTCAAACGCCTGCGCGCCTTTGTAAAGCGCGGCGGGATAGGCGTCGGTGGCGGGGTCTGCGTAAAGGAGAATAACGCGGAGGTACCCATCACGAAGCGCCTCTTCGCAATTGGCACGGGAAGTGCCACGGGCCATAATGGCGTCGCCGCGCGCAACGAGCGCGGAGGCCGCGGCCACTTTGTCGCCGGAGGCGATGGCTTTCTCAAGGTGGCGATTCAGCTGGGTGCCGCTTTTGCCATCCTTGATGAGCGCCTCCCAATACTGCACGGCCATCGCCCCCGTGTAGGCGGCGGTCGGGTCGTCGCGAATGACGGTTTCGCAGGCCTTGATGGCCTCCGCCGCCTTGCCCTCCTTGAGGTACGCCGTGGCGAGCCATTGCGTGGCCTCTTTGTCGTAGGTCAGATGGCGATAATCCTTGGCGATTTCCTCCAGCGTCTTGACGGCGGAGGCAAGGCCGGAGCCGGACTGGACGCGCTTGATCGCGCCGTCAAGCGCCGCGGGGCGGTCGACATCCACGCTGGCCACTTGGTCGGCGGGGAACGTAAAGGTTCCGCGATCCGTGGTGACGACGTATTCCTTGGCGGCGTTGCGCCACTGAAGTTTGCCGCGGGTCTGTCCGCCGTTCACGTTATGGAGCGTGCCCATCGGGTCGGCCGCTTGGACAGAGGCCGCGACCAAGACCGCGCACAGGGCGCCAAGAGTGTTACGAAGGGTATTCATGGCTGTCTGTTCCTTAGTGTATCAAATTTTTCCTGTCGGTTCAGCCGCCGATCTCGATTCGGGCCAAGGTCACGGCGTTGGTGATCTCCGTCTTGTATTTCCCATCCGGGAAGGTTTTGAGATATTCCTCGCCAAGATCCACGATGTCACGCTGGAAGTCGGCCCGCTCCTCCTTGTCCTCGGAGAGTTTGGCCCGCTCCTGCGAGAGCGTGATGTAGCCGAGATAGGCTTCCTGGATGTTGAGGGAGACGGATGGATCCGTGCGTTCGGTGCGACCGGAGAACATGGCGGCGCGATAGGCGTTGAGGGCGGAACCCGCCGCTGACATTTGGTCAACCTTCTCGGCGTTGGCGGAAACAGTGGCCTTGTAAGCCTTGTCCGCGACTTTGGCCACGGCGAGGTTCAGCCGGACGGCGGTGGCGTCATCCTTGCGCTGGGAGGTGATGAAGGAGACGGCGTCCTTGGCCTCCTTGATGAGTTTGTTGCGATCCTCCAAGGTCTTGACGTTCAGGATTTGCTCGCCGATCACGTCAATGAGCAGGAGGTTGGCGTCGATGGCCACGGTGGTGCGCCCATACTGCTTCAGCAACTCCTCCACCTGTTTGTAGGCGTCGGCGGTCTTTTTCCCGGCCAGCAACGCGCGGGTGCGCAGCAACATCGCCTGCGGCCGGTAAGCCGCGGCACCTTTCGCCTTCAGCACGCAGTCGCACGCCTCGACGGCCAAGTCGGATTCGCCGGCGTCGAAGAGCGCGGAGGCGGCGGCAAGATATTGCGAGGGCGTGTACGTGCCGCCGGCGGCGAACATCTGCTTGTACGTGTTGGTGGCCTCGGAACGCATCCCCATCCGGAAAAGGGAGTCCGCCAAAAGCGGGATGGAGTTCTTGGCCTGCTCGGAGGTGGGGAAGATCTTGGCCAGAGTGGCCAACGTTTCGCGGGACGCCTCAATGTCGCCGGACGCGGCCTGAAGCGTGCCAATCTGCAACATGGCGTGCGGCGCCAAACGCCCCTTGGGGAAGCGCTTCAGGTAGTCTTGGAAATAGGTGAGTGCCCGGGCCTTGATGGCCTTGTCGCGCGCCTCCTGACCGGTCGCGGGCAGACGCTGCATGCAGACCGCGCGCTGATAGAGCGCCGTCTCCAAGAAATTCGCGGCACGCTCCCGTTCGGTGGAGGTGGAGACGTAGATATTCTCGGGCTTGGAAAGTTCCTCGGACAGGTCGGTAAAGATTTTGGCGGCCATCGCATAGTCGGCCATCATGCGCTTGGCGGCGCCTTCCTCCTCGCTCTTGCGCAGGGACTCGGCACGATCCATGTAGGCGACGGCGAGATAATTCTGCGCGGCGGCGGCGTTGATGCCCGGCCGGGCAATTCCCTTGAAGTGATCCGCGAAGGCCTGCGCGGCCTGCATCTCCAACGCCACGTCGGGCTTGGCGCCACGCGGGTTGTAAAGTTCGATGAGGCCGACAAGGGCCGCGGTGCGGATGTCGCGCTCCGCCTCGTCGGAGGCGGCGTCGGCGACCTGCTGGTAAATCTTGGCCGCTTCCTCCGCGTTGCCGGCCTCCGCGAGTTTCTTGGCAACGTTGAGCTGACGCGAGACGGCGTTGGGGTGGCCGGGATAGAAGCGGAAGAATGCCTTGTTGGTCTCCTCCTGCATGGCGACGAGGCCGGCCTCGCCGTAAAAGTCCGCGATGTTGCTCAAGGTGTTGCCGGCCGCCGTGCGGAGCGACTCATCCTCGACGCCGGAGAACCCTTCGGCGACGGCCATGGTGACGGTCTCGGCGTTCAGTTTGGCCATCGGGTCCAAGGCGTTGCCTTTGGCGCCAGCGCGGACATAACTCTCCACCATCTTGCGCAAACGCGGCAAAGCGTCGCGGTTCAGACCGTAACGGGAGATGACCTGGGAGAAAGCCTCGGCGGCGCCCTCCCAATCGCCGGAGTCGAACTTCACGTCAGCCTCCACGAACTGTGCCTGGCGCACCTTGGCGTCCTGCTCCGGGGTGGTGGAGAACTTGACGGTGGTCTCGTAACGATTTTGGATGATCTTGACGATTTCGTTGGCCATCTCGCCGGCGGATGAGGCGGATTGGCTCTCCGGGTAATTGACGTAAACGTTGATGAGGTGGTTCAGCGCCCCCTGGCCGTTGCGTTTTTTGGTCTTCGGGTCACGTTCGCCCAAGAGATAATTCTTGATGAGCTCCTCGTTCGGGGTGGGCTTGGCGATTTCGGCCTTGGCCTGGTCGAGCAACATCGAACCAATCAGATAGCGGCACTGCGGCAGGGGGCTCATGCGGAGCCATCCCTTGGAGCCATCCGGGTCATCCTTCTTGTAGGATTCGTGAATGGTCATCAGCGTGTCCAGGTAGTCCTTGATCATCTCCTGGGCGCCCTTGGTGTCGCCGCGGAGCATCTTCACGTGGGCCAAACCGTTGATGGCGTCGCCGAAGTAATTGTCTTGGCGCCAAACCATCTGGTTGGCCAAACCGTCGGCCTCCTTCAGCAGGTTCTCGCGCTCAGCCCCTTGGGCAGCCTCCGCCTGCGCCAGCAAGGCTTGGAGGTACTGCGCGCGCAGATTGTAACGCAGGTCGTCGCTCGGCGCCTGATCCATCGCCAATTTGTAATAGGCGAGGGCGTCTTTCTGCCGATCGATCTTGCCGAGCAGGTCGATGTAAAGATAAGCGGCCTCGACGAAGGTTTTCTTCGCGGCCTGCGGCACCTTCGGGAAGCGCTTGAAAAACTCCGCGTAAAGTTTGTCCGCGTCGTTGAACTTGCCGTAGCGATAATAACTCTTGGCGAGCTCCAACTTCAGGAGCCACGTGTCCAAGCTGTTCTGATCTGGGCGGGCGGCGATTTTCTTGGCCACCTCCTCCTGCTTGCCGCCCTCCAGCTGCGCGCGGAAGGAAGCCGCCTCCAAGACACCTTTCGCGTCGGGCCATTTCTTTTGGGCTGCCGCGATCACCTCCGGGGCGAAATCCACGTAACCGCTTTTGGAGAGAGCGTCGATGTACCGGAGTTCCATGTCCAACGCCGCATCCGCGGCCGCGTCGGCCCGCGTCGCCGCCGGGAACAGCACGGTGGCCGTCAGTGCGCCCAACGGCAACGCCCATCCGCGCATTCGTCCTCTCCGTTCAACGCTCATATCCTGTCCTTTCCTGTCGGTCCAAACCAACCTTCGGGTATTCACTGGCAGAAAGAATACCGCATTCCACTGTTTCCGTCAAGCGGGAAGCCGGGGGAAGTCGCACGAGGGGACACGTCTTCCTTTCCTTACCCGTTCGGCCGCGCGATTTCCCCCATTTTTTGCTTGCTTTCGGGGGTGGACGGGCGTATTATATCCAACGTAAGTTATCCATAGGCCAAAGTGAGGTGTTCATGGAAGAGCAACAGAAGGACGCGCAGAAACCGGATCCGATCGTGGAAGTCGAGCAGTTCGGCAAGTTGCCGGACGGGACGACCGTTTTGCGGTATACGCTGAAGAATGGGCTCGGCGCGGAGTTGGAGGTGTTGGAATATGGCGGCACGGTGCGGCGGTTTGTCGTGCCGGGGCCGGATGGCAAGCCGCGCAACGTCATCGTGGGGCCGGACACGCTCGAAGGGTGGATCAAAGAACCCTATTACGGCCAGCTCATCGGGCGCGTGGCCAACCGCATCGCGGGGGGGCGCTTCACGCTCGACGGGAAGGACTATGCGCTCGCCACGAACAACGCCCCTGGCGGCATCCCCTGCGCCCTGCACGGCGGCGAGCAGGGCTTCAACGCCAAGATGTGGAAGCTGCGGGCCTTTTTCCAAGGCACGGAGACGCTCATCCCGGAGTGGGCGCATGGGCAGGATTATTACGGCCCGGACGACGCATGCCTGTATCTGACATTGGAATCGCCGGATGGCGACCAAGGCTACCCCGGCGCGGTCCATGTCGAGGTGCTCTACGTCCTCACCCCCGCGAACACCTGGCGCATCGTCTACCGCATCACCTGCGACGCGCCGACCCCCGTGGCGATGACCCAGCACGCCTATTGGAACCTCAAGGGTTGCGCGCAGGGCGACATCCTTGATCACACCCTCCGCGTCAACGCCGCGCGCTACACCCCCGTGAACGCAGGGCTCATCCCGACGGGCGAGCTCGCGCCGGTCGCCGGGACGCCTTTCGACTTCACCGCCACCCGCCGTCTGGGCGACGCCGTGGATGCCGACAACGACCAAATCCGCTACGGCGCTGGCTATGACCACAACTTCGTGCTCGACCATCCCGAGGGGCAGCTGGCCTATGCCGCCACGCTGGCCGCGCCCGACGGCTTGGCGCTGGAGGTCTGGACCGACCAGCCCGGCATGCAGGTCTACACCGGCAACTACATCCCCGATGGCCTCGCCACCCCCGAGGGCCCCACCTGCCGCCGCGGCGGCGTCGCCCTTGAGACCCAGCATTTCGCCGACAGCGTGAACCGGCCGGACTTCCCCTCCGTCATCCTCCGCCCGGGGCAGGAGATCCGTTCCGTCACCGAATATCGCTTCCCCAAGCGCTAACCTCCCCCACCCTCAATGGAGCATTCCACAATGAGCACTGAAGCAAAGAACGGCATCAACTGGGTTGCCGTCGTCACGATGATGTTCCTCTGCGGCATGATCGCGTTCGTCACCTACCTTGGCCAACCGCTCTCCAACGTCTGGAAGGCGCAGGAGGCCATCAAGAACTCCACCATGCTGGCCATGCTGGGCAACGCGATGGTCTTCGTGGCCTACCTCTTCATGGGCATTCCCGCCGGCAAGCTGCTCGGGCGCGTGGGCTACAAGAAGACCGCGCTCATCGGCATCGCGGCCGGCTTCGTGGCCATGGCCGTCCAGCTGGTTTCCGGCAAGCTGCCGATGGATGGGGGCGTTGCCCTGCCCTATGGCGTCTACCTGGTGGGCGGCTTCATCGGCGGCATCTCGGCCTGTCTGCTCAACATGGTCGTCAACCCGATGCTCAACCTCCTGGGCGGCGGCGGCAAACGCGGCAACCAGCTCAACATGGCCGGCATGACCTTCAACTCGCTCACCGCGACCGTCACGCCGCTCATCGTCGGCTCGCTCATCGGCGCGGTCACGGCGGAGACCACGATGGCCGATTGCGACCTGCTGATGTACATCGCCCTCGCGGTCTTCGCGGTCTCCTTCGTCATCATCTCCCTGATCGCCATCAAGGATCCCGAGCAGGCCGTCGTCACGGAAAAGATCGGCGCCTTCGCCCCTCTCCGTTTCCGCCACTGCCTCCTCGGCGTGCTGGCCATCTTCGCCTACATGGGCGTTGAGGCCGGCATCCCCGGCGTGATGACCCAGTGGCTCAACTCCGAGGGCGGCCCGCTCGCGGCCACCGGCAACGCCGCCGCGATCGCCGGCTCCGTCGTCGCGGTCTATTGGCTGCTGATGTTCATCGGCCGTCTCATCGGCGCGGCCATCGGCGGCAAGGTCTCCTCGCGCATGATGATGACGGTGACGACGCTGGCGGCGATTCTCTTCATCGTGATCGGCACGGCGACGACCGGGATCCAAGCCAAAATGCCGGGCATCACCACCGAGGGCGGCTTCAGCGTCCGGATGGTGGAGGTGCCGCTGGCGGCCGTCTTCTTCGCCCTCTGCGGCCTCTGCGCCTCCGTCATGTGGCCGGCCATCTTCAACCTCGCCACCGAAAAGCTCGGCAAATACACCGCAGCGGCCTCCGGCCTCTTCATGACGATGGTCGTCGGCGGCGGCATCTTCCAGGTCATCCAGGGCGTTGTCTGCGACAACTTCTCCTACATGGTCTCCTTCATTGTGCCGGGCCTGGCCCTCGCCTATATCTTCGTCTACGCGGTGGGCTTCTCCAAGCCTGCGGCCAACATCGAAGAACTCGTCAAGTAACCCCACCACCCCCTTACGAAAGGTCGAATGATGCAGAACCAGGAAATCTACGACGAACTCATCGCCAAGTTCGAAGCCAAGTACGGCCAGAAGCCGCAGATCGTGGCCTACGCCCCCGGCCGCATCGAGGTGCTCGGCAACCACACCGACTACAACGAAGGCTACGTCTTCTCCGCGGCCATCGACAAAGGCACCTTCTTCGCCGTGAGCCCCTCGGCCGACGACACCTGCGAGCTCACCGCCGCCGACCTCATGGAGACGGCGAGGTTTACCACCTCCACCTGCGCCCCCGCCAAGGAGATGACCTGGCAGAACTACGTGAACGGCACCTTCAACTGGCTCTTCGACGGCAACCCCGCCGCCGCGAAGCACGGCTGGAAGGGCATGTTCCTGGGCAACATCCCCCTCGGCGTCGGCCTCTCCTCCTCCGCCGCCCTTGAGATGTGCACGGTGCTGGCGCTCGCCAAGCTCTACGGCATCGACAAGGACAAGACGACGATGGCCAAGATCGGCCAGAAGTCCGAGCACACCTTCGCCGGCTGCCCCTGCGGCCTCCTCGACCAAGCCTCCTCCATGTACGGCCAGGAGGGCTGCCTCGTCAAGAGCGACTTCCGCACCAACGTCTTCGAGACCGTCTCCATGGGCCCCGCCGTCTCCTTCATGATGGTCAAGTCCAACGCCAAGCACGCCCTCGTCGACGGCGCCTACGCCTCCCGCCGCAAGGCCTGCGAAGACGCCGCCCGGCACTTCGCCAAGGTGCTCCGCAAGCCCGTCACCCACCTGCGCGACGTGACGATGGCCGAGTGGGTGCTTTACCGCGACGGCCTCGACGAGACCGTCGCCAAGCGTGCCGTCCATCCGATTGGTGAGGATGAGCGTGTGCTCCAGGGCGCGGAACTTCTCGCGAAGGGAGATCTCAAGGCCTTCGGTGCGCTGATGTTCGATTCCCACGAGTCGAGCCGCCATTGGTTCGAGAACTCTTGCGAGGAGCTCGACGCCATCGTCGATATCGCCAAGACCATCCCAGAGGTCTACGGTGCCCGTCTTTCCGGTGGTGGTTTTGGCGGCAGCTGTTGCCTCTTGGTCGATCCCACCGCCGCGGACAAGATCGCCGCCGCCATCACCGCCGCCTACAAGGCCAAGTTCGGCGACGAACCCGTCTGCCAGCTCATCAAGCCCTCCCAAGGCGCCCATCTCATCTGACGCCTCCGACCGCCTTTCGGACTCACCGAAGCAAACAAAGAACCAAAGGAAAGCAAGGGGCTGACGCCCCTTGCTTTCCTTTTTGCATGAACATGGCCAGAGCCATCAAAGGCACCGCGTGAGCGTTTGCGCCTGATGTGCCGCGCACCGCCAATCCGACGATTTGTTAAACTTAGCCCTATGAGCAAGTTCCTTTCAGCCTGTGCGCTTCTTTTCGCCCTGCCGACCCTGGCGCAGGACGTCGTCGCGCTGTTGCCCGACTTCCCCTACCATTGGGATCAGACCGGCCTCTACAACGAGGGCATCCTCGAGGAGTACGGCACGCAATACGGGGACAATCCCTGCGCGGGGTGCGTGGCCATCTCCGGTGCCTCGATTCTGGAATGGTTCGGTTTGCCCGAGGCCTTCGGCGAAGGCAGCGGCTTCGTCGACAAGGAGCGCCCGCTGCGGACGGAGCGCCTCGACTGGAATCGTCTGGGGCCGGCCCTGCGCCCCCTCGACGCCCGCGGGCGCCGCACGGCGCAGACCGCGCTGTACAACCTGGGCGTGCTCGTGGGCATGGGCTACCGGGATTTCCCGGCGGCCTCCACGGCCTCGCCGTCGTCTTTGGCCAAGGCGCTCATCCATGAGAGCGTCGGTTACGCCAGTGCCTATTTCGTCAATCTGGAGGGGGCGGCGGACGAGGCCACCTTCGAGGCCGCCGTCTGGGCCTCCCTGCGGTGCGGCTCGCCCGTCGGGCTGAACATCCAGGGCGCTTCCGCCCACGCCGTGCCGGCCCTCGGGTGCCGAATCGCCGCGGATGGGGCGAAGGAGACGCTCGTGGCGATCGGGATGCAGCAGACCGAACCCTTCTGGCGCGCGCTGCCCAACATCGGCTACAACGGCTACGACACCGTCCCCTCCGTTATCACCGGCATCGTCCCCCGCCGACCGGAGGGCATCGCGGCGGGGCACTACGCCATGCCCATCCTCGGGACCGTCGTGGACGCGCGCGGCGACCCCGTCCCCCTCGCCGCCGTCACGCTCACGAAAGACGACGGCACGCCGCTCGGGCGGACCGCCACCGACCTCAAAGGCCGCTTCGGCATTTGGGGCTGGCTGGGTTATGCCATGAACCTCGCCTGCGACGGCGCCGCGCCGATCCGCCTGCCCGCGCGCCCGAACAGCTTGGTCAACACCTACACCGGGGGCGTCCCGCGCATGGCGATTGGCGACCTGCGCGCGCTCGTCCGGGACAACACCGTTACCCTCACGGTCGCCGGCGAGGGCGCGCAGCCCGTCATCCACGCCGACCTCGCCTCCGCGACGGCCGCCGCGGCCGGCTCGAGGATTCTCTGCCTCAACAGCGAATCGCCCGACCTCAAGGCCAGTTTCCGCCGCGTGGAGGGCCTGACGCTCCTCTATGCCGACCCGCGCTTGGACGCGCCCTTCCCCGAGATCGACGCCCGCCCCGACGCGACCTTCTTCCTGCTCGACGCCGACGGGAACGTCCTCGCTTACAGTCTGGCCAAGGACGAGGCGGGGCTCCGCGCCTTCCTCGCCGCCCCCGTCGACCCCGAGCCGCTCACGCTCGCCGGGGAGGCCACCCTCACCGAGGCCTGCAACGGGCGCGACGTGGTCGTCTCGGGCGCGGCCACCGTCACCGTCTCGGGCGACGTCCGCCTCGGCGCCCTGCGCGTCCTGGCGCCCCTCACGCTCGCCGGCGAGGGCACGTGCGCCTGGGCCACGCTCGACCAGCGCGCCGCCCTCACCCTCGACGGCCCCAACCTGCGCTACGTGCCGCCCAAGGTCGGCGACGGGAGCGCCACCGCCTTCCCCGGCGACCTCACGCTCCGAAACGGCGCCGAGCTCCTCTTCGCCAACGGCGACGTCTCCGGCTATGGCCAAAGCGGCGGGACCCTCACCGTCGGCCCCGGCGGCGTGCTCGCCGTCGCCAGCCGCGACACGCTCCGCCGGCCGCTCGTCCTTGCGGGCGGACGCCTTGAGCTCGGCGACAAAGACGGTAACTTCGGCTCCCTCGACCTCTTCGTGGCCACGCTCTCCGTCACCGCCGACTCCGCCGTCGTCCCGCTTTCCGGGGCGAACGAACCCCGGCTCACGGTGCGCAACGGCGTCAACGCCATCACCCTCTCCGACGGCGCGACGCTTGACGTCCGCGTCCCCGTCACGGCCGCGGAAAACGGCTCTCTCCTGCTCACCGGCCAAGGCACGGCGGCCTTCCACGACGCCGTCTCCGCGCCCGTCACCGTCGGCGCCGGCGTGCGGCTGGAGGGCGGCGTCTTCTCCGGCGGCCTCTCCCTGACGGGCGGGGCGCGCCTGACCGCCGACGCGCCCATCACCGTCACCGGCGCCTTCTCCGCCAGCGGCGTCATCCGCGTTGAAGGCACGCGATCCGGGCTGATCGTCCGAGGGAACGTGAACGTCGGCAACACCACGTTCGACACGGAAGAGGGCTTCGAGGTCCGCCAAAGCGAAGAGGGACTGCGCCTCGTGGCCACGCACGCCACCCCGGAGGCCATCTATGTGGGCGGCGCGTCGGCGGAGACGCTCCCCGACACACCGGAGCACAACCTGCTCGTCCTCACCACCACCGAGCGCAAAGAGGCCGGGCTCTGGGAGCGTTACGCCATCTTCCGCTCCTCGGAGGAAGGCGGGGGCTGGAACGTCAAAATCGCCGCGACCGGCAACCTCGCCCAAGGACAGACCGTCGCCGATTACGTCCGCGCCGCCGGATGCCGATTCGTCCTGATCGGGGCCTCCGCCGCCGAGGTGCCCGCCCTCTCCCCGCCCACCGACAGGCTCGCGGGCTTCTGCGTCGGACGCCTTCCCCTCCGCGAGACGCTCCTGATGGGGACGGAGGTCGACCCGGGGAGAACCGGCGCGAACGCCTCCGCGACCTATTCCGACGCCGCGCTCCTGGATGCCTACGTGGGGAAACTCACGCGGGCCGGCGCCCGCCATGCCGCCGGCGTCGTCGGCTTCGTCGGGGGCGACTACGGCACCGGCGTGCGCTACACGAACACGGAGCCTTACGAGGAAATTGACGGATTCCCGGCAAACGACGACGCCTCGTGGTTCATCCAATCTAACATCGGCCAAACCCTTTTCGCGCTGCGCGACCGCTACCGGGCGTTCAGGCTCGCCAATCCTAGGGCTTTCCCCTCCATCACGGACTTCGTCTCCACCACCGCGCCAAGAGGCAGCGTCAGCACGATTTACGCCACCGATGGGGCCCTGCTGTGGGCCGAGGACGCGCCGAACCGCCGGGCGTTGGGGCCGTTCCAGATTGGCACGGCCAAGGTCAGCCAATGCGTGGCCGAGGCGATTCCCGCGCTTTATTCCCTTGTCGTCTCCCCCGCCGGGCACGTGGGCGACTTCTCCGCCCAAACGCCCGACGCGCCGAGCCTGGGCGAGATGTTGGTGCTCAACCCCGTCGGCGGGGCGTTGGCGGTGGTCGCGCCGGCGGACGAGGCCCCCTTCACGGTCGCCGCGGACGGCATCCCAAGCGGCGCGACGCACACGGCCTGCGCCACGATTGCGGGGCGCCTCATCGCCGCGCCGGGGCTGACCGTCGGCGAAGCCTTCGCGGACGGCGCCGCGGACACCGCCTTGACGCTCTTGGGCGACCCGACGGTGCGTCTGGCGCCCTTCCCGCCCCCGAGCGCCGACGACCTGGTTCTGCCGGACGGTGAGGAGGAGACCGTTCTTTCCGAAGAGGCCGTCGCCGCGCTGCTCAAAGCCGCGGAGGACGCGGGGCTCGCGCCGCCTTATCGCGTGGCCGTGCGCTCCCCGGACGGCAAGCGCCTGCCGGTGGCCGCGCTCAGCGACGCCCTCGCCTGCTTCGAGGGGTTGACGCCGTTTGTGGAAGAGGGCCAAATCGTCGTGGCCTACGACTTCCGCGTCACTGCCATCGCCATGGACGCGGATGGCGTCAGCGTCACGGTCGCGGCGCGCGACGCGGAGGGGTGGACGCTGCCCATCCGTCAGGACGTCGCGACCTTCGCGCTTGTCCCGGAGGATGGGCGGCCCGCCGCCGTACCCATCGACGTCACCGCTAACGCGGATGGCGGCGTCACGCTCCGCTTCGCCACCGACGCCCAAGCGAACCCCCGCCTCTTCCGAATTACGGTCCGCCGCTGACGGCGAATGTGCGCGGGTATGCGAAAGCCCCCTCACCGGGCCGGAGACAGAAGCCGCGGCAAGGGGGCCAAAACACGCGCAAGGCGCAATCAGACGCTCAGCTGCTTGTCAGCCTTGGCATTCTTGTCGACCTCAAGGTTCACGGTCTCGATGCCCAACGGCTTGAGGTCGCGCCACGCACCGCGGGTGAAGTCGGGCACCTCGACAGGGGCGCCGTCGTTCTTCACGGAGGTCTCGGTGAGTTCGGCAAGGACGGACCACTGGCAGGACTCGTAGACGTTGATGTCCAGCGGCAGCCCGTTCTGGAGGCAATAGCAAAGCCGCAGATCCATGAGGAAGTCCATGCCGCCGTGCCCGCCCATCCGCTTGGCGATCTCCCCGGAGTCGCGCCAGAGCGGATGGCGGTACTTGGCCTGGATCTCCTTCATCTGCGCCTGGTTGCACCAGCCAAGGTGCGGGGCCTTGTATTCGGGGTCGAGGGCGATTTGGAGCGGATAGTCCTTGAGGATGCCCTTGGTGCCGCTGATGAGATTGATGCGGGAATAAGGCCGGGGGCTGGTGGTGTCGTGCTGAACCATGATGGTACGCCCCAGCTCGGTTTTGATGACAGCGGTACACATATCGCCGCGCATCCAGGGGCCGGAAAGGGCGCGCTGGTCGGTCATGCCGTATTTGGAGCCCTTCCTGGTCGCCTTCAGCTCGTCCAACTGGGCCTTGTGGGCGGCCGCGTACTCCGCCATGCCGAACGCCCCGGAGCTCTGCGCCGTGAGAACGCGCATCTGATCGCCGCGCCCGACGCTCATGTACTGGCAGATCGGGCCAAGGCCGTGCGTGGCGTAAGGGTTGCCCGTGTGCATGGCGTTCCACTTCAGGCGCCAGAAGCCCTCATAGCCATTGCCGGCGAACATCAGCCCGCGCAAGTCGTGGATGTAGGCCCCCTCGCCATGGACGAGCGTGCCGAGGACGTTGTTGCGCACGAGGTTCAGCGCGAGCATCTCGCTCTCGCCGTAGCAGCAATTCTCCAAGAGCATGCAGTGGCAGCGGTTCGCCTCGGCCAGCTCGATGATCTCCCAGCACTCCTCGACAGTGAAGACCATCGGCACCTCGCAGACCACGTGCTTCTTGTTCTCCAAGGCATACTTGACCATCGGCACGTGCATCTGCCACGGGCTGGTGACGTAGACCAGGTTGACCTCCGGGTTCTTCACCAGTTTCTTCCACTCCTCGGTGCCGCCGAAGTATCTCGTGGGCGCGGAGAAACCATGATCCGTCAGCCACTTCACGCGGTTGTTCACGCGCGCCTCGAAAAGGTCGCTCAGCGCCACCACGCGCACGCCGGGGATCGCCGAAAGCCGCGAGACCGCGCCCGGCCCGCGCATCCCAAGCCCAATCACGCCAACCTTCACCGTCTCGAGCGGCGCGCAGGCCAACCCGCCCACATGGTCATGTTTGCGCGTGGGGATCTTGCACCCGATGGCGCCGGTCAGACCGGCCGCGCCGACCAACCCGGAGGCCTTCAGAAACCCTCGCCGTGTGGAAAAGAAACTCATCGTTTGTCCTTCTGCTGTGTGTTCACGATTGTCCACTGACAATCCGAAGGACACTATAACGCGTCCGCGCCGGCCAAGGAAGCGATTTATGGCGTTTGGCGGCCCCTGCGTCCTGTTGTATGCAACCGGTGCCCCACCACCGCCGGCAGCACGATGGCCGCCGTGTCCGTGCGCAACGGCCGCGGCCCCAGCGAGACCGGCGCGAAGCCATGCGCCGCGAACGCCGCGCGCTCCGCGTCCGTCCAGCCGCCGTCCGGGCCGATCGCGATGACGGGCGCCCCCGGGCCGAGGGCGAAGTCGCCCGTCTCCGGCGCGGGGTCGGCAAGCAGGCGCGTCCCCTCCTCGGGGAGCTCGTCCCACAACGCCCGCAGGCGCGGCACCACCCGCACGCGCGGCAGCGCCGTGGCCTTGCCCTGCATCAGGCCGTCAAGCAGAAGGGGGCGATATTCCTCCGGCCGGAGCAGATGCATGTTGAAATAACTCTTCTCCACCTTCTCGGCCCCCACCAAAAAGAGCGTGCGCACCCCCAGCGTCGCGCTCTGGGAAAGAATCCGCCGCAGCGAGCGCGGCCGCGTCAGCGCCAGCACCAAATCATACCACGGCTTCGGCCCCTCCCCCTCCGGCGCGAAGGTGAAGCGCACCTCGCCCTCCGCCATTTCCGTCACCGTCGCCACGCCGATGGGCCCATCCACCACGCCCGCCTGGAAACGGTCGCCGGGGGCCACGCGCAACACGTCGCGCAAATGCGCCGCGCGCGCGTCGCGCACCGTGCAGACCCCGCCCTCGCACTCCTCGCTCGAGAAGAGAAGCAGATTCATTCCAGGTTCGTCAGGTCGTTGCCCAGGCTCGCCAAGTCGATCTCCCCCCGATAGACCTCCCTCACCGGCCCGGAAAGCGTCAGCCCCGTGCAGCGGTTGTTGCGCCAATCGGCGTCGACCGTCAGGATGAAGCCCCCGCCCGTGCGCACCGACATCGGGAGCGACCCCGCGTGCGCCTCCACGGCGGCGACGGCCGCGGCCACGGCGCCCGTGCCGCAGGCCCCGCTCTCGGCCTCCACGCCGCGCTCATAGGTGCGGATGCCCAGATGATCGGCGTCGCGCTGGGTCACGAAATCCACGTTCACCCCCTCCGGGGCGAAGGCCGGGTGCAGACGCAGCGCCCGGCCCAGGCCCAGCACGTCCACCGTCTCCGCGCTGTCCACCCGCACCACGAAGTGCGGCACGCCGGTGTTGATGTAGTCGCCCTCCACCCGCCGGCCATCCACATGGACCACCATGCCATAGCTGCGGGCGGTGGCCTCGGGCATCCACACCTTCACGTTGCAGGCGTCCAGGATCTCCGCGTCGAGCAGCCCGCAGGAGGTCTCCATCGTCATCGCGCGCGGCGCGGCGCCGATTTTGTGCGCGAACCACGCGGCGCAGCGCGCGCCGTTGCCGCACATATCCACCTCCGTCCCGTCCGGGTTCAGGAAGCGCATCCGGAAATCGGCCCGGCTCGACTTTTGGATCAGGATGACCCCCTCGCAGCCGATGCCCGTCCGCCGCGCGGCCAAGAGGCTCATCAGCACGTAATCCTGCCACGGCACGGTGCCCTCGCGATCGTCCAACATCACAAAATCGTTCGCCGCGCCATGCATCTTCGTGAATCGCAACACCATCGCGCACACTCCTTTACTTCCGCAACGCCAGCCGAATCAGTTCCTGGACCGAGGCTCCCGGCTGCTTCTCGAAGGCCGCCTGCGCCATCGCCCGCGCGTCCTCCGCCCGGTTCCCCAGCGCGACGAGGGAGAGGATTGCGTCGCGCAGCGCCGGCGCCGCCTCGTCCGCCCCACCCTTCGCCGCCATCGCCTCGATGGGATCCACCTTGTCGCGCAGCTCCATCACGATGCGCTCGGCCGTCTTCTTGCCCACGCCCGAGATGGAGGAAAGCCGCCGCACGTCCCCCTCCGCGATGGCCGCGGCCAACTCCCGCGCCGTCAGCCCGCTCAACACCGCCAGCGCCAACTTCGGCCCGATGCCGGAGATGCCCAGCAACGCTTGGAAGAAACGCCGCTCCTGGGCCGTCGCGAAACCGAAAAGCAACGCGTCGTCCTCCCGCACCACGTGGAAAATGTGCAGCGTCGCCTCCTCCCCCACGGCCGGCAACCGGTCGAAGGTCGAGAGCGGCACCGTCACGCCATAGCCCACCCCCCCGCAGTCAAGCACCAGCCCCGACGGCGTCTTCTCCGCCAGCGTCCCCCGCAGCCGCACGATCAAGCCCATGCCGCGCCCCTTCTCAATCGCTGTTCCGCATGCCGTATTTGCGGATGAGGCGCTGCAGATACGCGCGCTCGATCCCAGCCGACCGCGCCGACTGCGAGATGTTCTGCGCGTTGCGCGCCAGAAGGTCGCTCAGATACTTCCGCTCGAACTCCTCAATCAGCTCATTCTTCATGTCCTTGAACGGCCTGTCCGCCGAGACCTGGAAGGGCTGCCCCTCGGCCCCCTCCTCCGCCTCCAGCCGCCCCGGCCCCTGAAGGAAGGCCCCCAAATCCGCCGGGATCCGCCCCAACGCCTCCAACCGCTCCACCATCGAGTGCAGCTCGCGGATGTTCCCCGGCCAATTGTAGCGCCGCAGGAAGGCGATCGTCGAGGGCTGCTCGCACCACGCCCGAAGCGCCTCGCCCACCTTCAACCGCTCCGCGATGGAACGCAGCAGGAGCGGGATGTCGTCCCGGCGCCGACGAAGCGCCGGCAACTCGATCACGATCACCCCGAGCGCGTAGAAGAGCGGCTGATAGAAGGAGCCCGCCCGCGCCAGATCCCCGAGGTTCTCCTTCGTCGCCGCGATGAAGCGCACGTCCCGCCGCGTCTCCACCGCCCGCAGCAGCAACGGCTGGACGTCCGCCGGCAGACGCGCGATCGAATCCACGAACAGCGTCCCCCCGCTGGCCAAATCCAACGCCCCGCGCGTCTGCGCGTCGCCGAAAAGCTCCCGCTTGGCCTGCTCCAACGTGTCGAAACCGTTGCAGTCCAAAACGATGAACGGCGCCTCCGCCCGGGCCGACTCCCCGTGGATGTCCCCCGCCAGCTCCTCCTTGCCCGTCCCCGACTCGCCTAAGATCAGCACCGGGCTGTCGCATCCCGCGGCCTGCTCCGCCAACAGGAAGACATGGCGCATCAGCGGTGTCCGCCCGATGCTGTGGCCGAACTGCTCGCGCGCGCTCATCGTCAGCTCCGGGCGATCCTGCACGGAAGGCACCACCAGGCGCGTACGCCCCAGCTGCACCTCCGTGTTCGGCGAGAGTTTCGCGGAGGAGACCTTCACGCCCTCGATGCTCGTGCCATTGGTGGAGCCCAGATCGTTGATGACCAAGTTGCCCCGTGCGTCGCACACGATCTCGCAATGACGCCGCGACACCGTCGGATCCGCGATGGAAAGATCGTTCGAGAGCCCCGAGCCGATGGTGTACGGGAACTTCCCGATCACATACTCGCGCCCCTCCAAAGGCCCGGCCGTCACCAGCAAATGAGGCTTCTGCCCGGCCCCGCCCGAAGGCACCACGGTCGGCAGCACGATTGTCCGCGATTCCGCATCGTTCATCATGATAAGCTCTCGCTCCTTGCAATCAATCCCCCTTAGGATACCACAAATAGAAGTGGTTCGTTCAGTCTCTTCCCCGCCCGCCGGCCATGCGAATCGTCCACAATGTAATTGCGCACTTGTAGGGCCGAAGCAAAGGAAGAGGAAAGATGGACGGATCTTGGGCAAACCAAAACAGGAGGAGGGGCGTAGCCCGATATCCTGTCCCCCGGAGGGGCGCCCCCTAGGGGGCGGCGCGGCCCAAAAGCAAAAACGTCGTCGGCCTTTCTTGGCACACTATGTGCCACACACACAAAAGGAACCGACGACGTGCAACAGTGTATCACTTCTTCTGGCAGGCAACGAACGCAAGAATCGTGCATTCGCAAAAACGGAAAAGTTGACGTGGAGGCGTGCATTAGGTATTGGAACATGTATCGGAAATCCGTTGCCAGACCCTCTGTCCGAGCGTTCGCGCGAATGATCGGAGAGAAACCCTCAACCGTGAGATACATCCTCAAAAAAGGAACCACCGCCGATCGGTTGACGTGGTATCTTCCCGACAAAAAACGGTGGGAGTACTTCGACCTAAGCCCGGAATTCGCCGTGGAAGAGACCCGAAGACGCAACGCCAACAAAGGGCCCCGCGGCAAGGCCTCAAACTTCTTTGCCCGGGACTTCGCAAAGGCATATGAAGAAAAGAAAAGCGTCACCTACGCATTGAAGGCGCTTCATGAAGCTTCGCCCGACGCAGATCTCCCCAAGCGCAGCACCGTCTACCGCCTGATGGACAAAGGCGAACTTCGGGATGCGCGCGGCAGACCTCTCACCCACAAGCGCTACAGGAAAAAGCAACGCAAGCCCGCCTCCACCGATGTCCCTCGCAACCACGCCCCCAAGCACATGATCGACGACCTTCCTC
>CALXSF010000016.1 GCA_944391055.1 uncultured Kiritimatiellota bacterium | reverse complement strand
TGGACGGTGTCCATCTGGAAATGTCCGGGCTCGGTGTGATGGCGCGCGGCTGGAGGAAGGTCGTCGATCATGTGCTTGGGGGCGTGGTTACGGGGGACATCGGTGGAGGCGGGCTTGTGTTGGTTTTTCTTGTAACGCTTGTGGGTAAGAGGTCTGCCGCGCGCATCCTGAAGTTCGCCTTTGTCCATCAGGCGATAGACGGTGCTGCGACTGGGGAGATACGCGTTGGGCGAAGCCTCATGAAGCACCTTCAATGCGTAGGTGACACTTTTCGTCTTTTCATATGCCTTTGCAAAGTCTCGAACAAAGAAGTTTGAGACCTTGCCGCGGGGCCCTTTGTTGGCGTTGCGTCTTCGGGTCTCTTCCACGGCAAACTCCGGGCTTAGGTCGAAGTACTCCCACCGTTTTTGGTCGGGAAGATACCACGTCAACCGATCGGCGGTGGTTCCTTTTTTGAGGATGTATCTCACGGTTGAGGGTTTCTCCCCGATCATTCGTGCGAACGCTCGGACAGAGGGTCTGGCAACGGATTTCCGATACATGTTCCAATACCTGATGCACGCCTCCACGTCAACTTTTCCGTTTTTGCGAATGCACGATTCTTGCGTTCGTTGCCTGCCAGAAGAAGTGATACACTGTTGCACGTCGTCGGTTCCTTTTTTGTGTATGGCACACAGTGTGCCAAGAAAGGCCGACGACGTTTTTGTTTTTGGGCCGCGCCGCCCCCTAGGGGGCGCCCCCTCCGGGAGGCAGGAGGACGGGCTACGCCCCTCCTCCTGTTTTGGTTTGCCCAAGGTCCGTCCATCTTTCCTCTTTCTTCGCTTCGGTCCTACAAGTGCGCAATTACATTGTGGACGATTCACACACAGGTCGGTGGCGATGTCGGTTTGACTTGCGGTGGCGTCTTGTGAGAGAATCAAGTCCTCACGAGAGAGAAAGGGTCGCCATGGGTATGCAGAGCGGATGGAGAGCAAGGTGCGTTTGGGGCTTTTCCTTGACGATGAAGCTGCTGATGTGTTGCGGGGGGGTGTCCTGTTTCCCCGCGGGCGGTCAGGCGGCCGAGATGCGGGAGACCTTGAACTTCAATCAAGGCTGGGGCTTTTATCGGGGCGATTTGGAGGGGGCTCAAGAGGTCTCTTTTGACGACGGCGGGTTTGTGAGCGTCACCATCCCCCATGTCATGCGCTTGGAGAAAAAGCACAACAACACCGCCAACGGCGTGTACAAGGGGGTGGGTTGGTATCGCAGATACTTCACGTTGGATGCGTCCTTCCGGGGCAAGAAACTTCAGCTGAAGTTTGAGGGCGTGATGACGGACAGCGACATCTACCTCAATGGGGAGAAGCTCCACACGCGAAACGGCGGATACATCGGCTTCACCCTCGACATCACCGACAAGGTGCTGTGGGATCGCGAGAACGTGCTGGCCCTGCGGGTGTCCAACGCGGACAACCCCGACACGCCGCCCGGCAAACCGGATGCCAACTTGGACTTTCACTATTATGGCGGCATTTATCGGGACGTGGCGCTGGAGGTCTGCGCGAAGACCTTTGTCACCGATGTGCTGGCCGCCAACGAGGTGGCCGGGGGCGGCGTGTTCATCACCTATCCCCGTGTCACCCGAGAGCGGGCGAGTGTGCATGTGAAGACCCATGTGCAAAACGACCACTCGGAGCCCAAGACGGTGCATACACGGCAGTTGTTGAGGGACGCCGACGGCAAGGTGGTGGCGGAGGGCGCCTCCGCGCCGAAGACGATCCCTCCGGGGCAAGGGGTTCACTTTGGTCAGGAGCTGACGGTGGAGACCCCTCGCCTGTGGGGCGTGGACAATCCGTACCTCTACCGACTGGTGACCCAAGTGTATGAGGACGGGGCGCTGGTGGATGAGGTGGAAAACCGTGTCGGCATCCGCACCATCGCCTACAAGCCCGATGGCTTTTATCTCAACGGGGAGCGCATCCATCTGCGGGGCGCCAATCGCCACCAGTCCTTCCAGAATGTAGGTGACGCCGCCCCCAATTCCATGCAATATCGGGACGCGGCGATCATGAAGCAGAACGGCTTCAATGCCGTGCGGGCCACCCAGTATCCCCAAGACCCCGCCTTCTTGGATGCCTGCGACGAGCTGGGTCTGCTGGTGATTGAGTGCCAGCCGGGATGGCAAAACTTCACCGCCTCCCAAGCCTTCTATGACAACACCCTCCGGGACACCCGGGAGATGATCCGCCGGGATCGGAATCGGCCCTCGGTGATTTTGTGGGAGACCTCGCTCAATGAGACGGGTTATCCCAAACGGTGGGCGATGGAGGCCACCCAAGCGGCCCATGCGGAATATCCCGGCGATCAGCTCTTCACCGCCGCCGACTATGGCTATCACGGGCCCTTGTATGACGTGTGCTACAAGGTGCAGGACACGCGATGGAAGGACGACCCGGCAGAGTGGGTGGACTACGATCCCAAGAAGCCCTTTCTCACTCGCGAATGGGGAGACTTTGAGGGCAGCAGCAAGGCCACCCGAAAAGACGGCGAGGCGGCCATGAACACCCAGGTGATGACCCGCCAGCGTTATCTCAATGGCGATGGATACTCCGACTGGGGCGGCCTGGAGGCCTCGGACCGTACCGGCGGTTGCTTTTTGTGGAGCTGGAACGACTACACCCGAGGCTCCACCACCTTCACATCGGGCAGTGGAACGGTGGATATCGACCGTTACGAGAAGAATGGTTACCACTGGTTCCGCTCCATGCGGCCGGCGGACAATCCGCTGTACGGGCCGATGGTCCACATCTCCACCGCCTACACCGCGCGTTCCAGCCTCACCGTCCCTGTGTACAGCAACTGCGACAGCGTGCGGCTGTATCAAAACGGCGCATTGGTCAAGGAGATCTCCCGAAAAGAGGCGGGTGCCGCCATCCCGAACATCATGCGGAAGGGCGGAAGCCCCATCTTTCTGTTTGGGCTGTCCCAGTTTAAGGCGGGCACCTTGAAGGCCGAGGGCGTGGTGGACGGCGCGGTGGTGGCGCGGCATGAGGTCTCGACCCCGGGTCAGGCCGTGGCGTTGGAGCTGGAGGTGCGGGAGCATGGCGTGGCCCCGGTGGCCGACGGCTCCGACCTCATCCCGGTGCACATCAAGGCCGTGGACGCCAAAGGCACCGTGGTGCCCGACTTTGACGGCATCGTCCACGTCTCCGTCGCCGGCAACGGCAAGCTGGTGGGCGAGGGCATCCCCCGCCTCAAGGTGGAGGATCAACGGTTGGAAAACGGCATCGGCTTTGCCTTTGTTCGGACCTCGGAGACGGCCGGAGCGATCACCATCACCGCCACCGCGGATGGGATGGCGCCCGGCGTGAAAACCGTCACCACCCAGGCGAGCCCCGACACCTTTGTCCCGGAAGGAGCCGATCGGGGCTGGGCGGACAGTGAGGCCGTGTTGGAAGAGCTTGTGCCGGAGAATATCGCCATGGGCAAGACTGTGCGGGCCTCGAGCGAGCAGAGCGAAAACGGCAATGATGCGTTGGATCTCGTGGATGACGACGCGGGCACCCGGTGGTGCGCCTCCGGAGGTGAACTCCCCCAGTGGGTGGAAATTGACCTCGGGAGGGTCAGCGCATTGTCAGGGTTCCAAATGTTGTGGGAAAAGGGCTCTTCTGTCTATCAGTATCGCATCGAAGTCTCCAACGATGGGCGACACTGGGGCACTGTGGTGGATATGACCAAGAACACCGCCGCCAACACTTCCGCTGAGAGACAGAGGGTGAAGACCGTGGGCCGCTTCGTTCGCCTCACCGTCACCGGCATCAGTGATGGCTGGGCCTCGCTTTGTGAGTTGCGGGTCTTTCCCGATCGGGACGCCGGGCCGGTGAACCCCGGCGAGGAAATCTCCGATGAGGGGATTCTGAGGTTTGTGGCTTCGGAGGGTTCCGTGGAGGGCCGCGGCCCCGAGTTGGTGCGGGACGGCGAGACCAACATCGGCACCGGTTGGCTCAGCCCCAGCCCCAAGATCTTCCCACAGACCCTCGAGATGGTTTTCACCCGTCCCCAGACGCTGTTGGGAAGTGCGATTTGGTGGGAGAAGGACAGCACCAAGATTACCTATGATCTCCAAGTCCGCAAGGTTGGCGGGGAGTGGGAAACGGTCATGGAAGATCTCGCGGAGACCTGGCATGACGAGGAACCGGAGACCTTCCCCGCCATTCAGGAGAATGTGATGGCCCTACGGGTGGTGATCAAGGGGAAAACGCCTGCCGAGGCCGATTTGGGCATGGCGGAATGGAAGGTGTTTGGTTATCCTTCCGCTCCCGAGGGAAAGTAACGGCACAGATTTTTGCGCTCTCACGAGGAGAATACGCGCCGCTCTTGACCTCTGATGGTTTTGAAGAGGCGCGCATTCTACGCCTCGCGATGTCTTTGACTTCCCGATTGCAATCGGCGATGACGCGATACCCATTGCTGGGTGACGATGTGTATATGACGCTTTGCGTTCATTGTTATTCATTGTAAAGAAAGGAGATATTTTTATATTGACAGGGGGTGCGGGGTGGTATAGTATCTGCATTCATATGGGAAGGGGGTTTATGTCGTACGGCGTGGCCTTGCCGTCGATACCCTTCCAAGAAGAATCCCTGATGGAGACCGTTTTGTTCGCTCATACGCTTCTGCTTGGTTGTTGAGGCAGAGAGATGGGCGACGGTTGAGGTTGCCGCTTTCTGCCACCGCCGTGACGTTTCTGAGTTCGCAGGCCCACCCTCACCTTGGGCGTTATTAGCGCACACTCGGAGCCGCGGCGGTGGCAGTTCTTTTTGGGAGGGGGCGTCGTGGATAGTCACACAGGTCGGTGGCGATGTCGGTTTGTAGAATGTCAATAGATTTGCGCAGTGCGTTTGGGAAGACTTGGAACATACGCATGAGTTAGGAGACCTTTTTGGGGGAGTGTGGGTAGTGGACGATGAGGCGATGGGTCTGTTTAAGCGCACGAGGGCTTAGCTTGGAAAAGTTGGTGGATTTGGGGCAGTAGAGGCGCAGGAGGCGATTGTGGCGTTCAATGGAGCCTTTCTCCCAAGCACTGTAGGGATGGCAGTAGTAGATGGGGACATGAAGGAGGGCTTCAAGCGTGTCTTCATGGAGAAACTCCGAGCCATTGTCGGTGAGAATCGTCTTAAGTTCATGGCCGTTGGCGCGAAGGTCGCGGCGAAAGCGATGAAGCGCGGAGGTCACGGAGGCCTGAGAAATGGTTGGAAGGGCGTACATATAGAAGCGGCGGGGCGCTGTTGGATTGCCATGGTGGGGGTCGACAAGGGTGAGGATGCCACCGCGGCCGCCGGAAGAATGGACGGTGTCCATCTGGAAATGTCCGGGCTCGGTGTGATGGCGCGCGGCTGGAGGAAGGTCGTCGATCATGTGCTTGGGGGCGTGGTTACGGGGGACATCGGTGGAGGCGGGCTTGTGTTGGTTTTTCTTGTAACGCTTGTGGGTAAGAGGTCTGCCGCGCGCATCCTGAAGTTCGCCTTTGTCCATCAGGCGATAGACGGTGCTGCGACTGGGGAGATACGCGTTGGGCGAAGCCTCATGAAGCACCTTCAATGCGTAGGTGACACTTTTCGTCTTTTCATATGCCTTTGCAAAGTCTCGAACAAAGAAGTTTGAGACCTTGCCGCGGGGCCCTTTGTTGGCGTTGCGTCTTCGGGTCTCTTCCACGGCAAACTCCGGGCTTAGGTCGAAGTACTCCCACCGTTTTTGGTCGGGAAGATACCACGTCAACCGATCGGCGGTGGTTCCTTTTTTGAGGATGTATCTCACGGTTGAGGGTTTCTCCCCGATCATTCGCGCGAACGCTCGGACAGAGGGTCTGGCAACGGATTTCCGATACATGTTCCAATACCTAATGCACGCCTCCACGTCAGCCTTTCCGTTTTTGCGAATGCACGATTCTTGCGTTCGTTGCCTACGAGAAGAAGTGGTCGTAATATGTCAAATGAAAAGTGCACCGAAGGGAGGGTAAGCGGAGGGTTGATGTGTCATTAGGATGTGCACCGAAGGGAGGGGGCGGTTGGGGGCGGAGGGCGTTGAGGCGTTGCCAGGGGGTTTGGGGACGGTCGAAGGCGCGGGTGTGGGTGATGCCGCGCGAGGTGACGTGGCGGTGGTGCGTCACTTGGCGGCGGCAGGGGATGGCGAGGTTGTGCAGGAGGCTCCATTGGTCGCAGAGGGCGGTGAGGGGGGCGAGCTGGGCGTGGTCGTCGAAGCGGAGGTCGCCGAAGAGGGCGCGGACGACGGAGCCGTTCTTTTGCTCGATGCGGTTGTTGTCGTTTTTGCGGTAGGGGCGGGAACGGGTGAGCCGGACGTCGGGGTGGTGGGTTTTGAGGAAGGCGAGGAGGTGGTGGTTGAGGAATTCGCTGCCATGGCCTTTCGCCTTTGGCTCAGGAGCGTCGCGGTCGACGTGGATGGCTTTGGGTGGGAAGGGGAGTTGTTCGAGGAGGTGCGCGAGGGCGTTGGCGGTGGCCTCGGCGCCGCGGTTCCAGCAGGGGGCAAGGGCGCCCCATTGGGTGGCCGCGTCGGTGACGTGGAGGATCCAGAAGAAGCTTTCGCGTATGTCGCCGCCGCAGAGCGCGACGGTGTCCACCTGGAGGATGCCGGGGCCGGCGGGGATCTGGGCCGCGAGCGAGGCTTTGCCGCCGGAGCGCTTGTTGCCCAATCGTGGGCCGAAACGATGTAGACGAAGAATGCGATACATTGTGGACACACTCATTCGACGAAGCTCTGCGGCAACACTGTCAGGGATTGGGCCATAGACAGCACCGAAATCCTGGATGGCAGAGTCCATAATGGCGTGAAGATAAAGCGGACACATCATGCCAAGGCTGCGCCAAATCCTCGCAAGCATCTTACGTGCCGGTGCAGAGAATGATGGACGGTGGCCACGATGTTTGCGATATGTGCGCCTCCCCGTTAGGAGCCGAATGACATACTTTCGGGTAAAGCCCGTTATTTGGATGCACTCACTGATAATTGCCGACTTCTGGGCTCGCGTCTTTGCCTGAGCGTATCGGTGCTTCATCTTAGTCATGTATGCTACCTTGAATTCGTGTGTCATTGGCGTCCTCCTTCGGTGCACATTCTTTTGACACATGGGGAGGAAACCATGATACCCTTCGGTGCACATGACTATGACACATCACGCCGTTCCGCAAAAGTCTTGACGGATGGGGGAGGATATGTTACCTTCAATGGCAACTTGGGATGGCGGGCGCGGAAGGGTCGTGCCGCATGAATCCCGAGAAGCGGCATTCGGAGGGATGATGAGACGGACGATCGTGTTGCTGGCGGCGGTGTGCATGGCCGCCTTGGCGGACGCGGCGGAGGCGCCCGTCCCGGAATCGCCGGGGACGTGGGCGTCCAAGGAGGCGTTTTACGCGGAGCGGACGCAGCCGGAGGCCTTTTTCGGCCCGCGCTATTTCTTTTTCTTCGCCATTCCCGATTGGCCGGAGTGGCTGACGTGGGGGTGTTTCCTGTGAGGGCGGCGGCTTGGCTGCGGGGGCGCCTGGGGGCGCGGAGGGGGAGCGCGTTCCTGGAGTATGCGATGCTGGCGGCGCTGATCGGCATCGTGGGGGCGGTGGGCGTGATGTTTTTCGGCGAGCAGATCCGGGATTTCTTCACGGAGCTGGGCAACAAGACGGCCGGGGTGCTCTCCGGCTCGAAGTGAGCCGCCCGGCCGGGCGGCGCGGTTTTCCCAAAGCAAAACACAAGGAGCATGACCATGCAACTGAAGAGCAGGAAGGGCGCGACCTTCATCGAGTACGCGCTGTTGGCGGGCTTGGTGGCCATCGTGGTGGCCGTGGCGGCGATGTTCTTCGGCGACGAGCTGAAGGGCCTCCTGTCCTCGACGGGCGAGCAGACGCACCAGGTGACCGAGGGCGTCAAGGGCGCGAACCTGAAGGCGAACACCTCCGCCGTGAACAATCAGACGAAGTGAGCCGATGGCGCGGCGGCTCAGGCGTTGGGCGAGGCGCGTCTCCGCGGAGCGCGGGAGCGCGTTCTTGGAGTATTGCCTCCTGACGGCGCTGGTGTTTTTGGCGGCGATGACGGTGTTCGCGCCGGGGTCGTTCGCCTTCCGGGCGCTGGGGGCGGATTTCGCCTTCCGCCAAATGCTGATCCGCCTGCCCATCTTCTGACCGCGTCGGGGCGTCCATGCCGCTTTCCTCGCTGCCTTTGGCGTGCCTGCTGCTGCCGGTGCCGCTGGCCTTCGCCTGCTATTGGGAGATCCGTTTCCGGCGGATCCCGAATTGGCTGACCTTCGCGATGATGGTCTTCGGGCTGGGGGCGGGGCTGCTGGAGGGGGATTGGGCGGGCGCGCTGGACGCGGCGGTCGGGCTGGCGCTGGGGGGCGGGGTCTTCCTGCCGTTCTGCCTGATGGGGGCGCTGGGGGGCGGGGACATGAAGCTGATGGCGGGGGTGGGGGCGATGGTGGGCTGGCCGTTGGTGCTGCCGGCGTTGGCGCAGACGTGCCTGGCGGGGGGGATTTTGGCGTTGGCGGTGATGGTGTGGCGCGGGCAGGTGTGGGGGACGCTGGCGCGGGCGGGGCGGATCCTGCTCGGCGGGCGGGCGCGGCAGGGGCGCGGGCTGCGGCGGGCGCCGACGGTGCCGTATGGGCTGGCGATCGCGGCGGGGAGCCTTTTCGCCGTCTTTTGGAGGGCCTTCGCGTGATGGGGTGGGCTCGGCGCTCGGCGGAGGACCGGCGCGCGCTCCGGGCGGGGGGGCGGCGGCTGCGGGGCGCGCGGGGGAGCGCGTACGTGGAGTTCGCCTTCCTGGCGCCGTTGGTGCTGATGATGGCCTCGCTGCTGATCGAGCTGGCGACCTTCTGGGACGCCTCGGTGATGGCGAACCACGCGGCGTGGCAGGTGGCGCGCATCGTGAAGGTGAAGCAGGACGCCAAACTCTTCAAGATCAAGACCATGGACTTCGAGGAGGGGTCGATCGGGGAGACGGCGGCCAGCGGCCTGAACAAGGCCATCAAACTCCTGAACGAGGTGGGGGACCAGCGGACGCTGACGACGCTGATGCTGATGTCGGGCAGCTCGATGGGCTACACGGGGGTGCCGGGACATGAGATGGGCGACCTGCTGACGTTGATCGTCTCGGAGCCGCTGAAGGCGCTGACGAAGGATTCTGGGGGGCTGGGCGACGCGTTGGGGAAGCTCCTCGACGAGAAGACCTCGGCGCTCAGCTCGCTGGAGGATCTGAAGGCGCTGCCGGACGGCATGCTGAGCGGCGTCTCGAACGCGCTGGTCAACACGGTGGTCAGGCCGGTCATCGCGGCGGTGGCGAACAGCGTGCTGACGCCGGTGGTGACGTGGGCGCAGAAACAGCTGAACGGCTTGGGCGAGAAGATCAGCGGCGCGTTGGATCAGAAGGGCGGGAGCTTCAGCTCCGCGAAGCATTACGCGCGCAACCTGCAGAAGGCCTACCAGCGCCTCTTTTACGCGACGGTCGGCGCGGGGAAGAAGAACGGCCCCGTGGTGAAGGTCTACACGGCCAACGCCGACGGCCTCACGTTCCTGGGGCCGCAGGGGACGCTCCGCCAGCCGCACGTGGCGGGGAAAGACCCGGGCCTGGCGGGGCAGATCGCCTATGTGCGCGTGCGCTGGCCGATGGCGAGCGATTGGCTCTTCCCGCTCTTCTGGGGCGGCGACCGCACGGGGGCGGGCGTCTGGGCCACGGGCCATTGCCTGACGCTGACGGAGCCGGCGCTGAAGAACGCGAACCTGGCCTCCACCGACCCGGCGGAGTACAAGCGCCCCGAGGAGAACGCGGCGAGCGCCTACAAGGGGGTCTCGGACACGATCCGCCACGACCTGAAGATCGAACTCTTCCTCATGCGCTACCGGAACGTCCGCGAGTCGGTGCACCTGAGCGGGAACACCAAGGATGGCCTCCTGCTGACGGCCCACCATCTGCAGGACTGGCAGTCCATCGCCTATGGCGGGAAGAACTATCCGAAAGAGTACCAAACGAGCTGGACGGCGGCGCTGAACAACACGCACTATTCCTCGCGCGGGGCCTTGCGGGCGACCCTGAACAGTTATCTGAACGGCGGCGGGGGCTATCGGCGGCGCGAGTGGCTCCATTACGGCGCGGGGAGGCCACGCCAGCGCTACCTGGACACATTGGGCGACCTGCCGCAGGTGAGGAATATGGGGGTGGACGCGGCGACCCAGGCGCGTTGGGACGCGGCGACGGAGGCCGCCAAGGCGCATGGGCAGGCCGGGGAGACGGCCGCCGGGCTGGGCGCGCGCCTGGCGGAGGCGGGCTCGGCGGCCTCGGGCGCGTTGGACAAGGTGGCCCAGCTGCGCAAGTGGGTCGACGGCGTCATCGCGGAGCTCGCCAAGCGCGTGGGCGAGGAAAAGGACAAGGGCTCCGGCATCGAACTGGACGCCGCGACGCTCCAAAACCTTTCCGGCGCGGAGCTGACCGAGGGCGAGGAGGCGGTGACGCCCGAGGCGCTGGAGCAGGCGTGGAGGCAGACCTACGGCGAGCTCAAGGCCCTGCGCGACGCGTTGGATGGCCTGGCCCGTGAGATCGGCGCGGCCTGCGCGGCCCTTGACGCCGTCTCGGGGCGCCTGGCCGGCGAGCGGGAGGCGTTGGGGCGCGCGATCGACGCGGCGGGGAAGGAGGGCGCCGGGGAGAAGGCCTTCGCCGAGCTGGGGCAACGCCTGGCAGCGGTGGACGCCTCCGCCGCGCAGGCCGCCTCCGCCGCCGCGACCCTTTCGGCGAAGGCGGACGCGGCGCTGGCCAAGGAAATCGAATTCGCGCAGAAGCTGCGGCTGAACGCGGCCTCGAAGCTGGATCCAAGCAAGATCGACTGGGGGGCGGTCGCCGCGCAGAACGCGCAGAACGACGGCGTCGGCGACGCGGACCTCGGCAAGGACGGCCAGGGCGTCTATGGCGACCCGGACGGGAAGGGAGACGGGCCATGGAAACGTTGAGGCGGCGGCTGCTCGGCGACCGGGGGGCGGTGGGGCTCCTGATGGCGCTGGTGATGTTCTTCGTCTGCGGGATGCTGACGATGACGTGGAACACCTACACCCTCTCGCGCGAGAAGATGCGCCTGCAGGACGCGGTGGACGCGGCGGCGCTGGAGCACGCGACCTGGCAGGCGCGCGGGATGAACAGTCTGCAAAACCTGAACGAGGAGGGTTACGACACGCTCTCCACGGCCATCTCGGGCTACGTCGTCTCGGGCGTGCTGGTGGTCATCGCGCAGAGCGTGACGGGGATCCCGATCATCGGGCCCATCCTGAACGTGGCGCTGATCGGGGCCTCGGTGGTCGCGTGCGCGGCCTGCACGTGGATGTGCGAGGTGGTGCTCGCCTTCATCAAGGTGGCGCAACGGTTTTACCGATACGGCACGTGCGTGCTGGCCTACCTCGCGGCGCAGGAGGTCGCCGCGTACAACGGCGCGGCGGGGCTCATCGGGCACTTCGTCTCGCCGGGGGAGGGCGCGGCGTCGCTGGCGATGCCGGGGGGCACGACGCTGGAGCTGGACGCCTTCGCCTTCGGGCTCTCGCTCGCGCCCAAGGACACGCTCCTCCTGCCGGTGGAGGAGAAGACGATGACGGGCCAGCCGCCGTGGGACAGCGGCGAGAGCCTGGGCCTCGACGCCCTCTTCTCCTCCATCAAGGAGATCCCCATCGTGGGCGAGGTCTACTGGCTGCCCGCCAAGATGCCGACCTTCTGGCCGATCGTCTCCAAGAAGAACGGCGAGAAACCGATCCTGCCCTCGCCGACGCTGTGGGTGGCGGTGCGCGACTATCCGCCGCACGACAGCATCCCCGGCTTCGACGAATGGTTCTTCCCCAAAGGCTCGGACGACCTCAACGCCCTCGCCAAGCCCAAGCAATCCGCCTTCCCCGTCATGGCCTACGCCGTGGGCCAGTGCGTGACGGGCGACCTGACGACGAACGCCCCCGACGGCCACCCGACGCGGCCGCGCGGCTACGGCGCCGGCGCCAACGCCAAGCTCATCTCCCTGGATGAGGCCCTCTCCATCACCAGCCACGACGTCCTGAAAAAGGCCGCCGGCATCCTGCTTTACCATTGAGGGGCGACGCGCGCATGACGGGGACGGAAGGCGAATTCGAGCGGCGGAGCAAACGGCGCCTCCTGCGCCGTCTGCTGGGCGAGCGCGCCTCCCTCTACCTGGAGTTCGCCCTCGTCGCGCCGCTGCTGCTGGCGGCGGGCGCCTTCGTCCTCGACACGGCGCACCTGACGCTCGTGCGCCAACAGCTGGAGGTGGGCGCGCGCTTTGCCGCGGACGTGGAGTCGCGCGCGCCGACGGCCTATGGCACGCGCGAGGTGCGCGGCCCCGCGCCCGCCTACGCGGCCCTGCGAAGCTACCTGGCCACCGCCACCGCGCCCGCGCTGACGCCAAACGGCCTGGAGGAGGTCCACATCGCCTTCCGGCAGCGCCCCCTGCCCTTCCAATTCCTCGGGGCCTTCCTCGTCGGCAAAGGCGACGAGCTGATCGACCGCAAAGGCGCCAACAAGACGGCGATGGGCCTTTTCAGCGCCATCCTCAAAGGCGCGCTCGACCTCGTCTCCTTCCGCTGCGTGCGCTACATCACCGAGCCGTTCGCGGCGGATTACGCCATCGGCGCGACCGTCTCCATGCGGACGCAGACCCTCTTCCCCGGCAGCCTCTACGCGGCCGCCGGCCCCGGCTGGGACCGTTCGTGGCTCTTGGCGGCGCAGGAGGAGCCGACCGCCGCCGACACGGCCGGGCGCCGCTGGTGCTACATGCCCAACCGCGAGACCTTCGTCGACCGCCGCCCCACCTACGTCAAGGCGACGGGCGACCTCATCGACAAAATCAAGAAGAAGTTCAAGCTGAAATGATCCCCCCCGCCCTCCGCAAAACGCTGCGCCTCCTCGCGGCCCTGGCCCTCGTGGCCGGGGGCGTGTGGGTGCTGCGCTTCGCGGCGCGCGACCTGCTCCGCCCCCCGCCGCCCCCGGCCGCCGCCCCGGCGGGCGCGCCGCGCGCCGCGCCCGCGCCCAAGGCCCTCGACTTGGCGGCCGAGGTGCCCCGGGCGCTGTGGACGACGCTGGGCGGGCTGGCCCCGGAACGCACGGAGGAGACCCTGCCCATGCCCGCGGAACAGGCCCGGGCCGAGGTCGCCGCGCGCTTGGAGGCCAAGGGGTGGCGGCCGCTCGCGGACGCGCTCCCGCTCGACCAGGCGCATCTGCTGGCCCTCGCCGGGGACGCCCTCTACGTCACGCCCGAGCAAGCCTTCGCGCACGTCGCGATCGTGCCCCGGGCGGACGGCGGTTGCCAGGTGCGGACCTTCCTCCTCCCCACGGCGGGCGCGGAGCCGATCGACCCCGCGTCGCTCGCGACGGCCCCCGACGGGTTCGCCCTGATGGCGCGGAGCGCCGCGCGCCTCCGCCCCGAACGGCGCCTGCCGCATTGGATGCGCGCGCTCTGCCAGGGGCACGCGCTCGCCACGCGGCTGATCCGCCGGCGCACGGGCGCGACCTTCTACCTTTCCGCCCTGGCGCCGGGCGCGCCGGGCGCGGCCCTGGCGCGCGTGGGCGACGCCGCCGCCGCGGCCGGCTGGCGCCGCGAGGCGGCGCCCGTGGACGCGCTCCGCGCCGCGGGCGTCCCCCCGGGCGGCGCCGCGGCCACCTTCGTTTACCGGAACGTGGCCTGCAACGTGCGCGCCGCGCCGGGGCCCCGCGCCGGGGCCAGCGCCCTTGTTTATCGTTTCACGGACGACGAGGTTTACGCGCGTCCACCCCGAAAGGAGACCCCATGAGCAACCCAAGCGGTTCCAACGCAAAACTCGCCATCGTGGCGGCGGTCCTGGTGGGCCTCTTCGCCATCGTGGCCATCAACCGTTACGTGCGCGAGCGGACGGCCGTGCCCGAGACGCCCCGGGTCTGCGTCCTCGCCGCCACGGCGGAGATCCCGGCGGGGACGATCCTGAGCGACGACCAGCTGACCGTGGCGGAGCTCCCGGCCGAGGGGCTCTCGAACCTCCACGTGGCGCTCCCGGCGCGGGGCGAGCCCGGGTTCGAGGCGGCGCTGGCGGAGGCCAAGGCCAAGTTCGTCGGGCACGCGGCCAAGCGGCTCATCGCCCCGAACACGCCCGTCTTTTGGATCGACGTGGAGGATGAGCCGCAGGAGACGCTGGCCGACCTGATCGGGGAGGGGATGCGCGCGGTGACGCTGCCGGTGGACACGGTGAGCAGCGTCTGCGGCTTCATCCGCCCCGGCAGCCGCGTGGACATCGTGCTCACGGCCACGGAGAGCCGCCTGGGGCTGCCCCGGCAGGGCGCGGAGGACGAGGCGGACCGCGTGGTCTCGATGGTCATCATGCAGAACGTGCCCGTCATCGCCACCGACCGCGCCTACCGCCTGGGCGAGGAGGCCGAGGGCTATGGCACGCTGACGCTGAACGTGCCCACCCGCGCCGCCCTGGCCTTGGTGCAGGCCCGGACGATGGGCACGCTCACCTATCTGCTGCGCAACGTCCGCGACGACCGCGTGGAGACGGAGCGCGCGCGCAACGTGGTCTATCCCGGCGCGGCCTTCGGCGACACGATCCGGGAGCTGGGCGCGAAGGAGGCCAAGCAATGAGAACATTCCTGACGCTGCTTTCCGCCGCGGCCCTGGCCGTCGGCGCCCTCCGGGCCAACGTGCGCGAGCTGGAGCCCAGGACGCTCCATGAGGGCGAGGCGGCCTACCTCACGGCGCCCGGCGCCGAGCGCGCCCGCGTCTCCAACGCCGCGGTCCTTTCCGCCGTCTGCCGCGAGGGCGGCGAGACGGAGCTCGCCGGCCTGCAGATGGGCGAGGCCACGGTCACGTTCTTCGGCGGCGAGGGGCCGGTGGCCACCCTGCGCGTGGCGGTCCGCCCCGCCTACTGGGAGATGCTCGGGCGCCTTTTCGCCGACGACCCGGAGATCCGCGCCGAGGTGGCGGGCGGGCGCGTGATCCTCACCGGCGCCACCGCCGACGTGGCGGCCCTGCGGCGCGTCAAGGAGGCGCAGGCGCTGGACCCCGAGCGGATCGTCAGCCACGTGAGCGTCTCGCCGGAGGCGCTGAAGGCGCTGCTGGGCGCCTTCCTGCGGCGCAACGGCCAGGAAGGCGTCCGCGCCGAGCTCGTGGGGCAGGAGGTCTGCCTCTCCGGGCAGATGTACGACCAGGGGCAGATCGACGCGCTGGGGAAGAAGGTGCAGGCCTTCCTGGCGGAGTTCCCAGGGCTGACGGTGAACACCGGCGCCATGCGCGTCTACAAGCAGAAGATCCTCATCGGCATCGAGTTCCTCTCCTACGACAGCACGCTGGCGCGGAACCTGGGCGTGGAGATCTCCGACGCCGTCGGCGCGGATTTCGACCTCACCTACACCCTCCACGAGAACCTCTCCGGCACCATCAGCAGCAGCGAGGGGCTCACCGCCCGCATCAACACCCTCAAGCAAAACGAGGTGGCCAAGCAGCTCTACGCCACCACGCTCTCCACCCAGAGCGGCGAGCCGGCGGAGTTCCAGTCCGGCGGCACCCTCTACAAGGAGACGAGCGACCTCTACAAGACCGGCATCACCGAGATCGAGTATGGCTACATCATCAAGGCCAGGCCCACGATCCTCGACGACAAGACCGTGAACCTGGAGTTCGACCTGGACCTGCGCACGCCCATCGACGACAGCGTCTCCGGCGACACCGACGTCTCCCGCTACCAGACCAAGAGCAAGTACATCGTCCGCCCCGGCGAGAGCATCCTCCTCTCCGGCTTCAACCATTGGACGGAGGGCGGCAGCAAGCGCGGCCTGCCCTTCCTCAGCCGCATCCCCCTCGTCGGCGGGCTCTTCGGCAGCGAGGGGCAGGACAACACCTCGCGCGAAATCCTGCTGGTGGTGACGGTGGACTGGGCGGTGGAGGACACCGAGGGCGTCCGCGCCAAGGCCGACGCCCTGCGCGCGCGCCCCGTGGACGTGCCCATGCCCTGAGGCGCAAGGCAAGGAGGCCCCATGAACCCGTTGGCGCTCTATCGCGAAGGCAAACGCATCGCCACCCTCAAGCCCTCGGGCAAGCCCGGCGAATGCTTCTATCTGGGCAGCGCCCCGGCCTGCGACGTGGTGGTGGCCGAGGCCGCCTTCGGCCTCGCGGCGCGCCAGCTCCGCCTTGTCCCCGGCGGCAGCCTGTGGTGGGCGGAGGAGCTCACGGGCGACGGCTCGCTGGAGGCCGACGGCGGCCGGCGCGCCGCCAAGCTCCCCATCGCCGGGCGCGTCGCCCTCAAGGTGCGCGGCTTCGCCTTCGAGGCCGAATGCGGCGCGCCCGCCGGCCACGCCAGCCGCCGCGACCTGGCGCGCGACTGGCTCTACGAGCGCGCCCTCTTCCGCCTCTCCCAGGAGATCGGCGGCGCCGAGGCCGTGGCCGACGCCGAGCTGGAGCGGCGCGTGGTCGGCTTCCTCGACGAGACGATCCGCGAGCGCCCCCCGCAGCTGGCCGGCCTCCCCGACGAGGCCCTCGCCGAGCTCCGCGCCGAGACGGTCGAGGACATGCTCCGCCTGGGGCCGCTGGAGCCCCTCATCGCCGACGAGTCCGTCACCGAGATCATGGTCGTCGACCACCGGCGCATCTACGTGGAGCGCGCCGGCAAGCTCACCCTCACCACGCGCCATTTCCGCGACCCGGGGCACCTCATCCGCGTGATCGAGCGCATCGTCACCCCCATCGGCCGGCGCATCGACGAATCCTCGCCCCTGGTCGACGCGCGCCTGGCCGACGGCAGCCGCGTGAACGCCGTCATCCCCCCCATCACGCCCGACGGCGCGTGCCTCACCATCCGCAAGTTCGGCAAATCCCTCTTCACGCTCGACAAGCTCATCTCCATCGGCTCGATGACCCCGGGCATGGCCCGCTTCATCGAGGCCTCCGTGGCCCTGCGCAAGAACATCGTCGTCTCCGGCGGCACCGGCAGCGGCAAGACCTCCCTCCTCAACGCCATCTCCCTCTGCATCGGCGGCGGCGAGCGCATCGTGACCATCGAGGACTCCCTGGAGCTGAAGCTCCAGCAAGACCACGTGGTGCGCATGGAGGCCCGCCCCGCCAACGCCGAGGGCAAGGGCGCCGTCCCCATCCGCGCCCTCGTGGCCAACGCCCTGCGCATGCGCCCCGACCGCATCGTCGTGGGCGAGTGCCGCGGCGGCGAGGCGCTCGACATGCTCCAGGCCATGAACACCGGCCACGACGGCTCGCTCACCACCGTCCACGCCAACAGCCCGCGCGACACCGTCGCCCGCCTGGAGACGCTCTGCCTGATGGCCGGCATGGATCTGCCGCTCTCGGCCATCCGCGCCCAGATCGTCTCCGCCGTCAACCTCATCGTCCAGACCGCCCGCCTCTCCGACGGCTCGCGCAAGGTCACCGCCGTCACCGAGGTCCTCGGCCTGGACGAGCGGGGGCAGCCGCGCCTGCGCGACCTCTTCGCCTTCCGCCAGCGCGGGGTGGACCCGAGGACGCGCCAGGTGCTCGGCGCGCACGCGGCCGTGGGGCGGCCCACCTTCCTGGGGGAGTTCGCCCTCCGCGGCGTCCCCTTCGACACCACCCTTTTCGGCGAGGCGCCCGATGACGAGCCCTGACCTGCTTTTGGCCTACGCCTGCGGCCTGTGCGCCGCGCTTCTCGTGGGGCTGGCGGTGCGGGGCCTCCTCGCCGCCCGCGCCGCCGCCCGGGGGGACGAGGATGAGCTGGCCGCCCGGGCGGCCGCCGCCGAGGCCCTCCCCGTCCAGGCCGTCCGCCAAGGCGTCGCCGTCGGCGCCATCGCCCTCTTCCTCCTCGGCGCGGTGCTGATGGCCGGCAAGCCCGGCGCGCTGCTGCTCTTCCTCTGCCTCTGCGCGGCGGCGGCGCTCCTCCTGCCGGGGCTGATCCTGCGGCGGCTGGCCGCGCGCCGGCGGGAGCGCCTGCGCGCCGAGCTGCCCGACGCGCTGGACATGCTGGCCAACGCCATCCGCGCCGGCCTCACCCTGCCCCAGGCCCTGGCCCGGAACCTGCGCCGGTTCCCGGGGCACATCGCCGCCGAGTTCGCCCGCATCCTCTGCGACACGCGCCTGGGCTATTCCATCGGGACGGCCTTCGAGAACTTCGGCGAGCGCCTCCCCATCCCGGAGGTCCGCATGGTCGTCATCGCCTCCAAGATCGGCGTCGCGCACGGCGGCAACCTGGCCGAGAGCTACGCGATGCTCTCGGCCCTCATCCGCGACAACCTGGCCTTCGAGGCGGAGCTGCGCGCGATGACCACCGAGGGGCGGATGCAAGCGCTGGTGATGAGCTGCCTGCCCTTCGCGCTCCTGCTCATCCTCCTGCTCGTCCGGCGCGAGGTCGTCCTGCCGCTCTTCCAGACGGGCGCGGGGCTGGCCACGCTCCTGGCGATGACGGCGATGCAGGCGCTGGCCTACCTCTGGATCCGCAAGATCGTGGAGGTGCGCGTATGAGGGCCGACCTGCTCCTTGGGCTGGGCGCCGGGGCCCTCGCCGCCGCCCTTCTGGCCCACGCCGCCGCCCGCGCGCTCCTCCGCGCCCGCGCCGGCATCGCCGAGGCCGGCGCCTCGCGCCCCGCGCTCGGCCAGCTCCTGGCCTTCCTGGCGCTCTTCGTGGAGCGGCGGCGGGGGCTGGACGCGGGGCTGGACCGGCGCCTGGCCGAGCTCGACGCGCTTGTGCGGCAGGCCGGCGGCACGTTCCTGGGCGGGGCCACGGGGGCGGAGGTCTTCGTCGCCCGCTGGGCCTTCCCCGCCCTCTCCACGCTGGCCCTGCTGGCCGTGCTGCCGCCGCTGGGCGCGCCCGTGTGGCTCACCGCCGCGGCGGCGGCGCTCTTCGGGGCGATGCTCTGGGCCTGGCCCGAGAACGGCCTGCGCGACGCGGCCGCCAAGCGCACGCGCCGCTTCGTCCGCCAGCTGCCCGCCGCGCTCGACGTCATGCGCCTGATCAGCCAATCGGGCGGGGATCTCTTCTCGGGCATCGTCGCCGTCACGCAGACGGCCGAGCCCGGGCCCGTGCGCGAGGAGCTCCAGACCCTGCGCAACGAGGTCGCCTTCGGCGCCTCCCTGCCCGAGGCGCTCAACCACGTGGCCGAGCGCGTCGGCACGCCCGAGGCCACCGCCGTCTTCACCACCCTGGCCCAAGCCCTGGAGATGGGCACCTCCATCGCCGAGAACCTCCGCTCCACGGCCGAGCTCATCCGCCGCCAGGCGCGCAACCGCGCCCAGGAGCGCGCGCAGAAGGCCGTCGTCAACATGTCCTTCCCCCTGCTGCTGCTCATCCTGCCGGGCGTCTTCATCGTCCTGCTGGCGCCCCTCGTCCTCCAATTCCTCGCCTCCCGATAGGAGCCGCCATGGCCAAGCACGAACGCCCCATCCTGCCCTTCACCCTCCATGGCCAGCGCCATCTCATCGGCTGCGCGCTCCTCGCGGCCGCGTTCCTCCTCGCCCTCGCGCTCTACCTCCAATGGGGCCGCGTCCGCGACCTGCGCGCCGCCCTCGCCGAGCCCCTCCCCTACACCTTGGCCACCGACCATCTCGCCGTCAGCCCAGACCCCGCCTGGGGCGCCCACGCCGTCTTGGACGAGGGCGCCACCCAGGCCATCCTCCTGCGCGAGCGCCCCGAGGGCGAGGGCGCCGTCGCCCTCCTCCAATCCACCCGCGCCCCCGCGCTCGCCGCGCGCGCGCTCGACCTCTCCCCCGCCGTCCTGGCCACCAAGCTCACCGCCTCCCACGCGGCCTTCCTCGGGCGCGCGCAATCGGTCCGGATCCTGGGCGTCGAGACCCGCCCCTACCGCGCCGGCGTCACCGCCGCGCACTTCTTCTTCGACGCCGACGACGACCACGGCGAGGGCGTCCTCTTCTATGTCGGCGACGTGGAATACCTCTTCTGGGGGCATCGCGGCGGCGCCGGCTCCCCGCCGCTCGGCCCCCTCCTCACGGCCGTCGGCGGGGCCGTCACCCTCCCCGAGGGGCTGCGCGACGGCTTCGACCGCCCCGTCATCGACACCAACGCCCTCACCTTCGAACGGACGCGCGCCATCGCCGAGGAGGCCGCCCGCGAACGCGCCGCCGCCCTCGCCGCCGCCGGGCGCGGCGCCCTCGTCCCCGCCTTGGCGCACCACCGCAAGGCCCTGCGCCTCTACGCCTCCATCCGCGAGGAGGATCGGCTCCTCGACTCCCCCGAGGCCGCGCGCTTCCAGGCCCTGGCCGAGCGCCGCCGCCGCCAGCTCGACGATTGGTTCGACGGCCTCGACCGCGCCCTGCGCATGGGCGACGCCGAGGCCGCCCGCGCCCAGGCCCGGCACATCCGCGACAACGCCACCCTTGAGGGCGAGGCCGGCGACCGCCTCCGCGCCGAGGCCGCCCTCCGCGGGCTCCCCCCGCCGCCGCAACCCTAAGGAGACGCCCCGCCATGGAACTCCTCCACCTCCACCGCCCGGACGGCGCCCTGCTCGCGACCTTCGATCTGGCCGCCCTCCCCAGCCGCCCCCTCACCCTCGGCGCGGGCCCCGCCGACCTCGCCCTCCCCGAGGGGCCCGCCATCCTCGGCGCGCTCATCCGCGACGAGGACGGCTGGATCCTCGCCGCCGCCGAGGGGGGCGCCGAGACCCGCCTCGCCCCCGGCGAGCCCGCCGCGCTGGGCCCCTTCCTCTTCCGCCTCGAGCGCGACGCCGCGGAGGCCCGCGCCACGCTCATCTGGCGCGTGGGCAAGGCCCGCGCCTGCCACGCCGCCCCCCTCGGCGAGGGGCGCAACCTCCTGGCCTGGCTCCCCGACCGCTCCGCCCTGGCCCTCAACCCCGCCATCCCCGGCGACAAGCGCTGCGACCTCTTCCTGGACGGCGACGCCCTCACCCTCGTGGCCGACGACCCCTCCGGCGGCCCCGCGCGGCGCCTCGCCTTCGCCCTCGGCGACCGTTTCGCCCTCGGCGACCTCCAGGGGCTTGCCTTGGGCGCGCATGACGCCGAGCGCGCGCTCAGGACCCGCGACCCCTTGGCCTGGCCCGACCGCCGCCTCCGCCTGGGGCTCTGCGCCGCCGCGGGCCTGGGCCTCCTGCTCCTCCTGGCGCTGGGCGGCTTGGCGCGCGAGGCCCGCGGCCTCCGCGGCGCGCTGGCCGCGCGCGCCCCCGCGGCCGTCGCCCTCCCCGACCTCCAGCCGCCCCCCGGCGACGGCTTCGCCGCCGACACCGTCGTCGCCTACGGCCAGCTCTTCCACGCCTGCCTCCCCGGCCTCCTGGCCACCCCCGAGACCTCCGAGGCCGGGGATCTGCTCGCAAGCCGCGCCGCCGACCTGCTCCAAAGCCTCCCCCCGGGGGACGAGGCGCTCCGCGCCCCCCTCCGCCGCAAGGCGGCCTTCCTCGAAAGCCTCGGCGCCATCAAGCGGGCGCTCGCCGCCGGCGACTGGGCGCGTCTCGGAGGCGTCCTCGCCGAGGCCGACGCCGAGGCGCTCCATTACTACGACGGCGACCCGCTCCTCGGCGACGCCCGCGCCCTCGACGCCTTCTTCGGCCGCGACTATCCCGCCCGCTGCCGCGCCCTTCTGGCCGGTTCCTCGCCCGAGGGGCCGGAGGCCGCCCTGCGCGGCAACCGCTTCCTCGCGCTCCCCGCCGTCAAGGCGCGCACCGAGCGTACCCGCGCCCATTGGCGCGCCCTCGCCGCCTGGCGCGACGCCGTGCGCGGGGCCGGCCCGGGCGCGGCGGGGGGGGAGGGCGCCCTCCGTGGGGCCCTTTACGCGCTGGAGGGGGCCACCGCCGCCTTGGGCGACCCCGCCCTCGACGCGCTCCTCCTGGCCGAGCGTCAGGCCCTCGGGCGGGAATTGGCCGCGCGCGTCGCCCAGGGCGCCGGCGCCGCGCCCGCCGCCGTCGGGCGGCTGCGCGCCCTCGCGCGCCTGGCCCGCGCCGTCGGCACCCCCGACGCGCGGGAGGCGGCCCGCCGCGCCGAGGCCGAGGCCGACGCCATCGGCGCGGCCTACGAGCGCCGTTGCCGCGCCCTTGTCACGGACTATCGCCTCAGCCGCCTGGCGGGGGACGCGCCCGCCGCCCGGGCCGCCCTCGACGCGATCCTTGCCCTTGGCCCCGCCGACAGCCCCTTCTGGGCCTGGGCCCAACGCGAGCGCGCGCGCGCCGCCGCCGACACCGAAGGGAACCCCCAGCCATGATCCGCAACGCCTGCATCCTCCTTGTCGGCCTTCTCGCCGCCCTGTTCGCCCTCAAGGCCTTCGTCTCGCTCAGGGCCCGCCGCGCGGCACCCGCGGCGCCCGCCGCGCAGGGGGCGCCGGCCGAGGCCCTCGCGGGCAACGCCCTCCATGTCCATTACCAGCCGTGGCAGCCTTTCGCCGGGCATGACCCCATCTCCGGGCGCGACGGGTTCTGCCTGGACGTCATCCGCCGCATCTTCCCGGGCGCCACCTTGGGCTACGACGAGCACCCCACCGACGCCGCGCTCTTCGCCCATGTCGCCGACTCCGCCGACTGCGCGCTCGTCACCCTCGGCAAGCACCCCGACCTCGCCGGGTTCCCGCAGTCCAAGACGCCCATCGCCCACTACGCCATCACCATCGTCTCCCCGCGCGCCAGCCGGTGGGCCTACCGCGGGCCGGAGTCCCTCGAGGGCATCCGCCTGGGGTATTCCCGCTCGTACCTCGAGGCGCCGCTCGTGGCCGAGCATTGGGCCAGGCATCGGGACGACCCGGGGAGCGTGCTCCTTTTCCCCGACGACAGCGAGGTGGGGGATTGGCTTCCCCGCGCGCTCGCCGGCGAGTGCGACGCCATCGTCCTCACCCTCGCCGCCGCGCGCTGGGCCGCCGACAACAGCAACCTTGTCCTGCGCGACGACTTCCGCGACGCCGGCGCCGTCCAGATGGTCCCCCTCTACCTCACGCTTTCGCCCAAGGACCCCGCCTTCGCCGCCGCCGTCCTCGAGGAGTTCGAGCGCGGCATGGCCCGTCTGGAGGCCGACGGCACCCTCGCCCGGCTCCGCGCCTTTTATTTCCCCCTCGGCGAGGCCCGCTGAGGGATGGGGCGCGCGGGCGGCCCGCGGATTGGGGGAGGGTCCCGGAGGCGCGCGCGCGTTTTCGCTTGACTTTTCGGGGGAAATAATCGATACTTTGATACCGATTTGCCGAACCAAACCCGTAAAAGGAGAATTCTATGGCAACGAAGAGAGCCGCGGCGAAGCCCGCCGCGAAGGTGCCCGCCCCCGTGCAGCCGGCCGCGCCGACGCCCACCGACGAGGAGGGCCTCAGGGAGCTGGACGAGCTGATGGAGCGCGTGAAGAAGGCGCAGGCGATCTACGCGACCTTCACGCAGGAGCAGGTGGACAAGGTCTTCCGCGAGTGCGCGCTCTCGGCGTGCGCCCACCGCATCGAGCTGGCCAAGATGGCCGTCGAGGAGACGGGGATGGGCGTGGTGGAGGACAAGGTGACGAAGAACCACTTCGCCTCCGAGTACATCTACAACAGTTACAAGGACGTGAAGACCTGCGGCGAGCTGGAGCATGACGAGACCTACGGCATCAGCCGCGTGGCCGAGCCGCTGGGCATCATCGCCGGCATCGTGCCGACGACGAACCCGACCTCCACGGCCATCTTCAAGGCGCTGATCGCCCTCAAGACCCGCAACGGCATCGTCTTCAGCCCGCACCCGCGCGCCAAGAACTCCACCTACGCCGCGGCGATGATCATCGAGCGCGCGGCCGTGCGCGCCGGCGCGCCGGAGGGGATCGTCGGCTGCATCAAGCACCCGACCATGGCCGTCTCCGCGGCGCTGATGCACCACAAGTACACCAACCTCATCCTGGCCACGGGCGGCCCGGGCATGGTGAAGGCCGCCTATTCCTCCGGCCGGCCGGCCATCGGCGTGGGCGCGGGCAACACCCCGGCGCTCATCGACGAGACAGCGCACATCAAGATGGCCGTCTCCTCCATCCTCATGTCCAAGACCTTCGACAACGGCATGATCTGCGCCTCCGAGCAGTCGGTCATCGTCGTCGAGAGCATCTATGACGAGGTGAAGCGGGAGTTCCTCGAGCGCGGCGCCTACATCCTCAACGCCGCCGAGCGCGCCAAGGTCGCCGCCACCATCTTCGTCGACGGCAAGCTCAACGCCAAGATCGTCGGCCAGAGCGCGTGGAAGATCGCCGAGATGGCCGGCATCAAGGTGCCCAAGGAGGCCAAGGTGCTCATCGGCGAGACCAAGGCGATCACGATGGGCCCCGAGGAGCCCTTCGCCCACGAGAAGCTCTCCCCCGTCCTGGCGCTCTACAAGTGCAAGAACTTCGAGGAGGGCGCGATGATGGCCAAGAAGCTCATCGAGGCCGGCGGCCTGGGCCACACCTCGGTGCTCTACACCGACCCGCGCAACGACGACCGCATCAAGACCTACGGCTCGCTCGTGGAGACCGGCCGCGTGCTGGTGAACATCCCCGCCTCGCAGGGCGCCATCGGCGACCTCTACAACTTCAAGCTGGCGCCCTCCCTGACGCTCGGCTGCGGCAGCTGGGGCGGCAACGCCGTCTCGGAGAACATCGGAGTCAAGCACCTCATGAACATCAAGACCATCGCCGCCCGCCGCGAGAACATGCTCTGGTTCAAGGTCCCGCCGAAGGTCTACTTCAAGTTCGGCTGCCTGCCCTTCGCCCTCAAGGAGCTCAACGACCGCAAGCGCGCCTTCCTCGTCACCGACAAGCCGCTCTTCGACCTGGGCTACACCGACAAGGTCACCAAGGTCTTCGAGGAGATGGGCATCGAGACCGAGATCTTCCACGAGGTCAAGCCCGACCCGGACACCGACACCATCGAGCTGGGCCTGGCGCGCATGAACTCCTTCAAGCCCGACCTGATCGTGGCCCTCGGCGGCGGCTCGCCCATGGACGCGGCCAAGATGATGTGGCTGCGCTACGAGAACCCCGACGCCAAGTTCGAGGACATGGCCATGCGCTTCATGGACATCGAGAAGCGCATCTACACCTTCCCGAAGCTCGGCGCCAAGGCCATGATGGTGGCCATCCCCACCACCTCCGGCACCGGCTCGGAGGTCACGCCCTTCGCCGTCGTCACCGACAGCCGCACCCACAAGAAGTATCCCATCGCGGACTACGCGCTGACGCCCGACATGGCGATCGCCGACCCCGAGCTCGTCCTCTCCATGCCCCGCGGCCTCACCGCCGCCTCCGGCATCGACGCGCTCGTCCACGCCCTCGAGGCCATGGTCTCGGTCCTCTCCACCGAGTGGTCCAACGCCCTCAGCCTCGAGGCCGCCCGCCTCGTCTTCAAGTACCTGAAGCTCAGCTACGACGAGGGCGCCGCCAACCGCAAGGCCCGCGCCAAGATGCACTATGCCAGCAACATCGCCGGCATGGCCTTCGCCAACGCCTTCCTCGGCCTCTGCCACTCCATGGCCCACAAGCTCGGCGCCAAGTACAACATCCCGCACGGCATCGCCAACGCGCTGCTCATCTGCGACGTGGTGCGCTACAACGCCGTCGAGAACCCCGCCAAGCAGGCCATCTTCCCGCAGTACACCTATCCCATGGCCCGCTCCCGCTACGCCCGCGTCGCCGACGTCCTCGGCCTCGCCCACGGCAAGAGCGACGCCGAGAAGGTCGAGGCCCTCATCAAGGGCATCGAGGAACTCAAGAAGGCCGTCAACATCCCCAACTCCATCCAGGCCTGGGGCGTCCCCGAGGAGGAGTTCCTCCGCAACCTCGACGCCCTCGCCGAGGACGCCTTCGACGACCAGTGCACCCCGGCCAACCCCCGCTACCCGCTGATCGCCGAGATCCGCGAGATCTACCTCAAGGCCTACTACGGCCCCAAGTACAAAGCGGCCCCCGGCGCCCCCAAGATCGACTGAGCCACCCTCCGTCCGATCCCAAAAAGCCCCCGGCACCCGCCGGGGGCTTTTTCGCCCAATGGAAAGGGCCGCGCCCTTGTGCTATACTGACGCCATGAATGTGTTGCGGAAGCGTTACGTGAAGAAAGCGCTGCTGCTGGGCTTCCTGGCGGCGGCGGGGATTTTGGCGTTCGAGGCGTTCGGGGACGTCTTCGGGGTGCTTGGGGGGCGCTCGCCGGAGGAGACGCTGCGCCTGCTGCGCGCGCAACACGTGCTGTCGCAGACGGTGGAGGTGAACGGGCGGACGGTGACGGCCGACGTCTGGCGCCTGCCGGAGACCTCCAGCGCCGACCCGCTGCGCAAGGCCGCCAAGGGGGCGGGGCGGCTGCTGACGGTGGGCAAGGTGGTCTACCTCTTCCGCGAGGACGTGCGCGGCGCGCGCGGCGACTGCGCCTGGCCCGAAGATCTGCCGCAGTGGGGGGTGCGCCCGGAATATGTGGTGGACGCGGGGACGGCGCGCTTCGTGAGCGGGGTCTCGGACGAGACGCCCGAGGCGCTCCGCGCGGCGCTCGCCGCGGCGGCCGAGGCGCAGGGCTGGAAGGCGCTGGGCGGGAACGTCTGGCAACGGAAGCATGAGACGCTGATCGCGCACGCGGCGGAGTCGCGGCGGGGCACGGAGGCGGCGCTGGTGGTGCAGAGGAATCCGCGATGAAGCAGAAAATCATCCTGGCCGCGTCGGTGGCCATCGGGCTCTTGGCGGCCTTCCTGGCAGGGTCGTACATCTCCGCGCGGGAGCGCGAGGTGGAGGAACTGCGCGACCAGCTGGCGCGGCGCTACCGGACGGTCGACGTGGTGGTGCCGGCGAAGGCCCTGCCGGCGGGCACGCGCCTGGAGATGGAAGACCTGCGGGTGCGCGCGGTGCCGGAGAACGCGCTGAGCGCGCAGACCATCCGCGCCACGCCGAACATCGCCCTGCGCCTGGTGGGGCGCACCCTCGCGCTGGGGGTGGAGGCGGCCAGGCCCCTGCAGTGGAGCGACGTGGAGGGCGGCGCGCCGGACGCGCGCGGCCTGGCGGGGATGCTGCGGCCGAAGATGCGCGCGCTCTCCATCTCCGTCAGCGGCGCCGCGAGCGTGAGCAACATGGTGCGCCCCACGGACCACGTGGACGTGCTGGGGACCTTCGCCCTGCCGAGCAAGACGGTGGAGGGCGCCACGGAGCTGGTGACGCTGACGATCCTGCAGGACGTGCTGGTGCTGGCGACGGGCCAGGAGACGGCCGAGACCTTCCGCGGGGGCGGGGGCAACTACTCGCTCGTCACCCTCGAGGTCTCCCCGCACGAGGCGGAGGTGCTGACCTTCGCCGAGCAGATGCGCGGCCGCCTGACCCTGGCCCTGCGCAACCCCGAGGATCTGCACTACGAGAAGGAACTGCCGCAGGTGAACTTCGAGCGCATCCGCGCCTCCCTGGAGGGGCTGAACGAGCTGCGTCAGCGCGACATCCTGCGCAAGCGGCAGTGAGGCGCGGAGGGCGGCGCGATGGATTACCTCGTCACCTTGGCCATCCCCGGGCAGCCGGTGCGGCAGATCCCCCTGCCGTGCGGCGCCTACCTGATCGGGCGCGGGGCCGACTGCGCGCTGCGCCTGGACGACGCCAGCGTCAGCGAGCTGCACGCCAAGCTCATCCTCACGCCCACCGACGCCTGGGTGGAGGATCTGGGCTCCTCGAACGGCACGGTCGTCAACGCCCAGCTCATCGCCGAGACCACGCGCCTCCTGCCCGAGACGATCGTGTCGGTGGGCGCGACGGTCTTCCGCGTCCAGCCGCGCGCCGCGGCGCCGGGGCCCGCCCCCGCGCCGAAACCCCCGAGCGCCCCCGCGCCTGAGCCCGCCCCGCGGCGGGAGGCGCCGCCGCCCCCGCCGCCGCCCGACCGCCGCCAGGCGGAGCTGCGGCGGCAGGTGAAGGGGCAGCTGCACGACGAGCTGGTCAAGCGCCTGGACCTGAAGCGCCTGGCCACGAGCGCCATCTCGCAGGAGGAGCTGGGGCGGCGCGTCCGCGAGACGCTCCGCGCCATCCTGGCGGAGGTGACGGCCCGCGGCGCCCTGCCGCGCGGGCTTGACCCGGACGCGCTGGTGGAGGAGCTGTACGACGAGTCGGTGCGCCTGGGGCCGGTGGAGCGCTTCCTGGCCGACGAGACCGTCACCGAGATCATGATCAACGGCCCCCAGAACGTCTACGTCGAGCGGCGGGGGCGCCTGGAGCTGACCGACCAGACCTTCATGGACGAGGCCAGCGTCATGGCCGTCATCGAGCGCATCGTCGCCCCCCTCGGCCGGCGCATCGACGAGAGCCAGCCTTACGTGGACGCCCGCCTGCGCGACGGCAGCCGCGTGAACGCCATCATCCCGCCGCTCTCGCTCATCGGCCCGTGCGTCACCATCCGCAAGTTCGCCAAGCGCGTGCTGACGGCGGAGGATTTCGTGCGGATCGGGACGTGGACGGAGGCGATCGCCGGCTTCCTGCGCGTCTGCGTGCTGCTGCGCAAGAACATCGTGGTGGCCGGCGGCACGGGCTCGGGCAAGACCACGCTCCTCAACGTCCTCTCCGGTTTCATCCCGCACACGGATCGGATCCTGACCATCGAGGACGCCGCGGAGCTGCGCCTCAACCAGCCCCACGTGGTCCGCCTCGAGGCCCGCCCCCCCAACATCGAGGGCAAGGGCGCCGTCACCATCCGCGACCTGGTGCGCAACGCCCTGCGCATGCGCCCCGACCGCATCATCGTGGGCGAGTGCCGCGGCGGCGAGGCGCTCGACATGCTCCAGGCCATGAACACCGGCCACGACGGCTCGCTCACCACCGTCCACGCCAACAGCCCGCGCGACGTCATCAGCCGCCTGGAGACGATGGTGCTCATGTCGGGCGTGGAGCTGCCCAGCCGCGCCATCCGCGAGCAGATCGCCAGCGCCGTCAACGTCATCGTCCAGGAGGCGCGCCTGGCCGACGGCTCGCGGCGCATCGTCGCCGTCTCCGAGATCACCGGCATGGAGGGCCAGCAGATCGTCATGCAGGATCTCTTCGCCTTCCGCCAGACGGGCGTGGACGGGGAAGGGCGCATCCTCGGCCAGCTCGGCGCCACCGGCGCCATGCCCACCTTCTTCGACACCCTCTCGGCCCGCGGGCTGTCGCTCGACCCCGCCCTCTTCCAGCCCGGGGGCGCGGCATGAGCGGGCTCTTCTGGGCGGCGTGCGCGCTGGCGGGGGTCGCCGCCGCGGGGCTGGCCTGGACGCTCCTGGCAGCCTTCGCCGACAGCGCGCGCTCGGCCGCCGACTCCTACGAGGACGAGATGACGCGCACGCTCGAGGCGATGTTCCTCTTCGTGCCCGCGCGGCGCCTGGTGGAGCTGGGCTGGATGGCCGCCGGGACGGTCTTCTTCGTGGCGATGCTGCCCTTCTGCCGCCTGGACCCGCCCTGGGCCCTGCCCATCGGGCTGGGCGTGGCGCTGGCGCTGGGCGCGGGAGCCTTCTGCCTGCCGCGCGCGATCGTCAACCGGCTGCGCGCGCGCCGCTTGGAGCGCTTCAACCTGCAGCTGCTCGAGGCCCTCCCCATGATGTCCAACGCCCTCCGCGCCGGCTTCTCCATCAACCAGGCCTTCGAGAGCGTGGCCGACGGCACCGACGCGCCCATGCGCCAGGAGATCGCCCTCTTCCTCCAGCAGCTGCGCGTGGGCGTGCCCTTCGCCGAGGCGCTGGAGGCGCTGGAGCGGCGCGTGGGCAGCGAGGACCTCACCCTCGTCTGCACCGCCATCGACATCGCCCGCCGCTCGGGCGGCAACCTGACGGAGATCTTCGACACCATCGCCGAGACCATCCGCGCCCGCCTGCGCATCCGCCAGCACGTCAAGACCCTCACCGCCCAAGGCCGCCTGCAAGGGCTCATCATCGGGGCCATGCCCTTCCTCCTGGGCGTGGGCATGGCGATCTTCAAGCCCGCGCTCATGCTGCCTTTCGTCTGCTCGCTGGCGGGGGCGGCCACCATCGCCGCCGTCGTCCTCCTCGTCGCCCTCGGCGGCTGGATGATCCGCCGCATCGTCACCATCGACGTCTGACCGAAGCCCATGGATCTGCTCTACTGGCTCTCCCTCCTCCTCTGGGCCCTCTGCGTGGGCGGCCTGGCGTGGTACACCCTCGGCTACGCCACGCAGATCACCTACGTCACCCTCGCCGACGGCCGCCGCCAGGCCCGCGCGCTCCCCCTCCTCTTCCGCCTCCTCCTGCCCCTGGCGCCCAACCTCGACCCGCTCCTGCGCAAGGGCGCCTTCGCCCCCGCCGCGCAGACCGCCGCCTGGCAGCTCACCGCCGCCGGCTACGAGGGCCTTCTCTCCGGGCGCGAGTTCGTGGCCCTCAAGCTGCTCACCCCCGCCCTTTCCGCCCTGGCGCTCGCCCTCCTCTTCGTCCCCCTCGGCGCCGACGCCTTCCCCGTCTGGCTCATCGGCACGCTGCTGGCCTGGTCGTGGCCGCTCCACTGGCTCCGGGCCGTCCGCGCCCGCCGCGCCAAGGCCATCGTCCGCGCCCTGCCCTTCGTGCTCGACCTCCTCACCCTCTCCGTCGAGGCCGGCATGGACTTCATGGGCGCCGTCCAGCGCAACTGCGAGCGCCGCGCCATGGATCCCCTCAACGAGGAACTCCTCCGGATGCAGCGTGAGATCCAGATCGGCACCACCCGCAAGATCGCCCTCCGCAACCTCTCCGAGCGCGTCCGCATCCCCCAGATCCGCACCCTCTGCTCCGCCCTCATCCAGGCCGACGAGCTGGGCGTCTCCATCGGCTCCATCCTCCGCATCCAGGCCGACCAGCTCCGCCAGGAACGCTTCGAGCGCGCCGAGAAGCTCGCCCACGAGGCCCCCACCAAGATGCTCTTCCCCCTCCTGCTCTTCATCTTCCCCGCCACCATCATCATCCTGCTCGGCCCCGTCCTGGCCAACGTGATGCGCGACTTCCTGTGAGGCGCCTCACGCGGGGGCGCCCAGGCGCTCGGCGAGCGAACAGAAGAGCCGGGGCGCGCCCGAAACGCCATTCCAAGGCGAAATCGCAACCGTTCGTCGCAATCCTGACGAGGCGGCCTGGGTTTGCCCGAAAGCACCCCAAAACCTTCAGGCCCCCAAACGCCCCGGGCGCGGCCACGTGTGCTATAGTGCCCGTGTCGCCCTCATACCGAATGAATGGAGAACGCCGATGAAGTTCCGTTTTCTGGCCGTTTGCCTTGTCTGCTGCTTGACCGTTTGGGTGCGCGCCGAGGTTCCTTATGCGCTCATCCGCGGGCGCATCGTCGATGACCTCGCCCACGCCGAGCGCGCCAACCTCCCCAAGGTCGACGCCCTCCTCGCCGCCATGACCCCCGACGGCGCCTGGCCCGACGTCGACTACGCCAACCGCCACCGCACCCGCTGGGCCCCCGCCGCGCACCTCGAGCGCCTGCGCACCCTTGCCGCCGCCTTCGGTGTCCCCGACTCCCCCCGCTTCCGCGACCCCGCCCTCCGCGACGCCCTTCTCCGCGGCCTCGCCAACTGGCACGCCGCCCATCCCCGCTGCGACAACTGGTGGTACAACCAGATCTTCGCCCCCCAGCGCCTCGGCGAGACCCTCCTCCTCGCCCAGAACGGCGGCGTCCCCTTGGAGGCCCTCCCCAAGGGCCTCCTCGAACGCTGGCGCGCCGAGGGCGGCGACCCCACCCGCAAGACCGGCACCACCACCGGCTCCAACCTCGTCAACATCGCCGCCCACTGCTGCTACCGCGCCCTCCTCACCCAAGACGAGCCCGCCCTCCGCACCGCCCTCGGCCGCCTCTTCGCCCCCCTTGCCCTCACCGACGCCGAGGGCCTCCAGCGCGACCTCTCCTACCACCAGCACGGCCCCCAGCTCTACCTCGGCAACTACGGCTACGACTGGCTCGAGCTCAACGCCGCCTGGCTCGCCCGCCTCCGCGGCACCGACCTCCTCCCGCCCCCCGAACGCGCCGCGCTCGTCCCCGCCTACGCCCTCGGCGCCTACTTCCCCGCCATCCGCGGCCAATGGTATCTCTACAACGCCGTCGGCCGCCAGCAGGCCAGCGAGCCCGGCCGCGCCAAGGCCACCAAGAACCTCCCCATCCTCCGCTGGCTTTCCCAGATCGACCCCGCGCACCGCGCCGACTACGCCGACATCCGCGCCCGGCTCCGCGCCCGCCCCGACGCCCCTCCCCCCGCCCCCCTCTCCAAGGTCTTCCCCCGCTCCGACTACGCCCTCCACGTCCGCCCCGCCTTCACCTTCGACGTCCGCGCCAACTCCACGCGCACCTTCCGCTGCGAGTGGGGCAACGACGAGAACCTCCTCGGCCACTGGCTCTCCGAGGGCTCCACCGGCTTCGTCCGGACCGGCGCCGAATACGCCGACATCGCCCCCCTCTGGGATTGGTGGCGCGTCCCCGGCACCACCCTCCCCGCCCGGGGCGACGACGCCGGGATCCCCCGCGGCCGCGCCTGGGGCCAACGCGGCGCCAACCCCTTCGTCGGCGGCCAGGCCCAGGGCGACGCCCTCGCCTTCGCCTACCGGCGCGACGCCGGCGACGCCCCCAAGGGCCGCTTCGCCTGGATCGCCCTCGGCGACGCCGTCGTCTGCCTTGGCGCCGGCATCGCCGCCGGCCCCGGCGAAACGCTCGTCACCACCGTCGACCAATGCTGGGCCCACGCCCCCTCCCTCCCCGGCCTCCCCAAGGGCCCCGTCGCCACCCCCGCCACGATCGCCCACGGCGCCTTCCGCTACCACTTCCCCAAGCAGGGCGCCACGCTCCGCTGCGCCGCCGAGCACCGCGAGGGCAACTGGCGGCGCGTCTCCTCCGCCTACGACGTCCCCGTCCGGGGCGACGTCTTCACCCTTTGGCTCGAGCACGCCCCGGGCGCCCAGGACGCCGCCTATGCCTACGTCGTCAGCCCCGCCGACGCCCCGCCCCCGCGGATCGAGATCCTCGCCAACACCCCCGCCCTCCAGGCCGCCGCCGACGGCCAGGGCCGCGCCGCCATCGTCTTCCACGAGCCCGGCGCCTTCACCCTCGGCGGCAAAACCTACGCCGCCGACGCCCCGAAGGTCGTCGTCCTGAACCAAAGCCATTGAGCGAATGGGCCCGGAGGGGGTCGAACCCTCACGCCGGAGGCACAGGAACCTAAATCCTGCGTGTCTGCCAATTCCACCACGGGCCCGCGAAAGCGCCCCCACTATACCACAATCCCGCCGCGGGCGGGGGATGTGCTACAATACCGCTCATCATGACGGCGCGGACTCTGACGGCTGAGGAACGCGTGGCGCGGGCCAACCGCGTCACCTGGCTCTCCGTGTGGGTGAACGTCGCGCTGACGGCGGCGAAGCTTGCGGCGGGCCTCTTGGGCCGGTCGGCGGCGATGGTGGCCGACGCGGCCCATTCGGCCAGCGACTTCGCCACCGACTTCGCGGTGCTCATCGGGATGCGCCTGGCCGGGAAGCCCCAGGACGGCGACCACCCCTACGGCCACGGGAAGTACGAGACGGTGGCCGCCGCCGTGGTGGGCGCGGCGCTCTGCGGGGTGGGCGTGGCCATCGCGGCGAACGCGCTGGGGGCGTTGTGGGAGGCCGCGCGGGGGACGCTCCCGGAGCGCCCGGCGCTGATCGCGCTCTGGGCGGGCCTGGTCTCGATCGCCGTGAAGGAATGGCTCTACCAGATCACGGCGCGGACGGCGCGGCAGACGGGCAACGACGCGTTGCTGGCGAACGCCTGGCACCACCGCAGCGACGCGCTCTCCTCCGTGGCCACCTCCGCCGGGGCCGGCGCCGGGGCGCTCCTCGGAGGGCGCTGGGCGCTGCTCGACCCGCTGGCCGCCGCCGCGGTCGGGGCGGTGCTCGTCAAGATCGCGTGGGACATCGTGCGCGACGCCATCGACAAATTGGCCGAGCAGGGGATGACCGAGGCCGAGAACGCCCGCATCCTCGCCTTGGTCCACGCCGTGCCCGGCCTTTGCGAGCCGCACCACCTGCGCAGCCGCCGCGTGGGGAGCGTGGCGGTGATCGAGCTGCATTTCCGCGTGGACCCGGCGATGACGGTGCGCGAAAGCCACGCCATCGCCAGCCGCGTCGAGGCGGCCCTGCGGGAGGGCTTCGGCGCGGACGCCATCGTCACCATCCATGTCGAGCCCATGAAGGAAGAGAGGAAGCACCCATGAGACAGTTGCCCCTGTGGGCGGCCCTGGCCGTCGCGCTCCTGGCCGCCCCCGCGGCGCAGGCCATCTGGCCCTTCGGCGAGAGCGAGGAGGAGAAGGCCGCCGACCTGGCCACCCACGTGGCCGAGACCCTCCGCGAGCCCAACCGCACCATCGCCCAGGCGCAGGACGCCACGGAGGCGGGCGACACCGAGGAGGCCATCCGCCTCTTCCGCAAGGCCCAAAGCCAGATCGAGGCCGTCGAGGCCGCCGAGGACACCTCCGGCAGCGCGTGGTCGGCCCTGCGCCTCAAGAAGTTCCAGTGCATCTCCGCCCTGGACGCGCTGGCGCTCAAGCGCGCCGAGGTGATGGACGTGCGCCAGGCCGTCACCGACACCGACGACCTCGAGGCCCGCCTCGCCGCCGAACGCGCCGAGCTCGCCAAGGAAAAGGCCGCCGAGGAGGCCGAGGCCAAGCAGCTCGAAAGCCCCAAGGCCCCCACCTTCGCCGAGCAACTCCCCGCCGCCGAGAAGGCCCTCGCCCAAGCCCAGGCCGAGGCCAAGGCCGCCGCCGAGGCCGCCCAGGCCGCCGCAAAGGCCCACGGCGAGGCCGCCGAGGCGCTGGCCGAGGCCTCCCGCGCCAACGCCAAGGCCGACGCCGACCTCATGGTCGCCAGCCAGGCCCTCGCCAAGGCCGAGGCCAACGCCCCCGCCCAAGAGGGCGCCGCCGACCCCGCCGCCCCCGAACGCGCCGCGCGCGACAAGGCGAAGGCCGACGCCCAGGCCGCCCAGGCCAAGGTCGTCGCCGCCCGCCAAGCCCTCGACGCCGCCTCCGCCAAACGCCAGGCCGCCGAGGCCAAGGCCCGCCAGGCCGCCGACCGCGAGGCCGACGCCCGCCTCGCCGTCGAGACCCTCCGCAAGGCCATCGCCCAAGAGCAGGCAAAGGCCAAGGCCGACGCCGAGGCGGCCAAGCGCAAACTCGAGGCCGAGGAGCTCCTGCGCCGCCAGGAACAGGCCCAGGCCGAGGCCAAAGCCCGCGCCGAGCGCGAGGCCAAGGCCCTGAAGGACGCCCAGGCCAAGGCCGCCGCCGAGGCCGACGCCAAGGCCCGCCAGGGCGCCCTCGCCCGCTGCGAGGCCCTGTGGCGGCAGAAGGAGGTCGTCGGCCTCGAGCGTGACCTCGCCGAGCACGCCGCCAAATGGCCCGACGAGCCCGGCTTCATGCTCCTGCTCGCCCGCCTCCGTCTGCTCCAAGGCCGCCCCGACGACGCGCTCGAGCTCGTGGCCATGATCCCCGGCCAAGGCCCCCGCGGCCTCGACGCCCAGCTCGTCGCCGCCGGCGCTTACCTCACCAAGAACCGCCCCGAGGAGGCCATGCGCATCCTGGAGCGCGCCGCCCAGACCCACCCCGACGACCCCAGGCCCTACTTCGACACCGCCATCGTCTTCCTGCGCCTGCCCCAGGCCGACCCCGAGCGCGAGATCGCCGCCCGCTACTACGCCCGCAGCGTGGCCCTCGGCGGCAAGCGTTCCCTGGCCCTCGAGCGCCGCCTCAACATGGAGTGACCCATGAGCGACCCTGACCCCATGCGCGAGGCCACCCTCGCCACGCGCCGCATCTTCGAGGGACGCGCCCTCACCATTGACGTCCTCGACATCCAAATGCCCGACGGCCGCAAGACCACCCGCGAGGTGCTCCGCCACCGCGGCGCCGTCTGCATCCTCGGCGAACTCCCCGACGGCCGCTTCGTCCTCGTGCGCCAATACCGCAAGGCCGTCGAGCAAACCCTGCTCGAATGCGTGGCCGGCTGCATGGAGCCCGGCGAGACCCCCGAGGAGGCCGCCCGCCGCGAGACGCGCGAGGAAAGCGGCCACGACGTCCTCTCCCTCACCCCCCTGGGCCACACCTTCCCCGCCCCCGGCTATTGCGACGAAATCCACCACCACTTCCACGCCCGCCTCAAGGCCGAGCCCGACGGCCAGCGCCTCGACACCGACGAGAACCTCGTCCCCCTCCCCCTCACCGCCGCCGAAATTCAGGCCGCCATCGACGACGGCGCCCTCACCGACGGCAAGACCGTCATCCTCTGGCACCTCTACCTCCGCGCCAAGGCCCGCGGACTCCTCTGACCATGCACCCCCAACGCCGCTACTGGGACGCCATCGCCCCCACCTACCGCGCCATCACCCGCATCGACCCCGATGACTTCCACTACGGCCCCCTCCTCCCCGGCGAGCGCACGCTCCGCCTCCTGCCCCCCCTGCGCCCCGGCATGGCGGCGCTCGAACTGGGCTGCGGCGAGGGCCAAAACTCCCTCTGGCTCGCCCGCCAGGGCCTCCGCTGCCTCGCCATTGACATCTCCGACGCCCAGCTCGCCTACGCCCGCGCCGACGCCAAGGCCCAGGGGCTCGACGTCGACTTCCGCCGCTGCGCCATCGAGGACTTCGACGCGCCCGAGGGTGCCTTCGACCTCATCACCTCCTCCCACGCCTTCGAGTTCCTCGACGACCCCTTCGCGCAGGTCGCCCGCGCCGCCCGCTGGCTCCGCCCCGGCGGCCACCTCCTCCTCTCCACCGTCCACCCCGTCTACAACGGCGAGTGGGTCTGCGCCGAGGACGAGGACGGCGCCGAGACCTGGGGCCGCCTGCTGGTCAACTACTTCCACCCCGTCGACGACGTCCGCCCCCAGCCCGACGGCCAGGGCGGCCCCCCCATCGCCAGCCGCGCCTGGCCCGTCTCCGCCTGGTTCAACGCCCTCCTCGCCGCCCGCCTCACCCCCCTGCGCCTTGAGGAGCCCCCCGCCTCGCCCCACCCCGCCTACGCCTCCGACGACTGGCTCGCCGCGGCCGACGAGTGCGCCGCCATCCCCACCACCCTCATTCTCCTCGCCCGCAAATGACGAAAAAGCCCCCGCACGGCCCCTCAGAGGACGCGGGCGAGCGCGGCGGCGAAGGGCGTCGGCGGGACAAGCAGCCCCGTCCGCGCAAGCCGCCGCACGGAGAGCGTGCAGTCGTAAGGGCGCGGCACGGCGGGCGGCGTCCGGTCGGGCACGCACTGCGCCGGGTCACACCCGATCAGCGGGGCGATCGTCAGCCCCATGAGGAACTTGGTCATCGCCTCCCCGCCGGTGTAGTGGAAAACGCCCGAAAGCCCGCGCCCGGCATGGGGGGCCAAGGCCAGGATCTGCCGCGCCACGTCACACGTGAAGGTGGGCCGACGGATCGCCACGTCGTCCATCCGCACCGCGGCGCCCTTGGCGGCGGCAAGGTTGGCGGCCAAGACCGTCACGGCGCTGTCGCGCCAATCGCGGCACGGCCCGAAGAGGATGGGCACGCGCAGGATCAGGACGTGCCCCAGCCCCTCCACCGCCTCCTCGGCGGCGGCCTTCTGACGGCCGTAGGCGTTGAGCGGGCGGCGCGGCGCGTCGGTCTCGTAAGGCGCGCCCGCGCCGTCGAAGACATAGTCGGTGGAAAGATGGACGAGCGGGATCCCGGCGCGCGCGAGGCGCTCCGGCAAGCGGACGTTGAGCTCCAGGAGCGCGGGCCCCGCCCCCTCGCAAAGATCGGGCCGGCGCTGGGCCGCGCAATTGACGATGAGGTCGGGCCCCTCGGCGACAAGGCCCTCCACCGCCTTCGGGTCGGTGAGATCCGCCTCCGCGTGGCTCGGCGCGCGCACCGCCCACCCGGCCTCCTGGAACACCTTGGCGACCTGCGAACCCAAAAGCCCCGATCCCCCGGCGACAAGCACAGTCTTCATGGCACCTCCGCGTGACCGCGCCCGCCCCCATGGCCGGCGCACGCCCCCATTATACACCATCCCCCGCCCCGCCCTCAGTCGGTGATTGGGTTATAGTCAGGATTGAATCGTCCTGTTTTGCGTTCCTCATACAGCAGGCCCGGCATTGTCTCTGTCGGAGAATTAGGTTTTGGCAAGGTTCCTGTGGGCTTGGCGTCGTGCTTGCTTCGGCAAGACTTGCAATAGAAACGCTCACCTTCCCAAGTGGTTTCGCACGTCTCCCCGCAGTTGTCGCAGACCCGCCATTTGTGGCGACAGACGGGGCAATGTTCTTCCTGCCATTGCGTCGGTATGAAACATAACCCGCAGGAGGCGCACTGTTTCGGTTCTCGCTCCCCGAAGCCGAAGGCATCCTCCGTCGGCCGCGCCAGCATTGCCTCGCGATATGCCTCAAGCAGCGACACCCACGCGCTTGCGAACGGCGTCTTGCTTTGCTTGAACCAATACCCGTCTTTGTCGAAGACCGAGCAGAACCGCCCGCGCAACTTGACGGTCAGCCCACCCCAGACAAATTGCGAATAACCCAACGTCTTGAGCAACTTCCCCCGTTTCTTCGGGTTGGCATAGGGGAAGCACCCCTCTCGGGCGGCTTGGTCATAGGTTTTGCCGCAACATTGATAAGGCATCACTCTTGCCATCAAAATGAAAAAGAGCAGGACGGCCAACGCAAAGCCATCCTCATCCTTGCTTCTCAGTCTTTGGAATCCCTGTGAAGCCAACGATGCCCAAGGTGCAACGAAATCCGGTTTGCCCACCAAGCACGGATATCCCTCGATCTGCGCGCTGTCCACGTCGACGAGCCAAGCCTCGGCCTTCCCATTCGCGTCGGCGGGCGGCTCCACCAACACGTTCTCCTCGTTGATGTCGCCAAGGATCACGCCGTGCGTGTGGAGCGTTTGGACGCGCCGTGCCACAGCGAGGGCGATTTCCGCAAGATGGTGCCGACGGAAGTGCGGATACGTGCCAAGGATGGCTGGACGTAGAGTCACATTGTCAAGCCGGAGGACGTCGCACAGCGGCATCCCCTTCGCCCGCGGCATCAACACCCCCACGACCTGTCCCTGCCCATCCAGCAACAAATCGGTGGGATAGGCCAGATGGCCAAGGTCACGCGGCGGGTTCTCGACCATCCGCCGCAACTTTCCCTCCCTCATCGGCGACATGGCATGATACAGCTTGGCGGCCAACCCCGTCCCCGCCGCATAGACAACGCCCTCCCCGCCACACCCGAGCCTTTCGCCAAGCAACACAGGGCGACCGGAGGCGGTCCGCAGAGGTTGAGCGGCATCCTCCGGGCGCAAGGGCCGTGTCTTCGTCGAAAGCGTAGACACCTTGACCCTAAGACCGGTCATGAATGGGGGTGAGCAATCTCGCCATGTTCCATCCTTGTGAATGTAAAGGATGCGTGCGAGTTTGTGACGGACGGATTGTGTCCGGCACCGTGCGAGCAAATCCGTGCCCAACGCCCTATCCTGCGTGACGACGACGATTTTGTGCGTCGTGTAATACATTTCGAACAAGGCGAGCAATCGCGCGTCCGCATGTCCTTTCGTTTTTCCATCCGAATAGACCACGAACAGCCTTGCCCTCCCACTTGCCCTGTGGGTGGTTTTGATTTGACGGTACGCCTCCTTTGCACGTGCTCGGAGCGTCGCGTCCCTTTTGAGGTCGTCTCGGATTTTCCGCAATTCCCCGAAGACCTCCAACGGCACCGCCACATGTTTGCCCCTCTTCGAAAGGGTTTTTAGCAAGATGGAATGCGTGGGCTCGGAAAGCGGGCCGTGCTCATCCAGCCAACTGCAGGTGTCGATAATCAGCAGATCCGCGAAGTCCACGGCCGCGCGGATGCTTGCCTCGATGTCGGCCTCATTCCCCATGGTCACGTCCTTTCAGAAACGCGTCGGCCTTTGCGCCGGCAACATAGAGTTGGCCGCCCAGATGGGTCAATGCCCCCAATCGCATCAGGGGGAGGAAAACCGCCTGCCACACATCCGCCCCCTCCCAATGCAAATGCCGTTCCAACAATTTGCGCAAGCAGGGCGCGCCACGGGCTTGCAGGAAGCGGATTAGTTTGCGCATCGCCTTGGCGGCCTTTGGGTCAATCCGCTTTTCGTCTTTCCTCGCGGTCGGGCAAAGCAGTAGGGCGAGGCTGGCGTCATCGTCCGTCCGTGCGCGAACGTCCTCGCTCAGGAAGGTTCGTAGCAGCTGCCTTGCCGCCGACGTGCCGGAATCGCGCAGGTAATCGGCAAGGATCCGGAGCGCAGGCGCAAAACGGCCGCCCTCGGGTCGCCACAACGCCTCGGCCGCCCCGTCCGAAAGCGCGAAGAAGGCCACGATGTCCCCGAGCGGCCCTTCGACCATGCGCAGATGCGCCGGCGCGTCCGCCGAAGTGGTCAGCCATGTCTGATTGCAAAAATCGCCGTTCTCCGGCGCGCTCACCGTTTCGAGCGTCCCATCCGCGTGCAGGCAGCCAATCACGCCGTCGCCAAGGTGAAAGGCCACGAAACGCCCCGACCAGACTTGCACGGCCAAGAAGGTTGAGCCCAGATCCTTCACCGCGCACGCCCGACTTTCCGCCTCATCCGCGAGGGCCTGCCGCAACGTCTCCCACAAGGCTTGGCGCGCCTCGGGCCGTCCCAGCCGCGCCCGATTGCGCCACAGAAAGGCATTGGCGCACGCCACGACGGCCCGTGCGCCATGCAACGCCTGCGCGCACGAGCCCGCCCCGTCCGCCAACGCCAGCCACGCGCGCGTCTCCCCCACACCCACCGCGCAGACATCCTGGCAGGGTGTCCCCGTCGCCTCGTGCGCCCGCCCGCGAACCGCCGCCGCCACAGACCGTTGTTCGCTCATGACAGTCCCCCTTCTTGAGGATAGGGTTCGAGCCTTGGTAACATTGGATCTGTTGTCCCGTTGGCGCGGCTCACGCTGACGCTCACCCACCGAAACAATTCCTTGAACGATTGCTTGTCCTTGCCCATGACCTTTGGCCATTGCGTTTCCCCGTCAGGGTAGAACTTGCGCAGCGCGGACAAGGCGACTTTGGTTATTTCCTTGGAAAGGTTCTCCGGTTCGCACGCAAAGAAGGAATAAAGATAAAGGCTCTGCGCGACCAACCTCGCCTTGAGCTCTTTCACGACCTGCTTGAGCAGGGGGATGTCCTGCTCGGAGGTCCGCCCGTCCGTCATCATGATCAGCCACGGCGCGTAGGAAAGCACCGCGTTCCGTTTGTATTCCTCCAATCGCTCCCCCACCAGCCGAAGCGCCGTGTCAAGCGCGGCGCCCAAATAGGTTTGGCCACTTGCCCGTAACGTCGTGGGTGGATCCCAATCCGTGATGGGGCCGAACGCTTTGAGTGTCGAGACCTGTCGCTTATCGTTGCCGCCGAAGGTCAGGACGCAGAGATCCACGGTTTCCCTCGCGCGTACGTCGGCGCACAGCTCCGAATGCAGTTGCCGGATGCCCGTGCAGACGAAATCGATCGGCGCGTGGCCATCCGCCCCCTTGAATCCCATCGAGCCGCTGGTGTCTAGGCAGAGCACCACAGGCAGTCGCTTGACCAGCGGCGCCAGCCAATCATCCGACAATCGCATCATCCGAAGCGCCGCGTCCTCGGTTCTCGGCGCAGAACCCATCGTGCTTTTCATGAAACCTCACTTTCTGTTCTTGGCTGAATGTCCATAATATCAGGCAACCAACCATACAGAACCTTTAGACCACCCGTGACAACCATACGGGCTTACAGATGCACTATAACACAGTGAAGGGAAGAGGAAAAGGGGTTTCGATTGCGCAGAGGCGGAATCAACCGTCTGCTCACTCCCCCGCGAGCAGGCGCTTCTTGATGGGGCGGGCGGGGTTCCCGGCCATGACGGTCCAGGCGGGGATGTCCTTGGCCACCACCGCGCGGGCGCCGACCACCGCCCCCTCGCGGACGGTCACGCCCATGCCCACGAAGGCCTCCGCGGCCACCCAGGCGTAGTCCTCGATGACCAACGGGCGGTGGATGAGCGGCTTGAGCAGCCGCGTGATGTCGTGCGAGGCGGTGCAGAGGTAGGCGCGCTGGGAGATCGTGACCATGCTGCCCACGGTGATCGTGTCCACCGCGTAGAGCTCGGCGCCCGGCCCCACGGCCACGTAGTCGCCCAAGCGCAGGTTCCACGGCGCCCAGACGCGCACGTTGGCGTAGATGCTGCACCGCTTCCCGATCTTGGCCCCGAAGCACCGCAGCACGAACACGCGCCAATACCGGAAAGGCCGCCCCGCGAAAGGCCGGAACAGCAGCGCCCACGCCACCCCCCACGCCAGCCGCCCCACCCGGTTCCGCAGGGGGATCCGATCGACATAAGCCTGCGGGCGCGTCTTCATTGCCGCCTCCTCAGCCAAAACCATCCAAGCCGCCTCACCCACCACACCGCGAAGCCGCGGAACCACGCCCGTCTCCCAAGCGCCCGCCAAACGGCCCGCGCGGGGGCGTCCGTCGCGGCAAGCACGGATTCCCGGGCCTTTAGCCACGGCGGACGCGCGCGCAGGGGCGTGTTGGTGGCGACGGCGCGGGCAAGGTCATAGTCCCCGACGAACAGCCGCCACGCCGCGCGGGCATCGCCCAACAGGCGCTCCCCCGCCTCCGTGCAGCAAAGTACCAACGACGTGCCGCGGTTGTCGTCAAACTCCGGGTGCGTGGTGGCCACGCGCCAGCAGTCCGCGAGCGTGAGGTCGCCCACCCGTTCCGAGGCGCAATAAGGGCACGTGTAGCACGACTGCCGAATGCTCAGCTTCTTGGAGTAGGCCGCGAAGAACGGGTCGCACGCCGGGATGCGCCGGACGGTGCGCCCGTTCGCGAAGGCGAGGCGCACGCGGGGGAAGTTCCAGCCGGCGGATTTGTCGCGGAAGTCATAGCCGCGGATGGGCGCGCCGGCGCGGCGCTCCTCCTCGCGGAGATAGGCGGCGAAGAGGGCGGGCGAGGGCACGCCGCCGCAGACCAGATCGCACGCCGGCGCGCGGTCGCCGAAGGGGACGGTGAGCCGACGCCAGCCGGCCACTTGGCAGGGCGTGCCGACAAAGAGCACCCGCCGTCCCTTTCGGAGCAGCCCAAGCGCCTCGCGCAGCGCGGGCGCGGTCTCGCTTTGCAGGTATTTCGACCGGCGCACGCGCGCAAGGCCCGCCTCGTCCTCGACGATTGTATGGCGGACGCGCCCTTCCGGAAGCTCCAACGCCGCCGCGCAGACGGCCCCGCCCCCCGCAATCACCACGCGGGCAATCGCGCCGAAGGCGCCGCCCGACGTGCTGGCCGCCCGTCCCTCCCCCAAGTCCCACACCGCGGCGGCGCGCCGCGCGGGCCGCCGAAGCGCCGCCTCCGCGCCGAGGGGGCAGGCGCGGTCGCACGCGCCGCACCCCACGCAGCGGGCCGGGTCGACGCGCGGGTACGGGAAGCCGCCCTCGCCCGGCGTCAGCGCGATGGCCGCCTTCGGGCAGATGGCCGCGCAGGCGCCGCAGCCCGTGCACGTCCCCTCGGCGCAGCGTTCAAGGGGCATGGCGGAACCCTCCCCCAAAGGCGCGGGCAAGGAACGCGAGGGACTCGGCGCGGGCGGCCTCCAGCCGCGCGCCGGCCCGCGCCCAATCGGGGCCTTCGCCGGGACGGAGCGCGGCGGCCTTTTCCTCGGGGATCAGGCGGTCCTCGAGGCCGACGGCCCCGAGCAGGCTGCGTTGGCGCCCGGCGTTGGCCATCCCGCGCGGGATGACCGAATAGAAAGGTTTGCCGAAGATCAGCGAAAAGGCCGTGCCGTGGAAGGAGGTCGTCACCACCGCCGAGGCGTTGGCGAAGAGCCCCAGGAACGCCGCCGGCCCGGCGTCCCGGACGTCGCGCGCGCCGCGTTTGGGGGCGTCCAGCGGCGTGCCGCACAGCCGCACGACCCCGACGCCCAGCGCACGCGCCCACCGTCGCGCCAAAGGCCAAAGCCCCGGCGCCCCGACCAATTCGTAGACCAAAAGGTAAGGCCCAGGCAGATCCGGCGCGCGCGCGGCGGCCCCCCACCCCGCCGCGTCCAAAAGCAGCGTGGGATCGAGCACCTGCGCCGTCGGCACCGACGGGCAGAGCCGCCCCATCAGCGCCACCCCCGAGGCCTCGCGGCAGCCGACCGCCTCGTAGCGCGCCAGCCAGCGGCGGTACTGCGCCTCCACCGGGGGCGTAAGCGCGCCCACGCCGAAGCTCGCCGCGTAGGCCAGTCGGCGCGCAGACTCGGGCAGGAAGTCCAGGAAATACGGGCGCAGCGTCGCCCCCATCCGCGGGTTCCACACCTGGTCGCTGCCGGTGAGGTAGACGTCGCAGCGCGGCGGGTCCGCGGCCAATGCGTCGAAGGTCGCGAACAGGCGCGTGCGGGGGATAGCCTCGCGGAAGGCCGCGAAGGCCGCGTCCCGCCGCCGCACGGTCTCGCGGAGCAGGCGGCGTCCCAGCGCCGTCCGCGCCGCCGCGGCCAGTTCTTTCGCCCGGTTGAGGGGCGAAAGCGGCACCGCGGGCGCCGAAAGAGGCGTCCGGCGGAAACGCGGGCTCTTGTAAAACGGGTAATCGATCAGCCGCGCCGCATGGCCCATCGCGCCCAACACCCGCGGCAACGCGTAGGCTTGGAGCTCCGCGCCGTAGTTGTCGCAGTCATAAATCGTCACAATCCCGACGGAAAGCCCATGCTGGCCCATCAAACGTACCTTTTTTCTAGGCCACTTCCCCAACCGTGTTTGCTATACTTATGCGGACTTTGATGGCTGAGAAAAAAGGTAC
>CALXSF010000015.1 GCA_944391055.1 uncultured Kiritimatiellota bacterium | reverse complement strand
CATTCCGCCACTCATCCCCCCCATCCAACTTACCCTTCCACTCGTCTTCGCATAATTTCCCCGGACACTATTGCGCCTGCCCCACCGCGAGGCAACGTAGGCGCAGGATTTGCGGAAGGCGGACGCTTGTGGTATTGTGGGAACCGGAAAACAGGATTGGAACAAGTGGTATGAGCGCAGAGTTGATTGATGGCAAGGCCTTGGCGGCGGAGACGCGCGCACGGGTCCGGGATGGTGTCGCGGCGTTGAAGGCGGCCACGGGCGTCACGCCGGGGCTGGGCGTGGTGCTGGTCGGCGACGACCCGGCCTCGCGCAGTTACGTCACGGCCAAGGAGCGGGCGTTGGAGGAGGCGGGGATGCGCTCGGTGGACATCCGCCTGCCGGAGGGGACGACGCAGGGGGAGCTGCTGGCCGTCATCGCGCGGCTGAACGCCGACCCGGAGGTCCACGGCATCCTTGTGCAGTTGCCGTTGCCCAAAGGGTTGGACGCGGACGCGGTGATCCGCGCCATCGCCCCGGAAAAGGACGTGGATGGCTTCACGCCCGTGAACGTGGGGCGGATGTTGCTGGGGCAGGAATGTTTCCTGCCTTGCACGCCGCATGGCATTCTGAGGCTGCTGGAAAAGGCGGGGACGCCGACGCGCGGCGCGCACGCGGTGGTGGTGGGGCGCAGCGCCATCGTGGGCCGGCCCATCACCAACCTGCTCTCGCGCAAAGGCGCGGGCGGCGACGCGACGGTGACGCTCTGCCACGCGGCCACGCCCGACCTTGGGCGTTTCACGCGGCAGGCGGATATCCTCATCGTGGCGGCCGGCCGTCCCGGCACCGTCACCGCCGAGATGGTCAGGCCCGGCGCGACCGTCATCGACGTGGGCGTCAACCGCGTGCCGGACCCGACGGCCCGGAACGGCCACAGGCTGCGCGGCGATTGCGACGCGGACGTGGCGGAGGTGGCCGGCAAGCTCACTCCCGTCCCGGGCGGCGTCGGCCCCATGACCATCGCCATGCTCTTGGAAAACACCCTTGAGGCCGCCCGCCGGGCGGCGGGAGGCGCGCGCCATGTCCACTGAGGCGGCCGTGATCCGGCTGGGGCCGGAGATTTTCGCGAAAGACGCCAAGGGCGTGCTCGCCACGCGCATCGGCACGGTCTTCCTCCGCACGCCGGGGCTTGTGACCATCCGTGGCATCCACGCCATGCAGCGCCTGGCCTTCATCGACGCGCTCAACGCCCGCCGCAAGGCCCAGGGGCTCCCGCCGCTGACCCCAAAGGAAGAGGAGGCCGAGATCGCTGAGAGCGTCGACCTGCTTTTCGACGAGCATTACGCCCTCATCCGGCCGGATCCCAACAACATGGCGCTGGCCATCCGCGGCGACGAATTCCTTCAGCGCTACGTCTCCAAGCGCCGCATCCGATACCTGAACATCCAGAACCGCCTGGTGCGCGACGCGCTCCGAACCCGCGGCGAGGCTTGGCGCATGGCCCCCGTGCCGCGCTTTGAGGAAGAGATCCGCACGCTCATCGAGAATGCCCGCGTGGGCATCGACGGCCGCGCCATCTACTACTACAACCATCTCACCGGCACGCGCTTCATCACCCTGTCCACCTTCCGCGCCTTGGCCGACCTGCCCGACGAGGAACTCCGCGCGCTCCTTGTGGAAATCCAGCAGAACGTCCAGCGCCGCAACCGTTTCGCCAACCCCGAGATCGATTCCCTCCCGCACGGCGCCCTGCCCCCCTCCGCCCTCGCGGGGCTCGACTTCGCGAACATGGACGCCAACGCCCTGCGGGCCGCCCACGCCGCGCTCCTGGCCACCTTCCAATCCGCCGTCCAAGATCCCTCGCTGCGCGAAGACGACATCGACGACCCCGGCTGGCGCAAGGCGCTTTCCGCCGCGCTCGTGCAGCAGGCCAACGAAACCGGCGTCTCCTCTGTCATCGAGGGGCTCTCCCCGGAGTTCTTCATGCAGATCGAATGGCTCCCGGGGGGCCGCGTGGAAGAGGGCGAACTCTTTTTCGACCCCATCTTCTCCGAGGCCGACGCGCACCCGGACGACGAGCAGCTCCAACGCCTCTGCGACCACCGCGCGCGCTCCATCCTCTTCAACTACGTCCGCGAATACGCCAAGATCGAGTACGTGAACATCGGCCGCACGCGCCGCTCTCTCTCCAATCGGACCGGCCAAGGCCCCCGCGCCTTCGTCTACATCGTCGAACTCAAGGAGCGCCACCGCCCGCAGCCGCAGGTCAAGATTATCCGCATTCAGCGCTGGACCGTCGCCACCCATCTTGCCGACGGCCATCCGCTCCTGCAATCCATCATCGAGGCCGAAGACTACACCGACTATGTGATGGACCGCCGCCTCGCCGCCCGCCAGCTGGGGATGCACCTGCCCCCCCTCATGGTGCCGCGCACCTTCCGCGAATCCGTCCGCGACCGCGACGGCCAGGCCCACGACGTCTGGACCGGTTATTTCGAGCGCGACTACATCGCCGGCTACGCCACCGACAAGATCCCCGAGCACCTCTACGCCTCGCCCGCCTTCCGCCAGGCCTTCTGTCGGCTCCTCGGGCAGGCCGCCGCGCCCAACATCATCATCGGCCGCGCCGCCGTCGAGGGCGGCAAGACCATCTTCGACGACGGCGACGAGGTCATCCGCCTCAACGCCTTCCAGCTCCCCGAGGAGCTCACCCTCGCCGAGCCCACCGGCTCCTTCGTCAATTACCAGCGCCCCTACGCCGAGACCATCGGCGACTACGCCGCAGCCATGAACCGGCGCAAGGCGCTGTTCCCGGACTTCGAGGCCGCCGTCCGCATCTTCGCCGAAAGTTTCGAGGACGAACTCGCCCGCATCCAGCGCCTTTACCGCGAACGCCGCGCCGGGTTCGACGGCCTCTTCCGCGACCGCCCCATGGACGCCAACGGCTCCATGGCCTACCGCTGGCAGTGTGTCCTTCGTCGCCTCGACGCCGTCAACGCCCACGCCCTCGCCCGCCAACTCCTCGACCACATCGACCTCTGACCGCCATGCCCTCCCCCACCCCTCCCCCCGCCCCCAAACGCGTCGCGCTCGCCTGCGGCGGCACCGGCGGCCACATCCACCCCGCCCTTGCCGTTGCCGAGCGCCTCCGCGCCCAAGGCCACGCGCTGGCCCTCATCCTCTCCGGCACCCGCCCCGCCGAACGCCGCGCCGCGGAAGGCTGGCAGGGCCCCCTGCTCCGCTCCGGCGCGCGCCGCGTCACCGACCCGCGCAACCTCCTGGCCTTCCTCCGCTGCCGCGCCTTCCTCCGCCGCTTCCGTCCCGACGTCCTGCTCGCCACCGGCGGCTACACCAGTTTCGCCCCCGTCCTCGCCGCCCGCTCGCTCCGCATTCCCGTCGTCCTGCACGAGGCCAACGCCCTCCCCGGCCGCGCCGTCCGCTTCCTTTCGCGCCGTCTGCGCGTCGCCGCCGTCGCCACCACCTACGATGAGACGGCCGCCCGGCTTCCTTGGGCCCGCACCGTCCACACCGGCCTGCCGCTGCGCCAAGGCGTCCTCGACGCCTTGGCCAAGGCCCGGGACGCGCGCCGCCGCCCCGAGGGCCCAGGCTTCCACGTCCTCGTCACCGGCGGCAGCCAAGGGGCCCATGGCCTCAACACCCTCGTCGCCCCCATCCTTGCCTCCCTCGCCGTCAGCGACCCCAACGTCCGCGTCACCCACCAAACCGGCCAGGCCGACCTCGCCGACGTCCGGGCCGTCTATGCCCAGACCCCCGCGCAGGTCACCGTCCTGCCCTTCATCGACGACATCGGCGCCGCCTACGCCCAGGCCGACCTCGCCATCACCCGCGCCGGCGCCGCCACCTGCGCCGAGCTTGCCCGCGTCGCCCTCCCCGCCATCCTCATCCCGCTCCCGACCGCCGCCGACGACCATCAGCGCCTCAACGCCCAAGCCCTCGTCCAATGCGGCGGCGCGCTCTGCATCGACCAAGCCGCCCCGCCCGCGCAGCTCGCCGAGGCCATCCGCCAGCTTTATTCCGATCCCCTCCTCCGCCAGATCATGCGTGACGCCCTCGCGGATCTTCCCCGCCCCAACGCCACCCAGGCCCTCGCGGATCTTCTCCTCGAGGTCGCCGCCGCCCCCTGACACCCGAAAGCCCCCCATGGATCTCTACGCCGCCCTCGACGCCCACATCCACCTGGGCGCCTGGTGACGCCCCGCCCCCTCACTCCGCCCCGTCGGCCTCCGCGAGCTGGGCGCGGAAGACGTCCAGAAACGCCCGCGCCGCGCGGGAAAGCAGGCGGTTGCGCTCCCACACCAGCACGGCGCCGACGCGCAGCGCCGGCGTCAGCGGCCGGAAAGCGATCGGGCTGGCCGGGGAATCGTCGATCAGCCGGTCGAGGGTGAGGGCGCAGCCCAGCCCTTCCTCCACCATGAGCGCGGCGTTGTAGACCAGGTTGTAGGTGCCCACCACGTCCAGCGCCGCCAAAGGCCGCCCCAGCCAGCCGGCGAACTCCTCGGCCACGCGCCCCTGGCGTGAGGTGAGCAGCGGCAGCCCGCGCAGATCCTCGGGGCCGACGGCGGCCTTGGCGGCCAGCGGGTGCCCCTTGGGCAGGACAAGCCCCCACTCCCCCCGCCACGGCAGACGCAGAAAGGCATAGCGCGAAAGCTCGACCGGCTCGATGAGCACCCCGAAATCGGCCAGGCCGTTCGCCAGCCGCTCGGCCACGTCCTCGGCGTTGCCGCTGTGGAGGTTGAGGCGGATGGCCGGGTGCCCGGCCCGGAGCGTCTTGGCCGCGCGGGCCACCAACCGCATGGCGGGGCATTCGCCGGCGGCGATGGAGAGCTCGCCCCCGAGCGCCTCGCGCGCCGCCAGCTCGGCGCGTGCGCGTTCGGCCAGCCCCAGGATCTCCTCGGCGCGGGCGCGGAGGATGCGCCCCTCCTCGGTGAGGGTGACGGTGCGCGTGCCGCGCTCGAAGAGTCGGCACCCCAGTTCGTCCTCCAACTCCTTGAGCTGCTTGGAGAGCGTGGGCTGCGTGACGAAAAGCCGCTCGGCGGCGCGGGTGATGGTCCCCTCGCGGGCCACGGCCAGGAAATAGCGGAGGACGCGCAGTTCCATGAGGCATTCCTTTCGGTTATGGAGGGCATACTATCAAAGTATTGGCCTCCCCGCACGGCGATTCGCTACACTGGGCGCCATGAAACACGTCACACAACAGGAACTGTCGGCCTTCCTCTCCGCGATGGGAAGCGGCCGCCGCGTCGCCGCCGGCTCGGAGACCCACCGCGTGATGAGCCTTCTCAGCGCCGAGGCCCAGCGCCTCACCGCCAAGCTCAACCGCCGCTTCCGCCCGCCCGAGAAGATCCGCGCGCTCATGGCCAAACTCACCGGCCGCCCCGTCGACCCGACCTTCCGGCTCTTCCCGCCCTTTTACACCGACTGCGGCAAGAACCTGCGCCTCGGCAAGAACGTCTTCGTCAACGCCGGCTGCCACTTCCAGGACCAAGGCGGCCTGACCCTCGGCGACGGCTGCCTCATCGGCCACAACGTCATCATCTGTACCCTCAACCACGCCTTCGAGGAAGACCGCCGCGGCGACCTGCTCCCCCGCCCCGTCACCCTCGGCCGCAACGTCTGGGTCGGCTCCGGCGCGCGCATCCTCCCCGGCGTGACCATCGGGGACGGGGCCATCGTCGGCGCCGGAGCCGTCGTCACGCGCGACGTCCCCCCGCGCACCCTCGTCGCCGGCGTCCCTGCCCGCGTCCTCAAAACCCTCACCCCAACCGAACAGAAAGGAATCCCACAATGAAACGCCCCCTTCTCGCCCTCCTCGCCGCCGCCGCGGCGCTCGCCCCGGCCCTCGCCGCCGAGCCGACCCTCCCCGCCATCCCCGCCGGCGCGGACAATTTCTACCGCAGCGACCGCGTCCTCACGCGCAAGGTCGCCTTCCCCAGCCAATTCGGCCTCCGCGTCGCCGGCACCCTCTGCCTCCCCAAGGACGCCAAGGCCGGCGACCGCCTCCCCGCCCTCGTCGTCGGCCACCCCATGGGCGCGGTGAAGGAGCAGGCCGCCACCCTCTACGCCACCCAGCTCGCCGAACGCGGCTTCGCCGCCGTCGCCATCGACCTCCTCTGCTGGGGCGAGAGCGAGGGTCCGCGCAACCTTGTCTCCCCCGACCTTTACGCCGAGAGCTTCAGCGCCGCCGTCGACTGGCTCGCCACCCAGCCCTTCGCCGACCCCGCGCGCGTCGGCGCCGTCGGCATCTGCGGCAGCGGCAGCTTCGCCCTCTCCGCCGCCAAGATCGACCCCCGCATCCGGGCCGTCGCCACCGCCAGCATGTACGACATGGGCGCCGCCGCGCGCCGCGGCCTCAAGGCCGCCCCGCTCTCCCTCGACGCGCGCAAGGCCCTCTGCGCCCAATCCGCCGCCCAGCGCACCGCCGAGGCCAACGGCGCGGCCCCCGCCTACGTCGGCGGCACCGTCCTCTCCCTGGAGGAGGCCACCGACCCCATCGCCCTGGAGTTCTACGGCTGGTACCGCACGCCCCGCGGCGAATTCACCCCCGCCGACCGCCCCCACGAGACGACCACCAAGCCGACACTCGCCAGCCACACCCGCTTCATGACCTTCTATCCCTTCGAGGATCTCGACCTGATCGCCCCGCGCCCGCTCCTCTTCGTCACCGGCGACCGCGCCCACTCCCGCGAGTTCAGCGAGGAGGCCTACCGCCGCGCCCCCGGGCCCAAGCGCCTCATCGTCGTCCCGGACGCCAACCACGTCGACCTCTACGACCGCGTCGACCGCATCCCCTTCGACGCGATCGCCGACTTCTTCCGCCAGGCCTTCGCCCAATGACCTGCCTCAGCGCGGCGCGGCGAGGTCACGTTCCACGATGGGGGTGAGCGCCGCCGCGCCGACGGGATTGAGATGGTCGGCGTCGAACCAGCCATCCGTCGGGATTCCGGCCCCGACATAATCAAGGAGGCGAAGCCCGCGACGGGCGCTGGCGACCGGCGCCCAAACGTCGCGGCCGTTCGCCGCCTTTTCCAGCGCCGCGAGATAATCCTGCCGAAGCGGCGCGCGGAAGAGGATCAGCCTGCGCCCATCCGCCTCGACGGCCTCCCGGAGCCGTTCCTGCCAGACAAGCTCGGTTGGCGGGAAGGACGCCAGGCGCAGGTGCCGGCGAACGCGTTCGTCGAGCGGGAGGACGGTCGCGGGATCCTCGTTCGGCGTGGGCGGTTGGTATCCACGGACGCTGGCGGAAGGCTGACGGGACTGGACATAGGGACGGAAGAGCCGCTCATGGGGGCCCATCAGCGCCGCGGAGCGGTAAGGCATCCCGGCGACCAAGTGGAGGATGACGGAATAGAAAAAGTCGGCGGAGAACTCCGCCTGCAGCGACGGCAGCCAAAAATCCTCACAGAGCAGCACGATCTGCCCGTCCCGCCGCGGCCATTTGTCGCGAAGCAGGCGGTAGATCTGGAAATCCATGTAGAGGTCGCCGTTGATGATCCCGGCGTTCCAGAAGCGGAGCGTCTTGGCCGCCAAAGGATGGATGGAAAGCGCGGTGTGGGAACTGCCCAGGCAAAGCACGTCCGTCAGCGGGTCGAAGTCCTCAAAGACATTCTGCGCATGCCCGACCTCATGCGTCAGCGTCTCGGGGCGCTGGAAACGTTTGCAGCCGCGCGCGCGGATGAGGCGGCCCAAGGACGAGCGGCTAGGGACGAAGGGCGTGACGAGTTTCCAAAAATGCCGCCAGTGCTTTTCCGAGACCGTCATAGGGCTCAAACCTCAAAGAACTTTTCGCGATAAGGATTGTTGTGGCAAAGCCAGCCCGTCGCCAGATAACGCGGGATGGTGGTGAGGTGGAAGGCCTCGGCCGCATGGGCGCTGAAACAGTGGATGCCGCGATAACGGTTGAGCGCGGCGATCTTCTCCGCGTAGGGGACGGGATTGCCGGCGAGCTGGGAGGCATAGCCTTGGAGCAAGTCCAGCTTGCGGGCGAGCGCCGCCTTGTCCATCAGATGAAGCGCGTTCGGCGTCCACGCGCCGCCCATCGGCATCCACACCTCATAGAAGGCGATGCGCGGCCCGCCGAAGACGACGCCCAGCCGCAGGAGCAGCCGCTTGAAGAGACGGTTGGTGATGTAACGGTGCTCACGATGGCCGTCGCGCGGGTGCGGCAGAAAGACGCAGGCGTACTTCCGGATGTCGCGCATCGCCTCAAGATACTCCGGGATATGCGCTCGCAGCTGACGGTACATCGGCGGCTTGCCGAAGATGCGCCAGATGGCGCGTCGGCCATCCGCCCTCCCTTGTCCACCGGCGAGCGCCCGCCCCATCACCGCGTGGAACTCGGCGATCCGCACGTCCGCGTCCTCCTCTGGCGAGCGTCCGCCCTCGGCGAACCCGGAGCTGCTCAGGCACAGCACGTCGCACTGGCCCGGATGGGCCAGCATGAACCCGCCGCACCCCAACACCTCGTCGTCAGGGTGCGGGCAGACAATCAGGAAACGATCGCCCGGGGCAAACGGCGTCGGCGCCAACGCGGTCGGCGAAGGGCGGTGCCGGTCTTCAGCCCGCGTGTCCATGATAGGCCCCCTTGGCTTTCCCGACCATCATCACGGGGGGCCAGCCGCACTTGCGGCAAAGCGCCCACCAGCGGATGCGTTTGCCCCACGACCAATCCCAGACCGTGAGCCCATTCGCGCGCAGCAACGCCAGCACGCGGCGCGCCATCGCGCGCCGCGTCGCCAACGGGTAATCCGACTGATAAACGACCTTGACGTGGTCGGAGAGGGTCTTCAGCATGGCTTTCCGAAAAGCCCGCGGCAAGGGCTTGGGCAACACTTTCGGCCACCGCTGGTTGAAGCGGAGGCACGCAAAGACGTAGCGGCTGGGCATTCGGACGGAAACGGCCCCCTCATGGCGGCGGTAGAAATAAAGCGGCACGTCCAGCAGCACGACCTTTCGGAAGCGCGCGAAGGCCGAATAGGTGAAAAGGGCATCGTCCGAACCGTAGAGGGTCGTGTCAAAGCGGACGTCGCCCAAGGCGTCCCGCCGCCACAGTTTCGTCCAGACGGTGATGGTCATCCCGGTTTCCAGGAGCCAGTCGCACGGCCGCGTCACCACCCGCACATCGCCTCTCGGAGAGGGCCCGGGGGAAAAAGGCGAGGTTTGATAGCGGCACATCGCGCAATCCGCGCCCGTCCGCTGAATGGCCTCGACCAACGCCCCCAGGTAATCGGGATGGTAAGCGTCATCCTGATCCAGGAAGGCGACGAAGCGCCCCCGCGCCAGGGCCAGCCCCCGATTGCGCGTGGCGGCGACGCCGGCGTTCGGGAACTCCCGGACAAGGAACCGCGGGTCGTCGCGCGTCAGCGCCCTCGCCAAATCCGCCATGCCGTTCCCGCTGCCGTCGTCCAGGCACAGGCACTCCCAATCCGTGAAGGTCTGCGCCTTCAGCGAGGCGATTGCCTCGGGCAGGTAATCCTTGACCCGGAACATCGGCAGGATGACGGACACCGTGACCGCCGACCCCTTCTCGGATGGGACGGCGTAACCCAATGCCGCGCGCACACGTTCGCCGAATCGGGCGAACCCGAAGTGGCGCTCCGCGTAGAGGCGCCCCGCCGTCTCTTGGCGCGCCCGGCGTGCCGTGTCACGGACAAGCGGGGCCAGCTTCTCCACAAACTCCGACGCGGAGCGATAGACATGCAGCCCGAGCGAGCCGTCGAGCGTGTCCGCCGGCCAGCCCCGGGCGGCAAAAGGGGTGGCCAGGCAAGAGCGGCCATGCAGGATGGCCTCGATGGTCTTGATGCACGTCCCGCCCCCGGAATCGACGGGCGCGACGCAGGCCAAGGCCGACATGTATTCCGCCTCCAAGTCTTCCACGAACCCGGCGACCTCCACATTCGGGAAGGCCGCCCACCGTTGCCGAAGCGCCTCCGGCACTCCCCTGCCGATGATGCGGTAGGAAAGCTGGGGGAAGGCTTGGCGGACGGCCGGCCAAATCTCCGAAAGGAAGCGATCCACGCCTTCGTGATTCGGCGGATAGGACATCAGCCCGACGGTCAGCAGCACGGGCCTGCGGGGCACGTCAAAGGCGAAGCCCGACCCGACGGGGCGCGCGATGTTGGGCAGCGCCGTCATGGGAAGCCCCGGCAGCGCGCCCATGCGCTGCGCGTTGGTCAGCCACGCGCCCGCCAAGTGGCCGGCGGCCCACAACATCCACCGCCGAATGGCCCATCGCCAGAAGGCACGCCGCAATGGGCCATGCCGGCGGGCCTCCGTCGTTTCATACAACTCGTCAGGGAAGTCGTCGATGTCCACGAAACACGGGCCAAACCCCCATGCCCGGGTCGCCACGGCGCACGGCAGGTAACGGACGACGACGCAATCGAACCGGATGCCCGGGAAAACACGCGCGCACGCACGCCGGTCAACCAATGGCGCCGGGAGGCTTTTGGCGAGATCGCGGATGATGGAACGCATCAGGCATTTGACGAATGCGCGCGGGGGCAGCAGACAACGTCCCTGGATGCGCCGTCCCGCGTCCGTGAATTCGCGGTTCGCCCGTTTGACGGGGATGAGCGTGTAAACCGTCCCAATCTCCTCCAGGGCGCGGAAAAGCGCCGCCGTGCGCTGTTCGTTCCCGCAGGTTTCGGAAACGGGGTCGCTGGTTGTGACGTAGAGGATGTTTGGGCGGTCTGACATAGGGCAAGATCGGAATCAGTCGCCGACCTTTCGGCAGGCGGAACGGTAACGTTTGGAGCAGATCAGCCTCAGCGCGTGCCCCAGCGCGGGCAGGCGCTGGGAGACCAGCGGCGCGGAGACCCGGGCGCGCTCCCAAAGGATTTCGGCGCGGGCCTGACGGCACCGCCGGCGGCTTTCCTCCGGCGGACGCGAGACGATCGGCTCGAAGAAAGCCCGCAGCCGCTCTTCCCTGAACGCCTCCGGGCAGCGGCCCTCCCTGAAAACCGGCGCCTCCAGCATCGCCTCATAGGCCGCCGGGTCTGAATCCAGGCGGCGGACTTCCTCGGCCACGGCCTCCAACGAAGGGAACCGGGAGCAGTCGATGAAGGCCTCCGGGTTGAAATCCTCCGCCACGTTGGGCGCGCCCCAGTAAATGGGGATGGTATGGGCGGCGAAGGCATGGACGATTTTCTCGGTGACGTAGTCCGGGAAGGCGGAGTTCTCACAGGCGAGCGTAAACTTCCCCGTGCGCAGGAACGCGAGCTTGTCCCCCACGCGCCTGCCCCCGAACGAATTGCGCCATTTGCCGCCTGAGGCGACAGGCTTGTGGGCGGACAGCAGGTCGAAAAGGCGCGTCACGGCGCCGTCCCGGTTGGCATTGGAGACCACGACGGTGCAAAAGCGCGTCTTGGAGGCCGCCTCGGCGTGCGCGTCGACCGGCAGCAGGGCGCCATCCTCCGCGAAAAGCCCGCGGAACTCCGGCTGGAAGCAGAAGAACGGGCGGCGCAGGTGGCGGTCGCCATACTCCAAGCGCACGCCGGAGATGGCATAATCCGCCTGATTGAAATCCGGGGCCACGTTCTCCCCAACCAGCTCGACGGCGATGGCATTGGGGTAACGCCGCCACGCCTCGCCGAAGAAAGAGTGGAAGAGGATGTCCGCCTTGCCCAGATCCTGCGTCACGCGCACCCATGGGAACCATTCCGTCAGACGGCGCATGAGCGAGCCGGGGGCGTCGGTGACGAAGCGATCGCCGGACGCGATCCAGACAGTGCGCATCAGGGTTCCTCCCGTGAGGCGGATTGGGGCGAGATCGCCCGATAACGTTCGCGCAGGCGGAGCCGGCAGGAGCGGCTGGGGGCCAGGCGGGAAGCCAAGCGCAGCAAATGCCACCGCAGCGGATAGTGGAAGGCTTTGTCGCGGCAGTGCCAGATTGGCATTCGGGGATCCATCGCGGACCAATCCGGCGAGCCGCTTGGCAGTTTCGCCTTGGGGAAACATTCGCTCGCCGGGAACGTCCGGATCCCGCCGTCGAGTTTGGCCAGAAGCGAGAACGCGGACTGGTCATGGCGGTGCTCACGGAACGCGGGGGCGTTGGGCGAGCGCGAGGGCGTGTCGTCCATCAACGCGAAATCCTCATCCCAGAGGCCCGCCCATCGCCTCAGGAAACGCTCGGCCTCCGGGCACTTGCGGATGAACAACGTCCCCGATTGGATGGTCGGGGAATCCAGGAGATCCGCGCGATCCCGGACCCCAAGCCGATCGATCAGATCCCCCTTCGTCCAATTCCGATCCACGTAATCATCCAAACGCGTGGCGACGATGCCGGTCGGCGCCCGCGCCGCCATCGCGAAATAATCCTCCAGCCTCCCCAATCCCTTTGGGTTCAGATGGCACCCCGCATCCACATAAAGCAGTCCCTCCCCCTCCCGCAGGCGTTCCAGTTGGCGGAGGATGACCTCCGGTTTCCAAACCCAATAGCCGAAGCCCCGCACCTCCGGGCGCAGTTTGTCCGCGAAACGTCCGCGGAACGTCGCCTCCAGGTCGCGTTCCGTGAGCGCATGGATCTCGTCGAAACACCCCATCCGTCTGGCTTCGCGCCGGATCCGCCGCAAGGTCTTGTCCAAACGGGCGTCCGCGAACGTCACAAAGACCCTGCGCCCGCGCCCGCGGACGGGCACGAACCGCTTGAAGACGCGCACGCCGAACAGGAAGCCCCGGCGGAAATTCTTCTTCGTCTGCACGCTCCAGACGACGCCCCGCAAATGCCCCAAGACGAACCGCGCGGCCTCCCCGCGCCACGGCGTCCGCAGCAACATCCGGAGATAGGGGAGCCACCCCCAATTCCACGCCACGTTGCACCAAGGCTTCTCATAATGGCCCATGTAATGGCGGATGACGACGGGCTCGCCCGGCCGAAGCCGAAGCATCATCCCCGTCATGCAATAACGCTCCGGCAACGGCTGGATGCGGCCTTGGAAGACGCGGTTGATGACCACTTGGTCGGAGGCCCTGAAGTAGTCCGACTGCAATGTCTTCGCGCACAGCCGCGTCTCCTCGAAAAGCCGTTTCGCGGCCTGTTCCGCCCGCAGCCGCTCGCAATCCATCAGCAGCAGCCCCGAATAAAAATAAGCGTTCCCCTCCCGCATGCCGATCACGTGGCGATACTGCTCCCACGACGCCGGCCGCCGCTCCCCCATGTCGCACGCCTCCCGGACTGCGCCGAGCGGGCATCCCCGGAGATCCGCCTCCCACAATGGGCGCAAGGGGCCTCGCACCAAGACGTCCACGTCGGAATAAATCACCCGGGGCGCCGCGACAAGCTCTGGGATGAGGTAACGGAAGTACGCCTCCCGGGAGAGATGCTCCATCAGCACGGGGCAGTGCGTCGCCTCGTCCGACGCCACATCATGCAAGACGATCGCCGCGGACGCCCCCGCCATCGCCAGCAGCCGCCCTCGGTTGTCTTGGGAGAGATCCCCGCACAGCACATGGAACGCAAAGGACTCCCCCGGATTGCTGGCAAGGATGGAGGCGATCACCACGCCCGCATGGCGAATGAAGGAGTCGGAGACGCAAAACGCGATGACAATCGGGTCGCCGGCCATGACCACCCCTCAGTATGTTTTCTGGCAGGTTCGCGTTCGCCGGCGCAAGGCCCGGCTGGGGACGCCCCCGACGGCACCAACAAAGAAAAACGCGTCATGCGGCGCGTTCGGCAAAGGCGCAAGGGCACTCACCGACCGTCCTTCGTGCGCTCCCGCCAGAGGGCGAAGAGCTTGGCCTCTTTCATGAAGGCGTAGTTGGCGGCGAGGTGGGCGCGGACGAACCCCGCCCAACCGTCGCGCCAGTTGCCCTTGCCAAGGTATTGCGCCAAAAAGGTGAAGGGGCGCACGGCAAGCAGCTTCGCCACGCTGGCGCGCTTGCCCTTGCGGAACTTCTCCTGCGCGCGGAGGGTGGAGTAGCGGTTCTGCTTCTCCACCGCCGTCGCCACGTCGGGGATGCCATAGTGGAGCACGGCCGCGTGGGTCTTGGCGGTGGCCTTGCCGGAGAAGAGGATGCCCTCGTGGACGTCGTTGCTCAGGTCATAGCGGCCGCACCCGCGCCGGAAGCAATGCAGCCGCCCGCTCACCTTCCACCGGCGGCAGGGGCGGCCCATGAAGACGTCGCTGATGACGAAGTAGAGCCCGTCCACCCGATCCTCCGCGATGGTCTTGGCGATGGCCTCGGCCAACTCCGGCTGGACGCGCTCGTCCGCGTCCACGTTCACCACCCACGGGCGCGTGCACTGGTCGAGGGCCCACTGCTTTTGGCGGGCGAAGCCCTCCCAGTCGTGATGGAGGAAACGCACGTTCGGGAAACCCCGGGCGATCTCCGGCGTCCGGTCCGTGCTGCCGCAATCCACCACCACCACCTCCGCGAAGTCGCGCAGGCACGCCAACGTGTCGGCGAGGAAGCGCTCCTCGTTCTTCGTGATCATGTAGACAGACGCGTCAATCATGGCGATTCCGTTTCCTCAATTGTGCGCAGTATACCAAGCCACGACGCCCCATGCAACCGCACCCGCTCAATGATAAGCCTGGACCAGCCCCAACAGCGCCTCGCCGTACTTGGCGAGCTTGACCTCGCCCATGCCCGGGATGAGGGCCAGCTCGTCAAAGGTGGTGGGGCGCTTGCGGGCGATGGCGGCAAGCGTGCGGCTGTGAAGGATCATGAAGGCGGGGACTTGGCGGCGGGCGGCCTCTTGGCGGGCCCAGGCGCGGAGGGCGGCGGCCAGGCCGGTCGCGGGCGCGTTCCGTTCCGTCGGCGTCTGTTCCCCGGGCTCCGGACGAGGGGCGGGGGAAAGGGCGTGCGTGCGCCCGATGTGGAAGACGGCGATGGGGCGCGTCTCCCCGCGGCCGAGCACCAAGTCATACCCGGCGGGCGTCAGGCGCATCCCGGCGAGGTAGCCATCCATCTCCAGCGCCTCGCAGGTCTCGACGATGGCGCGGGGCGGCGCCTCGGGAAGGAGGCCGAAGGTGGTGAGGGCCCGCCAGGCCTCGGGCGCCTCGCCGCGCAGGATGGCGGCGACGAGCGGGTAATCGCCGCGGCCATGCATCCGGGCCACGCAGGAAAGCACCTTGCGCAGGTCGGTGAGGCGGGCGTCGTCGGGCAGCAGGCGGGGCGGGAAGGCGTTGACGGGGTGGCAGACGTCGCACTTGGTGCAGGGCCTGGCGGGGGCGCTCTCGCCGAAGTAGGCCAACAGGAAGCGATGGCGGCACCCGCGCGCGTCCACGTAGTCCAGCAGGTCGCGGAGGCGTTCGCGGTCGGCGGCGTCCTTCCGGGTCAGGCCGTCGCAGATACGCCTGAGCGCGGGGGTGTCGCTCTCCGGTGGCACGGTGATGGCCGACCAGGGCGAGCCGACGCGCCGGGTGCGCCGCAGCAGGCCGTTGCGCTCGAAAAGGGCGATGAGGCTGCGGACGGCGAGGGGCGACTTCAGCCCCGCACGCTCGGCCCACGCCTCGGGGCTCATCGTCGCCTCGCCCCCCTCGCCCTGCGCGCAGGCGTTCCGGATGGCGGCGTAGAGCTCGTAGACGTGCTCGGCGGGCGGGTTGGCGGACTCGATGAAGAACTCCTGCGTGCGGACGTCCGCGTAGTTGAAGAAGAGCTCGCACCACGCATAGGCGCCGTCGCGCCCGGCGCGGCCGACCTCCTGGTAATAGGCCTCCAGCGAGCCGGGCACGTCCCAATGGACGACGAAACGGATGTCGGGCCGATCCACGCCCATGCCGAAGGCGTTGGTGGCGACGACCACCGGTGCCTCGCCGTGCATGAAGGCGTCCTGCACGCGCGTGCGCTCCCCATCCCCCATCGCGCCGTTGTAGGCCAGGGCGCGCACGCCGTGCTCGGCGAGCAGCCCCTGCACGCGCTCGACCATCCGCCGCGTGGCGCAGTAGACGATGCCGGAACGGAAGAACTCGATGATTTGGAGGAGCCGCTCCAACTTCTCTGCGTGGGTGCGCACGCGCGTGACGTTGAGCGCCAGATTGGGCCGCTCGAAGCCCGTGACGATGACCTCCGGCTCGGCCCGCCCACCCTGCCCCAGGCGCAGATGCTCCAGGATGTCGCGCCGAACGGCGTCGGTGGCGGTGGCGGTGACGGCCAAGAGGCGCACGGTCGGCGGCAGCGCGGCCACCACCTCGCCCAAATGCAGGTAGTCGGGGCGGAAGTCGTGGCCCCAGGCACTGATGCAATGGGCCTCGTCGATGGCCAGCATCGCCAAGGGCGTCTCCCGCAGTGCGTCGAGGAAGCGCGGGTTGCGGAAGCGCTCGGGGGCCACGTAGACCAGCTTGCAGTGGCCCATACGCAGCTGCGCCAGCCGCTGGGCCGTCTCGTCGGAGGAAAGGGTCGAGTTGAGGAACGTGGCGGGGATGCGCCGCGCCGCGAGGGCGTCCACCTGATCCTTCATCAGCGCGATGAGCGGCGAGACCACCACCGTCGTCCCGCCCATCATCAGCGCGGGCAGCTGGAAGCACAGGCTCTTGCCCGAACCCGTGGGCATGACGACGAGCGCGTCGCGCCCGTCCAGGACGGCGCGCACCACGCGCTCCTGCCCGGGGCGGAAGGCCCCGAAGCCGAACCAGCGCCGCAGCGCCTCTGCCAGCGGATCGCTCAAGGCGCCGGCGTGGCGTAGTCCGCCTTGGCCTGCCGGATCATCTGGGCGTAGATCTCGGGCGTGCCGAGGCCGGAGCGGAAGGCCAGCTGGGAGCCGTCCGGCCCCATGATGACGATGTAAGGATAGAGGTAGCCGTCATCCGTCACGGAGAAGGTGGCCTCGAAGGTCATCCGCGTCTCGTCGTCGTCGCACGAGACATCCGCGTACAGCATGTCCTCCGGCAGTTTCACCCGCCCGTCGCCCAGCATGTTCCAGACCTTTTGGCAATTGGTGCAGTTGGTGCGGCCATACTGGACGAAGAGGAACTTGCCCTTCGCCTTCGCCGTCTCGATGGCCTTGTTCAGGTCATGCTCGCCGGGCAGTTTCCGGACGGCGAGCTGCTCGCACCCCTCCGGCGTCGGGACGGGCGAGGGCGCGAAGGCCTTCTCCGCCTTTTCCGGCGCGGGTTTCGCCGCGGGCGCGGCGTCGGCCGACGCCGGCTTGGGCGCCTCCGGGTGCGTCGCGCAATACGCCTCGTAGTCCTTCACCGCCTTCTCGATGAGGGCGTTGTACTCCTGCGGCGCCTTTCTGCCCGCGCAGGAGGCCAACTGCACCCCATCCGGGCCCACGATCACCACGTAAGGCAGCCAAAAGCCGTCCTCGTCCAACGAGAAGCGCTCCTCAAAGGCCATGCGCATCTCGTCGTCGTCGCGCGAGAGATCCGCGTAGACGAAGTTCCCCGGCAGCCGCACCCGGCCATCCGCCAACAGGTGCCACAGCTGCATCGAGTTCGTGCAATTCTGGCGGCTCATCTGAACAAAGGTGAACTTGCGCTCCGCCTTTGCCTTCTCCAACGCCTTCAGCAGGTCATGCTCACCCTCGGGCTTCACCACCTTCAGTTGCAGATCCTTCCACTTCTCCCCGGGGATGGAGGAGGGCGCGAAGGCGCGTTCCCCCGTTTCCTCCGCGACCGCCGCGCCGGCCAAGGCCGCCGCACACGCAAAGATTACCAGCGTTTTCATGACAAGGGCTCCTTTCGTTTCCCATTATAGCACGTCCCCCAACCCCGCGCGTCCGCGCCACCCGCCCCGACACGGGCGCGCACCTCGGTAGACACCGCCCCACCCCGCCGCCCGCAAGGCACGGCGCCATCAAAAAAGACCCCCGCGGACAACGTCCGCGGGGGGCGGGGAAAGTTGGGGCTCGGTCAGAGGGTTTCGAGGCCGTCGAGGGTCGCCTTGGCCTCCTCCTCGGAGAGCGGCTCGTCCTCATCCTCCGGCTCCTCGTCCTCGGCGTCGCCCGGCTGGGGCTGCGCCATCTTGAGGAAGGCGGCGGCCTGCGCGTAGTCCATCGACAGGTCAAGCGTCACGACGTCGCCCCGCGCCTCGCAGGAGACCTCGTTGAGCCACTTGGCGAAGGGGGAGACGCCCGACTGCCCGGCCTGGGGCTGGGCCAACATCATCGCGAACATCGCCTTCATGCCAAGGAGGCTGTCGCGGATCTTCGTGGCGGCCGCGGCGTCCGTAGCGCGCAGCGTGAGCACAAATCGCTGTTTGTCCGCCTCCTGCCAACAGGCGAGGCGAAGGGCTTTCGCGTCCTTCTGCCAGCCGGCGGCCATCTGGACGGAGGGGTTGGCGAGCGTCTCCGCCGGCACGCTCCGCTTCACGATGTCGGAGACGTCGCGCACCATCAGGTTGATCCACGGGCCCTCGGCGCCCTTGGGCGCCTGGAAGGCCGCCGCCAAGGGGCTCTCCGCCGTGACGGCGGCGCCTTTGCCCTCGGCCAGCGCCGCGACCTTGGCGAAGTCCCCGCCACTCATGGCGAAGGCGATGCCGTCGGGCAGGGCGCGCCACGCCAGGAAGGCGTCGGGCAGGTTGGGATCGGGCTCCTTGTCCCGCAGCACCGTCCACGCGCCGCTCTTGGAGAAAGTCATGTCGCCCAGTTGTTCGGAAGTGGCCGCCTCCGCCCGGACGGCGGCGTCAAAGGCCGCGAAGTCGGCCTTCGGGTTCTCGACGGCAAGAAGGAGGATCGCCTTGGCAAAGTCCGTCTCCGGGTTGTCCAGCCGCTCCGGAAGCGTCAGCGAGAAGACGGTGGAGCGCGTCGTCCACGTCTCCCAATCGTCGGAGAAACCGAGGGCCGCCTTCAGCATGGCCTGGACGTTTTTGGAACACGCCTCCAAGTTCGCCCGCTGCGCCTGGCTGAAGGCATCGACGTCCAGCCCGGCCTTGCGGAGGGCTTCCTTTTGGGCGTCAGCGAACCGCGCCCCCTGATCCAAACGGTCGCCCACAATCACGAGGTCGGCGTTCGCCGGCACACGGGCGGGGTTCGGCGCGGCCCAGGCCAAGGGCACGGCCAGCGCACACAGCGCAACATACTTCCAACGTTTCATGGTTCGTTCCTTTCGGTTGTCGTCCACGGGCGTACCCGTGCTTCCTAGTATAGCACACCTCGGCGCGCGCCACGCGCGATCAGCGATGGCGGAAGGCCAGTCGGAGGACAAGGAAGATGGCCTCCCAGGCGATGGCGAGGGACATCTTGGAGACGCCGGCGGCACGGTCCGCGAAGACGATGGGCAGCTCGACGATCCGAAAGCCCTTGCGCCAGGCATGGTAGGTGGTCTCGATCTGGAAGGCATAGCCCTCGGCGGCGATGGGGCCGTCAAGGACGGCCTGGAGGACGGCGCGCCGGAAACATTTGTAGCCCCCCGTGGGGTCCATGACGGGCAGCCGCGTGAGCAGGCGGACGTAGAGCCCCGCGCCGTAACTGAGGAAAAGGCGGCGAAGCGGCCAGTTGAGGACGCGCACGCCGCCGGCGCTGTAGCGGGAGCCCAGCACGAGGTCGGCCCCCTCGCTGGCGGCCAACAGGCGCGGGAGATCCTTGGGGTCGTGGGAGAAATCGGCGTCCATCTGGATGACACGGTCATAGCCCGCGGCGAGGGCCAGCCGGAACCCCGCCAGATAGGCGCGGCCCAAACCGGCCTTGGCGCGGCGGTGAAGGACGCGGAGGCGGGGCTCGCGCAGGGCGAGCGCGTCGGCGAGCGCGCCGGTGCCGTCGGGCGAGGCGTCGTCCACGATGAGCAAATCGGCCTGGGGCAAGGCGGCGAGGACGGCGGAGACGAAGGGCGCGAGGTTGTCGCGTTCGTTGTAGGTGGGGGAGACGACGAGGGTGCGCGGGGCGCTCACAGGGCCTCCTCGGCGACAAGCCGAAGGAGCGCCTCCACGGCCTCGGCGGCGGGGAGGGTGGCCACAGGCGCGCCGCGGCGGTAAAGGGCGAAGACGCCGCGTCCGCCGCAGAGGGCCAGATCCGCCTCGCGGGCCTCGCCGGGGCCGTTGACGACGCAGCCCATGACCGCGACGTGGAGGCGTTTGGCGGCGGGATGGGCGCGGTAAAAACCCTCCAAAGCGTCGGAGACGGCCTCGGCGGCGGCCTGGACGTCGACCTGCGTGCGCCCGCAGGTGGGGCAGCTGGTGACCCAGGCGCCGGGGGCGCGCAGCCCGCAGGCGCGGAGCAGCTCCACGCCCACGCGCACCTCCTGCTCGATGGGCGCGGTGAGGGAGACGCGCAACGTGTCGCCCAAGCCCTCCTCCAACAGGCGCGCGAGCGCGACACAGCTGGTGACGGTGCCGCGCAGGGCGGTGCCGGCCTCGGTCAGCCCCAGGTGGAGGGGATAGTCCACACGCTCGGCCAGCAGGCGATAGGCGGCGACGGTTCGGGGGATGTCGGAGGCTTTGACCGAGATCTTGATCTCGCGGTAGTCGAGCGCCTCCAACAGGCGGACGTGGCCGAGGGCGCTCTCGACGAGCGCCTCGGGGGTGGCGGCGCCGTATTTCGCCAGCAGAGGCTTCTCGAGGGAGCCGCCGTTGACGCCGATGCGGATCGGCACGCGGCGCGGGCGGGCGGCCTCGACGACGGCACGGACGCGCTCCGGCCCGCCGATGTTGCCCGGGTTGATGCGTAGCGCGGCGACGCCGGCGCCGAGCGCGGCCAAGGCCAGGCGGTGGTCAAAATGGATGTCGGCGACGAGCGGGAGGCGGCTCTTGGCGCAAAGGGTCCGGAGCGCCTCGGCGGCCTGCGCGTCGGGCACGGCCACGCGGAAGATGTCGCAGCCCAGCTCGGCGGCCCGGTCGATTTGGCGGAGGACGGCGGGGACGTCCGCGGTGGGGACGTTGGCCATCGTCTGGACGGAGACGGGCGCCCCGCCGCCGACGGCGACGGGGCCGACCTGGAGCCGGCGGGTCTGCGTTCGGAGGGTCATGGGCTCACCCCGCGATGAGATTTTGGAAGAAGGGGACGATCATCCGCACGGAGTCGCGCCAGATCAGGATGAGGAAGAGCGCGATGAGGAGCCAGACGAACAGGTTCGTGAGGAGGTTGACGACCCGGGGGGGCGCCTCCCGGCGGAACAGGATGGCATAGAGCGCGAAGAGGATGTGCCCGCCGTCAAGCACGGGCAGCGGCAAGAGGTTGAGAAGCGCGAGGTTCACGCAGATGAGGCGCAGGAAGCCGAGGCTGGCCCACAGACCCGTCTGCACCACCTGCACGAAGAGGCCGAAGATCATGATGGGGCCGCCAAGGCCGGAGGCCGCGCGCCCGGCCTCGCCCTCGGTCTTGGGCCGGCACAGAGCCTTCAGCACGCGGATGACGCTCATGGCGTCGGCCCGGAGCTGGGCCCAGACGCCGCGCTCGGCCATCCATTGGAAGTGGCCGCGGCCAAACATCCCAAGGGAGACGCCGATGCGCGGGGGCGGCTCCGTCTCGCCCGGCAGGGCGGGAAGCACCTCGGGCGTGAGCGTCAGCGCGCGCGGCGCACCCTCCGGGGCATCGAAGGCGCGCACGGTGAGTGCGACGGGCGCGGCCGGGTCGGGGCGGTCGGTGAGCTGCTCGAAGCGGACGAAGGGCTCGCCGTCGACGGTGAGGATGAGATCGCCTCGGCGAAGCCCCGCCTTGTCCGCCGGGGAATCGGGCACGACCTCGCCGACGCCCAGCGTGATGGGGCCGGGGAGGAGGCCGCCGACGACATAAATCTCCTCGTCCGGGCGAAGCTGGGTGTCCAAGGTCGCGGAAAGGGTGAGCGGCTTGCCGTCGCGTTCGGCGGCGAGCGTGACGGTGGCGTTGGTGCCGCCGCCGAGATAACTCTCGACGAGGAAGTCGCTCCACGAGCGCACGAGGTTGCCGTTGACGGACAAAATGACGTCGCCCGGCAGAAACCCGGCCCGCTCGCCGGCGGAACCGGCCTCGACGTAGCCGACGGTGGTGGAGGCGCCCGTGGCCTCGGGCGGCGCGAACCAGGCGATTGCCACGGCGCAGAGAAGGGCGAGCACCAGATTGCCAAAGGGGCCCGCGAAGGCCACGACCACGCGCTTCCACGGCGCCGCCGGCGGGAGCGTCTCGCCATGGTCGCCCTGAATGCCCTGCATGCCCTCGGGATCCAGCTGCGGGAGCGAGACGTAGCCGCCGAAGGGGATGGCGGAGATCCGAAGCTCGGTGCCGCGGACGGTCTTCTTCCAAAGCGCGGGGCCAAAGCCGATGGAGAAGACGTCCGCCCGCATCCCCAGCAGGCGCGCCGCCAAGAAGTGCCCCAACTCATGGATGAAGACGGCGAGGCTGAACAGGACAAGGGCCAAAAGGAAGGAAAGCGGCCAAAGGATGTAAGCAGGCATAAAGGGCTTTCGGTCAGGGTTCCAACGGCTCGGCGAAGCGTTCGCGGCCACGGAAGCGGATCAGCTCCCGATAGCCGACACGGGCGAGCAAATCGTAGGCGCGCGCGAAGTTCGCGCACACGAAACTGGCGCGGTGCGCGTCGGCGGAGACGGTCACGGGGATCTCGCGGTGGAAGCAGGCGCGCAGGATGGCCTCACTGGGGTAACATTCGCGGCAATCCTTGGCCCATCCGGAGGTGTTGAGCTCCACCACCATGCCGGCGGCCTTCACGGCGTCCAAGGCGTCGCGGATGATCGGCGTGAGATCCTCCGACGGGTAAAAGGCGAACTTCTTGGCGAGGTCAAGGTGTCCGGCGATGTCGAAGAGCCCGCTCTCGGCCATCTCCCGCACGGCCATCCAATAGCGGCGGTGGACGTCGTTCACCGCGTCGGGCGAAAGCCCCTCCCAGAAAGCGCGGTCTGTGTCGATGGACTGTCGGCCGACGAAGTGCACCGAGCCGATGGCGTAGTCCAGGCGCGGGTCGCGCGCCGGGGCGGCCAGCCACGCGGCCGAGCCTTCGAGCCAATCGAACTCCAGCCCCACGCGCACCTCGATGGGCGCCGACCCGGCCAACTCCGTGAGCGTCTCAAAGTAACGCGCCTCCAGGCGCGGCTGAAGCGCCCACTCCGGGGCCTCCGCCGCCCCCGGCCCCTCGCGGTAATAATGGTCGGAGAACCCAAGGATCTCGACCCCCTGCGCGACCGCCTGCCTCAGGAAATCCGCGGGCGTTTCCGCGCCGTCGCTGAAAACGGTGTGGTTGTGATAGGACGCGCGCCTCATCGCTTCCCCTGCCCACCCTTCCGCGATTTACCCTTCCCCGCCTTGGGGCCTGCCTGCGCGGCGGGCTTCCCCTCGGCCTTGGGGCGGCGCTCCCGTTTTGGCTTGGCGGGCGCCTCCGGACGGCGGCGGCGCGACCGTTCCCCGCCATGCTGCTTGGCGATGGCCGCGAGGCGCGTCTCCTCCGCGTGGCGGCCGCCGTTCCAAAGATCCACCGCGCTGCCCTGCACATAGGCGAAGTCCAGCCGGCGCAGCGGGAAGTCCACGCGCGCCACGTAAACCTTCAGGCTCATGCCGGCCTTGATGGTCAGCTTGCCGGCGCAGAGCGACTCGGAGGCCTGGTTGAAGACGACGTACTGCTTGGAGATGCCCGCGATGTGAACCAACCCCGTCACCTGGAGGTCGATCACGTCCACGAAAAAGCCGAAAGGCTTCACCGCCGTCACGACCGCCTCATAGGTCTGCGGCTTGCGCTCGTCCAGCTGCTGTTGCAGGAAGCGATACTTCTTGATTTCCGTGAGGGCGCGCTCGGCCTCGTCGGCGATCTGCTCACGCTCCGTGGCGCGGGCCGCCGCGCGCTCCAGCCACCCCTGGTCCAAACGACCGCCCCGACCGCCCGGCGTCAGATAGTCGGCCAGCTGCCGATGCGTCACCAAGTCCGGGTAACGCCGGATGGGCGAGGTGAAGTGCGAGTAATAGGTCAGCGCCAGGCCGAAATGGCCATGCTGCTTGGCCGAATAGAGCGCGCGCTTGAGCGACCGCAGCACCAGCGTGTGGATGTGGTACTTCAGCGGGTGATCCGCCGTGTCGCGCAGCAACGCGGCCAACTCCTTCGGCTCGCGCAGGTTCCGGGGGCGGATGCCCAACTTGCGCAGCTCCACCTCCAGCTTGGCGATCTTGTCGTCGTCCGGCGCCTCGTGCAGACGGCTGATCACGGGCACCTGGTGCGTCAGCAGCTCCCGCGCGACGGCCTCGTTCGCCGCCACCATGCAGCATTCGATCAATTGGTGCGACGCATCGTTCGGGGCCGCGTGGATGCCCACCATCCGCCCCTCGGCGTCCAGCTCGATCTCCACCTCCTGCGAGGCCATCTCGAGCGCGGCGTTGCGCTCGCGGATCTGCCGCAGCTGGCGCGTCAGCGCCAACGTCTCCCGCAGCATCGGCGCCGTGCGCGGATCCAGCGGCCCGCACGCCACCGCCGTGGGGCGCCCCTCCAAGAGCGCGAGCGCCTCCTCATAGGCCAGACGCTGCTTCGAGCGGATGACGCTTTTGGCGAAGCGCGTCCCCACCGCCCTGCCCTGCGCGTCATAGGTGATGAAGACCGAGAAAGCCAGGCGATCCTCCCCCGGCATCAGCGAGCAGACCCCGTTGGAAAGCTGCTCCGGCAACATCGGCACCACCTTGTCGACCAGATAGACGCTCGTCCCCCGGCGATAGGCCTCTCGGTCCAACGCGCTCCCCGGGCGCACGAAATGGCCGACGTCCGCGATGTGGACCCCCAGCACGCGCCGCCCCTCCGCGTCATGCTCCAGGCTGATGGCGTCGTCGAAGTCCCGCGCCGTCGCCGGGTCGATCGTCAGGATGAAGCGATCCCGCAGATCCAGCCGTTCGCCCGGCTCGTGCAACAGCCGCGCCACCTGCTCCGACTCCGCCATCACCGCCTCCGGGAAAGCCTCCGGCAGCTCATACTGCCGCATGATCGCCACCGTGTCCAGCGAGGGCTTGTCCTCCGGGCCGATCACTTCCAGGATCTCCGCCGCCAAGCGCTCCTCGCGCCCCTGCCCCGTGCGGCGCACGCGCACCACCACCCGATCCCCCGGCTTCGCGCCGCGAGCCTCGCCGCGCACCTCGAAATCGCTTCGGTAGATCGGGTTCAGGGGCGAGACCACCAGCGCACCGCCCACCCTGCGCACCGTGCCCACCACGTCGCGCACCGCCTCCTCGTCGATGGAGCGGATGACGCCCACCGGGTCCGTCCGGTCGCCCGGGCGGAACGCCACCGTCACGCGGTCGCCCTGGATGGCCCGCCCCACGTCCCGCTCCTCCACGAAGACCTGGCGCCCCGTCGCCTCGTCCGTCACGATGCCGGCCCCACTGCGCGTCACCCGCAGCGTGCCGCTCATCACCCCCGCCCCCGCGCCGGCGTGGTAATGGCCGCGCCGCTTCTCCACCAACTCCCCGCTCCGCGCCATCGCACGCAGCATCGCCGGCAGCCGCTTCGCGGCCTTCCCCCGCAAGCCGAGCGTCTTCACGATCTCCGTGACCCCGAACGTTCGCTCCGGCTCGCTCTCGAACAAATATCTGATAGCCTGCTCTTCGATGTCCATGCCCGCAAGTATAACATACCCACGCCGCCCCTGCTCATCCAGGCCCTCCGAACGATTGTACGCAGGGGATGCGCCGGGAAGGAAACCGCTTGCGCCGTCCCCGCCCTTGGGAATATAGTCAAGGAAAGACGCACGGCCCGCAGGCGGCCCGGCGCAAGTTGAACAAGGAGAGGCACGCATGGCACTCACGCGAAGGACGTTTTTGGTGCAGGGCGCGGCACTGGCGGCGGGGGCCGCGCTGGGCGCGGGCCGGTCGGTCGCGGCCCAAGGGCTGCTCGTGGCCAACGGGCGCGTGGCGGGCGCCAGCCTGAAAGGGTTCCAGGGGACGTGGGTGCGGCTGACGCCCACCCCCCGCGCGACCAAGGGGCTGGACGTGACCCTCCGCGAGGCGGACGGCGGCCCAATCTGGTACGCGGGCCCCGCCGCGGCGTGCGACCTCGGCTTTTGGCTGCTCCGGCCGGGCACGGTGACGCTGGAGGCCCGCTTCACGCGCCCCGACGGCGTGCCGCAGACCCAGCGGCTGACACTGGAGACTCTGCCGGCCAAGGGCGGCGCCCTCTGCCCCGGCCTGCTGATGCGCATCGTTCGGCGCGCACCGAAGTCCCCCACCCTGCCGCCGGCCCAGGCCTTCCGTCCGCAAGGCCCCGCGGTGGGCGCGGACCCCGCGCTCGCGGAGGGCGCCGGGGATTACCCGCCCTACCGCACCGCCGAAAGCGCGCGGAACGCCGGCGAGGCGCCCTTCCGTCTGCCCGATTACTGGCACCGGCCCCTCCAAGACCTGCGGTTCGGGAAGGAGGCGGGGCTGCTCGCCGTGCCAGTCCCGGATCTGGGGCGCTCGGACGCGGCCGCGCGCATCGAGGGTTTCATCCTGACGGACAAGGCCGGCCAATACGGCTTCCGCCTGGAGACGACCTGCGAGGCGGCGCTGCTCATCGGCGGGCGGCGCTGCCTGGGCGCCGAGACGCTCCGCCTCAAGGCCGGGGCCACGCCCTTCGCCGTCACCCTGGCGCGTAAGGGCGAGGCCGAGCCCTCCTGCGCCCTGCTGTGGAGGGAGCCGGGCGTCGAGGAATGGCTTCCCGTGCCGCCGGAGCGCTTCCTCCACCTTTCGCCCCAGGCCGCCGAGGCCTGTTACGCCGCCTTCGCCCAAAACCTCGCGCACCGCGCCCTCGCCTTCGGCGGCGACGCGGCGGATTTCACCGAGGAGCCGCCCGAGAAGCCCGGCGCCGACGCCTACCGCGGCGCGGCGCGCGCGCTCACCGCGCGTTTCGCCGCCACGGGCGACCCCGCGGCCGCCGCGCGGCTGCTCCGTTGGGCGGGGGCCTACTTCTCCGCCGCGCACGCGGCCTACGGCGGGCCGCGCTTCCTGTGGCTTCAGGATGGCGCGCTGCTGGGGGACGCGGTGGCGCTGCGCCCCTTCTTGGAGGCCTGCCTGCGCCTGCCCGCGCTCCAGCGCCAGGCCCTCGCCGTCCGCGTCGAGGCCCTCCGCAACACCGACCCCGTCCTCAACCGCTCTTTCCTCGCCGAGACGCACAGCGGCACGAACGACGCCTACGGCGAGCAGAACAACTTCGTGGGGCTGGTCTGGAAGACCGCCGCTATCTGGGACGAACCCGCCGGGTTCGACGCCGCCCGCAGCCTCTACGACAACCACTTCGCCTTCCGCCCCGGCACGCTCGACGGGCTGGAGAGCGACGCCACCTTCAACTTCCACGCCGCCAACGGCCGCCAGCTCAACATGGGTGCCTATGGCCGCGACTGGATGAACCGCGCCATCCGCCTCCCCCGCGTCGGCACGCCTTGGGGCGAGACCCGCGAGCAATACGCCCGCCTGGCCGATTACACCCTTGCCTACGAATGGGTGCTCTACCGCGGGGCGATGGCCTTTTGTGCCAACGGCCGCCACAACAACCACGCCGGATCCTTCCCGGCGGACTTCGCGCGGCGTCTGCTCGCGCTGCCCGGGCCTTGCCTCGACGACGGCCGCCGCGAGGCGCTCGCCGCCTGCCTGGCGCGCGTCTCCGAGGGCAAAGGCGCGCTCGCGGGCAACCGCTTCTTCTTCCGTCAGCTGCTGGCCGTCCACCGACGCGGGGATTATTACGTCGACGTCAAGCTGACTTCCCCCCTCGTCGGCGGCGTGGAGACCTTCGCGGGGGCGAACCCCGGGAACCTCTCCTTCGGCGACGGCGTCACCACTCTCCTGCGGACGGGCGAGGAATACCGCCCCATCCACCGCTACACCATCCCCGACTCCCTCTGGCGCTTCCGCGCGCTCCCCGGCGTCACCCAGCTCGACGAGGAGTGGGGCAGCACCAACCAATGGAAGGGGCTCGACCGCTACCGCGCCGGCGGGGGCTCCCGCGCCGGGGGCGTCAGCGACGGCGAGTTGGGGCACTGCGGCTTCGAGTTCGTCAGCCACGCCCGCAACGCCACCCGCGCCCGCAAGCTCTTCGTCTTCCTCGAGGATGGCCTCTTCGTCCTCGGCGGCGGCATCACCGGCGGCAAGGAGGCCCCCGCGCCCTTCACCTACCGCAGCACCCTCAACCAGACCGCCTTCACCGCCCCCCTCACCCTCCGCGCGGAGGACGGCACGGAGGAGTCCATCCCCCAAGACGCCGCGGAGGCCCACCTCGTCCATCCCCTCACCCAACGCTTCTGGGTGGCGCACGCCGGCATCGGCTACCTCGTCCTCCCCTCCGGCGCGCCCGCCGACAAAGGCGCCGCCCTCCACGTCCGCGTCTCCGTCCGTACCCCGCTCAACCGCCTCATCCCCCGCATCCTCGACGACCCCGACCCCGACATGGCCGCCTACAAGGCCCAATGCCAAGCGCTCGCCGACCAAGGCCGTCGCGCCACCGTCCTCGAGATTTGGGTCGACCACGGCCCCCACCCCAAGGACGCCACCGTCGCCTACCTCGTCCACATGCGCGCCGACCGGGCCGACCCCGCCCTGCTCCTCAAGGCCCCGCCCGTCACCGTCTTCGCCAACGACGCCACCTGCCAGGCCGTCCGCGACGACGCCTCCGGCGCCCTCCACGCCTTCTTCCACCAACCCGGCGCCGTCAAGGCCGGCCCCACCCGCCTCGCCGTCGACAAACCCGCCTCGCTCATGCTCCGCCCCCAAGGCCGCCGCCTCGCGCTCACCTGCCAAGACCCCGTCGTCGCCTGCGACAAAGACCCCGCCCATCACGCCCAAGCCCTCACCCTCACCCTCGGCGCCCGCCGGCACACGCTGCCCCTCCCCGGCGCCGGGGACCCCGACGACCGCCGCCGCGGCGCCCCCGCCACCCGCCTCCTCTGACCATCCGCCAAAACAAAAAAAGGCCCCGTCGCGAGGACGGGGCCCTAAAGGATGGTGGTGGGTCTACGATTCGAACGTAGGAAGGCAAAGCCAGCGGATTTACAGTCCGCCCCAGTTGGCCACTTTGGTAACCCACCAAAAGTGAAAACGCGCACATTGTAGCAAAGCGTCCCCCGCCCCGCAAGCACTTTTTCGCAATTCGGGACTTTTCTTGCCATTGGCAGATGGGCGGGTGAATGTGCTATAATTGCGGGCGTATTCGCGTTGATTTGGAAGCGCTCCAGGCTTGCGGACGCGAATGCCATCGGAACCCTGCACGCTAAAATGGAGGCACCCGGGTCTTTCCCGCGAGCGAAAGCGGCAGCGTTTGGCAAACCAACGCTGCCGTATTTTCTCAAGGGATGGCCCCGGCCTCGGAAAGAGAAGAACATGAGCAAGTTGAACGCACGGCACGTCTACACCTCCGAATCGGTCTCGGAGGGGCACCCCGACAAGGTGGCGGACGCGATCTCAGACGCCGTGCTGGACGCCTGTCTGGCGCTTGACCCCATGGCCCGCGTGGCCTGCGAGACCGCCTGCGGCAAGAACCTCGTCGTCAATCTCGGCGAAATCACCTGCCGCGGCTTCGAGACCCTCGACACCCGGGCCATCGCCCGCGACGTCATCGCGCGCATCGGCTACGACGATCCCGCCGAGGGCTTCTGCCACCAGGATTTCACCTACGTCAACAACCTCCACGCGCAGTCCCCCGACATCAACCAGGGCGTCGACCGCGACGACCCCGAGGAGCAGGGCGCCGGCGACCAAGGTATGATGTACGGCTACGCCACCGACGAGACCCCGGAGGGCCTCCCGCTCCCGCTCGTCTGCGCCAACCGTCTGCTCCGCCGCCTCGCCGCGCTCCGCCACGGCGGCGACATCCCGTGGCTCCGCCCCGACGCCAAGGCGCAAGTCTCCGTCCTCTACGACGGCGGCCGCCCCACCGCCATCACCGCCGTCGTCTGCTCCCACCAGACCCGCGACGTCCCCGAGGCGCGCATCCGCGCCACGCTGCTCGACGTCATCCGCGAGACCCTCAGCCCCTCCGGGCTGCTCACCCCCGACACCGTCTTCCACATCAACCCCACCGGGCGCTTCGTCATCGGCGGCCCCGCCGGCGACTCCGGCCTCACCGGGCGCAAGATCATCGTCGACACCTACGGCGGCGTCGGCTCCCACGGCGGCGGCGCCTTCTCCGGCAAGGACCCCTCCAAGGTCGACCGCTCCGCGGCCTATTACGCCCGCTACGTCGCCCGCAACATCGTCGCCGCCGGCCTCGCCTCAAAATGCGAGATCCAGCTGGCCTACGCCATCGGCCTGCCCCAGCCCATGAGCGTCAACGTCTCCACCTACGGCACCGGCAAGGTCCCCGAGGAGCGCATCGCCGACTTCCTCCTCCACGGCGGGCTTTTCGACTTCCGCCCCGCCGCCATCATCCGCGCCCTCGGCCTCAACCGCCCCACCTGGCGCTACTCCGAGTGCTGCGCCTACGGGCATTTTGGCCGCCCCAACGTCCCTTGGGAGCGCATCGACCTCGCCGACGCCCTCCGCGAGGCGCTTCTTTGAGCCCGCCCCGGGCGCCCCTTTCTCTGAAAGCAGAGAAAAATGTGGCGTCCCGGGCGCGATTGTGGTATTTTATACAGCCAATCCATCGGCGGCAGGCTGGTGGAGCCGAACGAAAGGAGGTGAGCAAAACATGATCATGGTCCGTCTGAAAAAGGGCGAATCCGTGGAGCGCGGCCTGAAGCGCCTGAAGAAGATCCTCGACAAGGAGGGTCTGATCAAGCAGCTCCGTGCGACCCGTTACTACGAGAAGCCTTGCGAAAAGGCCCGTCGCAAGTCCGCGCGTGCTCGCATCCGCGCCCGTTCGCGCACCGCGATGGCGCAGTTCTGAGCCAGGCGCAGCGTTAAAAAGGCCCCGTCGTGAGACGGGGCCTTTTTTGTCTCCCGCGCCAGGATTTGGTAGAGTGTGCCGTCTATGGAACAGGTGACGTATCTTTTTGCCTTCTTGGTGTTGATCGCGCTGATCGCGGTGGTCCCGACGGTTTTCCGGCGTTGGCATGTGCCGTCGGTGGTGGCGCTGATGGTGACGGGCATCGTGATCGGTCCGAACGGCTTGGATGTGCTGGGATGGATCGGCGGCGTGACGCATTCGTCGGTGAACGGGGAGGCGCTTTATCAGGTGGTGCGCGCGTTGGGGTTCCTGGGGTTGGTCTTCCTGATGGCGCTGGCGGGGGTTGAGACGAACCTGCGGCTTTTGGCGAACGAGCGGAAATCGGTGGCGACGCTTTCCGCGCTGACGTTCCTGTTGCCTTCGGCGGCGGGGTTTCTGGTTTATTGGCTCTTTGCGGAGGCGGGGAGCGCGTGGGTGGTGCCGGCGGTGGTCTATGCCTCGCTCTTTGCCTCGCACGACGTGGGGATCGTCTTCCCGGTGCTGCGGGAACTGGGGCTGATGCGGTCGCGTTTCGGGGTGACGGTGCTGTCGGCGACGATCGTGACGGACATCCTCTCGCTGGTCACGCTGGCGGTCTGCATCCAATTGCATGCGATGGGGGCGGCGCCGGGCGGGGGGATGCACCTGGCGCAGAGCATCTCGGTGCTGGATCGGTTTGATCTGACGTGGCTGGGCGGTTGGTTCACGCCGTGCTTCCTGGCGGTGATTGTGCTCTTTCTGGCGGCCGTGATGGCCGTGGTGCCGCTGTTGTGGAAGGTGGTGGAGCGGGTGGCGCCGCACGCGCACGAGACGAAGCCGACCTTCTTTGTCCTCATGGTGCTGCTAATGGTGCTTTTGGGCGAGATGCTGGGCATCAACCTGATCGTGAGCGCGTTCGTCACCGGCATCGCGGTGGCGCGGACGCCCGGCTTCCGCAATCCCTCCGACGGCGTCCACGAGAAGCTGGAGGCCATCGGCTTCGGCCTCGTGATCCCCTTCCTGTTCCTCTGCTTCGGCTTCGAGGCGGATCTGAAGACCCTCTTTGGCATGACGGACGCGGCGGGGGCGGACGTCCTGCGCGGCTGGCTCATCGCGGGGGCGACGGTGGTGGGGCTGATCGCCAGCAAAGTGGCCAGCGGCTGGCTGGCGCTGCGCTTCACGGGGTTCAGCGACCGGCAGGCCCTTTGCGCGGGGATGATGACGGTGCCGCAGCTTTCGGCGACGGTGGCGGCGGCGCTCATCGCCACGAACCTCGGCATCCTGGGCAAGGAGTTCTTCAACGCCATCGTGGTGCTCTCGCTCTGCACGGCCATCCCCTTCCCGCCGTTGGTGCGCCTGTTCATCGTCAAGGGGCACGTGCCGTTCGTGCGGCGCAGGCCGGGCGCCACCGAGGAGGACAACAAGGCGCTCACCGACCTGGAGCACCTGGATCTGACCATCTGAGGGCACGCGCATGGACACGCAACCGACCGAACCGTTGTTGGAGGTGCGCAGCCTCTCCGTCACATTCAAGACACCCGGGGGCGAGGTGACGCCGGTGCCGGACGTGAGTTTGCGCGTGGGCGTGGGCGAGCGCGTCGCGCTGGTCGGCGAGAGCGGTTGCGGCAAATCCGTCACGGCCCTGAGCCTGACGGCCCTGCCGCCGACCGACCGCGCGCGCCGCACGGGCGCCGTCCGTTTCCGGGGGCGCGACCTGCTGGGCGACGCGGCGGCCCTCGCCGAGACCCGCCGCCATGGCATCGCCTACGTCTTCCAAGACCCGATGGCCAGCCTGAACCCCGTGATACGGATCCGCGACCAAATCGCCGAGGCCCTGCCCGCGATGCCGAAGGCCGCGCGGCGCGAGCGCATCGTGGGGCTCCTCGCCGACGTCGGCCTCCCCGACCCCGCACGGGCGGCGGACGCCTACCCCTGCGAGCTCTCCGGCGGCCAGTGCCAGCGCGTCATGCTCGCGATGGCGTTGGCCGCCGACCCGCAGCTGCTTGTGGCCGACGAGCCGACCACCGCCCTCGACGTGACGACCCAGCGGCTGATCCTCGGGGTGATGGACGGGCTCGCCCGCAAACGCGGTATGGCCCTGCTCCTCATCACCCACAACCTCGGCATCGTGGCCAATTACATGCAAAGGCTTTACGTGATGTACGCCGGGCGCATTGTGGAGAGCGGCCCCGTGCGCGACGTCCTCTCCGCGCCGGCCCATCCCTACACACAGGGGCTGTTGGCCGCCGTGCCGAGCCTCAGGTTGGAGAAGCCGCGCCTGCAGGACATCCCCGGGACGGTCCCCCCACCCGGCCGTTTCCCGCCCGGCTGCGCCTTCGCACCGCGCTGTCCCCGCGCCCAGCCAAGCTGCGCCGAGGCCGTCCCCGCGCTTCGCCATGCGGGCGGCCGCGCCGTCCGCTGCGCATTGGCCGATGGGGATCAGTGGGTGACGAACCAGGAAACGGCGTAAGCCCAAGCATAGGCGGCCACCACGATCCCGCCCAGCGCCCACCACCCCGCGCGCCCGGCGCGCGGATGGCGCAGAAGCGCCCTTGCTATTGCCACCATCGCCCCCACCCACCCAATCGGGAGGGCCACCGCCAACACCATATAGGCCCCCGCGACCGACTCCTCCCGCGGGCCCCACAGCCAGCGGGGGAGGCCCAGAAAGCACGCCTCCCCCGTCCACGCCTCCACGCCATAGAAAAGCGTCGAGAGCAGGAAGAAAAGGGCGATCGAAAGGAATGTCCCCAACACGGCGCCCAACAACGCGCGCGGCGCCCCCCGCTTAGGCGGCGTCGGGCGTCTGCGCCGGTTGCCGGTGGCCCTCCGTCTCATGGGCGCAGCGGGGGGCGGGTCATGGCTTGGGGGCGGGCGCGTTCAGGAAGACCCACTGCGTCGGGCAAACATCGGCGAGGGCGGCGGCAAAGGGCACGAGGTCGCCGACGGTGACGCCCGGCTCGGCGTAGAAGAAGACGACATAGACCTTGCCGGCGTTGACGTCCACGCGCTTGAGGACTTGGATGATGGATTTCGGCGTGACGTCCGGGTAGCATTTGCGGGTCAACGCCGGGTCTGGGCCGTCGACCGTCCAATCCTCCAAAATCTGGCAGAGGGTGACGACCGCCTGCTCGCCCGGCTTCGGGGGGGGCGCGATCTCAACCTCCCACGGCTGGAAGACGCGCGCCTTGCGGTCGCGCCAAGCGTCGTTCGGGAGGAAGGCGCGGATGGGCAGCTGGCCGGCGGCGGGCGCGTCGATGGTGAACCCGCCCTCGGCCTCCAAGGCCACGATGAGCTTGGCGAACGGGACGACCTCGGAGAGTTTCAGCGCGGGGTCAAGGCGAACGTCCAAAAAGACGTCGCGCGGGTCCTCGCAGACCTTCTTGAGCGTGTCCAGAAGCGCATCCGGGTCGGCGATGGCGGCGGCGTCGACGGTCACACGGTGTTTGAGGACGCGGGGCTGGCCGTCGGGGAGACGTTGCCAGCGAAGGGCGACGACGGCGGGCGCGCCGCATTCCTCCTCCGTTTTGGAGCGGAAGAGGCCGTAGACGGCGCTCTTGGGCGCGGGATAAGGCAACCCAAAGAGGGACTTCGGCTCGGCGTAGGCTGAAAGGATGGCGGCGGGCATGTCGTCGTCGTAGCCATCCGTCCCGACGAAGGGGAAGCCGCGGGCGAAGAGGTTCTGCGCCGGCGTGGAGCATTGGTCGTCCACGAAATCGGCCAGCGGGCGGAAGGCCTCGTCCTTCCCCAGACGGCGCAGCTCGACGGTGAACCGTTCGCCCTGGGCCAAGCCGAGGCCGCGCTGGACGTTCGCGGGGACGCCCTTGGGGACGCCCAGCCCGGCGACGGCCTTGCCGACGACGGAGGGCGGATCCCACGCCACGGCAAGCCCTTCGTAGGCGCGGTCACTCAGGTTGCCGAGCAGCAGGAACTCCACCTCGTAGCCCGCCCCCAGCCCGCAAAGCTCGGCCAAGAGGAAGACGGCGCGCTGCGAAGGGCTGTAAACGCAGGTGGGCGAGACCGCCACGCAATCGGCGGGCAGGCCCTCGCGCCACGTTTTCTTCGCCTCGGGGTGGGTGAAGACGAACGCCGCCGGGGCGGTCTCCTGCGGCGCGGCATAAAGGCCGTGGCAGTCGCAATGGTGGACGCCCAGCCCAAGCAGGCAGGCAAGCGCGGCAAGGCGGGCGGCGGGGCGGAAGTCGGGTCTCATGGGCGGTCTCCAAGCGCGGTTCGGTAGGAAACGACGGTGCGCAGCGCGCGGGCGGGGCGCTCGCCGCGCGCGGCGAGCGCCTTCCAGGCGGCGACGTCCTCGGCGGTCAGGCGCACGCCAAGGGCAAGCTGGACCGCCGCGCAGACCTCGGCGGCGGGCGGATTCGGGGGCAACGCCGCGACGACGCGCGCGTAAGCGTCCTGACGCGGCGCCGGCGCCAGGCGCGCAAGGCCCCACGCCGCGGCCACGAGCGCGGCCAAGGCCAGCGGCAACGCCAAACGCCTCACGCCCAGGCCTCCTCCAGCATGGCCAGAACGATGCGGGCGGATTGGTCGGCGGCGCGGTCAATGAAATCGTCATAGGCGACGTCGGCCTCGTCGTCGGCGCAGTCGCTCATGGTGCGGATGACGAGGCAGGGCTTGCCGGCGGCAAAGGCGACATGGGCAATCGCCGCGCCCTCCATCTCCACGCAATCGGGGGCGCAGGCGGCCGCGATGCGGTCGCGCGTCGCACGGTCGGCCACGAACCGATCCCCCGTCGCGACGCGCCCCTCGCGATAGGCGCCCTGAAGCACGCCGGGCCTGGCGCAGGCGCGGCGGCAAAGCGCCAAAAGCCCCGGATCCCCGGCGAAGAGGCGGCGCTTGGGGAAATACTTGAGCATCACGGGGTCTTGGTCGTGGAAGCAGAGTTCGCGCGAGGCCACCACGTCGAGCGTGCGCAGGCCGTGGCCCACCGCGCCGGCGATCCCGGCGTTGAGGATGAGCCCGCAGCCGCGGGCGCAGAGGAGCCAAGTGGCGCAGGCGGCGGCGTTGACCTTGCCCACGCCGCAGCAGGCCACGGCCACGCGCCGCCCGCGCAGGACGCCGAACGCGAACTCGGCGCCAAGCGCGGACTCGACCCGATCGACGGCCATCTCCGCGCGCAACGACGCCACCTCGCGGTCGAGCGCGCCCAGAATGCCCCAAACAGCGGTGTCATTTGCCATGCCGCACAGTATAGCAAAGAAAATGCTTGCAAACGGTTTGCGGAGGTGCTATTGCTTATGGGCGTTCCCGAAAGGACTCTCTGGACATGGCAGGCAAGAAGAACAGCGCGCTCATCATCGTCGAATCGCCGAGCAAGGCGAAGAAGATCGCCTCCTACGTGGGGCCCGGCACCGCCGTCATGGCCTCGGTGGGGCATATCCGCGACCTCCCGACCTACCGCCTCGGCGTGGACGTGGCGCACGGGTTCGCGCCGCATTACGAGATCCCCAAGGACAAGGCCAAGGTGGTGGAGGATCTGCGCAAGGCCGCCGCCAAGGCCGGCACCGTCTATCTGGCGAGCGACCCCGACCGCGAGGGCGAGAGCATCGCCTGGCACCTGCGCGAGGTGCTGCGGGACCTGCCCGGCGAGCGCGCCTTCCGCCGCGTGCGCTACAACGAGGTGACGAAGGGCGCGGTGCTGGACGCCCTGGCCAACCCCACGGACATCGACCAGAACCTGGTGAACGCCCAGCAGGCCCGCCGGATCGAGGATCGCCTCTCCGGCTTCAAGATCTCCAAACTCATCGCCAACGCCGTCCGCGGCGCCCGAAGCGCGGGCCGCGTGCAGTCGGTGGCCCTGCGGCTGATCGTCGACCGCGAGCGCGCGGTGCGCGCCTTCCGGCCCACGCCCTATTGGCTGCTCGGCGGCAAGTTCGAGAAAGGGCGCGTCGCCTTCTCCGCGCGCCTGGCGAGCGTGGACGGCAAGCCGCCGCGCTTCATGGCCTACGACAAAGAGATCCAGGGCATCGCCGACGAGGCGACGGCCAAGGCCTACCACGACGACCTCACGGGGCGCGACGCGGTGGTGGCGGACGTCGGCCGCGCCACGCGCACCCAACGCCCCCAGCCCCCCTTCATCACCTCCACGCTCCAACAGGCCGCGGCCACGCGCCTGGGCTTCTCCCCCGACCAGACGATGCGCCTGGCCCAAGCGCTTTACGAAGAGGGCCACATCACCTATATGCGCACCGACGGCTACACCGTCAGCGCCTCCATCCGCGGCGCCGTCGAGGCGGAGATCGCCAAGCTCTTCGGCCGTGAGTGCGTGCCGGCCTCCCCGAACTTCTACGGCAACAAGGTCAAGAACGCCCAAGAGGCCCACGAGCCCATCCGCCCCACCGACGTCACCCGGCACACGCTCGAGGGCGTCGAGCCCGCGCAGGCGAAACTGTACGACCTCATCTGGCGGCGTTTCGTGGCCAGCCAGATGGCCCCCGCGCGCCTGGAGCGCACCACCCTGACCCTCGAGCCCGTCACGCCCCCGCCCACCCGCCATGCCTACCGGCTGACGGCCTCCGCGCAAAAGGTCGTCTTCAAGGGCTTCATGAACGTCTGGGACATGGGCAAGGAGCTGGCCCAGGAAGGCGACGCCCCCCGGCTGCCCCTCCTTGCCAAAGGCGACGTCGTGACGTGCCTGGAGTGGTTCACCGAGGGCAAGGAGACCCAGCCGCCCGCGCGCTACAACGAGGCCTCCCTCGTCAAGGCGCTGGAGGAGAACGGCATCGGCCGCCCCTCCACCTACGCCGCCACCATCCGCACTCTGTTGGCCCGCGACTATGTCAAAAGCGGCAAGGGGCACGTCCTCACGCCCACCGACATGGGCATCGCCGCCACCGATTATCTCCTTGAGCAGATGCCCGACTTCGTGAACGTCGAGTTCACCGCCCAGATGGAGGACGCCCTCGACAAGGTCGCCGACGGCTCCTTGGACTGGGAGCGCGAGGTGGCCGACTTCTACGCCAAACTCACCGACTGGCTCGCCGCCGACCCCGACCGCGTCGCGACCATCCTCGGGCAGCTCGGGCAAATCCGCGATTGGCGCGCCCCCACCCTCACCAAGACCGGCAAGGTCTCGTGGGACGACCACGCCTTCTACGACGAGATGCGCGCGGCCGTCGCGAATGGCGAGCCCCTCTCCAAGGCGCAGCTCGCCACCCTCACGCGCATGGCCATCGCCTACCGCGACCAGCTCCCCGGCCTCGAGGCCGCCGTCGGGGGCCTCCCCCCGCCCATCGACAAGGCCGAGGTCGAGGGTCTCCTCGCCGCCCTCGAGGGCCGCTCCCTCACCGCGTGGGAGCAAAAGTTCGCCGATTCCGTCAAGGCCCAGTTCCAGCGCAAGGGCGATCTCTCCCCCAAGCAGCTCCTCATGCTCCGCCGCATCGCCCAGCCTGCCGCCGAGGCCGCCGCCGACCGCCCCGACAACGAGGCCCCCGCCCGCGAGCTCTTGGCCGCCCTCGCCGCCGTCAAGGAATGGAACGAGCCCGTCACCCGAGGCAAACGCACCTACGACGACCGCGCCTTCGCCGACAGCCTCGCCCGCCAGCTCGACGACCGCCACTTCCTCACCGAACGCCAGTTCGAGGCCCTCAAGCGCCTTGTCCGCGGCTATCAGGCGCAGATCCCCGACTACGTGGCCCTCGCCGCCAAGCACGGCATCAAACCCCCGGCCCCCCGCCGCCGCGCCGCCGCCAAACCCGCCAAGAAAGCCTAAGGCCATGCTCCCCTTCACCTACGTGCACCACGTCCGCGTCCGCTACGCCGAGACCGACCAGATGGGCGTCTGCTGGCACGGCAACTACCTCCTCTACCTCGAGGAGGCCCGCGGCGAGGCCCTCCGCGCCGCCGGCTGCGGCTCCTACGCCGACATCGAGGCCGCCGGCGTCATGTGCCCCATCGTGAACGTGAGCCTCACCTATCACCGCCCCGCCCGTTACGACGAGACGCTCGCCATCCATGTGTGCGTCGAGGAGCCCCCGCGCGCCACCATCCGCTTCCGCTACCGCGTCCTCAACCCCGCCGGGGAGCTTGTCCTCGAAGGCTCCACCGACCTCGCCTTCGTCGAAAAGGCCACCCACCGCCCCTGCCGCCCCCCGCAGCCCATGCGCACGATCTTCCGCTGACATGAACGACCTCATCCCCCCCTACGAATCCGTCCTCGCCCGCATCGCCGCCGCCGCCGAGCGCGCCGGCCGCGCCGCCGGGGACGTCCGCCTCGTCGCCGTCACCAAAACCCATGGCCCCGACGTCGTGCGCGACGCCGTGGACGCCGGCATGGACTGCTTCGGCGAGAACAAAGTCCAAGAGGCCGCCTGGAAGATCCCCCTCTCCCCCGCCTCCGCCCACTGGCACCTCATCGGCCACCTCCAGAGCAACAAGGCCCGCCAGGCCGTCCGCCTCTTCGAGACCATCCACTCCGTCGACAGCGTCAAACTCATCGACACCCTCGAGGCCGCCGCCCGCCAGGCCGGCGCCCGGCCCGAGATCTACCTGGAGGTCAACGTCTCCGGCGAACCCTCCAAATACGGCCTCACCCCCGAGGCCCTCCCCGGCGCCGTCGAGCACTGCCTCGCCACGGCCCGCGCCCTCACCCTCTCCGGCCTCATGACCATGGCCCCCTTCGATCCCGAGCCCGAGCACGCCCGCCCCCACTTCGCCCGCCTCCGCCAGCTCCGCGACGAGATCGAGGCCCGCTTCCGAATCGGCCTCCCGCACCTCTCCATGGGCATGACCGGCGATTTCGAGGTCGCCATCGAGGAGGGCGCCACCGACGTGCGCATCGGCACCGCCCTCTTCGGCGCCCGCCCCAAGCTGGCCCGCCCCGCCTCGGACCCCGACACCACCGCCGGCGCGCTCTGACCGCCGCCCTTGCCGCCGGGCGGGGAGGTTGCTTTCCCCGCCAAAGTGCGCTATACTCCACCCTGTTGATTGACCCCAAAGGCAAGGAACCCGAATGAACAAAAAACCTACGCTCCTGATTCTCGCGGCCGGCATGGGCAGCCGTTACGGCGGCCTCAAGCAGATCGACTCCGTCGGCCCCAGCGGCGAGACCATCATGGATTATTCGATCTACGACGCCATTCGCGCCGGATTCGACAAGGTGGTTTTCATCATCCGCCGCGATTTCGAGGAGGCCTTCCGCGAGAAGATCGTCGCGAAATACGAGGGCAAAATCGCCATCGAGCTGGCCTTCCAGGATCCGCTGGACCTGCCGGCGGGCTGCGCCTTCCCCGAGGGCCGCGAGAAGCCGTGGGGCACCGCCCACGCCATCCGCTCGGCCCGCACCGTCATCGACGCCCCCTTCGCCGCCATCAACGCCGACGACTTCTACGGCGCGGACGCCTTCCGCCGCTTGGCGCGCTTCCTTAGTTCCGTGGACACGGCGGCCACGCCCAAGCAGTTCGCGATGGTCGGCTACCGCCTGGACCAGACCCTCTCGGAGAACGGCTCCGTGGCCCGCGGCATCTGCGAGGTCGCCCCCGACGGTAAACTCCTGGGCGTGACCGAGATGACCAAGATCGCCCGCAAGCCCGACGGCGCCATCCAGAACGAGGAAGACCCCGCCAATCCCGTGCCGCTCCGGGGCGACAGCCGCGTCTCCCTCAACCTCTGGGGCTTCACCCCCGCCCTGTTCGAGGGCATGGAGGAGCGTTTCGCCACGTGGTTCCACGAGCACGAGGGCCAGCTGAAGGCCGAGTGGTACATTCCCTTCTACGTGGACGAGTTGGTGAAGGCCGGCAAGGCCACCGTGGAGGTGCTCCCCACGGACAGCACGTGGTTCGGCGTCACCTACCGCGAGGACAAGCCCGTGGTGGTCGAGGCCATCAAGAAGATGGTCGCCGCCGGCGAATATCCCGCCAAACTCTGGCCGTGACCGAAAGACAAAAAGGCCGCGGGGGCGCAAAACGCCCCCGCGGCCTTTTTCGTGCCCCCGCGCTCACGCAAGCAGGATATCGGCGAGCTCCGGATCCTTGACGCGGAGCTCGCCGGGCGTCAGGCCGTCGAGCTCGTGGGGGAAGACGATCCAGTCGGCGGTCTCGCGGACGTAATAGTCGGGCCGGAAGGGGACAAGGCTCGCGCCGGGCTTCCAATAGACGGTGGCCATGCGCGGGTCGGCGCGGGAGAGACGGCGAAGGGCGGCCTCCGCCGTCTTGCCGGTGTCGAAGACGTCGTCCACCACCAACACGCGCCGGCCGTCGAGCGCGTCGAGGAGGGCGTCGGCGAAATGGAAGGTCACGGCGTCGGCGCGCTGGCCGATGCCGCGGTAGGAGGCACATTTGACGATGGCGTGGGGCGTGGGGCGGCCAAGGAAGGCGAAGACCTCGCTGATGATGACGCCAGGCTGCGCGCCGCCGCGCCACAGGGCCAGGATGAAATCGGGTTGCCACGAAGGGTCGTCGAAGACCTTGCGGGCCAGCCGCGCGCAATCGCGCTGGAAGGCGTCGGCGGAAAGGAAGCGCTTGTTCATCGGTAGGCCCCCTGCACGGCAGCGGCAAGCTCGCGCTCGCAGCCTTCCAGATAGCGCAGAAGCGCGCGCAGGGCGATGGGGGTCGTCAGCAGGATGCCGATGCCGAACAGCAGGATCCCCGCCCACGCCAGCAGCCCAAAGGCCAGGCACGGGAAGGCCCGCCCCGGCGCGTCGGCGAGCAGACGGAAGACGGCCCGGCAGGCGACGCCCAGCGGCAGGTCGAAGCGGTCGGCCACCGCCAGCGCCAACCAAAGCGGCTGCGCCAGCACCACGCCCAGCGGGATCCCGAGGAGCAGCACGTGATGGAAGAAGGGCAGCACGGTGAAGGCCCAGATGCCCAGCCCCAGCCAAAACGCCGTGGAGACGCGCCGCGTGCCTTGAAGGCGTTGGAGCAGAAGCAGGTTGGAGGCGAAAGGCACCTCGGCGAAGGGATCCCGCCCCTTGGGCGCCAGGCGCCACAGATAAATCAGCGCGGCGGGGCCGAGGAGAATGCCGGTGAGGGACGCCAAGAGAAAGAGCGCGGCGGCGACGGCCTCCCCCGCGGGATTGGCGCGGAAGCGCTCCCAGCCATCCCGAAGCGCGAAGAGGAAGGGCGAAGACGTCACAGCTGCCACTCCAGCTCGTCGTTGCCCACCGGGAGGGTCACGCGGTCGAGCGGAAGGCCGTCTGGGCCGACCTTCCCCTTGGCGGCGGGCGTCTCCTGCGGGGCCTTGCGCTTGGGTTTGGCGGGGACGGGCTTGGGCTGGGCCGCGGGCTTCGGCGCGGGCTCGGCGGGCTTGGCCTCGGGTTTGGGCTGGGCGGGCGGCGTGGGCTCGGCCTTCGGGGGCGAGACGGGCTCGGGCGCGGGCTTCGCCTTGGGTTCCGGCGTGGGTTCGGCGGGCTGGGCGGCGGCCGGCCGTGCGGGCGCCTCGGTGCGGGCGCGGGCCTCGGCGAGGCGGACGTCGAGCATCTTCTCGTTCATCGTCATGGTGCGCTGGACGATCCACATGACCATGCCGCAGACCATCGCGACGACAAGCACGATGACCACGGCGATGACCACGACGACGGCGGTGTTACTTTTCGGTTGCTGTTCCATGGGTGGGGGCCTTGGGATTGCGGAGTCGGAGCTGGCCGCAGGCGGCGTCGGCCTGGCGGCCCCGGCTGCGGCGCAGGGTGGTGTGGATGCCGGCGCGCAGCAGCGCGTCGAGGAAGGCGAGGCAATCGGCGTGCGCGGGGGTGCGCCCGTCGAACTCCGCCACGGGGCTGAGCGGGATGAGGTTCACGCGGGCCTTGCGCCCACGCAGGAGGCGGATGAGCGCGTCGGCGTGCGCGGGGCGGTCGTTGAGGCCGCCCACGAGCGTGTATTCATAGGTGATGATGCGGCCAGTGGCGGCGGTGTAGGCGTCGCACGCGGCCAGAAGCTCGGCGATGGGCCAGCGGCGGTTCACGGGCATCAGGCGGTCGCGGAGCGCGTCGGTGGGCGCATGGAGGGAGACGGAGAGCTCGAACTGCACCCCCTCGCCGGCGAGCCGTTCGATGCCGGGCACGACGCCGCAGGTGGAAAGCGTGATGTGCCGCGCGCCGATGTTGGGGCCTTGCTGGAGGTTGAGCGTCCGGAGGGCGCGCAGCACGGCGTCGTAATTCATGAAGGGCTCGCCCATGCCCATGACGACGATGTTGTTGGGATAACGCCCCTGCGCGCGGGCCAGGGCCATCACCTGCCCCACGATCTCGCCGGCGGCGAGCGACCGCACGCACCCCAACTGCCCGCTGGCGCAGAAGGCGCAGTGCATGGCGCACCCGACCTGTGAGGAGACGCATTGGGTGACGCGCCCGTCGGCGGGGATCCAAACGGTCTCCACGCGCTCGCCGTCGGCCATCTCAAGAAGGAACTTGACCACGCCGTCGGGTCCGGAGGGCGTGCGCGCCACCTCGCGCGGCAGGGCAAGCGGGGCGCACGCCGCCAACCGGTCGCGCATCGCGCCGGGCAGCGTCGTGAGCTCGCCCCACGCGCCGATGCGGTCGCGGTAGAGCCCTTGCAGGATCTGCTTGGCGCGGAACCCCGGCCAGCCGGCCTCCTTGCAGAGGCGGGCCCAATCCTCGGGAAGCAAGGCGTAAGCGTCAGTCATGATCGGATGGCCCCTCGATGGTCTGGCGGCCCTGCACGGCGCGGCGGAGGGTGAGCGGGTCGGCATAGGCCACGCCGGAGCCGCAGGGCAGGCCGAAGGCCAGGCGCGTCAGCCGCACGCCGCTCCCGCGCAGCCGCTCGGCGATGAACCCGGCGGTGGCGTCGCCCTCCAGGTCGGTGGAAAGCGCCAACAGCACCTCATGCACGCCCTCGGCCCTGACGCGCTGGGCAAGGGCGTTGATGCGCAGTTCGCCGACCCCCGTCTGGCGGCCCGGCGAGAGCTTGCCCATCAGCGCGTGGTAACGCCCCCGGAAGGCGCCGGCGGATTCGATGGTGTGGATGTCGGCGGGGTCCTCCACCACGCAGAGGAGGCGGTCGTCGCGGTCGGCGCGCGTGCAGAGCGCGCAGGGGTCGGCGTCGTGCGTGGTGAAGGCGCCGCACTTGGAGCAGAGGCAGACGCCCTCGCGGGCCTCCTGCAGCGCGCGCACCAACGTGTCGAGCAAGGTCTCCGGCCGCCGCACCAACGCCAACGCCGCCCGCTCCGAGCTCCGCCGGCCGAAGCCGGGAAGGCGGGAGAGCGCGTGGATGAGGTTGTCGAGCGGCTCCAACATGGCTTAGCGGCCGGCGAGGCCGGGGAACTGGCCATCCTTCATCATTTGCTGCATCAGCTGCTGGGTCTCTTGGCGCACCTTGCCGAGGGCGGCGTTGAGGACGGTCTTGAACATCGTCTCGAAGCGCTCGGTCTTGCCCGCGCGCACCTCCGTCAGCGCCTCCTCGGAGAGCTTCACCTGCGTCACCGAGAAGTCGCCCTTGACGGTGATTGTGATGCCGCCGTTCTGATGCGTGTAGGAGATTTTGTCGATCTCGGCCTGGATCCGCTTGGCCTCCTTGCGCATCTGCATGGCCTGCTTCACTTGGTCCAACATACCCATCGCGTGATTCCTTTCTCACACCACCACCCGGCCGCCGAAGAGGCGGAGGGCGTGGTTAATGATTTCGTCCACATACTGACCGTCCGAAGTCTTCAAAGGCTCGGCGCTGACGGTCGGCGCCGCGGGCCCCTCGCCCGCCTGGTCGGGCTCCCCGACGCACAGGGCGTCGCAATCGGGGAGCGCCTCCTCCTCGTCCTCCTCCGACTCCAGATCGTCGGGCGCGATGGCCGGCCGGGGGAGGGACTGGGGTGCCGCCGGGCGGGCGGGCGGCGGCTGGGGTGCGGCGCGCTGGAGCGCCGCGTCGGCGGCCGCCGGACCTTTCGGGGCGGCGGCCGCCAAACGTCGGATCGTTTGGTCCCGAAGCGCCGTCAGGCGGCGCAGCACCTCGTCCAACGACACCGTCTTGGCGGCACGGGCGCATCGGATGAGCGTCATCTCCACCAACGTCCGCACCGAGAGTGCCGCGCGCAGGCGGCCCTCCATCTCCGAGAGCATCCCGGAGATCTCGATGATGCGCTGGGGCTGGGCCAGGGCGGACTGGGCCTCCAGCACGGCCAGCTGCTCCTCCGTCACGTCCTGCCGGGCCAGCTCCGCGCCGGCCTGCTGGAAGACGAGGAGGTTGCGGAAATGCCACAGCAGCTCCGCCGTCAGGCGGCGCATGTCCTTGCCCGATTCGTCAAGCGCGGCCACCGTGCGCAGGATGCCCGGCACGTCGCCCTTCAGGACGCACTCGGCCAGCCCTTCCAGCGCCTCGCGCGAGACCAGGCCGAAGACCGCCAGCACGTCCGCCTCGCCCAGGTCGGTGCCCTTGAAGGCGATGAGCTGGTCGAGCGCGGAGAGCGCGTCGCGCAGCCCGCCGTTGGACCCGCGGGCGATGGCCAGGAGCGCGTCGTCGGTGACGGCGATGCCCTCGGCGTTGCAGATGAAGCGCAGGCGGCGCACGATGTCGCCCGTCGAGATCCGCCGCAGGTCGAAGCGCTGGCAGCGGCTGACGATGGTCGGCAGCACCTTGTCGCCCTCGGTGGTCGCGAAGATGAACTTCACGTAGGGCGGCGGCTCCTCCAGCGTCTTCAGCAAGGCGTTGAAGGCCGCGTTGGAGAGCATGTGGACCTCGTCGAGGATGAAGACCTTGAAGCGGCTGTGCGTGGGCGCGAACTGCACCTGGTCCAGCACGCCGTGGATGTCCTCCACCTTGTTGTTCGAGGCCGCGTCCAGCTCGACCACGTCCATGTCCGCGCCGGCGGCGATCCCCTTGCAGTTGTCGCAGACGCCGCACGGATGGGTGGTCGGCCCCTGCTCGCAGTTGAGGGCCATCGCCAAGATGCGCGAGAGCGTGGTCTTGCCGATGCCGCGCGGGCCGATGAAGAGGTAGGCGTGCGCGATGCGATCCTGCTCGATGGCGTTGGCCAACGTGCGCGTGACGTGGCCCTGCCCCACGACGTCGTCGAACGTCTTGGGGCGCCACTTCCGCGCGAGCACCTCGTAGGCCATCTCAGCGACCCATCAGGCCGGCCACGAGGGCGTTGAAGCGCGCGGGGTCGGGCGGGAGCGTCCCCTCGGCCAGGCACGCCTGCCCATAGAGCAGGTCGATCGCCTCGCCGCGGCGCACCTCGTCGGCCTCCTCCGCCACGCGGCGGATGAGCGGGTGCTCTGGGTTCAGCTCCAGGATGCGCTTGTCCTCGGGCACGCTCTGGCCCATCGCCTCCATCATGCGGCGCATGGCGGGGCTGAGGGCCGCCGGATCCTGCACCAGGCAGCACGGCGAATCGGTCAGGCGCGTGGTCAGGCGCACCTCCTTCACCGTCTTCTCCAACTGCTTGGCGAAGGCCTCGATCGTCGGCTTGAGGGTCTTCTCGGCGGCCTCGAGGGTCTTCTTGGCCTCGTCGCCGTCCAGCCCCAGGTCGCCCTTGTCGGCGAAGACGATCGGCGTCTTGTCGTACTCCTGGAACTCCGGGGCGATGAACTGATCCACCGGCGTCGTCAGGAACAGCACGTCATAGCCCTTGGCCTTCAGCTGCTCCAGGCACGGGCTCTGGCGCGCGGCCTGCTCCGTCTCGGCCGCCAGCATGTAGATTGCCTTCTGCCCCTCGGCCATCGCGTCCTTGTACGCGCGCAGGCCGACATACTTCCCGTCCTTCAGGTTGCGGAAGCGCAGCAGCTCGGTCAGCTTCTCCCGGTTCTCCCAGTCGGAGTGGTAGCCTTCCTTCACGAAATCCCCCAGCGCCGCCGTGAAGGCGTCGTAATCCTCGGGCTTCTCCTTGGCCATCTCCGCCAGGGCCTTCAGCACGCGGTTCGTCAGATCCGCGCGGATTTTGCGGATGATCGCGTCGTCCTGCAACATCTCGCGCGAGACGTTCAGCGGCAGGTCGCTGCTGTCCACCACGCCCTTGAGGAAGCGCAGCCACGACGGCGTCAGCTCCTCGATCTCGTCGCCGATGAAGACGTTGCGCACATAGAGCGAGAGCCCGTGCCGGTTGCCCGGCATCAGCATCTCCATCCCCACCGACTTCGGAATGAACAGCAGCGCGCGATACTCCAGCGCCCCCTCCGCCGCGATGTGCAGCACCCGCATCGGCTCCCCCACCCCGCGCAGCGTCTGACGGTAAAAGGCCTCGTACTCCTCCTGCTTCACCTCGCCCTTCGGCCGCCGCCACAGCGCCACCATCGTGTTCAGCGGCTTCTCCTCGTCCTTCTTGTCCTCCTCCTTCTTCCCCGCCACCCGCAGACGGATCGGATAGGCGATGAAGTCCGAATACCGCCGCACCAGATCCCGCAGCGTCCACTCCTCGGCGAACTGCGTCTGATCCTCGCGCAGGTGCAGCGTGATCGAGGTCCCCGGCTCCGTCCGCGAGCCGTCGTCCATCGTGTACGCGCCGTCCCCCACGCTCGACCAGCGCGCCGCACGCTGCCCCTCGCCGCGGCGCAGCGACTCCACCGTCACGCTGTCGGCCACCATGAAGGCCGCGTAGAACCCCACGCCGAACTTGCCGATCAGCTCGGGGATGTTCGTCTCCTTCCCCTCCCGCAGCGCCTCCGCGAACGCCTTGGAGCCGCTCTTGGCGATCGTCCCCAGCGCCTCCTCCATCTCCTCCGCGCTCATGCCCACGCCGTTGTCCGAGACCGTCAGCGTGTGCGCCTCCGGATCCGCCTCCAGCACGATCCCCCACTCCGGGGCCTCCGGCGCGATCGTCTTGTCCGTCAGCGCCAGATACTTCGCCCGGTCGATTGCGTCGCTCGCGTTCGAAATCAGCTCCCGCAGGAAAATCTCCTTCTTGGAATAAAGCGAATGGATGACCAGATCCAGCATCTGCCGGATCTCTGCCTTGAACGCACAAGTCTTTGCCATAAAACGAACCTTTCTCTTCCCTCATGCAAAAGGGAACTCGTATTATAACACACGCCGCCCAACCGCACAGCCCCCGCGCCCCCAAAACACCACCCCCACGCCGTCCCCGACCCCGAGATGCGCCGTCCTCGACCCCGAGATGCGCCGTCCTCCGGGAAACGAGGCCCGAAATCTCGTTCGCCCCGCCGCCGTGGCATCGCGTGAGACCGCCCCGCGCGCGTTGCGCCCGGCGGACCAATTTGTTATAGTCTTCTGCAAATGCAGAAGCAAGCCCCGAACGTCTGGAAATGCCGGGGGCGGCCCGTCGCGTGCGACCCGCCTCTGGTGATGGGTATCGTCAACGTGACGCCGGACTCCTTCTATCCCGCCAGCCGCATGGGGGCACCCGAGCGCGCCATCGCGCACGGGCTTCGCCTCGCGGCGGAGGGCGCGGACATCCTGGACGTCGGCGGGGAATCGACCCGGCCGGGCGCAAGCCCCGTCTCGCCGGAGGAGGAGATCGGGCGGGTCGTCCCCGTCATCCGCGCGCTGGCCGCGGCCCTCCCCGACACCCTGCTCTCGGTGGACACGCGCCACGCCGCAGTGGCCAAGGCGGCCCTCGAGGCCGGGGCGCACATCCTGAACGACGTCGCGGGCTGCGACCCAGACGCCGGCATGTGGGAGCTCGTGGCGGAATCCGGCGCCGGCTACGTCCTCACCCACGCGCGCGGCACGCCGCAGACGATGGACAGCCTGACGGATTACGCGGACGTGGTGGCCGAGGTGCGCGCGGCCCTGCGCGCGGCGACGGAGCGCCTCGCGGCCTTGGGCGCGGACCCCGCGCAGATCGTCTGGGACCCGGGCCTCGGCTTCGCGAAGACCCATGCGGATTCGTGGCGTCTTTTGGGGGCGACGGCCCGCCTCGCGGCGGGGGGGCGCCCCGTGCTGATCGGCGCCTCGCGCAAACGCTTCCTGGGCGGGGAGGACGCCGCGGCGCGCGGCCCGGCGAGCGTGGGCGCGGCGCTTTGGGCCGCGGCGCAGGGAGCCTGCGCGGTGCGCGTGCACGACGTGGCCGAGACCGTTCAGGCGCTGCGCGCCTTCCGGCGCGCCAAGGAGGCCGCGGATGTTTGACTCGTGGTGGCCCAACCTGCTGGATCTCTTCCAGATCGGCCTGCTGACGGCGGGGGTCTACTACGCCTTCATGGTGCTGAAGGGGACGCGCGCGGCGCAGATGCTGATGGGCGTGGGCGCGCTCTTCCTGGCCATCTTCCTGGTCACCTCCTTCTTGGATCTGGACGTGGTGAACGTGGTGCTGCGGTGGCTCTCGATCTTCCTCTTCCTCGCGCTCCTGGTGGTCTTCCAGCCGGAGCTGCGGCGGGCGCTCTCGCTGCTGGGGCGCAACACCTACGTGCAGCTGCTCCAGGGGCGCATCCCCGAAACGCCGGCGGAGGCGCTGGTGCGCGCGGCGCGCAGCCTGGCCACGCGCCGGCTGGGGGCGCTCATCGTGCTGGAGCGGGCGCAGGCGCTGGATCAGTGGTGCGAGACGGGGACGCGCCTGGACGCCTTGCTCAGCGAGGAACTCCTCATTTGCCTCTTCACCCCGCCCCTGCCGCTGCACGACGGCGCGGTCATCCTGCGGGGCGGGCGCATCCGCGCGGCGCGCTGCATCCTGCCCATCGACAACGAGCTGCGCCTGAACGGCGTGGGCACGCGCCACCGCGCGGCGGTGACCTTCTCGCAGGAATGTGACGCGCTCATCCTAGTGGTCTCGGAGGAACGCGGGCAGATCTCCGTGGCGCGCGAGGGCAACCTCATCCGCAACCTCAGCGACCGCCAGCTGGAGCGTCTGCTGCGCGCGGCCTTCGTGCCCCCCGAGCACCAGCACGACTTCTTCCACCTCGTCTTCGGCGCGCGGCAGGAGGTGCCGTGGTTCCTCAAACCCTTCGCCCGCAGGGAGGCGAAAGACCATGCGTGACCCCCTCCAAAGCCTCCGGCGCAACTGGCCGTGGAAGCTCGCGGCCCTGGCCGTCGCGCTCATCGTCTTCTTCGGCGTGCGCCGCTCCGTCAGCTACACGCAGACCCTGACGCTCTCGGTGGAGGCCGAGACGGTGGAGGGCTCGCAGGCGCTCATGGGGATAAGCCCCGGCGTGGTCAGCGTCACCTTCCGCGGCTCCGAGGCCGCCATCCGCCGCCTCGCCGTGCCGGGCGCCGAGCCGCCGATCGTCCGCCTGCGCCTGCGTCAGCCCCCGGAAGGGGCCAGCTCCGAGCGGATCCGCCTGACGCGGCGCGACGTGCTGTGCGACGACGGTCTGCGCGTGGTGTCCATCGAGCCCGCGTCGGTGGTGGCGACCTTCGACAGCCGCGCCACGCGCGTCTTCCAAGTCTCCGAGCCCATCGTCGTCGGCGCGCCCGCATTCGGCGAGGTGCAGGTGAGCATCGAGCCCAAAACGGTCGAGGTCACCGGGTCGCGCGCCCTGCTGGAGGAGTTCGACGAGGCGCGCTCGCGCCTGGCCACCGCCACGCTCGACGTCGCCAACCGCTCCACCGGCTTCCAGACCGTCCTCCGCGTGCTCCCGCCCGACAGCCGGGCCGGCTGGCACATCCGCCCCGACAGCGTCCGCGCCGACGTGCGCATCATCCGCGAGGACGGTTCGCGCGTCTTCCCAGAGGTGCCCGTTCGCGTGCTGCAATCCGCCTCCGGCCAACGCTACGCGCCCGACGTCCCCACGGTCAAGGTCACCGCATGGGGCGCGCGCCGCGAGCTCGCCACCATCGACCCCGCGGGCGTCGTCGCCTTGGTGGGCGAGGGGGCGGACGGCGCCGCGCTGCCGCCGGTCGTCGTGCTGCCGTGCTCCAACCGCGTCAGCCGCGTGGAGGTGGAGCCGCCGCGCGTCGCCCTCCTGCCCGAGGGCGCGCCTGACACGAGGAAGGAAGAGAAACCATGAGACTGACCCGAGGCCAATGGCGCTGGTTCCTGGGCGCGGGCGTCTGCGTCGCCCTCGCCGCCTTGGCCGCCGTGCTGGCGGACGCGCTGCTGGCGCGTCTGCGCCCGACGATCGACGTGAGCGCGCTGGGCGTCGGCCCGGCGCTCTCCGAACGCGGGCGCGCCACGCTCACCGACACCTCCGGCGTCATCGCCGTCAGCTGCCTGCTCCCCGCCGAATCCCCCGCCGCGCTCCCCGTCGGGCGCTTGCTGCGCGCCTTCGCGCAGGCCTCGCGCGACGCCGCGGGCGCCACCTTCACCATCACCTACGTCGACCCCCGCATGGAAATCGGCGAGACGACGCGCCTGATGGCCCAGGGCGCGGAAGGGCCGGGCATCCTCTTCCGCCAGATGGGCCGCCATGCCTTCGTGCCCGAGAACGCGCTCCTGTCCGTGTCGGGTGCCTACGACCCCGCCGAGGCCGAGAGCGCCGTCACCGCCGCCATCGCCCGACTCTCCCGCGCGGAGGGGCTGGAGATCGCCTGGCTCACGGGCCACGGCGAGCCCGCCTTCGACGGCACCGACCCGCTTTCCGGTTTCTCCGGGCTCCGGCGCGCGTTGGAGAACGAGGGCTGCCGGCTCCGCCCGCTGACGCTCGACGTCTCGGCGGAGGGCGGCGGCATCCCGGACTCCGTCGGCGCGCTGATGATCGTCGCTCCGCGCTACCCCGTCACCTCCCCCGAACGGGCCATCCTGCTCGACTGGCTGGATCGCGGCGGGCGCCTCTTCTGCGCCCTGCCCAGCTCCGGCGATGCGGGGCTCGGGCCGCTTCTGGAGCGTTGGGGCATCCGCTTCGGCGCGTGGCCGCGCACCCCCACGCGCCGGGCCGAGGGCGACGCAGGCCTCACCGACCTGCTCGCCGCCGACCACCCCGTCACCCAGGAATTGGCGGGCCGCGCGCAGCTCGTCTTCGGCGCGCCGCGCGCGCTGATGGCCGAGGCCGTGCGCGGCGTCTCCGTGACGCCCTTGGTCTGCCTGGAGGCCGCCCCCCTGCCGAACGCCGCCGCGCAGACCAACCAGACCGTGGCCGTCATGATGGCCGCCGAGCGCGGGGGCCGCGTGGGGACGGATCTGGCCTTCCGCCCCGGACGCGTGGTGGCCGTGGGCGAGGCGGCCTTCGCCGAGAACCGCTACGTCCTGAATCATGCCACCGCCAACCGCGACCTGACGGTGAACGCGATGCGCTGGCTCACCGGCCTCTCCGGGAGCGGCGCGCGCACCGGCGCCGGCGTCCTCCGCATTGGCGCGGACGCCCGGGCGTGGCGCGTGGACTTCCTGACGGTGGCGCTGGGCGTGCCCTTTGCCCTGTGCCTGCTGCTCTGGCTCCTCACGCGGAGGCGTGGATGAAATTCGCCCGCAACATCATCGTCCTTCTCTTTCTGGTGGCCCTCCTGGCCGCCGGGTTGGTGTCGGAGCGCTTCCTGCGCCCCAATGCGTCGCTCGCCCCCGGCGTGCCGCTCTTCCCCACCCCGCCGGAGCAAATCGTCGGCATCTCCTGGGACGTCGAGGCGCCCAATGGCGCCATCCGCGAGATGACGCTCCGCCGCGAGGGCGACCTCTGGCGGATGGAGCGCCCCTACCCCGGGGCGCTCTGCGACGCCGCCGCCGTGGCGGACTTCCTGGACGCGCTTCAGTCCCTGCGCGTCCAGGCCCGATTGGGCCCCGCGGAGGACAGCGCCTTTCGGATCATGCGCCGGCTGACCGTCTTCACGCCGGAGGACGCCTACTCCCGCGGCTTTGGCGGCACCCAGCCGATGGCCTTGGCGCAGACGCTGGCGGAGGCCGATGGCATGCTGGTCTCGGTGGAAGCCTCGGCGGTGGCCCGCTTGCCGCGTTCCGCCGCCGCGCTCCGCACGCGCGCCCTCCTGCCCGCGGGGCCGGATCGCGTGCAGGCGTTGGAATGGCGCGGGCCGCAGGCACCCTTCTCCCGCGCCCAGCGCCTGCCCGGCGGCAACTGGGAGGTCTCCCGCCCCATCCCCTTCGAGGTCGAGGCGCGGGCCGCCGGGGAGCTCCTCGCCGCGCTCACCGCCGAAGGCTCCGTGCTGGCCTATGTGCGCCCGGCCGACGACGCGCCCTACGCCCCCGACCGCCCGCTCGCGGAGACGGCCTTGGCAGGCTACGGGCTGGACGAAGAGAGCGCCCTGCGCCTCTCGGTCTACGTGCGGGGGCTGGACGAGCCGCAGACCTTGCGCTTCGGGCGGGCGGATCCCGCCCACGCCGACGCGGTCTTCTGCCTGCTCGACGACGGCCGCTCGGTGGTCGCCGTGCCCAAATCCATCCCCGAGCGCTTCGGCGCCGACGGCCCCTTCGCCCCGGCC
>CALXSF010000014.1 GCA_944391055.1 uncultured Kiritimatiellota bacterium | reverse complement strand
CCTCCATTCCGCCACTCATCCCCCCCATCCAACTTACCCTTCCACTCGTCTTCGCATAATTTCCCCGGACACTATTGGGCACCACCGCGCGGGGCGTTTGTGGTATGATAAAGGGCATGAGATGGCTTGTTGTTGGCGTGCTGATGGCGGCGTTGGCGGGCGTGTGCCCGGCGGCGGCGCCGGTGATCGACGTGACGGTGGAGGGCGTGGCGCGCCAGTCGCTGGCGCTTGGCGCGCAGGGCGCGGGCGCGGGCGGGCAGGCTTTCGTGCGGACGCTCCAGAACGATCTGGCGCGGAGCGGGTGGTATCGCCTCACCGAGGGCGCGGCGCAGGTGCGCGTGGGCGGCTCGGCCTCGGGCGCCGACGGGGTGGGGGAAAGCCTCACGGTGGAGTGGCCGGGCAAGCGCTTTTCGTGGGTGCGCCAGGCCGCCGACGCCGCGCAGGCGCGCCGCCACGCGCATGAGCTGGCCGACGCGATCGTCGGCGCGACCACCGGGGAGCGGGGCATGGCCCAGAGCCGCTTCGCGGTGGTGGCGAAGACGGGCACGCGCCGCGACGGCACCGCGATCGAGGATCTCTACGTCTGCGACTACGATGGGCACAACCTGCGGCGGCTGACGCGCGACGGCGCCCCGATCGTCGGCCCGCGCTGGTCGCCCGACGGCCGCGAGATCTACTTCACCAGCTACCGCCTGGGTTACCCCGCCGTCTTCGTGGCCGACGCGGCGACGGGCGCGGTGCGCCGCCTGGCGGCCTTCCGCGGGCTGAGCACGGGCGCGGTGCCCTCCCCCGCCGACCCGGGCAAGGTGGCGATCATCCTCTCCCACCAAGGCAACCCCGAGCTTTACGTGATGGACGTGGCCACGCGCCGCCTGACCCGCCTGACGGAGACGAAGCTGGCGGCGGAGGCCAGCCCCTGCTGGTCGCCCGACGGCCGCCAGATCTGCTACGTCTCCGACCGCTCGGGCTCGCCCCAGCTCTACGTGGTGGACGTGGCGACGAAGGCCACGCGCCGCCTGACCCTCCGCGGCGGCGAGAACGTCCAGCCCGACTGGGGGAAGCGGGGCATCGTCTTCGCCACCAAGCGCGGGGCGCCCTATCGCATCGCGCTGATCGACCCGGCACGCGGCGAGGAGTCCCTCCGCTTCCTCACCCCCAAAAACGACCAGTACGAGTCCCCCTCGTGGGCGCCCGACGGCCGGCACGTGGTGGCGGCCCGCACCCAGGGCCGCGAGGTCTCGGTGTGGGTGCTCGACGCCGCCGAGCGCGGCGACCCACCCTACAAACCCTTTTCCGGCGCGGGCACGCAGTGGCAGAACCCCGCGTGGAGCAAGTAACAGGAAGGAACAACAGCCATGAAGAGTTCTCTCGCGATTGCGTTGCTGGCCGCCGCGGTGGCCCTCTGCGGGTGCGCCACGAAAAGCGGCAAGGCCGCCCCCGGCGCAGATCAGGACGCCTACTACGACCCCACCGCCGGCGACGTGACGGTCGACCCGAACGCGGCCGGCTTCGACCCCGACGACCCCAACGTGGGCGCCTTCGCCGACCCGGCCTCCGGCAACTTCGAGGACCGCTACACGCGCATCAGCGACGCCGGGCTCGAACCCCTCCTCTTCACCTTCGACAGCTACACCCTGCCGACCGACGAGCTGGCCAAGGCCGACGCCGCCGCGCAGTACCTGCTGAACAACCCCCAGCACGTCATGATCATCGAGGGCCACTGCGACGAGCGCGGCTCCAACGAATACAACCTCTCCCTCTCCGAGCAGCGCGCCGGCGGCGTGCGCGACTACATCGTCGCCTACGGCATCGACCCCGCCCGCATCCAGACCCGCGCCTTCGGCGAGGAGAAACCCGCCGTCCCCGGCCATGACGAGGAAGCCTACCGGCTGAACCGCCGCGCCGAGTTCGTCCCCTACAAATAAGGCGCCGCGCCTGACCTCGCGCGGAGGCCCGCCCGCCCCCGCGCAGGGTCGGGCGCGCCCCGGAAAGCGTCATGTCGTTCACGGAAACCCTTGTCATCCTCGTGGTGGCGATGATCGTGCTGGGCCCCAAGAAGCTCCCCTCGGCGGCGCGCAAGGTGGGCCATTGGATGGGGATGCTCCGCCGTGCCAGCGACGAGTTCAAGCGCCAGGTGATGAGCATGGATCAGCAGCTCGACGACCGCCTCAACGCCGCCGCCGGCGATCTGGACGCCCTCGCCCCCACCGACGAGGAGCTCGCCAAGCAGGTGAACGACACCCTTGACGAGGTGGAGGCCGCCCTCGGCGCGCCCCCCGACCACTCCCCCGACGACGACTGGGACGCCGAGCCCGTCCCCGGCGGCCTCCCCCCCGACCCCCCGCCGAGCGCGCCCGAGCCGCCCGAACCCGCCCCGCCGCCGCGGGAGGAGGCCCCGCGCCCGCGCTCCCTCGGCCTCTCGCCCACCCCCAAGGCCCCCGCCAAGGAGGCGCCCCGTGGCTGAGCGCAACCGCCTGGCCGGCGCCTTCCGGCGCCTTTTCTCGGAGACCGACGAGGATCGGCTCCACGAGGACGAGCTCGACCCGCCGCGCCCCTTCATCGAGCATTTCATCGACCTGCGCGACTGCATCGTCCGCTGCGCCCTCTCGTGGGTGGCGGCCATGCTCGTGGTGGCGCCCTTCGCGCCGAAGGTCATCGCCATCCTCCAATGGCCGCTGAAGGGCGCCGGGCTGGAGGCCCAGGGCGTCTCCGTCCAGGGGCTGGAGGTGGGCACCGGCTTCTCGCTCTTCATGACCACCATGCTGTGGGGCGGCACGATCGTGGCCCTGCCGGCGCTGCTCTACTTCATCGCCCGGTTCGTCTTCCCCGGCCTCCGTCGGCACGAGCGCAACCTCATCCTGTTCACCCTCGGCGCGGGCGTCTTCCTCTTCCTCGGCGGCGTGTGGCTCTGCTTCAGCTTCACCCTCCGCCTGGCGCTCCAGGCCCTCCTGGCGCTCAACGCGTGGATGCACGTGCCCGTCACCATCCTCCAGGCCGACGCCTACATCGCCTTCGTGCTCAAGGTACTCCTGGCCTTCGGGCTCGCCTTCCAATTCCCCCTCGTGCTGCTGGCGCTGGGCTGGCTGGGCATCATCCGGGCCGAGACGCTGCGCGCGCGCCGCGGCGTGGCCATCATCCTCATCTTCGTGGTGGCGATGTTCCTCACGCCCCCCGACCCCCTCTCGCAGATCGTCATGGCCGTGCCCATGTGCGTGCTGTACGAATTGACCATCTGGCTGGTGCGCCTCCGCGAGCGTCTGGCCGACGAACCGGAGAACTGACCCATGGGCTTCGAGAGCGGCTCCCTGTCCTTCCACGCCTTCTTCCTCCCCCAAAGCCTCGAGCCCACCGCGATGGAGCGCTTCGCGGCGCGCCCCCTCCCCCCGATCAAGACCCTCGTCGGCGACCAGCCCATCCACGGCTGGGCCGGCCCCCTCCACGCCCTCGACGCCGAGCTCACCGAGGAGCACTGCTGGCGCGGCGACTGGCTTTGGTTCGCCCACGTCACCGCCCGCAAGCAGGTCCCCCCCAGTTACCTCCGCGCCGCCATCCTCGCCGAGCTGGAGGTGGAGCGCAAGGCCCGCGGCCTCGAGTTCCTGCCCCGCGCCGCCAAGACCGAGGTCCGCGAGCGCGTCGCCGAGGCCCTCCTCCAAGACGCCCAGCCCGCCTTCGCCTCCATGGAATGCGCCGTCGACCTCCGCCGCGACCGCCTCCTCGCCGCCGCCCTCAACGACCGCGCCATGCAGCTCCTCTGCCCCTTCTTCCGCGAGACCGTCGGCGCCATGCCCACCCTCTGCTGCCCCGAATCCGCGGCCTACCGCCTCCGCGGCCTTGACCACAACGCCCTCGAGCGCCTCCCCCTCACCCCCAACCCCGACTGCCCCGCCCCCGCCGAGACCGCCCTCGGCGCCGAGTTCCTCACCTGGCTCTTCCACCGCTGGGAGCGCGAGGACGCCACCTTCGACCTCGACGGCGCCCGCTGCGGCCTCATGTTCGAGGGCCCCCTCACCGTCTCCGGCGACGACGCCCCCGGCTGCCACGAGACCCTCCTGCGCAACGGCGCCCCCCTCGACTCCCCCGAGCTGGGCATCGCCCTCTGGAACGGCAAGCGCCTCCGCCGCGCCAAGCTCACCCTCACCCGCAACGACTGGGTCGTCTCCGCCACCGTCGACGCCCAGGACTTCGCCTTCCGCGCCATGAAGGTCGACCCCCTCAAGAAGGAAGGCGCCGCCCCCGCCCCCGGCGCCGCCCCCGCCCCCGGCGCCGAGCCCGACGCCCTCCAGGGCCTCCCCTCCCTCAACCGCCCCGGCGCCCCGAAGGACGACGCCCCCGCCGACCCCAAGCGCAAACTTTCCATCGACGAGCGCCTCGACCGCGCCGCCTTCTACCTCGACGCCTTCCTCCACCTCTACGGCCTCTTCCTCGAGCGCCGCGAAAGCCCCGCCGCCTGGCGCGCCGACCTCTCCAAGCTCCACGCCTGGGTCGCCGCCCGCGCCGGCCGCCCCGCCTAAGGCCGCCCCCACCCCTTCCCCTCCCCCGCCCCCCCTCCGCCCAAGCGGAGGGGGCGCGCCACTTTTCCCCGACCTGCCCGGTCGCGGGCACAAAAAAAGCCCCCGGCCGACAGGCCGGGGGCTTTTTTGTTGGGGAGGGGGTCACTCCTCGACGACGACGCGGAAGCCGACGTTGTAGGGGTGCTGCCAGGCGGGGTAGCCCCAGCGGTTGGCAGAGGAGGCGCGGATCTGCCGCTGGTACCAGGAGCCGCCGCGGATGACCTTGAGCGCGGGGTCGGCGCCTTCGAAGCCGGGGCCGCCCTGGTAGGGGACGAAGGGCGAGCTGGTCCATTCGGCGACGTTGCCGTGCATGTCGTGGAGGCCGAAGGCGTTAGGGAGGTAGGAGCCGACCTTGGCGAGGTGGAGGACGCCGTCGTCGAAGCGGGGGTCCTTCTTCTCGTAGTCCATCCACTTGTTGGGGTTGCGGATGGGCTGAGGGTCGACGCCGTGGACGGCGAGGCGCTTCATGGTGACGTCGGCGAGGTTGGCGTGCTTGGAGAAGTCGGCGTTGAAGTCGCCGTAGTTCATGGGCGTGGCGGTGCCGGCGCGGCAGGCGTATTCCCATTCGGTCTCGGTGGGGAGGCGGACTTTCTTGCCGGTCTTCTTGGAGAGCCAGTCGCAGAAGGCCTGGGCCTGGTCGTAGGAGACGCGGATGGCGGGGAGGTCGGGGCCGTTGACGAAGTAGCCGCGGTTGACCTGGTCCTTGTAGTGCTTGTCGTAGACGCCGTTCTCGAAGGTGGGGTCGAACTGCTGCATCATGCCCATGGTGACCTCGGTGGTGCCCATGTAGAAGGGCTTCTCGACGGCGGCGGCGTGGGCGGGGGCCTCGGCGTTGGTCTCGTCGTTGGAGCCCATGACGAAGCTGCCGGCGGGGATCTTGACGAGGGTGATGGTCTGGTTGCCGCCGAGGTCGAGGGTGAGCGTCTCGCGCTTGCCTTGCTTGGCGGCGCCGTCGAAGGGCCAGCCGGCGACCTGGGGCGCGGGGGCCTTGGCGACGGTGGGGCCGGTGGGCTTCTGGAAGGCGACGGCGCCGGGCTTGTAGGGGTTGATGACGCGCTCGGGGTCGAAGTCGAGGTTGGAGGTGGTTTTCTCGAGCTCGCGGCGCTTGTCGATCATGTTGTTGCGGACGCCGCGTTCGGTCCAGGTGCCGTAGTAGGGGACGTTGAGGTCGATCCAGGTGATGAGGCGGTCCCATTCCTCGGGGGTGAGGGTGACGCCGTGGTGGCCCTTCTTCAGAATCTGGTAGAGGTCGGAGGTGGAGGCGTGGAACTCGAGGGGATTGAGGATGTGGTAGTCGCCCTCGGGGCCGTTGCGGCGGACGTAGGGGTGGAGGGCGAGGTAGGACTCGGAGAACTTGCCCCAGCCGAGCTTCGGGTTGTACTCCAGGTTGGGGATGGGCTCGCCCATGGCGGTCTTGGCGGTGGTCTTGCCGTTGTGGCAGCCGACGCACTTGGCGTCGAGGACGGGCTGGAGCTCGCGCTCGAAGGCCCAGCCGCGGGCGGGGCCGTACCAGGGCTTGATGGTCTGCGGGGGCTTGCGGCTGGCGGCGGTGCGCTGGCCGGAGGGGGCGGCGGCGTTCTGGTTCTCGTGGCAGCCGATGCAGCTGATGGTCTCGCCGGGCTGGCCGACGAGCCAGGAGCGCATGAGCTGGAGGGCGCGGCCCTCGCCGTCGAGGGGCTGGACGCTCAGCGGGGTCTGGGCGGGGAACTGGAAGAGGCAGGAGCCGTCGTCCTCGACGTCGACGGTGCCGTGGAGGACGCGGGGATCCCACGGGCCTTCCATGCCGATGGCGTAGTGGCCGCCGACGTAGCGGGGGGCGTACTCATAGTGGAAGACGCGCAACTTCTTGACGGTGCCGCGGGGGACGTCCTTGAGGGTGTTCTGGCCGCGGTAGACGTTGGTCATGTAGACGTTGCAGGTCTTCTTGGAGAGGTCGACGCGGTCGGGCTGGACGGGGGGGCGCTTGGCGGCCTTGAGGGGGATGGGCTCGTAGAGGCTGGCGTTGGGCATCTCCCAGAGGGTGAGGCAGTTGTCGTAGACGTCGATGAGGACGATCTTGAAGTTGGCGGCGTTGTCTTCCTGACGGGCGGCGAGGACGAGCTCGTCGTTCAGCGGGCGGGGATGGAGGAAGTAGGGCTTGATGTTGTCGACGAGACGGTCTTTGGTGATGTTCTCGATGGGCTTGCCGGCGAAGCCGAACTTGTGGACGGCGCCCTGGGTCTCGATGCGGCCTTTGGCGACGTCGAACAGGATGAGCTCGCCTTTGCGGGCGACGCCGTGGTGGCCGGAGACGATGCCGACGAACTTGGTGGAGCTGCCGGGGATGTTCTGGTGGTAGAAGATGGAGTTGGGCCAGTAGGAGTTGGAGCCGTAGAACTCCTGCTGGTCGGTGCCGTCCTGGTTCATGGTCATGAGGACGCGGGAGAAGTAGTGGGCGGAGTCGGTGTACTCCCAGCGCAGGAAGACGACGCGGCCGTTGGGGTAGACCTCGGGGTTCCAGTTGCAGTCCTGGTCGAAGGTGAGGCGGCGCATACCGGTGCGCTCTTTGTTGATGAGGACGAGGTTGGAGACGATGTCGCCGCCGCTGACGCAGGGGACGCCCTGGAAACCGACGGAGGCGGTGGTGACGATGCGGCCGTCGGGGAGGTAGCAGGCGTCGTAGAAATCGACCTCCTTGTCGTCGTTCTTGTAGGCGGTGCGCCAGTTCGTGCCGTCGACGCCGATCTCGTAGATGCCCCACGGCGTGCCTTTCTCCTCCTCGCCGGAGGACATCAGGATGGTCTTGCCGTCCCAGTCCAGGCAGAGCTCGCCCATGTAGACGGAGGAGTCGCGCAGGACGGTGGGCGCGCGGTCCTTGGCCTTGTCCTGGTCGAGGGGGCCGCGCAGGAGTTTGTTCTTGTAGCCGCGGAGGACGCCCTCGTTGTTGCCGAGCCAGCCGGTGTTGCCCTGATAGTTCTGGAAGAGCCCCTGCTTGGAGCCGCGGTCGCGGGAGAGGAAGATAATCTCGTCGAAGTCGACCGCCGGGTGCTGGAGGAGAACCTTCTTCTGAAGGGCACGGTAGTTGGCGTAAATCCCGTTGTAATCCTTGTCGCCCTGCTCGATGCGCCGCTGCAAGGCGTCGATGTCGGCGGCGATCGCCTTGGCGTTCGGGTAGTTCTCGGGGTACTTGGCGGAATAGGCCTTCAGGCCGTCGCGCAGGGCGTTGAGGTTGATGGCCTTGGTGAGGGCGGCGATGCGGGCGCGCTCGACGCGCTCGGCGAGCGTCTCGGCGCGCTGGCCGACGCGGGGGCCCTTGCCGGGCTTCTCGGTGACGAAGAAGTTCTGGCGGACGGCCTGGGGCTTGTTGTCCTCCCAGACGACCTTGCGCTCGCCGTCGAGCAGGGCCACGCGCACGCCGTTGAGGCGGCCGCCGAGGCCCTCGCCGCGGTTCCAGACCACCACGCGGTCGATGGGGTAGGCCTTGCCGAGGTCAAGCTCCCACGCCGGGAAGGCGGCGCCCTCCTCGCTGTGGGTGATGGTGCCGCTCCCCCAGCCGTCGGCGGTGTTGCCGTCGATCGCGCGCTGGGCCACGCCTTCGTTGGCGGTGCTGCTCTGGGTGGCCTGGCCGGTGGGCGCGACGTTCTTGTCGCCCACGAAGACCTCCACCTCGGCCAGCGAGAGCGTCGCCGACTCGCGCGGCAGGTCGACCATCACATAACGCGCCTCCACCGCGCCGAAACCGTGCGCGGCCAACGCCGCCGAAAGGGCGGCCAACACAAAACGAAACGCCTTCATCCTAATTCCTCCTTTATGTCTCATACCTTTCCGTTCCCCGCGCGCCGGGCGCGGAGGTGCCTCAGAAGAGGACGTGGACGGCGCGGTGGCCGGGGTTGACGCCGCCGACGATCACGGGTTCCTCGCCCGCCGCCTCCAACGCCTTGAGCGTGGCCCCCACCGCGCCCGAGGGGACGATGAGGATGAAGCCGATGCCCATGTTGAAGACGCGGTACATCTCCTCGCGCGCGACGCCGCCCTTCTCCCCGATGAAGCGGAAGACCTGCGGCACCTCCCACGACGCCGCGTCGATGGTGACGTCGACGTTCTTGGGGAGCACGCGGGGGATGTTGTCATAGAAGCCGCCGCCGGTGATGTGCGCCATGCCGTGGATGTCGATGCCCGCGGCCATCACGTTGCTCACCGGCTTGAGGAAGCTCTTGTGGATGGCCAGCAACGCGTCCGCGCACGTCGTCTCCGTGCCGGGGAGCAAATCGTCGGGCCGCAGCCCCTCCTGCTCAAAGATGACCTTGCGCGCCAAGGAGAAGCCGTTGGTCTGGAGCCCGCCCGAGGGCAGGCCGATCAGCACGTCGCCCACGCCGATGCGCTCGCCCGTGACGATCTGGCTCTTCTTCACCTGGCCCACGATGGTGCCCACGAGGTCATACTCGCCCACCGGGTAAAGCCCCGGCATCTCCGCCGTCTCGCCGCCCAGCAGCGCGCAGCCATTCTCCGCGCACGCCTTGCAGAGGCCCGAGACCACCTGGTTGAAGATGGCCGAGTCGAAGACCGAGGCGCCGATGTAGTCCAGGAAGAAGAGCGGCGTGGCCCCCTGCACGAGGATGTCGTTCACGCAGTGGTTGACGATGTCCTGCCCCACGGTGTCGTGGCGCCCGGCCATCGCGGCCACCTTCAGCTTGGTGCCCACGCCGTCGGTGGAGGCCACCAGGATCGTGTCCGAGCCGGGGCTCTGGAAAAGCCCGCCGAAACTGCCGATGCCCCCGATCACGCCGGGCGTCACCGTCTTTTTCACCATCTGCTTGATGGTCTCGATGCCGCCCATCTTCTTGTCGATGTCCACGCCGGCGGCGGCGTAGGCGCTCTGTTTCGTTTCCATAAGCCTATCCTCGTCGTTACTGCAAAGTGTTCTCGGGCTTGGCCAGCGACACGCGGGCCTTGATGAAGACGGCCCCCTCGGGGAGTTTCACCGTGGCCTCCTGGCCGTCGTAACGGGAAACGTCGGCCGCCTGGGTCGCCGCCTCGCCGCCCAACGTGCCGGAATAGGTGACGTAGAGCGTGCCGTTGATGGCGTTCAGCGGCGCGGGCTGCTCCTTCCCGCCGGCGGCCGGCACATAACCGCCGCGCACCGTGAGCGTCCCCGCCCCGGGGTCGATGGCCGTGACCGTCAGCGAGGGCGTGCCGCCCACGTTCATCGCGAAGGCGTCCGAGAGCGCCGCGTCGTCCGCGTCGCCCATCGCCCCACCCTTGCCCGAGTCGTTCAGCCACGCCACGTACTTGCCCACCAACTCGGCGTCCTGCGAGCCATCCTCCGTCGGCGGCAGGATGCCCGTGCGCACGCTGGCCGCGGCGAGCCCCGTCGCCTTCCCCTCGCCCTCCAGCGCCACCGCGGTGAAGGTGGCGTCCGGCCCGGCCTCCCCCTCGCCCTCCAATTCGATCCCCACGTTCCACTCTTGGGAGGCGACATCGTTCTTGCGCAGCCGCACGTCATAGCGCACGCCGGCGGCGCGGCGGCTCACCGCCACGCGCACGTCCAGCGTGTCGCCCTCCGCGACCGTCAGCCCCTCCACCGGGTCCCAGCCCAGCGCGTAGACCAGCACCTGGCCGTCGCTGTCCGCCGTCAGCGCGAAGTTGTCCTCCAGCTCCTCCTCGCGGTCCACCGCCTCCGAGGGCAGAGTCATCGTGAGGCGGGCGGAGAAGACCGCCGTCTCGCCCTCCCCCACCGACACCTGCTCGGAGAGCGTCAGCTCCTGGTCGTTCTCCAGGGTCGCCTCCGTCGCCGGCGCGTTCACCTGCAACGTCACCGCGCACAACGGCAACGCCGCGCACAGTCCCAAAAACGTCATCGTCCTTCTCATCTTGGCTCCCTCCCTTTTCTTAGCCCAGCGCGCGCAGCACGCGCGGCATCACGTCCGTCAGCGACTTCGCCCCCGCGCGGATCTCCTCCGCCCGCGGGCCCAACGCGATCAGCGGCACCTGGTTGAAGGTGTGCCCCCGCGTGCCCAAATCCTCGATGTTGCCGTGGTCCGACGTGACCACCAGCAGCGTCTCCTCCGGGCGCCCCTCCACCACCCCCCGCAGAAAGGCGTCCAGCGTCCCCAGCGTCTTCGCCGCCCGCGCGCGATCCTGCGAATGGCCGGCGATGTCCGTGAGGAAATACTCGAAAAGCGTCAGGTCGTTCTCCGCCGCCACCGCCAGCAGATGCTCCGCCGCCGTCTCCGGCGCGATCGTCGGGCCCGTGTAGCCCTTCGGCACCAACGCCTCGCGCGTCAGGTCGTGCACCACCGCCCGGCCCGCCAGCAGGTCCCGCTGGAAGCGCAACGTCTCCGGCGCCGTCAGCGCCATGATCGTCGTCACGCTCTTGAAGCGGCGCGCGGCCAGCTCCTCCGGCGCGTCCGCGAAATAGGCGTCCGCGAAGCAGACGCGCAGCCCCCGCCGCCGCGCCGCCAGGAAGAGGTTGTCCTCCTGCAGCAGCCGGCAAAGCGTCGGCCCCGGGAAGCCCTCCTTGTGGCGGCCCATCACCTGCGCCGCGTTCACCCCCGTGTAGAGCGTGGCCTGCCCCGTGGCCGACTGCGGCAGCCCCGGCACCCCCAGGCAGGCATCCAGCCGCACCGCCCCCGCCATCAGCGCGCACAGCGTCGGGCACACCTCCGGGCAGACGGGGTTTCGCTCCCCCGCCGGGCCATAGCCAACGCCATCGACAAAGACATACAGCACGCGCATACGGCCTCATCATACCAAATCCACCCCACCCCCGCAAACGTCGCCCACGCCCCGAAAACGCCGGGAAGTTGCACAATGGAACGAGTCAAGGAAAGGAGGGCGAAGGACACCCTATCGCAGGTCAGGGCGCGGCGTCTTCGAGGGGGAGTTGCGGCGTGGTCGAGGGGGACTTACGGCGTGATCCGAAAGATGAGGCCCGCAATCACGTTCATCGCCGCCAAGACGCCGAGGGCCAAAAGGGCGGCCGCCACTGTCCGCACGCGCCCCGCCTTTTGGGCGAACAGCTCCGCTTGGGCACGCCAACGCCCCAATCGTTGGGATTGGCACCCCAAAAGCGATTGGGGACATCACAAAAGGTGTGACCACAACTACGGCGGTCTTCGTTGTCTTCTCCGCTAACATGAGGGGGGAACGACGTGAGGGCAAGGACGCTCCCACAAAGACGCATAAGGCGCCGGAGAAAATAGAGGCCTGACCGCTTGGAACGAAAACAATTTCTTGCGCGATGCAAGGTAGCCGCGTCCTCGCTCAATATCCTCAAGCGCCCACGCATATAAAACACATTTGTCTGCCATGACCAAGCGTCTGCGTGGAGTGTCATAATCACACCACCCATTGACCTGAAGCAAGGTGTCGCCTTCCAAAGAGCAGACTTTGTTTATTTCCTCTTCTCGGCCAAGGCATTCTTTCTGGAGTAGTAACGTGTTGGTTATCTTTTTGGTTAAAAGATAGCCTACGTTTGGATCCGGATCAAGCTCCCATCCATGACATCGCAATCGCATCAAGAGCGGTGTCAAATCTTCACCACCATAATACTCCTCAGGCTTGGGTTGGGAAACGTAGTGATAACCCGTTGGAGAAATCTTCCCGTCAAGCGTCCCCCATAAATCGGGCATTAAATTGATGTAAACATGTGTATCGTCCAAGAACACTCCGCCACCATTCCACGTCCCCCCCCTTCTCCCAAGGAATAAAATCGATCGCCTTGAGATAAGGCGCGCGTGAAATAGCAGTCCAACTCTCCGGAGGAAGTCGCTTTTGAGAATGTCCGTGCGGATTGGCGAGATTATCCCATCGAGGTTGATATGCAAAATAGATGAAATAGTTCCCATCAGGTGACAAATCACAGCGGCACTGATAGATCTTTGCGCGCATCCATTGTCCCATCCGGAACGTATCACGTTCAAGATCCCATCCATAAGTTCCCACTGTTTCACGCCCTATTCGGCACAAAACGAGTCCTTTGTCTTGACTTAAGAAAGGATAGATATGAACTTTCTTCGCCTTCATTTTTGGACCTTTAATAACCTTTAATAAAAGAGAAAACCACGGCAAGTGCGACAGGGGCCCATGCAGGCGCGAGGATTATCCCGGTCACAGATTGGACAACGAAATGTCTTACTCGGCCACATAAGCAACATTACCTGTATTCAACCATCCACTCCCGTAACGCACAGAACAATAGGCGAATTGAGGATCGCGAAGCAAAATAGACGAACAGCTCTCCTCCAGCCTCAATGCAACAATATGAAACACCCCCAAGACACAGGATGCCAAGCCAGGTATTAGGGAATGCACTGTGACACAGAATTGGAAAAAGTCCCAATCTCAGTTGGACTGGGCAATCCTTGTCGCTGGCAGTGAAAAAACGAATGGGGTCGACGTGGGAGAACGTTCGTTCGATATCCCATGCGCGATGGAGTGCCGTACAATGAATGCGACAGCGTTTGCGCGTCAGAATAAGCCATGACGCACCTGGCCAGACAGAGTCCCTCTTCTGATTGAAATGCAGACTTCGAGTCGCGTAAAAGGCACAAACGGCGCGGAATCGTCCCCCATAGAAATAAGCGAACTCTGAGACCTGCTTAGAGAGCATGTCCTTGGCACAACACCGAATCAGTATTCCAGGCAAATAGAAGTGAGGCATTTCATTCACTTTGGGCAATCGGGACACTCACAGTTAAGGTTTTTCCGGAAGCCGTTCGCCAAATCCGACTGCGGGCCTGGGCCCTTCCAAGCGAGTGGCGGCCGCAGGCGCCTCCCCGTGACGCAGCCTCACCCTTCCGCCTTCGGCCTCCCAACCTCGCTCGGGCGCGGCGATGGCCCCTGCGGCGCCATCTTGTCCCGTGGCCACACCCACCATAGCCAATTCGCTTGATTATCACTCCATTCATCCACGACTCCATCCCTCAACTAATCATGATGTATACAGGGAACTATAACATAATTCCTCTTCTCCATTAGGCGTCCCTCCGATCGGATTTGAGGAAGCCGCCAAGGCGGGTAAAACATCTGATTTTGCCATGCTCGGATTGTGGCCAAGGCCTAATGGGCTTACCGCCGAGACAAAAGTGTGGCCGTTCGTGGTTGTAATAGAGCAAAAACGCTTTCACGACATGACGAAGTCGCTCGATGGGGTTGACAATGAGGTGATTGAGGCTTTCGGTTTTGAAGGTCTTGATGAAGGACTCAACGTAACCGTTGGCTTTGGGGCAACGGGACGGGATGCGTTTGGACTTGCAACGATGCGTGAGAGGTAGGCGGATGCGTCCTCTGAACGCGACAATTCCTTGATGTCGATGTTTTGAGAATCGCTTCGTAATTTGTTATAGATCATCATTCTTTTTGATTGAGCGGACTTGTGGCTCTTCCAAACATAATAAGATCTCACAAAACGCCTCTCGTTCAATCATCCCATTGTCATACGCCTGTTTAGCCAATTTAACACACGTGGTTGCGGCTTCGTGGTGTGTTCGACGGAGGGGCGCCAAGTCCACGGTGTCTTCAGGGAAATGGATATACAATGTTTGACTCTCTTCATAACGAAAACGCGCAAGTTTTTCTTTCGCGATTGATAACGGAAGCCGATAGTTCTCATCAAGTTTCACAAGCTTTCCATACTCTTCGACAAGTGTCTGCAACGCATTGTCTAACTGTAAGCAAACCTTCCTGCGTTCCTCTGTGTCGTGACACAACAGGAGCGTAAGGCGCAACGCATATGTCTTTGCCTGAATTTCGCGAATGGTCGGGTGTTCGTCAGAATGCTTGATCGCTTGGTTCAACTCCGAACACATTGCCTCAACAATCCGTTCTGTGTCTTGCGTTGTTGGCGCTAGATGTTCTGGCTCCCATTTTCTTGGGAAAGGGCCATTGATCAAAACCGATCGAAGTGTCGCAGAACCTGCATCAAACCAAATACAAATCGAGATATTATTCACGACATACGAATACACTGCGCACCAAACGCCAAAAGCATCTCGTGAATAGAAAAGTTCCCATTCCCGACCAAGTTTGCGCAAGACTGATTCCAATGTTTCTCCCCGCTTTAAACGCAGGATTAAATCCTCAAAGTCCCCTCCTCCAAAAGCGCTAATGCTACATCTTTTTACCCCAACACAGCACTGAACCCAAAACGCATCCATGAGGCCGGTGTCTTTGCTGAAGCAAATCAACAAAAACCTCCTTTCCCTCTCACACTTTATGGACTTATTTTCATAAACAACTGTTTGTATGGTAGGATTGTTTAAGAGAGGGAGATACTCAACGACAACAGAATTCGCATTTCGCAACTCCTGCTCCAATACCTCGTGATAACCGCTCAGTGACAAATCTGCCCGAACAACGGCACGCGCCTCCTCTTGTGACATTCCACGCCTAAACCAGCTCTTACACAGAGATCCCATAGCGGCATTGCCTTGTGATGGGTCACCGATAACAGACGAAAGCGCGAAGCAATCCGACTGCATGATCCCCAAGAACAAAAGGCAACCCCAAAGCAAATTACTTAAATATCCCCGTCGCATAGAACTCTCCATTAGGCTGAGATTTCTGATCGCCGCCCGCATCACCGCCCTGAAAGGTCTCCGCCAATGCAGCTTTTCGGTTATTGCCTAAAATCCTTCACGGTTTTGATTGCCATCGGCTTTCAAACTCTTTTCTTGCTTAAGCAATTTCAGAAAAGATTCTCGATTATGTATGATCAGCCTATGAAAGATTATGAACCCTGAGTCCACAAGCGAATCCTTTTTCAGCAATCCATAGAAACAATGCTTCAGCCAGGCGCCCGTTTGTGGGGATACTTTCACGCAAAATAGAGGAGACTCGCGCGCAGAAGGCCATTCACCGGGCGTGCACCCTACCAGATAATGGGCATTCCATGAGGCATCGATTGGCTGATGAACGAGCTCGAGAAAATCAATGGTCCATCTGTAATAGCGGGAAGGAGGCACAGGGTTCGTCACCCCTTTGATAGGACAACAAAAAAACGGAGAGAGCGGAATCCCGGTCTCGGGGCCGATGCGCCAAGTGTCAAAGCGCGTGGGGTCACGTTTGTTCAGCAGGAGGATTTCACCTGAATAAAAACACATGGCTCTCAAGCGAATATCCTGAGAAACGATTCTCAGAGCGCACACATGGCAACCGTCCTGCGCATCATACGACCAAGCGCAATGGCTTATCGCAAAGCACAGCAGAAGCGCAATATTATCTAAAATCATCACGTTTTCCCTCCAGAAAATCGCGAACTTTTGACGCATCAAAACCATCCCCGATTTGGGCATGATCGCTTATTCGCATCTTTTTTGCTGCATGTTCCAAGACCTTCCCCTCTGCTGCTTTAATACAGCTTTCTCGAATTGTCATTGCCTCTTCATCTGACAATCCCGTACAAAATCCACAAATCACAGAAAATTCTTTGTCTGGCGACAAGAACCTCCTCCAATCCTCATTAAACTCTTGATAACTTGCGATGTGACGTTGTTCGTGTTCTCGCAATGCCGCAAAAAGTTTCTCTACGCGTTGTCTATCCAGTGAACTATTGGGCGCCAACTTCGGTTGCACGTAAGTGATTGCTAGAATCTGTGCACCTCCAATTTTAAGATCTATTTTTTCGTTATACATACATCCCGAGGAACATTTTTTGCTAGGGAACGTTTCTCCTCGTTCAATCCGTTGGGGAATTAACATAATAACACCAATTGGTTGAACATATGCTGCGCTATTCCCCGCATCTCCGCCGACCGCGCCATTAAGGATATCTTCTACGGTTTCAACACTATAAGTTTTGTTATGAATTGTAAGGAGCCCCCATAGGTCAAAACAGTTTAATGGATTTATCAGAAATGAATACTCCGATTTGAGAAATGGGTCATCAATTACATCACGCCCAAGCCATCTACCATATCTAAAATTATAGTGGCGATAGTTGTAGTAAACGAGGCCGAGAGTGGCGTCGTGATATTCCGAGGAGAAGCGGAAAGGGTTTTCGGAGAGGAGGTCGCGGTTGGTGACGTGGGTGGCGCGGGCGGTGCGGGTGATGGCGCCGAAGGGGGCGTAGTCGTAGTGGGCGGCGATGCCGTCCTGGAGGGTGTGGTAAAAAACCTCGGAGACGTTCTTGTTGCCGTCGTGGAAATAGTAGGCCGTTTCGCCTGAGGCTGGCTGGAAGACGAGCGGGCGCGTGGCGATGGACTCGGTGGGATCCCATACGAACTCGGAGCGGACGGCGTTGCCGTTGGCGGCGTCCAACCGCTGGACGCAGAGGAAGTTATCGTAAACAAAGCGGAAGTGCGTGACGGCCTGACCGGCTCGCGTCTCGCAATAGTCCACGCGACGGCCAAGACGGTCAAATGTCATCGTGATCACGGCATCACCGGATTCCCACCGAACGGGGCGATTCTCGGCGTTATAGACGACCGAGCAAACGCCGGTCTCGGTCTTGATGAGCGTCTGGTTGCCGTCGGCGTCGTACTCCGGCACGAAGTCGTCAATGGCGGTGTATTGGTTGAGATTGTTGGCGACGTAGGTTTTGCCCTCGGCGGCGGTGCGGTTGCCAATGTCGTCGTAGGCATAGGTCTGGTTTTGGCCAAAGATGAGTTCGTCACGGACATTGTAGCCGTAGTGCTGCGTCTCATTCGCGTCGGCCATCATGGATCCGGATTTGCCAATCTCGGTGCGACGGCCGATGAGGTCGTTGACGTAGTCGTACTGCGAAGCGACGGCGCCGTTAATGGTGTTGGTCACGCGGGCGAGGAGGTCGCGTTTGGGTTCGTATTCCCACGCGGCGGTCGCGCCGTTGGGATAGGTGAGTCGGGACTTCAGGTGCGAGCCGGGGAGATACTCCCACGCGAAGTTGCCCATCGTGGCGAGACGTCCCGTGGCGAGATCGTAGGCGAAGGTGGCCTTGCGCTCATTGTCCACGCTGTAGCCCACGTTTCGGCCGAAGGTGTCGTAATGGCGGGTGAGGGTCTTGGCGTAAAGGCCCGAAACTTGCTCAGAGAGGAGTTGGCCGATGGCGTCGTAGGTGAAGGTGGTGGTGCCGGCGGCGTCGGTGGCGGAAGTTTGGCGGCCCATCGCGTCGTAGGCCGCCTGCGTCTCCGGCTCCGCCGCGTCGCCCCGCGACAATATGCACCGCCACGCCTTCATGCCAAACCTTTCACCAACCTCATCCTCACTTTGGCGTTAGTATACACCAGTCAGGTGAGCGCTTCAACCACGGACCGCCCGCAGTCGCAGGGAGGGAAAGGGGTGTCGGCGGCGGCCAACCAAAACGAAAGCCGCGCCACCCCAAGGGGCGGCACGGCTTCCACGCCAAAGGCGGGCGCGGCGCTCAGAGGAGGGGCGCGCCGTCGGCGGTGAGGCTGACGAAGGGGGCGGTGAGGCAGGCGCGCCAACTGTGGCGGCCCTTGGCGAGGCGGAGGGCATAGCTGCGGCCCTGGGCGCAGCCGCCGGCCTCGTATTCGAGGATGTGGGCCTCGTGGACCCAGAGTTGGCAGCCGCCCTCGCCTTGGGCGCGGAAGGTGACGGTGGCCTCGGCGGGGAGGTCGAGCACGCCGTGGGCGAGGACGCCGCAGCCGCGCTTGGGGAGTTTGGCCAGGATGCCGGCCATGCGTTCGGCGGGGACTTGGTGGACGGGCATGAGGGCGCGGAAGTCGGGCACCCACGGCCAATCGCCCTGATAGATCCACAGCGCGGGCTCGGCCCGGACCTCGGGGGGGAGGGGCGGGAGGGGGGCGGCGTCGAGGGCGGCGCGCTCGGGGCCGCCGTTGTCGGCGGCGGCGGGGGCGCCGCAGGCCTCCTTGACGCGGGCGGTGGGGATGCGGCAGGTGAGGAGGAGGGGGGCGAGGGCGGCGACGAGCTCGGGTTTCTCGGCGGCGAGGTCGCGCGTCTGGCCGGGGTCGGCGCGCAGGTCGTAGAGTTCGGGCCTGCCGCCGTTCTTGGCGCTGTTGCGGACGAGGGCGTAGTCGCCTTGGCGGACGGCCTGTTCGAGGCCGAAGCCTTGGCCGGAGCCGCCGTCGCGGTATTCCATGTAGAGGCGGGGGGCGAGCTGGCGCCCGGCGCCGGTGAGCTCGGGGAGGAGGGAGACGCCGTCGGAGTGGGCGGGGGGCGGCAGGCCGGCGGCCTCGGCGAAGGTGGGCATCCAGCAGGCGTGGCCGGAGGGGAGAACGCTGACGCCGGGGGGGATGACGCCGGGCCAGCGCACGAGGGTGGGCTCGCGCAGGCCGCCTTGGTAGCCCCAGCGCTTCATACCGCGGAAGGGGCCGTTGGAGTCGAAGGCGCCTTCCACCCACTTGAGGCCGGCGGGGTCGAGGTATTCGCCGGCGGGGCCGTTGTCGGAGGTGAAGACGACGAGGGTGTCGCGGTCGATGCCGCGCAGGCGCAGGTAGTGCAGCAGGTCGCCCATCGCGTCGTCGAGGCGGCGGACGGTGGTGGCGTAGCGGCGCTGGGAGGGGGTCTTGAAGGCGCGGCAGTCGGGGTGGATCCAGGTGTTGGCGGTCTTGGCGGTGGCCTTGACGGAGCCTTGGAGGTCGGCGCCGCCGCCGGTGGCCGGGTCGTCGGAGAGGGCGGGATAGGGGCCGCCGGGGACCTGGAAGGGGCGTTTGCAGGCGATGGCGGGGTCGGCGACCTTGCGATTGCCGCTGCCGTGGACGGCGGTGTGGCAGAGGCAGAGGAAGAAGGGGCTGGCCTTGGCGGGGCCCTCGAGGTGCTCGCGGATGAGGGCCTTGGCCTTGGCGGTGAAGAGGTCGACGTCGTAGACGAAGCGGGCCTCGGCGTTGGGGACGGGGCGGCGCCATTGGGGGGCGGCCGCGCCGGGCTGTTGGTCGCGCGCGTAGCCGTCGGGGCGGCCGGCGGCCTGGTAGGCGGCGTCGGAGAGGGCGTCGAGAAGGGGGGACTGGGCGTCGGAGCGGTCGGGGTCGGTCTCGCCCTCGATGAAGCAGTGGTAGTAGCTGTGGCCGTGGAGGTGGGCGGGATAGTAGTAGGCGCGGTCGAAGCCGGCCTGGGTGGGCATCGCCTGGCGCGCGTGGCCGCTTTGGCCGCCGCCGCCGACGCCCCATTTGCCGATGTGCCAGGTGGCGTAGCCGGCGGCCTTGAGGATGGTGGCGAGGGTCATGTGCGGGTCGAGGGGGGCGTCGAAGGCGTTGTCGCGGACGTTGCAGTGGCCTTGGTGCTTGCCGGTGAGGAGGCTGGCGCGGGCGGGGACGCAGACGGGCGCGCAGGAGGCGTGGTCGTCCAGGCGCTTGCCCTCGGCGGCCATGCGGTCGAGGTTGGGCGTGCGGATGCGCAGGTCGGTCTTGCGGCCGTTCTGCCAGAAGCAGCCGAGGTCGCCCCAGCCGAGGTCGTCGCAGAGCACGAGGATGATGTTCGGGCGCGCGCCCACCCCGGGCAGGCCGAAGGGGTTGGCGGGGGAGGGGGCGACGGGCGAGGCCTCGGCGGCAGCCCAGGCGCGGGCGGCAGGGAGGGCGAGCGCGAAGGCGCCCGCCGCGCGGAGGAAGTCTCGGCGGTTCATGGCTGGTTCCCTTGGATGGCGTGGCGCGCGCGGCGGCGCGCGGTGTTGGCGATCAGCTCCGAGAGCGTCACGGGGCGGAGGTTGTTCACGTCGACCCCCGCATTGTACGCCCGAGGCACCGTCTGGAGAAAGGGGTAATAGGGCTCGGCGGTCGTCTCGTGGATGTGGCCGTAGATCAGGTGGGCGCCGTGGCGCCGGCGATACCAATCCATCATCGGATAGTGGCACACCGTGAAGCTCGTCCCCTTGCGCTCCCCCTCGAGGACGAAGGCCGCCTCCGCGAACCACTCCGCCAGGCGCACCGTCCGCATCCACGCGCGGTCATGGTTGCCCACCGCCAGGTGCTTGCGCCCCCGCAGACGGCGCAGGTAATCCTCCGCAGGCCGCTCGTTGCGATAGATCAGGTCCCCGGCGATATAGACGTCGTCCGCGTCCCCCACGCGCGCGTTCCAATTGGCGATCAGCGCCTCGTCCATCTCCTCCACGGAGGCGAAACCCCGCCTCATCCGCATCTTCTCGTGCCCGAAATGCGTGTCTGCGATGAAATAATCCATGCCGCCATTATACAACAAACCACCCGTCCCCGCGCCGCGGCTCACGCCAGGGCGCGCAGGAGGGCGACGCCGCGGACGAGCGCCTCGCGGGGGACGTCCGGCGCGGGCTCGAGGACGCGGATCAGGCCGGGCTTGGCGAGCAGGGGCAGCAGCGCCGCGAAGTCCACCGCGCCCTCCCCCGGCGCGCGGTGATCCTCCTCCAGCCCGCGCACGTCATGCAGGTGCGCGCCGACGGTGAAGGCCCCGGTCAGCGCCAGCGTCTCCTCCACCGGCCAATCGCCCACGCGGGCCTTGCGCTCGCCGTGGCCGACGTCGTACCACGCGCCCAGCGCGGGGCTGGGGAAGCGGCGGCGCAGGAAGGCCAGCTCCGCGGGGTCCGGGAAGGCCTCCAGCCCCGGCAGGTTCTCGAAGGCCAAGGCCACCCCCGCCTCCTCGAAGCGGGGGAGAAGCGCCTCCAACGCAAAGGAGAGGGCGTCCATCCACCGCGGCGCGGCCTCCAGGCGCAGCCGCCGCTCCGCCTCCACCAGCGCAGGGTCCGGCCGCCCCAGCGCCCGCAGCGCCTCGGAGAGGCGCGATTGGTAGGGCGCCGATCCGAAGAGGGCGCGCGGGCGCCGCAACGCCACCCGCCCGCCGTGCATCACCACCGCCCGCGCCCCGAAGCGCGCCGCGCAGTCGAGCGTCCGGAGGGCGGCGCGGAGGGCGGCCTGGCGGCGCGCCGGGTCGGGCTCCGCCAGGCTGAAGGTCTCCGGGCCGGGGAAGGGATCGGCCACCGAGGCCGGGCAGAAGGCGTGGACGCTCCCCACCGTCAGCCCCTCGGCGGCGAGGGCGGCCTGCCAGAGATCCAGCTCCGGCTCGCGCGTCCGATAGCCCAGCTCGACGCGCCCCAGGCCCAGGGCCCGCGTCTCGGCCGCCATCCGCGCCGGGGGCCAGCGCCGCCCCGCGAAGTAGGAGGTGGAAAGCGCCAGGCCCTCCACCGCTCACCCCAGGATGCGCCGCCGCACCGCCTCGAGATCCTTGGCGGCGGGATCCGCGCAGGGCGCCCAGCCCGCCGGCTGGCCCGCGTAGCGCGGGATGAGGTGGAAGTGGACGTGGCCGACCGTCTGCCCCGCCGCCTCGCCGTTCAGCTGCATGAGCGCCAGGCCCTCGCAGCCCAGGCGGTTGCGCAGGAGCGTCGCCACCCGCTGCACCGCCGGCATGACCCCCGCCAGCTCCTCGGGCGGCAGGAAAAAGAGCTGCTCGGCGTGGAACTTCGGCACCACCAGCGTGTGGCCCAGCCCGAAGGGGTTGATGTCCAGAAAGGCGAACGCGTGCGCGTCCTCGAAGATGCGCTGCGACGGGATTTCCCCCCGCACGATCCTGCAAAACAAGCAATCTTCCATAAACGCTCCTTTCGCCCCCAGTATAGCACAAGCGCACCCGCGGGGAGGGGCGGGCGGGGGGTGGTTTTTCGCGTTTGGGGGGAAGTGGCGCGCCTGGAGGGGTTCGAACCCCCGACCCGCGGCTTAGAAGGCCGCTGCTCTATCCAGCTGAGCTACAGGCGCGATTGGCGATCAGGTCTCGGGGTCTTGGAGGGCGTGCTCGTTGGTGAGGTTGCCCCAGGTCATCCAATCCTCTTCGTCGTCCTTGGGGAAGGCGCGGATCCAGGCGCCGAGGGAGATGCGGAAGTCGGAGCCGTGCTTCCAGCCGTCCTCGGAGTAGTATTTGGGGAGGTAGCCGAGGGCGAGGCGGAAGGAGAGGCAGTCGAGGTTGTATTGGAGGTAGCCGCCGACTTCCTCGAGGTCGGACCATTCGAGGTTGTAGCGGGCGTAGGCAGACCAGTCGATGGTGTCGCAGAGGTGGTGGACGAAGCCGCCGTAGAGGATGGAGTCGCGGAGGGAGTCGGACCAATAGTAGTCGTAGAGGTCGTGGTTGCGGCGGAGGTAGCCAGCGTAGAGGGTGACGGCCTTGAGGCGGAGCCCGGCGTTGAGGTCGAGGAGGGCGAAGGTGCTGTTCTCGGGGTCGTACTGGACGTCGGCGGAGAGGACGATGTTGGAGCGGGGCTTGAAGGTGGCGTTGAGGCCGAGGAGGCGGAGGCCGGTCTCTTCCTTGACGCGGGTGGCGGGGCGGGAGATGTTGTCGCGGCCGGGCTGCTGACGGTGGGTCCAGCGGACCCAGTGGTCCTCGGTCTGGAAGACCCAGACGCCGTAGAGGTCGGCGGAGAGGAAGTCGGAGAGGGTGTCGGTGGCGGGGTTGCGGCGCTGGAGGGCGTTGCGGAGGCCGAAGCGGAGCCCGGCGTAGCGATGGGTGGGGGTGAGGCCGTCGGTGGCGAAGCGGTCGCGCCACTCGTATTCCTGGTCAAGGCGGTCGAAGGCGTAGGGCTGGTCGAGGGCGTCCTGGCGGGCGGCGGGAACGTAGGTGAGGTCGAGGTAGGGGGTGATGGCGTGGCGGAAGGTGTCGTAGTCGCGCCAGAAGCGGGCTTGGAGGGTGGCGCCGATCTCGAAGAGGGAGCGGAAGAGGGCGTCGTCCGGGCCGTCGGCGTAGTAGGTGCCGCGCCAGCCGAGGCGGGGGGTGAAGGTGACGCCGTCGGCGAGGCGGATGGGGCGGCGGAGGATGTGGCGGGTGTCGAAGCGCAGGGTGTCGTAGTAGGCCCAGTTGCCGGGCTGGTAGGAGTAGCGGAGGGAGTGGGTGGAGCCGTATTTGGCGGGTTGGCGGCGGAGCCAGCCGAGGGAGGTCTGGGATTCGTAGAAGAGGTGGGGGAGGAGGACGGGGCGGGGGAGGGTGTCGAGGCGGAGCTCGGGGAGGTGGCGGACGCCGGCGTAGAAGGTGTCGAGGGGGCCCATGAGGGCGAGGCTGGCGACCCAGGCGTTCTCGCGGTGCTCGTAGTTGGCGATGCCCAGGGGCTGGGAGGAGGCGCGGACGGCGAGCTCGTCGTAGTCCTCGCGGAACTGGGAGTCGCTGACCTTCTCGCCGGTGATGGAGATGAAGTCGCGGGGGGAGAGGTCGAGGCGCTCGCGGAAGCCGATGGACCAGCGGTTCTCGTCGTAGGCGGAGTTCCAGTTGAGGTCCTCGGCGTTCTGGTCGTCGGTGTCGTAGGCGTAGTAGAGGGTGAGGCGGCCCCACTGGCGGGTGCCTTCGCCGAGGATGCCCTCGGTGCGCCAGGTCAGCTCCTGCCCGGCGCCGACGCCGCGTTCGGAGCGGAGGTCGAGGATGGTCTTGCCGTAGAGCTCGCGGTCGGATTCGCGGTTGCCGGCGAGGGGATAGACGTAGCCGAGGCGGAGGTAGGCGCCCCAGTCGCTGGAGTAGCCGGGGAGAATGCGCCAGCCGTAGTGGGAGTTGAGGTCGCGGTAGTAATAAGGCGCCCAGAGGAGGGGAAGCCCGAAGAGGCGGAAGGTGGCGTTGCGCAGCTCGATGAACTCGCTGTCCTTGTAGCGGCCGGTGCCGGTGACAGACCAGTGCCAGGAGTGCGGGGAGGCGTTGGTGCAGGTGGTGAGGGTGGCGTTGCGGGCGTGGAGGATGCCGTCGTCGTCGCGGGAGGCGCCGCCGGGCGCGTCGACGGCGAAGGATCCGAGGCGGAGCAGGCCGGTGCCCATGAGGCCCTCGCCGGTGCGGTGGTTGAAGGCGATGCTGTCGCCTTCCCAGACGCCGCCGGCGGCGGAGACGATGCGGACGTTGCCCTCGGCGTAAAGGTCACCGGTGGCGCGATTGTAGGAGGCGCGGTCGGAGGTGAGGGTGAGGTCGGCGAAGCGAATCCGGACGTTGCCGTCAAGGGTGGCGCGCTGGGTCTCCTGGTCGGCCCCCATGCGGTCGGCGGCGATCTGGATGTCCTCGTCGGCGCTGAGGCGGGGCAGGGTGAAGCCGAAGTCCGAGGTGTCCACGCCGAAGCCGCCGAGCCCCGCGGCGGGGAGGGCCGCCGGCACAAGGAGGAGGGCCGCCGCAAGCAGGCCTGCGGGGAGGGCGCGGGAGGGGGATAGGCGTGGCATCGCGGTTCTTCCTTGGGGGGAGGGTCAGATGGCGTGGCTCTCGGAGGCGGCGTAGAGCACCTTGCCGGCCTTGTCCAAAATGGCGAAGGATTCGGGGTGGCGGGCCACCTCGCTCTTGAAGGTGAGCTTGCCGGAGTAGCGGCGCTGCATCTCCACGAGCATCTGCTCGTCCTCGTTGCGCAGGCGTTCCATGACGGAGGGGGAGACGAGGACCTGGAGCTCGGTCTCGCCAGGGTCGCCCTGATGGCGGCGCATGACGGCGGCGATCTGGCGCTGGATGTCCACCGAGATGGCCAAGGGGCTCTTGATGACGCCGTGGCCCTTGCAATAGGGGCAGTCGATGTACATCTGGCTGAGGAGGCTCTCCTCCTGGCGCTGGCGGGTCATCTCCATGAGGCCGAGCTCGGAGATGGGGAGGACGTTGGTGCGGGCGCGGTCGCGCCGGAGGGCGGCCTTCATGGCCTTGTAGATCTGGTTCTGGTGCTTGCGGCTCTTCATGTCGATGAGGTCGATGACGACGAGGCCGCCGATGTTGCGCAGGCGCATCTGGCGGGCGACCTCCTCGACGGCCTCGGTGTTGACCTCGAGGATGGCCTCCTCCTGGGAGCCCTTGCCGCGATGGCGCCCGGTGTTCACGTCGATGGAGATGAGGGCCTCGGTCTCGTCGATGACCAGGTAGCCGCCGCTCTTGAGGTTGACCTTGCGGCGGAAGGCCTCCTCCATCTGCGACTCCACGCCGTAGTGGTCGAAGATGGGCAGGTGGCCCTTGTAAAGCTCGATGACGCGGCGGGCGCGGCGGGAGATGCGGCCGGCGACCTCGCGGATGCGGTCGTAGGCCTCCTCGTCGTCGATCGTCACGCGGTCGATGTCCTCGGTCAGCCAATCGCGCACCACGCGCTCGACGAGGTCGGGCTCGGAATAGACGCAGGCGGGGGCCTTAAGGGTCTTGATGTTGGTCTGCAGCCGCCCCCAGACGTCGAGGATGTTGCGCAGGTCGCGGCAGAAGGCACGCTGGTTGGCGCCGCTGCCGACGGTGCGCACGATGATGCCCACGCCGGGGGGCAGGGGGAGGCGGTCGAGGATCTTCTTCAGGCGCAGGCGCTCCTTGGCGTCGGCGATCTTGCGGCTGACGCCGCGGGTGGACTTGGCCGAGGGCATCATCACCAGGTAACGGCCGGGGAGGGAGAGATTGGCCGTCACGCGCGGGCCCTTGGTGCCGATGGGCCCCTTGGTCACCTGCACCACGATCTCGCTGCCGGGGGGGAAGCGCTTGGCGATCTCCTCGTTGGAGATGCGGCGGCGGCGAGAGGAGGGGCGGCTCTCGTCCTCCTCGTCCAAGGCGCTCTCCTCGTCGGGGATCATGTCCCAATAATGGAGGAAGGCGTTCTTTTTGAGGCCGATGTCCACGAAGGCCGCCTGCAGGTCATGCTCAAGGTTCTGGATGCGCCCCTTGAAGATGCACCCCACCAGGCGCTCCTCCATGGGGTGCTCCACCTGGAACTCCTCCACGCGCCCGTTCTCCACCACCGCCACGCGCGTCTCCAGCTTCTCGACGTTCACCACGATCTCGCGCTTCTTCGTCTTCCTCTTGAATAACCAACCAAACATCGTCAAAGTCCTGTCCGAAAAAGGTTTGTCTCGTCAGCGCCGGAAGACCGCCTCCGCGGTCCTGCCATGGATCGCCACACTCTGCAGCACCCCCATCGCCATCATCATCACGAGCATAAAGGTCCCGCCCTGACTGATGAACGGCAGAGGGAGCCCGGTGATGGGCACAATCCGCACTGTCATTCCTATATTAATAAAAACGTGGCAGAAAAGCAACGTCACCACCCCCACGCACAGGAGCCTCCCCACGTCGTCCCGGCAGCGCATCCCGATCACCAGCCCCGGCGCCAGGATGCCCCCCAGGTAAAGCGCCAGCAGCGCCAGCGCCCCGGCGAAGCCCGTCTCCTCCGCCACCACGGGGAAGATGAAGTCGTTCATGCTCACCACCGCCGGCAGATAGCCCAGCCGGTGCTGGACGCCCTGGCCGTAGCCCTTGCCCCAGACGCCGCCGCTGCCCACCGCGATCTCGCTCTGATAGGCGTTGTAGCCGCTCCCCGTCCGGTCCCGCATCGGGTGGAGGAAGGTCTCCACCCGGCTCACCTGATGCTCGCGCAGCCCCGTCCAGCGCAACAACTGCTCCCGCCGCACCGGCTCCGTCCCCTCGCGCGTCGCCAGCCCCACCATCGTCAGCTCGTAGCCCACGGCCAGCCCCACGGCCAGCACGCCCACCGCCAGCAGGCGCGGCGACACCCCCGCCGCGAAGACCATCGCCAGCGCCGTCGGCCCCAGCACCAACGCCGTCCCCAGATCCGGCTCCAACAGGATCAGCGCCGCCGGCACCCCCGCCAACGCCCCGCACAGCGCCAGCCCCCGCCACGTCCGCAGCCACGCGCGCCCGCGCCCCAGCGCCCACGCCAGCGAGACGATCACCGCCAGCTTGGCCGGCTCGCTCGGCTGCAGCCCGAACAGCCACCGCCGCGCCCCCATGATCTCGCGCCCAACCCCGGGGATCAGCACCAGCACCAACGCCACCAGCACCCCCAGGTAGACCCACGGCGCGAAGCGCGCCCACCGCCGGTAGTCCCACAGCGCCAACACCCACATCAGCGCGAACCCCCGGATGGCGAAGCCCAGCTGCCCCACCCAAAGCGACCGCAGCGCCTCCGTCGGCCGCGAGGCGCACGCCGACTTCACGAACAGCACGCCCGCCGCCGCCAGCAGCACCGTCGCCAGCAGCACCGCCCAATTCACCCGGCGCACCTTCGCCCAAAGCCACTTTAGCCAAACGTCCATGCCCCCCATTATAGCACGAAAGCGCCCCCGGCCTTGCGGGCCGGGGGCGTCTTCGCGGGGCGTCAGCCCTGCCTTACTTGGCCGCGCGCTTGGCCTTGATGGCCGCCTGGGCGGCCGCGAGGCGGGCGATCGGCACGCGGTAGGGCGAGCAGGAGACGTAGGTGAGGCCGATGGTGTTGGCGAACTCCACGGAGTGCGGCTCGCCGCCGTGCTCGCCGCAGATGCCCATGCGGATGGCGGGGTTGACCGCCTTGGCCTGGTCGACGGCGAACTTCATCAGCTTGCCCACGCCCTGCTGGTCGAGGACGATGAAGGGGTCGTAGTCGTAGAAGCCCTTGCTGACGTAGTCGCGCAGGAACTTGCCCGCGTCGTCGCGCGAGAAGGCGCAGGTCGTCTGCGTCAGGTCGTTCGTGCCGAAGGAGAAGAAGTCCACCTCCTTGGCGATCTCGTCGCTGGTGAGGGCGGCGCGGGGCACCTCGATCATCGTGCCGATGAGCACCTCGAGCTTCACGCCGCGCTCCTTCTCCACCTCGGCGATGACGCGCTGGATGATGGCCTTCTGGGAGAGCAGCTCCTTGACGTTGCCCACCAGCGGCACCATGATCTCGGGCTTGGCGCCGGGGACGTTGGCGGCGGCCTCGCAGATGGCGCGGACCTGCATCTCGGTGACCTCGGGGTACGAGATGCCCAGGCGGCAGCCGCGGTGGCCGAGCATGGGGTTGAACTCGTGGAGCTCGTCCACCAGCTTCTTGACCTCTTCGACGGTGATGCCCATCACCTTGGCCATCTCGGCCTGGCCGGCCTCGTCGTGGGGGACGAACTCGTGCAGCGGCGGGTCGAGCAGGCGGACGGTGCACTCGCGGCCGTCGAGCGCCTTGAACATCCCCTCGAAGTCGCCGCGCTGCAGCGGGAGGAGCGTCGCCAGGGCGGCGTTGTACTGCGCCAGCGGCGCGTCGAGCTGGGCCTGGATGGCGGCCTTCTCGGCGTCGGTGCCGGCAGCGGCCAGGGCCTCCTTGAGCTTCTTGACCTTCTCGGCCACGAGGATCATGCGGCGGAAGGCCACGATGCGGTCGTCGGAGAAGAACATGTGCTCGGTGCGGCAGAGCCCGACGCCCTCGGCGCCGAAGCGGACGGCCACCTGGGTGTCGCGCGGGGTGTCGGCGTTGGTGCGCACGCCCATCGTGCGGTACTTGTCGGCCAGCGCCATGATCTCGGCGAAGGGGCCGGAGAGCTCGGGGTCGCGGGTCTCGATGCGGCCCTCGTAGACCTTGCCGGTGGAGCCGTTGAGGCTGATCCAGTCGCCCTCGCGGAGCGTCACGTCGCCGAACTTGAGGGTCTTGGCCTTGGCGTCGATGAGCGCGTCGCCGCAGCCGGCCACGCAGCACTTGCCCATGCCGCGGGCGACGACGGCCGCGTGGCTGGTCATGCCGCCGCGGGCGGTGAGGATGCCCTGGGCGCTGACCATGCCGGCGATGTCCTCGGGGCTGGTCTCGGCGCGGCAGAGGATGACCTTCTTGCCCAGCTTGCCCTGCGTCTCGGCGTCCTCGGCGGTGAAGACGACGGTGCCGGTGGCGACGCCGGGGCTGGCGGGCAGGCCGGTGGCGATGACCTTGGCCTTCTTCTCGGCCAGGGCGTTGAAGACGGGGTGGAGGAGCTGGTCGAGCTGCTGGGGCTCCACGCGCAGCACGGCGGTCTCCTCGTCGATGAGCCCTTCCTTCACCAGGTCGGTGGCGATGCGCACGGCGGCGGCGGCGGTGCGCTTGCCGTTGCGGGTCTGCAGCATGTAGAGCGTGCCGTCCTCGATGGTGAACTCCATGTCCTGCATGTCGCGGTTGTGCCGCTCGAGCTTCTCGCGGATGGCGTCGAACTGCTTGAAGACCTCGGGCATCGATTCCTCGAGCGAGGGATACTTGGCCAGGCGCTCCTCCTCGGAGACGCCCGCGCGCTTGGCCCACTCGCGGCTGCCCTGGATGGTGATCTCCTGCGGGGTGCGGATGCCCGCCACCACGTCCTCGCCCTGCGCGTTGATCAGGTACTCGCCGTAGAAATAGCTGTTGTCGCCCGTCGAGGGGTCGCGCGAGAAGGCCACGCCCGTGGCCGAGTTGCTGCCGCTGTTGCCGAAGACCATCGTCTGGACGTTGACGGCCGTGCCGGCCAGCCCGCGGATGTCGTTCAGCTCGCGATACTTGATGGCGCGCGGGTTGTTCCAGCTGCCGAAGACGGCGCGGATGCCCATGCGCAGCTGCTCGTGCGCGTCCGTCGGGAACTCCTTGCCGAAGCGCGCCACCACGATCTTCTTGTAGCGGGCGATGACCTCCTCCAGGTCCTCCGCGGAGAGCTCGGTGTCCAGCGTCACGCCCTTGGCCGCCTTGACGGCCTCCAGCTCGTGCTCGAAGTCATGGTGCTCCATCCCCATCACCACGTTGCCGAACATCTGGATGAAGCGGCGGTAGCTGTCCATCACGAAGCGCTTGTTGCCCGTCTTGGCGATCATCGCCGCCACCGTCTCCGGGTTCAGGCCCAAGTTCAGCACCGTGTCCATCATGCCCGGCATCGAGACCGCCGCGCCGGAGCGCACCGAGACAAGCAACGGGTTGGGCCCCTTCCCGAACGACTTGCCCGTCACCTCCTGCAACCGGGCCAGCGCGGCCTCCACCTCCGGCATGATCTTGGCGAACAGCTTCTCCTCGCCCAGCTCGTAATACTTGCCGCAGGCCTCCGTGGTGATCGTGAAGCCGGGGGGCACCGGCAGCCCCATCGAGGCCATCTCCGCCAGGTTCGCGCCCTTGCCGCCCAGCAGCGCCTTCATCGAACCGTTCCCCTCGGAAGCGTCGCCACCGAAGAAATAGACATACTTCTCGTTGCTCATCTCGCGTTCTCCATGGCTTCCGCCCCGGGCCACCCGGGGCTCAGGAAGAAACACAAAATACCATAAACCGCCCCCAAAACGCAAGCCGCCCCATACCCCTCCTCCTTGGCGGGGCCAAAAAGCGCCCGGGGCGCGCGGGCGCCCCGGGCGGGAAGGGACGGCGGGCGGCGCGGCGGCTCACTCCGCCGCCGTGGCGCGGGCGCGGAAGAGGGTCGTGGACGCCTCGGGCAGGGGGAACGCGAGCCGGACGGAGGCCCCGTCCCCGGAAGCCGCGACCGGCTCGCCGAGCGCCTCCCCGCCCTCGGCGAGGACGAGCGCGACCTGCGTGCCCTTGGCGAAGGCGCACCCCGCCGGGCCACTGAGGACGACGGTGACGGCGACCTCGCCCGACGCGACGTCGATGGCGGCGATGGCGAGCGTCGCGTCGATGGTCAACGTGCGGGCCTCGGCGTCGGCGGAGACCACGCCCGTGAAGAGGTCAAGCGCCTCCAAGGTCTGGGCGGCGCCCTCGGCGAAGCGGACGGTGACGGCGCCGGGCGTCAGGCCCGCGGCCCGGGCGGCGGCCTCCAGCGCGGCGGACTGGGCGGGGCTGGGCGCGGCGACGCCCTCGGGCAACGTGAAGGCGTAGCCCCCGCCCGCGGGCGGCGGCGTGAGGGTCAGCGGCACGCGCACGCCGGGGAAGCCCGCGAAGCCGTAAGTGAGGACGACCTCCCCGCCGGGGCCGCTGAGGGAGAGGACGTTGCCCTCAAGGGTGGCGGCCCACCCCTCCGGCGCCTCGACGGCCTCGACGGTCAGCCCCGCGGGCGCCAGCTCCCACGGCCCCTCGCCGCCCACCGCGCCGGCCAGGAAGGTCTCGGCCGCGCCATGCGAGGCGGTCACGGTAGAGGCCTTGTAGGCCACGGTGCCGCCGTCGGCGTCGCGGGAATAAGGCGCGCCCTTGGGCATGACAAGGCCGAAGTCGAGGATGACGACGCTCGTCTCCGTCTCGGTGTTTCCGCAGACGGCGGCGGTTCGGTCTGACCGGTCGGGGCCGCTGCCGTACTCGTCGCGGTTGCGGATCTCGGCGCCGGCCTCGAAGACGAGGGAGCAGTCGGTGAAGGTGAAGGTGTCCTTGTAACCTTGGCCGACGAGGCCCCCAGCGTAGCCGTTTGTCTTGTTGCCCTCGGCCTCGACGCGGCCGGTGGAAAGAAGGTGGACGTGGACGTTGTTGAGGCTGACGGCCCCGCCGCCATTCCAGGAGCCGGAGCCGATGACCGCGCCGGCGTAAGGACGGGCCACGACGGTGCCGCCGACGACGATTGTAACGTCCGAGACGGAGCCGTTGCGGAGTTGGCCGACGACGACGCCGGAGTAGTCGCGCCCGGTGGTGGCGCCGTCGCCATCCATCGTGGCGCCCTCGGGGAGGGTGACGGTGTGCTCCTGGCCGTCGAACGTGAGCCTGCTGTCCCCCTTGAAGAAGCGGGCGGTGTAGGTCTGGGCCTTCAGGTCGATGTCGGCGCCGAGGCGGACTTTGGCGTTGTTGGGGCAGTCGGCGAGGTACCAGGCGTAGTCGGGCTCGGAGGCGAGGGTGATCCAGCCGTCCGCGTCGACGCGGGGGAGGGTGACGGAGACGGGGACGGCAAGGCCGGGGACGCCTTCGAAGCCGTAGGTGAGGGCGACGCTCGGCGTGGGTTCGTCGGGCAGGCGGGTGATGGTGATCGCCCCATCCCCCACGGTGGCCTCCAGGCCCTCGGGGCCGGAGACGCCGGTCAGCGCGGCGCCGCTCCCCGCGACGGCGGCGGTGAAGTCCTTGGCCTTCACCTCGCCGTCGTGGAACGGGATGGCCTTCTCGCCGTAGGCGGTGGTGAGGCCGTCCTTCCTGTAGACCACGGTGTCGCCGTCGGCGTCGCGGGAATAAACGGCGTCCTCGGGCATGACAAGGCCGAAGTCGACGACCACGACGCCGTCCTCGGTCTCGACGTCGCCGCAGACGGCGGCGGTCTGGCCGGGACGATCGGGGCCATCGCCGTGGTTGTCGCGGTTTCGAAGTTCGGCACCGGCCTCGAAGACGAGGGAACAATCCGTGAAAGTGAAGGTGTCGTGATAGCCGCGACCGACGAGCCCCCCGGCGTAACCGTTTATTTTGTTACCCTCGGCCTCAATGCGGCCGGAAGAGAGGAGGCGGACGTGGACGTTGTTGAGGCTGACGGCCCCGCCGCCATCCCAGGTGCCCGAGCCAACGACCGCCCCGGCGTAGGGCCGGGCCAAAACGGTGCCGCCGACGACAATCGTAACGTTCGAGACGGAGCCGTTGCTGAGTTGGCCGACGACGACGCCGGAGTAATCGCGCCCGGTGGTGGTGGAGGAGGTGGGGCCGTCGCCATCCATCGTGGCACCTTTGGGGAGGGTGATGGTGTGGCCCTGGCCGTCGAACTCAAGCCTGCTGTCCGCGCCGAGGAAGCGGGCGGTGTAGTCCTGGGCCTTCAGGGTGATGTCGGCGCCGAGGCGCACCTTGGCGTCGTTGGGGCAGTTGGCGAGGTACCAGGCGTAGTCGGGCTCGGAGTCGAGGGTGTACCAGCCGTCCTCGCCCAGCACGGGCTCGGTGAGCAGGGTGACGGAGACGGCGAGGGTGCGCTCCGGCTCGGCCTCAAGGGTGTAGGTGAGCGCGCAAGAGCCAGTGCCCCCCCCCGTAATCGTGACACTGTTGCCCTCGCGGGCGAGCGACCTGCCGGCAGCGACAGAGGCCTCGTCGAGCGTCACCTCCTTGACGGGGAGGCCGTCGGGGGCCAGGGCGAAGGGCGCGCCGAGGTCGCGCGTGACGTCGCCGACGAGGAAGACGCCGTCCGCGCCGAAGTCGGCGGTCTGGGTGGAGGCCGCGTAGGCGACGGTGTCGCGCGTGTTGCAGCGGGAATAGGGCGCACCCGCGGGCATGACAAGGCCATAGTCGAGGATGACGACGCCTTCCTCGACGCTGCTGCCGTTGTTGTAGTTGCCGCAGGTCGCGGCGGTCTGTCCGGGATGGTCGTCGCCCTTGCCTTGGTCGTCCTTGTTGCGGATCTCGGCGCCGGCCTCCGCGATGAGCGTGCAATTACGCAGGGTCACGGCGTTGCTGTAGCCGAAGCCGACGATGCCGCCCGCGCGGCCATTCGTGCTGTTGCCCTCGGCCTCGACGCGGCCGGTGGGGAGGATACGGACGGTCACGTCCTCGAGAAGCACCTCCCCGCCGCCGCTGCTCAGGCCCGAGCCGAGGACCGCGCCGGCGTAGGGACGGGCCACGACGGTGCCGCCAATGACGACCGTGACGTCGCGGATGACGCCGCTTTTGAGCCGCCCGGCGATAAGGCCGGAGTAGTCGCGCCCAGTGGTGGTGCCGTCGCCATCCACCGTGGCGCCCGCGGGGAGGGTGAGGGTGTGGCCTTGGCCATCGAACTCCAGCGTGTCGTTCCCGCCGATGAAGCGGGCGGTGTAGGTCTTGGGCGAAAGGGTGATGTCGGCGCCGAGCCGAACCTTGATGGCGTCGTTCTCGTCATCGGCGAGGTACCAGGCGTAGTCGGCCTCGGAGTCGAGGACGTACCAGCCGTCGGCGTCGCGGTGGGAGAGGGCACAGGAGAGCGTCACCTCGTCCAACGTGCCCAGCGTGAGGGTATAGGTGAGCGTGCCCTCGGCGGAGAGGTTCCCCTCGGGCGGGGTGAGGGTGAGCGTGCCCTTCTCGGCGTCCCAGCCCGAGACGACCCAGCCGCCGGTGGCGCTTGGCGTGCCGGCGAAGGTCGCGCCCTCGGGCAGCGTGAGGGTGAGCGTGGCGCCCTCCGGGGCATTGACCGTGCCGGAAAGGAAGTCCGCCGTCTCGTCCTCGGCCAAGAGCGCGGAGCCCTCGCCCAGCAGCAGCGCGGCGGGCGCGGCGGCCTCGCCCGACCCGACGACGCCCGTGGCCCCGGCGAGCCCGGCGTCGACGATCGTCAGCCCGGAAAGAGCCGCGCCTTCCGCCGCCTCGCCGATGGCCGCGCCGCTGGCGCCCGTGGCGGTGACCAGCGCGCCGACGGCCGCGCCGGAGTCGAAGACGAGCAGGCTGTCCTGGGTGGTGAGCGCGCCCGCGCCGAGGAGGCCGCCCGCGGAGGCGCCGTTGGCCGCGCCCGTGAAGTCCACGCGCACGCCCTTCAAGGTCAGCCCCGAGGCTTGGCCGACCAGCCCGCCGACGGCGCCATCCCCGGCGAGCGTGCCGTCGAAGGTCAGGTGGACGTCGGAGAGGGTGGCGTTCTCGGCGGTCCCGGCGAGCGCGCCGGCCGTGCCGTCGGAGAGGATGGCGCCCTCGACCCGGACGTCGAGGTCTTGGACGGTGGCGCCCTGGAGCGTGGCGGCGATGAGGCCGGCACCCTCCGTGCCTTGGAGTTTGGCGCCCTCGGCGAGGATGAGCGTGTGGCCCTGGCCGTCGAAGGTGCCGGAGAAGCTGGGCTTGACGGCGTAGGCGCCGGCGGTGAGGGTGAGATCCCGCTCCAGGCGCACGGTGGCGTCGGTGGGGCACTCCTCGGAGAGGAACCAGCGGAAGTCGGCGACGGAGTCGAGGAGGTAGGCGCCGTCCTCGGACTCCTCCACGTCCGGCCCGTAGAGTTTGTTGAGGAGGGCGTCCAAGCCCTGCTCATGGGCCAGGCGCACCTCGTCCGCGGCGAGGTCCCGGGCGAAGACAACGGCGTTGCGCCACGTGGCGCCGATGAGGTCGTAGTCTCCGCTCCCTGTCCCGCTCCCGGCGTCCACCTCGCTCATGCGCGTGCCGAGGCAGACGTCCGGCAGCTTGGCGGCCTTGATGAAGGCGGGGACTTCGGGCGCGCCGTCGGCGTGGGCCGCGCCGCTTTGGAGGGTCAGGATCTGCTCCGCGCCGTCGACGTAGACATGGAATTGGGAGCCATCGTAGGTGACGGCGATGTTGTAGGTCTCGCCTGCGCGGAAGGTGCCGGCGGGCAGCCGATACTCGGAGAGCAGCGCGTTGATGACCTTATTTTCCCACGAGGACAGGTAGGCCACGCCACCCGTGCCCAGCGAGGCGACCGTGAGGGTGACCTGCCTCACCCCGGCCTCGCCGAAGCTGACGACGCCGCCGTAACTCGTGCTCGCGGGCATCGTCACCGTCATCAGGGCGGCGAAGGATTCGGAGCTGGAGAGCGAGAGCCCGCGTTGGAGGACAACGTCCGTCGCCTTCTCCTGCGTCCAGCCCTCCTCGCCCACCAAGACGACATAATCGTCGGCCCGGAGCGTCAGGGCGCAGAGCACCGCCGCACAGACAGTCAAGAATGCTTTCATGTGCATCTCCTTTCGTTCAGGCAAAGAGTTCCTCCGGCACGCGGCCCGTCCAGTGCGCGGGCGGCGTGGCGCCGAAGAGGCGCAGGATGGTGGGCGCGGTGTTCACCGTGTCGTTGAGGGCCAGCTCGCGGCCCTTGCGGATGCCGGGGCCGACGATGCCCCAGGGCACGATCATGTCCTCGGGGATCGCCGAGCCGTGGCCGGTGCCGTGGCCGCCGTGGTCGGTGAGGAAGAGGAAATGGGTGGAGGCCAGGAGCCCGGCGCGCGCCAGGCCGAAGAGGAGCCGCCCGAAGGCGGCGTCGGCCTCCTCGATGGCCGTGATGTAGGGCGCGCTCATCCAGCCGTGGTTGTGGCCGGCGTGGTCGGTGTGGACGTCGTAGAGGAAGACGAGGGTGGGCGCGTCGCGGTTCGCCACGAGGAAGTCCAGCGCCTTGGCGCAGTTGCCCTCGTAGCCGTCGTTCTCCTCGAAGGCGCTCTCGTCGAGGGAGGCGGGGTCGTAGGGGCCGATCAGCGGCTTCCAGTTCCAGTAGAAGGCCGTCCGCACGCCGGGGATCTGCGCCTTGAGCACGGAGAAGACGGAGGGGACGTAGCCCCCCGCGGCGCCGGCCACGCAGGGCAGGTCGGGGGAGGCGCGGTCCCAGTCGTTCGCCGTCACGCCGTGCTGCTCGGGGCCGCAGCCGGTGAGGATGGTCGTCCAGTTCGGCAACGTCACCGAGGGCATCACGTCGCGCGTGGTGTCGGAGAAGACGCCGCGCGCGAAGAGGCGGTCGAGGTTCGGCGTCCGCGCCTGGCGCAGACCGTCGGGGCGGATGCCGTCGAGCGACAGCAGCACCACGCGCGTGGGGGTGGGCGCCGCCCCCAAAAAAGCCCTTCTTGAAAGCGTCTGTGCCATCGGCAGCCTCCTTTTCCCTGTGGGCTCAGGCGAAGATTTCCTCGGGCACGCGGCCCGTCCAGTGCGCGGGGGTCTCCGACGCGCCGAAGAGGCGCAGGAGCGTGGGGGAGGTGTTCACCGTGTCGTTGAGGGTCAGCTCGTGGCCCTTGCGGATGCCGGGGCCGACGATGCCCCAGGGCACGATCATGTCCTCGGGGATCGCCGAGCCATGGCCCTTGTCGTGGCCGCCGTGGTCGGTGAGGAAGAGGAAGTGGGTGGTGTCGAAGAGCCCCGCGTCCTTCAGCCCTTGGATGACCGTGCCGAAGGCGGCGTCGGATTCCTCGATGGACTTGATGTAGGGCTCGCTCATCCAGCCGTGACCGTGGCCGGCGTGGTCGGTGTGGACGTCGTAGAGGAAGACGAGGGTGGGCGCGTCGCGGTTCGCCTTGAGGAAGGCCAGCGCCTTGGCGCAGTTGCCCTTGTAGCCATCGTTCTCCTCGAAGGCGCTCTCGTCGAAGGAGGTGGGGTCGTAGGGGCCGATCAGCGGCTTCCAGTTCCAGTAGAAGGCCGTCCTCATGCCGTCGATCTGCCGCTTGAGCTCGGAGAAGACGGAGGGGACGTAGCCCCCCGCGGCGCGGGCCACGCTGGCCAGCGCGGGCTTCGCGCGGTCCCAACCGTTCGAAGTCACGCCGTGCTGCTCGGGGCCGCAGCCGGTGAGGATGCTCGTCCAGTTCGGCAACGTCATCGAGGGCATCACGTCGCGCGTGGTGTTCGAGAAGACGCCATCCGCGAAGAGCGCGTCGAGGTTCGGCGTCTTGGCCTCTTTCAGGCCGTCGGGGCGGATGCCGTCGAGCGACAGCAGCACCACGCGCCGCGCCAAAACCCCGCCCGCGGCCCCCGCCGCCCGCGCCAAACCCGGCGCGCCCAACGCCGCGCCGGCCGCGCCGGCCAGCGCACTCAACCTCAGAAAATCCCTTCGGGACGCGGAAACGCTCATGCCAAGACTCCTTTCGCGCGGGCGACCGTCGCCCGCCTTTTGCCTGTCAGTCTACCACCGCCCGCCCCGCCTCCCGGCGGGCGGCGGGGCGGGCCGCCGGGGGTGCGTTCCGAAGGACGCGGACGATTCTGCCGCCGGCTGGGGCGGGTCGACATGGACAAGGTACCGCCCCCCCATTTTGTCAAGGGCGAAAAGCAAAAAAAACGCCCCGGGGGGCGTCCCGGGGGCGGGCCTTGCCTCAGCGCGACCACGCCATCAGGCGTTCCGCCGCCGCCACCCGCGCCGGATCCGCGGCGCGCGGCGCCTCCGCCAGATAGGGCGAGCCGCAGCGGACGCAGAAGGCGCCCGCGTTCACCGGCGCGCCGCATTCCGGGCACGCCCGCTCCAGCACCTCCCCGCACCAGGCGCAATGCACCTCCTCCGCACCGGCCAGGTGGGCGCGCGGGGCCAGCACCGTCCGCCCCCCCACCCCGACGGGCAGGTTCGAGGGGCACGCCGCGTTCGGGCAGAAGACCCGCTCGGCCTCCTGCGGCCCGGGCTCCGCGCCCGGCCCCAGCTCGCCCTCCGCCGGGGGCAGCAGCCCCAGCGCCTCGCAGAGCTTGCCCACCGTCTGCGCGCTCAACGCCGAATCGCGCCCGCCCTCGTACATCGAGAGCGCGGACTGCCTGCACCCCACCTGGCGCGCCAAGGCGCTCTGGCTGAGGTGCCGCCTTTGCCGCGCGGCGCGGATTTGGCTTCCGAGGGATTTCATGGGGCCATAGGATAGCGAAATCGCCCGCCCCGCGCAAGCCGGGGCGGGCGGGGGTCAGCGGATGGGGGTGAGGGTCGGCTCGATGAGGGCGAAGGCGGCCGGGAGGTCGAAGGCGAAGCGGACGCGGAGGGCGGTGGCGCCGGAGGGGACGCGGGCGGTGTAGGCCTGGAAGCCGGTGGTCTTGTAGTCGTGGCGGTCGTCCAGGATCTGGGAGCCGTCGGCGCGGAGGAAGACGACGCGGGCGGCGTAGCGGAGGCCCTTTTGGGCGCGGGAGGCGGTCCGGAAGGCCAGGCGCAGGGCGTCGACGCCCTCGGGCAGGGGGATGAGGGGCGAGAGCAGGGCGGCGCGGGCGGGGCCTTGGGCGGGGGTGAGGAGCAGGCGGGAGCCGGGGGCGGGGTCGGCCTGGCACAGGAGGCCGGGGGCGGCCTCGGCGTTCCAGAGGGAAAGGTGGGGGAGGAGGTTGCCCCCGGCCTGGGCGGCGGGCGGCGGGGCGGGCGGCGGGGTGAGGGCGCGAAGGCCGACGAACGCGACGGCCAAAAGGCCGGCAAGGGCGAGCAGGAGCGCCCAGAAGCCCTTCGGCAGGGGCTTGGCGCCGGCGCGGCGGGGGCGGAAGGGGCCGGAGGGGGAGGGGGCGGAGGAGGCGCGGGTGGGGCGGAGGAAGGCTTGCTCAGTCTGCCGCCGGCGGGCGGAGGGGCTGAGGAACCAGTAGTTCATGGGGTTGTAGCCGTTGCGGACGAGGGCGAGGCGGTAGGGGGCGAGGTCGTAGGGGACGGCGCGGAAGGCGATGCGGCGGGTGACGGTGTCGTAGAGCAGGTAGTCGGCGGTGAGGCGGTCGCCGCGGGGGAAGCCGACGGAGCCGGGGTTGACGACGTAGCGGCAGCCGGGGCGGAGGGCGAAGTCCTCGGGGGGGAGGCGGCGGAGGGCGCCGTCCTCGTCCTGGGCGAAGACGCAGGGGATGTGGGTGTGGCCGACGGCGAGGAGGGGGAAGCCGGGCATGGCGGCGAGGCTGGGGAGGGCGTCCTCCTTGGTCTCGAGGTAGTGGAAGGCCTCGGGGTCGTCGAAGCCGCCGTGGGCGCAGGCGAAGCCGTCGCCCTCCAGGACGTAGGGGAGGTCGCGGAGCCAGGCCTTGGCGTCCTGGTCGAGGGCGAGGGCGGCGCGTTCGGCGGTCTCGCGGGCGAAGGGGTTGAAGAGGGCGGGGTCGAGGAGGCCGCAGGCGGCGGCGTCGTGGTTGCCGAGGACGGCGGCGGCGGCGACCTGCCGGAGGCGGGCGAGGGTCTCGGCGGGCTGGGGGCCGTAGCCGACGGCGTCGCCGAGGTGGATGAGGTGGGTGGCGCCGCGCTCCCGGGCGTCGGCGAGGGCGGCTTCGAGGGCGGGGAGGTTCGCGTGGACGTCGGCGAAGAAGGCGACGCGCATGGCGGCTCAGGGCTGGGCGGCGCGGACGGCCTGGAGGAGTTTCTCGCGGCGCTGGGCGGAATCGTCGGGGGCGCCGCCGGGGCGGACCTCGGACCAGAGCTTGACGGTGGCGTTGCGGGTGTCGCCGCCGGTGGCGAGCCAGAAGCCGTCGGCGGAGGGGCCGGCGTCGATGGTGAGGAGGGTGTTGCCGTCGGCGGTGAAGCGGGCGCGGTCGCAGGCGCCCCACTCCTTGCCGTCCCAGGCCCAGAGGCGGCCGAAGCGGGCGGCGCGGACCTGGAACTTGCTCTCGACGTTGCGGCGGAAGTCCTCGAGGAAGGAATAGGGGCCGCGGAGCGTGGCCTTGTCGCCGCCGACGAGGGTGGAGAAGGTGGCCATGCGGAACCAGTCGCCCTTGGCCTCGTCCCAGAGCCAGCAGGTGTAGGCGGTGCGCCACTTGCCGTCGGGGACGCAGGAGACGGCCATGCGGACGGGCTCGCCGAGCTTCCAGGGCCAGTCCATCATGGATTGGCCGCCGGTGCCTTCGCCGCCGAAGCGCTTGATGCGGACGTTCTCGCCGGCGTAGAGGTTCTTGGTGCGCTCCTTCTCGGCGACGGCGTCGGGGTGGGCCTTGAAGTCGAAGGAGTCTCCGGGGTCCCAGACGGAGAAGATGGCGACGTGGTTGCCGTTGGCGTGCTCCTGGACGCCGGCGTAGCCGCCGTCGAAGCCGAGGAGGCACATGTAACTGCCGGGCCAGAAGCGGTCGGCGGTGGCCTCGATGTAGAAGATGGTGGCCGGCTGGGGCCAGCCCTGGTAGCCGAGGTGGACGCTGCGCGCCTGGCGGGCGGCCTGCTGCTCGCCGCTTTGGGCGAGGGCGCCGCCGGCGAGCGTGAGGGCGGCGAGAAGGGCGAAGGCGAGTGTCTTCATGGTGGGTTCCTCCGTGTCAGGTGTGGGGCATTATAGCGGTTTTCGCGCGGGGAGGCAAAAAAGGCGCGCGGGGCGCGCCTTCGGGGAAGGGGGGCTCAGAGGGAGTCGCCGAAGTCCTGGCGGAACTTCGCCACGAGCCGCTCCTGCCAGTCGCCGACGGGCGCGAGGCGGCCGAAGAAGAAGCGGAGCACCTTGGGCTCCTCGACGAAGCGGAGCCCGCCGACGAGGCGGCGGTTCTCGTAGAGCCATTGGACGCGGTCGATGGCGTATTCGACCTGGGAGAGGGTGTAGACGCGGCGGGGGAGGGCCAGGCGCAGGAGCTCAAGCTCGGCGAAGCGCTCGGAGCCGTCCTCGTTGCGCTGCTCGGAGAGGGTGCCGCGCTCCATGCCGCGGACGCCGCCGGCGATGTAGAGCGCGGCGGCGAGCGCGCCGGCGGGGTACTGGGCCTGCGGGATGTGGTCGAGGAACGCGGTGGCGTTGAGGTGGCAGCCGAGGCCGCCGGCGGGGAGGATGACGGGGATGCCGCGGCGGTGGAGCTCGCGGGCCATGTAGTCGATGAACTGGGGGCCCTGGGAGATGACGTCCTCGTCCATGGTCTCGTCGAGCCCGACGACGATGGCCTCCATCTCGCGCACGGACATGCCGCCGTAGGTGAGGAAGCCCTCGTAGAGGGGGACGAGCTCCTTCATGCGCAGCTCGTCGGCCTGGTCGCGGATGGCGATGCCGCCGCCGCGGGCGAAGCCGAGCTTGCGGGCGGAGAAGTAGACGATGTCCATCAGGTCGGCGATCGCGCGGGTGATCTCGCGGATGGTCATGCCGCGGCAGGCGGCCTCGCGCTGCTTGATGAACCAGAGGTTGTCCTGGAGGAGCGAGGCGTCGAGCACGAGCTTGATGCCGTGCCGGCGGCAGACGGCGGCGACCTGGCGCATGTTCTCGAGGGAGAGGGGCTGGCCGCCGACGAGGTTGGTGCCGGCCTCGATGCGCACGAAGGGGATCTTGGCGGGGCCGACCTCGTCGATGAGGGCCTCGAGGCGGGGGATGTCGAAGTTGCCCTTGAAGGGGCAGTCGTTGGCGGGCTCCAGGCCCTCGCGGCAGATGAGCTCCTCCACGCGCGCGCCGAGGCGGGTGATGTGGGCTTTGGTGGTGGTGAAGTGGAAGTTCATGGGCACCACGTCGCCGGGCTTGCAGTAGGCGGTGGCGAGGATGTTCTCGGCGGCGCGCCCCTGGTGGGCGGGGAGGAACCAGTCCATGCCGAAGAGCTCGCGCACCTTGGCCTTCAGGCGGTTGTAGGTCTCGCTGCCGGCGTAGGCGTCGTCGGCGCGGAGCATGGCCGACTGCTGCAGGTCGCTCATCGCGTTTACGCCCGAGTCGGTGAGCATGTCCATGAAGACGTCGCGGTTCTGGAGCAGGAAGGTGTTGTTGCCGGCCTCGTTCATCAGGCGCCGGCGCTCCTCCACCGGGGGCAGGAAGAGCTTCTGGACGATGCGCACCTTGTGCATCTCGAGGGGGAGGGACTTGCCGCTGTGGAACTTCACGTTCGCCATGATGCCTGAGCCTTTCGTGTGGATATTGTCAGTGCGCACACTATACGCCTTTTCGCGCCGCCGCGCAAGCGGCCTCACTGGTCGTGCGCGCCGGCGCCGTGCCAGGGCTCCGGCGGCGGGGGGACGATCTGCCCGGAGAGGACGCGCTGGCGGACGGCCTCGGCCAGGAGGATGGTGGCCGCCGCCGAGACGTTGAGGCTGTCGGCCACGCCCAGCATGGGGATGCGCACGCGAAGCCGCGCGTCGCGCATGAAGACGTCCGAGAGCCCATACTGCTCGCTGCCCAGGCAGAGCGCCACGCGCCCCGTGAGCGGCTGCTCGAAGTGGAGGCGCTCGGCGTGCGGCGTGGCCGCCAGGATTGCGAAGCCGCGCGCGCGCAGCCAGGCCACCGTCTCCTCCGCCCCGGCCACCGCCACGGGGAGGGTGAAGAGCGTGCCGGTGGAGGCGCGCACCACGTTGGGGTTGTGGATGTCGGTGCACGGGTCGCAGACGATGACGGCCGCGGCCCCGGAGGCGTCGGCGCTGCGCAGCATGGTGCCAAGGTTCCCGGGCTTCTCGATGGCCTCGCAGACCAGCACCAGCGCGTCCTCGGGCAGCTCAAGCCCCGCGAGCGGGCGCGCGATCTGCGGCCCCACCGCCAGCAGCCCGTCGGGCCGCTCGCGGTAGGCCAGCTTCTCGAAGACCGGCCGGGTGCAGGCGTAAAGCCGCGCGCCGCGCGCCGCGCAGGCCTCCACCAGCGCCGGCTCGTTGGCGTGCTTGAGCCAAAGCGCCTCGCAGTAAAAGAGGGCCGAAGGGCGGTAGGCGTGGTCGAGGGCGCGGCGGATCTCGCGGTAGCCCTCCACCAGCATGAGCCGCGCCGCGTCGCGGTGGGAGCGCTGGCGCAGCCGCACCGCGTCCTTCACCTTGGGGTTCGCCAGGCTGCTGATTTCCGTGATCGTCATGCCCCGCAGTATACCACAGCCCCGGCGGGACGAAAAAGGCCCCGGGCGGCATCCGCCTCGGGGCCTCGGTATGGAGGGATAGGAGAAACGAAGATGAGCGAAACACCACTCATGCTTTCGGGACTATAATAGCGCATCCCCGGGGTGCGGGGGCGGACTTTTTTCGCGCCGCGCAGGCGGTGCGTACCGCAGTATGCGTCCGCGCCGGGCAGGAAGGAGCACCCATGACCTACGGCTACATCCGCGTCTCGACCGACCGGCAGACCGTCGAGAACCAACGTTTCGAGATCGCCCAGTTCGCCAAGCGCGAATCCCTGCACATCCACCGCTGGATCGAGGAGACCATCTCGGGCACGAAGGAGCCCTCCAAGCGCAAACTCGGCCCCCTGCTCGACGGCCTGCGCCCCGGCGACCTGCTCATCTGCGCCGAGCTCTCGCGCCTGGGCCGCTCGCTCTTCATGATCCTGGAGGTGCTCAACCGCTGCATGAAAAAGCAGGTGCGCGTCTGGACCATCAAGGACAACTACCGCCTGGGCGACGACATCGCCAGCAAGGTCCTCGCCTTCGCCTTCGGCCTCTCCGCCGAGATCGAGCGCACGCTCATCTCGCAGCGCACCAAGGAATCCCTCGCCCGCCGCCGCGCCGAGGGCGCCCGCCTGGGCCGCCCCAAGGGCAGCGCCAACGCCACCGTCAAGCTCACCGGCCAGGAGGCGCGCATCCGCGCCCTGCTGCGCAGGGGCCTCTCCAAGCGCCGCATCGCCAAACGCCTCCGCGTCCACCGCAACACCCTCGAGAAGTTCCTCCGCGAGCGGGTCGGCCCCGACGCCCTCAGCGCAGCCGCAGCGCGCGCAGGGCGTTGAGGGTCGCCAGGCAGGCGACGCCCACGTCCGCGAAGACCGCCGCCCAAAGCCCCGCCAGCCCCAGCGCCCCCAGCGCCAGCACGGCGGCCTTGACGCCGACGGCCAGCACGATGTTCTGCCGGGCGATGCGCAGCGTGCCCCGGGCCACGCGGATGGCCAGGGGCAGCCCCGAGGGCCGGTCGTCCATCAGCACCACGTCGGCGGCCTCGATGGCGGCGTCGGAGCCCAGCGCGCCCATCGCCACGCCCACGTCGGCCAGCGCCAGCGCCGGCGCGTCGTTGATGCCGTCGCCCACGAAGGCGAGCGTGGCCTTGGGGCTCTCGGCGCGGGTCTCCTCCCGCAGCCGCCCCACGTGCGCCACCTTGTCGGCGGGGAGCAGGCCGGCGCGGAAACCGTCGAGCCCCAGGCTTTGGGCGACGGCGCGGGCGGCGGGCTCGGCGTCGCCCGTCAGCATCACCGTCCGGCGGACCCCGGCGCGGCGGAGCGCGGCGACGGCCTCGGCGGCGTCGGGCTTCGGCTCGTCCCGCGCCAGCAGGCTCCCGGCGTAGGCGCCGTCGCACGCCACGTGGACGACGGAGCCCGGCGCCCCGGGCCACGGCGGCAGGGCCACGCCATGCGCGGCCATCAGCGCCGCGTTCCCCACCAGCACGCGGCGGCCCCGCACCTCGGCCTCCACGCCCTGCCCCGCCGCCTCGCGCACGCCCGAGACGGCCCCGGGCGGCACGGCCCCGCCCCAGGCGGCGACGACGGCGCGGGCGAGCGGGTGCGTCGAGGCGCTCTCGGCGCAGGCCGCCAATTCCAACAGCCGCCCGCGGTCGAAGCCGGGGGCCGGGCGGGCCTCGGTCACGGCGAAGGCGCCGCGCGTGAGCGTCCCCGTCTTGTCGAAGACCACCGTGCGCACGCGCGCCAACGCCTCCACGCACGTGCTGCCCTTGAGCAGCACGCCCCGCCGGCTCGCCGCCCCGATCCCGCCGAAGAAGCTCAGCGGCACGGAGATGACCAGCGCGCACGGGCAGGAGATGACCAGGAAGGTCAGCGCCCGGTAGGCCCACACGCCCCACGCCCCGCCGGCCACGAGCGGCGGCAGCGCGGCCAGCGCCAACGCCCCCACGCAGACCGCCGGCGTGTAGACCCGCGCGAAGGCGGTGATGAAGGCCTCCGTCCGCGCCTTGCGCCCCGCCGCCTCCTCCACCAGCGCCAGGACGCGCGCCACGGTCGATTCGCCGTAGGGCCTGTCGACGCGGATCTCCAGCAGGCCCGAAAGGTTCACGCAGCCGCTGGGCGCCGCGTCGCCGGGCCCCACCGCGCGCGGGAGCGACTCGCCCGTGAGCGCCGCCGTGTCCAGCGCCGACCGGCCGCGCAGCACCGTGCCGTCCAGCGGGATCCGCTCGCCCGGGCGCACCACGAGCGTCTCGCCCGGGGCGACCGCCTCGGGGGCGACCTCCGCGGCCGCGCCGCCGCGCAGGACGCGCGCGCGGTCGGGGCGGATGTCCATCAGCGCGGCGACCGAGCGGCGCGTGCGCCCCACGGCATACGCCTGGAACCACTCGCCCACCTGATAGAAGAGCATCACCGCCGCGCCCTCGGCGAAGTCCCCCAGCGCCATCGCCCCGAGCGAGGCCACGGCCATCAGGAAGTTCTCGTCGAAAAGCTCCCCGCGCAGGACGTTCCGCGCCGAGGCCCACAGCACGTCCGCCCCCGCCACCGCGTAGGCCGCCGCCCACGCGCCCAACCGCCACGCCCCCGCCGGCAGGCACCAGCCCGCCGCGAAGAGCGCCAGCCCCACGCCGATCCGAACCGCCCCCAACCGCTGTTTGCGCGTCATGGCCCGCTCCTTTCCCCTGGGTCAGGCCATAGACACGCCGGGCTCCAGGCGGCGGACGAGCGCGCGGGCGGCTGCCTCCGCCTCCGACTCGCGCCCCTCGGCGAACTCGAGCGTCAGGCTTTGGGTGATGAACCCGACACGGGCGGCGGTCACGCCCTCCACCCTCCCGAGCGCCGCCTCCAGCTTGGCGGCGCAGTTGGCGCAATCAAGATTGCTCAGCCGGTAATGCTTCCTCATGATGGCTCCTTCGTTTCCTTTCTTGGTCAAACGACTGTTTGATTGACAACGCCGCATAAGATACCCGAAAGTCGCCCGGTCTGTCAAGCGTTCGTTTGATTGTTCGCCCGCCCGCCGCGCCGTCCCTGCGCACGGCGGGACGCACCCCCCCGCGCGGGGGCTTGCGCGCGGGCGCGGGGCGCGCTATCATCGTCTTGCTATGAACCGCAGAAACTTCCTCTCCATCCTCGGGGCCGCCGGCGCGGGCGCCGCGCTCCGCCCCGCCCCCGCCACCGCCGCCGAGGCCAAGGCCGCGCCCGCCGAGGGCTTCGCCCTGGCCCCCTACGCCCAGCTCGTCGGCCCCGACGCCGTCGAAATCCGCTGGCGCACCGCCGCGCCCGCCACCGCCACCGTCTTCTGGACGCAGGACGCGGCGCTCCCGCGCGAGCGCTGGGCGCGCGCCGTCCGCGCCGAGGACGGCATGGTCGCCGCCAACGAGACGGCCCACCGCATCCGCCTCGAGGGGCTCGACCCGGCCAAGCCGCTCCGCTTCGAGGCGGTCTCCGAGCCGCTGACGCGCTTCGGGGCCTACGACATCCGCCGCGCGGCGGCCTTCGGCTCCGGCCCCGTCACCCTCCGCCCGCCGGTGGGGGCCGACAGCGCGCTGCGCTTCGTGGTCTTCAACGACCTCCACGGCCGCGCGGCCGCGCACATCCCGCACTTCCTGGCCCTGCCCGAGATCGCCGCCGCCGAGCCGGCCTTCGCCCTCTTCAACGGCGACTGCGCGGACGACTGCGGCGACCAGGCCGGCGTGGAGCGGCGCTTCCTCGGCGCCCTGCCGCCGCTCACCAAGGCCGGGCTGCCGGCGCTCTTCCTGCGCGGCAACCACGAATACCGCGGGGCGATGGCCCGGCGCATCCGCGACAACCTCGCGCCGCTGGCGTGCGGCCGCTATTACGGGGCCTTCGACCTGGGCCCGGCCCGCCTGCTCTTCCTCGACAGCGGCGAGGACAAGCCCGACGACGCGCCCGTCTACGGCGGGCTCCTGGCCACCGACCCCTACCTCGAGGAACAGGCCGCCTGGCTCCGGCGCGAGGTCGCCTCCGACGCCTGGAAGGCCGCCAAGCGCCGCCTCGCCTTCTGGCACATCCCGCCCGAGAGCGACACGCCCGGCGAGGACAAGTGGTATGGCCCCGCCCGCCTGCGCCGCCTCGTCTCGCCCCTCCTCCAAGACGCGGGGCTCGACGCGCTGGTCTGCGCCCACACCCACCGCCACAAGCTTCTCCCCGCCACCGACGCGCGCCCCTACCCCATCCTCATCGGCGGCGGGCCCGACCCCCGGGGCGCCACCGCCATCCTCGCGCGCGTCGCCCCGGAGGGCGTGAGCCTCACCGCCTACGGCCACGACGGCAGGGTCCTTCACCGGGTGGAGGCCTGACCATGCGTCGCCGCGCCTTCCTCGCCGCCGTCGGCGCCGCCGCGGCCCTCCCCGCCCTCGGCGAGCGGCCCACCGAGAAAGCAACGCCCGCGGAGGGGTCGGGCGCGGCTTTCCTCCAGTGTATTCTCTCACCCTGTGTGAGAAAATTATCAAGGGGTTTGAGAATGGAGGGGATAGGGGGCGTGGCGGTGGAAGGTGAGGGTGGCGGGGAGGATGGGGGTGGTGGGGCCGTCGAAGGAGCCGGTGGCGGAGCCGAGGTAGAAGGCGAAGGGGCCGGGGCTGGAGCCTTTGTAGGCGAGGGTTCGGGTCTGCCAGGGGAGGAGGTGTTGGCTGTCGTCCTCGAAGAGGCCGGCGAGGGGGATGCGGAGGACGGTGGCGTAGATGCCGTGTCCGACGTAGGGGGTGGAGAGGATCTCGGGCTGGGGGGCGTTGTCTTGGGGGGTGATGGGGTCGTAGGAGTTGGCGCAGAAGGCGACGTAGGCGGAGGCGTCTTTTGGGAGGGGTTTGGTGCCGTCGCCGGTGAAGAGGGTGACGCGGAGGGTGAAGTCGATGCCTTCGCAGGATTCGTGCCAGTGCCAGAGGATGGGGACGTGGCGTTGGGCCCAGTCGGCGGGGCGTTGGGGGGCGTCGCCGTTTTTGGCGCACCAGTCTCCGGGGAAGGCGTCGGGGAAGGCGGGGGCGAGGGTGAGGGGGGTGGTGACGGCGGTGTGGGTGGCGTTGTCGGCGGCGGTGAAGGGGACTGCGGGGAGGGCGTCGACGAGGCCTTCGGTGGGGGCGGAGCGTGCGTAGACGCAGCGGCTGCCGAGGTAGTAGAGTCCGGGGCGGTAGGGGCCGGTCTGTTCGTTGGGGGTGGGGAGGAAGGCTTGGAGGGCGGCGTCCATGCCGGGGGCGCCGTGGGAGGGGAGCGCGCGGAACCAGGCGGTGGGGTCGTCGGGGTCGATGTTTTTGGCGGCGACGTAGGGGACGTCGGTGGGGATGAGGCCGTCGGCGGAGGCGCGGGCCATGTCGTGGAAGAGGCCGAGGATGGTGGGGGCGGCGTCGAGGGGATAGGCGGGGCCGACGGCCGAGGGTGAGCCGGAGGCGTCGGGCGCGTAGAGGGGGATGAGGCCGAGGGAGGCGCCGCCTTGGCCGGTGGCCTCGGGCCAGGGGTGGGCCTCGGCGTCGGGCGGGACGCTGTCCGCGGGGTTGCCCGCCGCGTCGGCGCCGGCCTCGGAGGCGCGGTGGAGGAATTGGGCGCAGGCGTTGGTGCCGGGGCGCATGGCGAACTCCAGGCTCACCTGCACGCTGGGGGCGACCCCTTGAACGACGGGGCCGTAGTAACGCTTGGCGACGACGAGGCGGAGGCGGCCGTTGGGGGAGCAGGAGAGGCGCCGCGTGGCCTTGGCGTGGAGGACGTGGGCCTGCGCGAGGCGGGGCTGGCACCAATACTGGCCGCTTCCCCCGTTCGCCGCCCGGATGGCGGCGAGGATGCGGGCCTGCCCGGCGGCGTCGACGCCGTGTGCCTCGCCCCACTCCTCCAGGCTCTGCCAGGCGAGGGCGTCGGCGCCGTCGGGGATGGCGACCTGGGCGTGGCCGTCCCCGGTCTCCTCCCGCGAATAGTAGAAGACGGGGAAGCCGGCCTGGACGAGCGCCACGGGGTCCCAGCCGTCGCTGTTGTAAAGGGCGTTGGCCAGGCCGGGGACGGTGTTGTCCATTACCCAGGAGGGGTGCAGCTCCCGGTCGGGCTTGGCCGAGCCGCTGCCGTCCATTTTCATGCGCATGATGCCGTTCATGGTCTCGTTCCTTTCAGTCGCTCGCGCGAATCGCGAATCGTAAATCGCGAATCGTTTTGTCGGTGGGGCTCCAATCAGCCAAAGGTGGCGAAGCCGGAGGTGTCCGCGATGCCGCGGACGGTGTCGGGGCGGTTGGCGGCGCGGGTCTTCCAGGCTTGGAAGAAGTCGCGCAGGGTGGCCAGCAGGTCTCGGTTCACGTCGGCCACGTCCACGGTGGGGCCCACCTCACCGCCGATCCGCGCGAGGGAGTCGGTCACGGCGGCGGGCTCCAGGAGGCGGACGGGCAAGGTCGCCTCGGTCTGGTCGTAGAGGGCGTCGAGGGCGCCGAGGCGCTGGGTCTGCGTGGCCAGGAGGGCCGAGCGCGTGCGGTAGTCCTCGGTGTCGGTGTCGCCGTTCTCGGCGGCGCGGCGGAGCCAGGCCTCCAGGTTCTTGATGGAGGCGTCGCCCGCGCCGTCGCGGATCTGCCGGGCGCGCGCGTCGATGGCGTCGAGCCGCTCGGGCCGCGCCATTGCCCCGAGGGTGCGGGCGAAGGCCTCGTCCTGCCGGCGCGTGCCGGTGGCCACGGCGAGCCCCCGGCCTACCTGCCTGACGGCCTCGATGCCCTCGCGCGAGGCCTTGAGCGCCTCGGTCCAGGCGGTGAGGGCGCCCGTGGCCGCGCCGATCGCCGCGCCGATGCCCGCGCCGATGGCGGTGCCGATCACCGGGATGGCCGAGCCCGCGGCCGCGCCGGCCGCCGCCCCGCCCAAGGCTCCGCCGCCCACGTTGCCCAGCCAGTTGGCCTCGCGCTGCCGCCCGGGGACGGTGCCCAGCGCACCCGCGAGGGAGCCGAGGACCTGCTGCCCGCCCCACCCGAGGGCGAAGGCGCCGATCTGCCCGGCCAGGGATTTGCCCCCGTTGGCGGGGGCGTTGCCGGAAGCCTGCGGGGTCGTTGCGGGGTCGTTGCCGGAGGCTTGCGGGGTGGTTGCGCCCGCCGTGGGCGCGGTGGGCGCGGTGGGTGCCCGAGGGGCGGCCGGCGCCGCCGGCGCGCCCCCGGCCTTGGTCGTGTCCCCCACCACGCGGAGGGTGATCGTGCTGTCTGCCATGTGCTCGCTCCTTTCAGTCGCTCGCGGTAAATGGTAATTGGTAAATGGTAAGTGGTGGTTGGTGGGGCTCCGCCCCACGCCCCGGCAGATTAGGGGCGCAGCTCCGGGTTGTCGCCGAGATCCGTGTCGCCCAGGTCGGGGTCTTCGCCAAGGTCGCCCTCGTCGTCGTCGCCGCCGGGGTAGAGGTCGCCGTCCCACTTCTCGGCGCCGACCCAGGTCTCGGTGCGCTGGAAGGTGCCGTCGAGGGCGCCTTGGAGGGAGTCGGCGGTCTTGAGCCACTGCTTGGCCAGGACGGTGAGGGTGGCGACGGCGGCCGAGCCGACGACGTCGTCGCTGGCCGCGGGCACGCAGATGGCGCCGACGTCCTTGCCGACGGCTTCGAGCTTGGAGAGGTCGTTGACGATGGAGACGCGGGTGAGGATGGGGGCGTAGACGTTGAAGGCCTCGACGCCCTTGAGGATTTTCTGTGCCAGCGTGAGGGTGGCGCCCGTGAGCTGGGTGGAGGAGCTCATCTCGGTGGAGGTGTAGAAGCCCTGATAGGCCTCCCAGGCGCCGTCCAGGTCCTTGAGGCGCTCCCAGGAGGCCAGCTGGGCCAGGTCGGGGCGGTCCTCCTCGTTCTCGGCGTCGGCGTGCCAGGCGCGGATGGGCTTTTGGATCTCCATGAAGTCGAGGTTCCAGACCTCGGTCGTCTCGCGCTCGCTCATGGTGAGCTCCAGGGTGCCCAGGCCGCCGTTCTGGCGGGTGGCGGAGACGGCGGCGACGCGCCCGGTGACGCCCTCGATGAGGGTGGGCGCCTCGAAGCCCACGCGGCAGTCCTCGCCCAGCTTCAGGATGGTCTCCCACGGCCCGCGCAACACGGTGGTGGTGGTTTTGAGGCCGGGCTGCTTGACGATGGCGACGGGCGCCTGCTTGGTCAGCTCCAGCTCCGGTTTCATCAGTTCGCTCATGGGGGTGCTCCTTTCAGTCGCTCGCGCGAATCGTGAATCGTGAATCGCGAATCGTTTTGTTGGTGGGGCTCCGCCCCACGCCCTTTCGGCTTCTCCGTCGCCCCGAAGGGGCGGGACTATTTACCAATTACCATTTACCAATTACTCGCCGCCGCCGGCGGCGGTCTCGTGGGTGGTGGTTTCGTTGACCTCCTCCACCTCGGTCTGGAGGAGGGTTTCGGGCGGCTCCTCGATCTTGGAGCCGAAGAAGGTGAGGGTGGTGGGGGCGGCGGTGAGGGCGCCGGTGCCGGTCTCGTCGGCGGGGGGCGTGTAGGTGAGCTTGGCGTGGAGCTCGGCGGAGACTTGGGTGAGCCAGGCGGCGGGCTCGGGCTCGGTGAGGAAGAGGAGGGGCGCCTCCAGCGTGCGGATCTCGTCGGCGCCGGCGGTGAGGCTCTGGGTGCGCACGGCCACCTTGGCGAGGGTGTTGGCGTAGACGTGGGCGGGGGGATAAGAGGTGCCGTCGGCCCGCTTCTTCTTCTCGAAGAGCCACTGCGACTGCGCGGGGTCGGCGGCGTTCTCCACCCAGCGCCAACGCCCGAGGTATTGGGCGATGCGCGCCTTGCCCTCGACGGTCTCGCGGACGATGGGGCCGAGCTGGTCGCCCGCGTCGCCCACGGCGTCCAGCCAGACGTTGCCCACCCAGATCTGCGAGACGGCGCCGGCGTCGTCGATCTCGGCCAGGTGGCGCAGGGGGGTGGCCGCGTCGTCCATCTCGCTTTTCAGGCCCAGGTGGAAGGCGCCCGCCGCGTCGCGCCAGAGCCAGGGGTCGTTGTCGCCCGCCGTGCCGCCGGCGAGGTCCAGTTCGGCGAGCCAATCGGCGGTGGCGGGGTCGTCGGCCTCCGTGTCGCGCGTCCAGGCGGAGGGGGTGGCGAGCGTCTGCGCCTCGCCCAGGAGGAAGACGCGGCCGAAGCGGACGCGCAGGGTGGCCGTGCCCGTCTCCGCGTCGATGGCGACGGCGCACTGGAAGGGCTGGGGCTTGGCGGCGGCCACGGCCGCGCGCGCCGCCGCGGCCGTGGCGTCGATGAAGACGCCGCCGGGGGTCTGCCGGAGGCGGACGTTCGTGCCCGCGAGGGGGCGGTTTTGGCGGATGGCCTCGACGAGGGCATTCCAGAGGTCGGCGGTGAGGCGTTGGCCGCGGATGGCGCGGGGTGGGATCATGTGCTCGCTCCTTTCAGTCGCTCGCGGTAAATGGTAAATGGTAAGTGGTAATTGCTGAGTGGTGGTTGGTGGGGCTCCGCCCCACGCCCCTTCGGCCTCTTCGTCGCCCGGAAGGGCGGGGCCATTTACCATTTACCTTTCACCATTTACCGCTCGCGGCGGCGCCGCGAGCAGGCGCGCCATGAGTTCCTCCTCCAGGAGGGTGAAGCCCTTTGAGCCAGCGACGGCGCTCTTCCATTGCCGGAAGAGGAGGGCGAGCTGTGCGGCGGGGAGGCGGTGGAGGAGGTGGTGCAGCGGCCAGTGGTAGGTGCGCGCCGCCCACTCCGCCAGGGCGATCAGCCAGCCGTTGCCGGCGAGGCTTTTTTTGGCGCGTCCCCCTCCGGCCCCGGGAGCAGCGCGTAAAAGGCGCGGAGAGCCTTGAGTGCGGCGACCCAGCGTTTGGAGAAGTCGCCGGGGGAGAGGGTGTCGGCCCAGGCGAAGGCGTCCTCCGTCAGCGTCTTGAGGTGCTTGGCGCCCTGCGCGGAAGGCAGGCTGAGCAGGTAGAGCCCGGGGATGACGTCGGCGGCGGTCTGCTCGCCGCCGCCCAGCAGGGGGCTCTTGATCTTCTCCAGCAGGGCCACTTGGCCGAGGGTGAGGGGGGCGGGGTCGGCGAGGGCGTCGAGGGCGGCCTGGGGGTTGGCGGCGGCGTTTTCGTGAATCGCGAATCGCGAATCGTGAATCGTCTCGGGGTGGGGCTCCGCCCCACGCCCCTTCGGCTCGGTTGGCGCCCCCTGCGGGGCGTCCGGCTTGTCTGTGTCCGTTGCGTTCATTGCTTGTTCTCCGGTTGGGTGGTCGCCCCGCGGGGGCGGGGCCATTTACGATTTACCATTTACCATTTACGGCGCGTCCGTCAGGACGCGCTGGGCCAGTTCTCGTAGCGCTCCAGGGTGAGGACGAGCTTGCGGAAGTCGCGGTTGCTCTCGATCTCGCGGCAGGAGAGGATGGCGAAGATCTTGGTGCCGACGGTGAGGGTTTCGGTGCTCCCGGCGGAGAAGGTGGGGAGGTCGACGGTGGTGGGCGCCAGGAGGGTGGCGGTGACGGTCGTCTTCTTGTCGTAGTCCTGGCGGTGGACCACGGCGCCGTTCTGGTCCTGGCAGTAGGCCACCTGGGTCTCGTCTGCGCACTCCCAGTCGGTGATGATGCACTTGGCGTAGTCGCCGCCAAGGGATTTGTCCACGCCCCAGCCGGGGGTCGTGATGTCTGCGGGGTTGGTTGCCATGGTGGTGTTCCTTTCTGTTGAAACGGAAGTTTGGATGGTTGGAAGTTTGGAAGCTTGGAGGAGCTTCGGAGGTTGGGTCCCGGGCTGTCGCCTTCGGCGACGGTGTGGCCGGAAGGGTGGACAGCCAAGCCTCCAAGCCTCTAAGCCTCCAAGCCTCCCACGTTGGGCGCCCGTTCACGGGTGACCAACGTGTCAAAGGTGGCGGTGGCCTGGAAGAGGTCGACCTGGGGTACGTGCTCGACGGTGCGGAGCATGAGGTTGGGTCCGTCGAGGGCGAGGGCGGCGTGCCAGGCGGCGTCGAGGGCGGTGGCGGCCTGGGGGCGTGCGCGGTTGAGGGTGGGGTTCTCGAGGGCGAGGAGCTCGACGGAGACGTTGAGGGCGGGGCGGTTGTTCTCGGCGCGAGGGGCGCGGAGGATGAGGGCGCAGCCGGTGCCGGAGAGGACGGCGCGCTCGACCTCGCTGAGGATGTCGAGCTGGTTCTCGATGAGCACGGCCACGCCGTGCTCCGCGTACCAGGGGTCGGCGTCGAGGGTGGCCTTCAGCCAGGCCAGGAGGTTTTGGATGGGGTTCATTGGGGTGCTCCTTTCAGTCGCACGGAGAACGGAAAACGGAGAACGGAACGCCCTAACGGGCGGCTTGGGAGGCCACGGTTTCGAGAGCGTTGAGGGCGGCGCGGGCGAGGGTGTCGTCGATGGTCTTTTGGTCGGGGAGGAGGGTGGGGTCGCGCTTTTGTGTGACGGAGGCGCAGAGGGCGTACATGGGGGTGAGTTTGCCGGCCTCCTCGGTGGCGAGGATGCGGGTGCCCTTGGGGCGGAAGAGATCGGCGCCGGAGAGGTTGGCAAACTCGCGGGGGCGTTTGCCGTAGGCCTCGGCGCGCAGGGGGATGGTGAGGGCCTTGGCGCGGCGGGGGCGGATGATCACGTCGCGCACGGCGCGGGCGATGCCGGGATGGGTCACGGAGACCTCGGCGTCGTTGGCGTGGGTGTGGAGGCTGACGGCCTTCTCGACATCCTTCCAGAAGCCGGAGGGAGGGGCGCCGAGGCGGTTGGCGGTGTCGTGGCGGGTCTCGGACACACGCGCCAGGTGGCGGATGATGAGGGTCTGGAGGGCGCCCGCCGCGGCCTTGGCCAAAAGTCCCGGGGTGATGCGCTCCACCCAGCGCCGGTGCCACCCGGCCAGCCGCTCCGCAGGAATGGTGATAGTTACGCTCACAATAGTGTCCGGGGAAATTATGCGAAGACGAGTGGAAGGGTAAGTTGGATGGGGGGGATGAGTGGCGGAATGGAGG
>CALXSF010000013.1 GCA_944391055.1 uncultured Kiritimatiellota bacterium | reverse complement strand
CGTCGAAGGCCGCTTGGAGCGACGAATAGGTCGTGTCGCCGATTTTGGCGACGGGTTCCTGGGCGGCGAGGGCCGAGACGAGGCCGAAGGCGGCCAACAGACAGAACATCACACGTTTCACGTTTTCCTACTTTCCGAACGAAGGGAGGGCGGCACCATGCCCACCAATCCCTTCATTTGCCGCCACTATACTACCCCCCTGCTTGTCAAGGACTTTTTTCGCAGCCCCGTCCCCGAGCGCCGGACACCTTTCCCGGCGGGCATGGCGCCCCTTCCGCCGCGCGTCGGGCGCGGCGGGCGTTTTTTGGGGCCGGGGGCAAGGCGGAGACGCCGGGCCTCGGGGGAAGATACGGCGTCTCTCGGGTCGGGATACGGCGCGTTCCGGGGAACGGGCCGCGCAAACACGTTTAAGACTGGGGGGCGGGGAGCGGGGGGGCGAGGGCCTCGGCGGCCTCGCGCAGGAGGGCCTCGCGGGGGGCGCCTTCCAGTTGCTTGGCGTAGAGCCTCTCCAGCAGGCGGCCCATGGCGGGGCCGGGGCTCATGCCGAGGGCCTGGAGGTCGCGGCCCGTGACGGCCTTGGGGGGGAGGACGGGCTCCTCGGCGAAGGCGGCGAGGTGGGCGCGGGCCAGGTCGTAGAGGTCGAGCTTGGCGTGGGAGGCGAGGCAGTCGAGGCGGTGGAGCTCCAGTTCCAGCCCGATGGTGGGGCGCCCGAGCATCCGGCGGAGGGTGGCCGGCCGCATCTTGGGCAGCTCCATGAACTGCATGTGGTGGCGGACGGCGGCGACGACGCGCTCGGTAACGGCGCGGCTTTCCTTCATGCGGCGGAGGATGGCCTCGGCCAGCGGCGCGCCGATCTCGGCGTGGCCGGGCGTGCGGTACCACGGGGAGCCGTCGGGCTTGCGGCCGACGACCAGGGCGGCGGGCTTGCCGATGTCGTGCAGCAGCGCGGCCCAGACCAGTTCCGGCGCGCGGGGGGCGGGGATGAGGTCGAGCATCCGCGCCGTGTGCGCCCAGACGTCGCCCTCGGGGTGCCAGACCGGATCCTGGAGGCAGCCGCGCAGGGCCAGGACCTCGGGCAGGAAGCGCGCCAGGAGCCCGCCCTCGGCCAGGAGGCGGAGGCCCTCGGAGGGGCGCGGGGCCTCGCAGAGCGTGCGCAGGAACTCGGTGCGGATGCGTTCGGCGCTGACGCAGCCCAGGTTCGGGGCCTCGGCCTTGAGCGCCGCCCAGGTGGCGGCCTCGATCCGCCAGCCGCAGACCGCCGCGAAGCGCACCGCCCGCAGCAGGCGCAGACGGTCCTCGCGGAAGCGCCGGAAGGGGTCGCCCACCGTGCGCACGATCCCGGCGCGGAGGTCGGCCTCGCCCCCCACGAAGTCGATGAGGCGGGCCTCGAGCGGGTCGTAGAAGAGGGCGTTGACGGTGAAGTCGCGGCGCTGGGCGTCGTGCGCGGCGGTGTCGTAGGCGACGGTGTCGGGGTGGCGGCCGTCCTGGTAGCCGCCGTCGGTGCGGAAGGTGGCGACGTCGTAGGGCACGCCGCCCTCCAGCACGAGCATGACGCCGAAGGCCCTGCCCACCCCGACGCTCCGCGCGGGGAAGAGGGCGGCCACCTGCCCGGGCGTGGCGGAGGTGGCGATGTCGATGTCCTTCACGGGCGCGCCGCGCAGGGCGTCGCGCACGCAGCCGCCGGCGAAGACGGCCTCGTGCCCGGCCCCGCGCAGCCGCCGCACGATGGCCTCCGCCCCCGCGGCCAACGCGCCGCCCTCGCCCAAAAACGCCAACTGTCTCATGGGGACAGTGTAGCACAGCGGCGGAAGCCGCGGGGCGTCTGTGCTATACTGTTGCGCGCAATGAGCAGGATCTGCAGACACGTCGAGGCCCTGGAGGGTTACGTCCCCGGGGAGCAGCCCCACTTCCCGGGGATGGTGAAGCTGAACACCAACGAGAACCCTTACCCGCCCTCGCCGAAGGTGGGGGAGGCGCTGGCGGGCTTTGACTGGCGCGCCCTGCGCCTCTATCCCGACCCCGTCTGCGGGCGGGTGCGGGAGGTCATCGCCCGCAACGTGGGCTGCGCGCCGGGGCAGGTCTTCGTCGGCAACGGGTCGGACGAGATCCTGGCGCTCTTCACGCGCGCCTTCGTGGAGGCCGGCGGCACCATCGGCTACTTCGACCCCACCTACTCGCTCTACGCCGTGCTCGCGGCCATCCGCGACGCGCGCGGCAAGCCCCTGCCGCTGAACGACGACTTCACCTGCCCCACCCCGCCCCCGGACTTCTCCGACGTCTTCGTCTGGACGAACCCGAACGCGCCCACCTCCCTCCTCGCCCCGCCCGAGCAGATCGCCGCCTTCGCCAAGGCCTACCCCGGCGTGCTCTTGGTCGACGAGGCCTACGCGGACTTCGCCCCCGCCGACTGCATGGCCCTGGCCGCCGACCCCGGCAACACGAACGTCCTGGTCATGCGCACCCTCTCCAAGTCCTTCTCCCTGGCCGGGCTCCGCTTCGGCTACTGCGTCGGCCCCGAGCCCCTCATCGCCGCGCTCTACAAGATCAAGGACTCCTACAACATGGACGCCCTGGCGCAGCTCGTCGGCGCCGCCGCGCTCTCCGACCTGCCCCACATGCGCGCCAACGTCGCCAAGATCCAGGCCACGCGCGAACGCCTCGCCGCCGCGCTCAGGGCGCGCGCCTGGCGCGTGCTCCCCTCCGCCAGCAACTTCCTCTTCGCCGCGCCGCCCCCGCCCATGAAGGCCGCCGCGCTCTTCGCCGCGCTCCGCGACCGCCACGTCTTCGTCCGCTACTTCCCCGGCCCCAAGACCGGCGGCTGGCTGCGCGTCACCGTCGGCTCCGACCCCGAGGCCGACCGCCTCCTCGCCGAGCTCGACACCCTCGCCACCCCCTGAGAAGGAACCCCGCCATGCGCACCGCCACCCTTGCCCGCAAGACCCGCGAGACCGACATCAGCCTCACCCTGAACCTCGACGGCACGGGCGCCTACGCCGTCTCCACCGGCATCGGCTTCCTCGACCACATGCTCGAGCTCCTCTCCCGGCACTCCCTCATCGACCTGGAGCTCCGCTGCCGGGGCGACCTCCACGTGGACTACCACCACACCGTCGAGGACGTCGGCCTCGCCCTCGGCACGGCCCTCGACCAAGCGCTCGGCGACCGGCGCGGCATCCGCCGCTATGGCTTCTTCATGCTGCCGATGGACGACGCGCGCGCCGACGTGGCCGTCGACCTCGGCGGGCGCCCCTTCCTGGTCTGGAAGATCTCCCACCCCGAGCGGCACATCCGCGACTTCGACGTGCAGCTGCTCGAGGAGTTCATGCGCGCGCTCTGCGTCAACGCCCGCATGAACCTCCACGTCGTCCAGCCCTACGGCGCCGAGGTCCACCACGCCTACGAGGCCGTCTTCAAGGGCCTGGCCCGCGCCCTGCGCATGGCCGTTGAGCCCGACCCGCGCGACCACGCCCTCCCCACCAGCAAAGGAGTCCTCTGATGGTCATCCTCCCCGCCATCGACCTCATGGGCGGCCAGTGCGTCCGCCTCCGCCAAGGCCGCGCCGACGCGCGCACCGTCTACGCCGCCGACCCCGTGGCCCAGGCCAAGGCCTTCCGCGCGGCCGGCGCCGAACAGCTCCACGTGGTGGACCTCGACGGCGCCTTCGCCGGCGCGCCCCGGCACGCCGCGCTCATCGCCCGCATCGTCGCCGAAAGCGGGCTCGCCGTCGAGGTCGGCGGCGGCCTGCGCGACGACGCGTCCGTCGAGGCCGTCCTCGCCGCCGGGGCCGCGCGCGCCATCATCGGCACCCGCGCGCTGGAGGACGCCGCGGCCCTCGGGCGCTGGGTGGGCCGCTGGGGCGAGCGCATCGCGGTGGGGATCGACGCACGCGGGGGCTTCGTCCAGACCAAGGGCTGGGTGGAGACCTCCGCCGTCCGCGCCACCGACCTGGCCAAGCGCGTCGCCGACCTGGGCGTCCGCGCCATCATCTACACCGACACCGCCACCGACGGGATGCTCGGCGGCCCCAACCTCGACGCCCTCGCCGAGGTGGCCGACGCCGTCCCCGGCGTCCGCGTCACCGCCAGCGGCGGGGTCTCCGCGCCCGCCCACGTCGCCGCGCTCAAGGCCCTCGGCCGGCCCAACCTCTGGGGCGCCATCGTGGGCAAGGCGCTCTACGACGGCGCCGTGACCCTCCCCGAGATGCTCGCCGCCGCCCGCTGAGCGCCCCGGCAGAACGAAAAAAGGCCCCACCCGCGCCGTGCGGATGGGGCCTTTTTCGCGCCCGCGGCCTCAGTGGGCGGAGAGCCAGTCGTCGCCGACGCCGAGGGAGACGGAGAGGGGGACGTCGAGGGTGAGGACGTTCTCCATGGCCTCGCGGACGAGGGGGCGGACGAGGTCGAGCTCGTCCTCGGGGACGTCGAAGAGGAGCTCGTCGTGGATCTGGAGGGTCATCCGGGCGCGGAGGGCGCGGCGGCGGAGCTCGGCGTCGATGCGCACCATCGCGAACTTGATGATGTCGGCGGCGGTGCCTTGGATGGGCATGTTGATGGCCATGCGCTCGGCGGCCAGGCGGGTGGTGGCGTTGCGCGAGGCGAGGTCGGGGAGGGCGCGGCGGCGGCCGAAGAGGGTCTGCGCGTAGCCGCGCGCGCGGGCCTCGGCGACGGTGCGCTCCATGTAGGCGCGGACGGCGGGGTATTGGGCGAAGTAGGCGTCGATGAGCTCCTGGGCCTCCTTGCGGGGGATGCGGAGGCGGGAGGCGAGGCCAAAGGCGGAGATGCCGTAGATGATGCCGAAGTTGACCATCTTGCAGTGGGTGCGCTGGCGCGGCGTGACCGCACCGATCGGCACGCCGTAGACGACCGAGGCGGTCTGCGCGTGGATGTCCTCGCCGCGCAGGAAGGCGTCGATCATGCGCGCGTCGCCGCTCATGGAGGCCATGAGGCGGAGCTCCACCTGGGAATAGTCGGCCGAGAGCAGCCGCCAGCCGGGCCCGCGCGAGACGAAGGCGGCGCGGATGCGCTGGCCGCGGTCGGAGCGGACGGGGATGTTCTGGAGGTTGGGGTCGGAGGAGGAGAGGCGCCCGGTGTCGGTGAAGGCTTGGTGGAAGGTGGTGTGGATGCGCCCGTCGGCGGGGTCGATGTGCTCGGGCAGGCGGTCGACGTAGGTGTTCTTGAGCTTGACGCAGGCGCGCCAGTCGAGGAAGAGGTCGATGACCGGGTGGCGGTCGCGCAGCTTGAGGAGCAGCTCCTCGTTGGTGGGGAACTGCCCGCGGGCGGTGCGGTGGACGTTGGGGTCGAGCCTGAGCTGGCCGAAGAGGAACTCGCCCATCTGCTTGGGGGAGGCCAGGTTGACGCCCGCGCCGGTGTGTTCGCGGATGGCCAGCTCCAGGCGGACGATCTCGCCCTCCAGCCCTTGGCGGACGCGGCGCAGCGCCGGGACGTCCAGGCGCACGCCCTCGCGCTCCATGCCCAGGAGCACGCCGGCCAGCGGCTCCTCGCATTCCGTCAGCAGGCGCGTCAGCCCCATCGCCTCCAATCTCGGCATGAGGGCGCGGTGGAGGCGGAGGGCGACGTCGGCGTCCTCGGCGGCGTAGTCGAGGATGGCGGCGGGGGGCAGGTCGGCCATGTTCGCGGGCTTGCCGTCGCCCAGCAGCGAGGCCAGCGGGATCGGCGCGTAGCCCAGCAGGGCGTTGGCCACGTGGTCAAGGTCGTGGCGGGCGGTCGCGTCCAGCAGATAATGCTCCAGGAGCGTGTCGTGGATGGGGCCCTCGAACGTGATGCCCAGCCGGTCGAGGAAGGCGCGGTCGAACTTCAGGTTGTGGCCCACCTTGGCGATGGCCTCGGAGCGGAAGATCGGCAGGAAGGGCTCGAGCGCCCGCCGCTGCCCCTCGGGCGTCTCGGGGAGGGGAACGTACCACGCGCGGCCGCCGTCGAGGGCGAAGGAGCAGCCGACCAGCCGGTCGGCGCGCGGGCGAAGGCCCGTCGTCTCGGTGTCGAAGGCCACCGTGTCGGCCCGCGCGAGCTCGGCGGCCAACGCCTTCCGCGCCTCGGGCGTGTCGGCCAGGCGGTAGTCGTGCGGCACGTCGGCCAGCGTCCGGGAACGCCGGTCGGGCGGGGCCTCCGCGGCCACCTCCGCGCCCCAATCGTAATTCAGGCGCGAGGCCACTTGGCGGAGCTCGTATTTGCGCAGGACGGGCACAAGCGCGGCGGTGTCCGGGGGCGCCAGGCGGAAGGCCTCGAGGTCGGCGTCGATCGGCGCGTCGCGCACGATGGTGACCAGCCGCTTGCTGAGCCGGATGTCCCCGACGTGCGCCCGGATGGCCTCCCCCGTGCGCCCCGGCAGGCGGTCGGCGGCCGCGAGCAGCCCCTCCAACGAGCCATACTGCCGCAGCAGCTTGACGGCCGTCTTGGGGCCCACGCCCGGCACGCCGGGCACATTGTCGCTGGCGTCCCCGGCCAAGGCCAGGAAATCGACCATCTGCCCCGGGTCCGCCAACCCCCAGTGGGCGCAGATCTCCTCGGCGGAAAGCGGCTCCGGGTCGCCCGGGTGCAGGATCGAGACGCTCGGCCCGGCCAGCTGCCCCAAATCTTTGTCGGGCGTCGCGATGACGACCTTGAAGCCCTGCGCCGCGGCGCGCGTGGCGAGCGTGCCCAGCACGTCGTCGGCCTCGTAGCCCTCGGCGCGGACGGTCCGGAAGCCCCACGCCGCGGCAAGCTCCCGCGCCTGCCCGATGGAGGCGGCGATGTCCTCGGGCATCTTCTCGCGCTGCGCCTTGTAGGCCGGGTACAGCCGGTGGCGGAAGGTCGGCGCCTCGCTCTCCATCGCGATGGCCAGGTGCGTGGGCCGGAAGACGCGCGTCACCTGCTCCAACATCGTGGCGAAGAGCGACAGGGACGAGGTGATCACCCCGGAGGCCGTCCGCCGGGGCTTCTTCAGGAAGACGAAGTGCCCCCGGTAAAGGATGGGCATGAGGTCGATCAGGAACAAGGTCTCTTGTTGGGTCATGGGCGGCTCCTTTCGGGCGCGCCGCGCCAGAGGGAGGCCAGCGCCCCGAGGGGTTGGGTCAGCGGCTCTTTGGGCGACGCCCCGCCCAGCCGCGCCCCCAAGGCGTTCCGCAGGCGGGTGAGCTCACTGTCGTCATAGATGCAATGCTCGGGATAAAGCGCCAGATAGACGTCCATGGGCGTGCGCCCCGGCGGGATCCGCGCCGCCCACCCGCGCCGCAAGGCGAAGGCCCGCTCGAAGGCCTCCAGGAAGGGCGCGTCCTCCGCCGACCAGCCCTCCGCGCGCCCCGGCGGGAACGCGCGGGCGAAGCGGCGGCGCTGCGCCCCGCGGTTCCAGCGCCAGATCACAAGCGTCACGGCCGCCACGGCCAGCCCATACAACACGATTCGCGCAACCGTCATCCCCGTTCCCTCCGCACGCGGCGCACCACGCCCCTCGGCCACGGCGCGCGTCGCCTGCGCGCCACGCGGGCGGGCCTCCGCAGCCCGCGCTCCAGCAATTCGGCCACGCGCCGCTGCACGGCCGGCAAATCCTCCGCCGCCAAGGGCGGCTCCGCCACGGGGAGCAGATCGCCCGAGGCGCGCGCCTCATAGAGATGGATGCGCCGCCCGGCGGCGTCCGTGGCGAGCTGCCGCTCCGTCACGCGCTTCCCGCGCTCCAGCAGCAGCGCCAGCACATACGCCGCGGGGCCGTCGCGCGGGTCGCCCCGCTCCAGCAAGGCCCGCAGCACGCCCTCCGCGGAAACGTGCGCCGTCGGCCCCGCCGCCCCCCGCGCGCGGCCGCCCCTGGGCTCGGGCGCGCCGACGGTGAAGGGCCACGCGGCGGAGGCCGCGCGCCGGGCCGCCTCCGGGAGCGCCGCATGGCAGGCCGCGCACAGGTCGAGCCGCACGTAACCCTCCCCGCCCGGCTCCGGCTCGAGCAGGGTATGGCCCGCCATGCCGGGGGCGAACGGCGCGCCGCAACGGGCGCACCGCCCGGCCCGGGGTCTGAGACGCCACTCCGCCATCGCGCCGCTCACCGTTTTCGATTGAAGAGCCCGCGCAGGGCCCCTTCCAGGCTGTCCACGGCCTCGCCGGCGGCCTCCCCCGCGTCCTCGCCCGTGGCGCCGGCCTTGCGCAGCGCGTCGCCCAGCTTCTCGGTCAGCTTGTCCGTCGCCCGCTCGGTGGCGCGGCCGACCGCGGAATCGGCCAGGGCGTCCAACAGCGGCCGCGTCTCCACGATGGGCCGATCCAGCGTGCCATGGATGGGCAGCCGGATGGCGTCCCCGACCTTGAGCCGCTTGGCCAGCCGATTGCCCAGCAACTGCTCCGTCAGCGGCAGGCTGATGGTGTAATCGATCTCGCGCGTGAGCAGGTTGGTGGAGCCCTGGCAGTCCAGCTTGACGGCGGCGATGCGCGCCCGGATCGGGTCGCACGTCAGCACCCCCTTCCGCACGCGGACGGCGAAGTCTTGGTCCGGCAGGATCGCGGCCTTGTCCCTCAGGCGCACCAGGCTCAGCAACGTGCCGAGCGTGCCGTTCGGCTGCACGCTCACACCATGCGTCAGCAGGGAGCACTCCGCCTCCAAGGCCTCCAACGGGTTGCCGCCCAGCTCCAGCCGCAGGCTGTCGCACACCACGTCCACGGTGCCGGAGGGCGTGGCCGACCCCGCGAGCAGGGGGTGCACGGCGCCGAAGCCCTCGTCCAGCATCGCCTGGGTCAGCCCCGCGCCGTCGAGCAGTTTCGTCCCGTCCGGGATGGTGAGCACGTAGGGCGGGGCCGCCACGGCCACGCGCGGGCGAAGGCGCAGGGCGCCCCCGTTCACGGCCATCTCCGCGTCGAGGGCGGCCACGGCGTTCGTCAGGGTCAGCGTCGCCCCGCCGTCCGGGATGTCGAAGCCCGGCAGCGTCACGCGGTCGAAGGCCAGCGCCGCCTCGGCCGCCCCCTCGTTCAGGATGCCCGGCAGACCGTTCAGCACCGGCGCGTTGAAGCGGAAGGGCCGCGCGTGCTTCCCCTCCACCGCGATGCCCAGCTCACGATAGGCGTCCAAGAAGGGCAGGCCCCAAAGCCGGGCGAAGTCCGGCTCCAACATCCCCTCCAGCGTCACGCGCCCGCCGATGGTCTCGAAACGCCCCCGCGCCGTCACCGACGCATAGGCCGTCTCCAACGCGAAGGCCCGCAGCACGTAGCCGCCCGCGTCGCCCTCCGCCTCCACGCTCAGCCCGAAAGGCGCCGCGATGGGCCGGAGCCCCTCCAACGTCACGGCCAGATCCTCGGAGCGCGCCGTCGCCGTCACGCGCGGGATGGGGCCTTCCGAGGCCTCCGCCCGGACGGTCAGGTCGACGGCGCCGGCGACCTTGGGCAAAGGCCGCCCCTTCGCGGGCACGTGCCACCGCTCCAAGACGAGGCCCGGCGTCGCGCGGCCCGAGAGTTTCGCCGTCAGCGCCCGCCCCAGCGGCGCACCGAGCGCGTAGGCGGCCTCGCCCCGCGCCGTCGCGGCCGGCGTGGCGAGCGTCAAGTCCGTCACGCGCACGGCCTTCCCGTCGAACGCCGCCTTCAGGGAGCCCTCCGCGAGCGACGCCTCCTCGATCTTCCAGGCGCCCGAGGCGAACGCCGCGTCGCGCAAGGCAAACGCCACGTCCGCCTGGGCCGACCCCGGCGAGCCGCCCGCCGTCGCGCTCACGTAAAGCGTCCCCTTCGGCCCCGGGGCGCCGAGAAAGGCCGCCACCGCCGCCACGTCGGCCTTCGCGCCGACCTTCGCCGCGCGCACCGCGCGCGCGGCCACGTCCACGCCCTCGGCCTTCACCGAGAGGCTCGCCAGCTCCGCCGCCTCGGAACGCCCGCGGAGCGACAGCCCGAAGGCCCCGCCCGCCGCGCGCGCCTCGGCCTCGACGGCAAGCGGCCCGGGCAGGGCCACCTCCCCCACGAAGGGGCGGAAGGCCGCCAACAGCTCGTCCACCGCCACCCGCGCCGTCAGCGTCCCATCCTCCAGCGTCCCCTGCCCCTGCGCCGACACGCCGGGCAGGGTCACCGACAGCCGCTCGATCTTGGCGCCCATCGGGTTCTTGGGGTCCACCTCCGCCGCGAGCGCGATCTCCGGGTCCGCCGCCAGCGGCTTGCCCCGCACCGTGCAGGCCAGTTGCGCCGAGGCGAGGGAGAGCGCGGCGCGCACCGTGCCCGCCGCGCCGCCGGCGACCGTCGCGCCCAACGTCAGCGTGCCGGATTTCACCTCCACGCCCTCGGCCTTCACGCCCCAAGCCTCCGCGAAGCGCAGCGCCCCCGGCAAATCGACCTCCGCCTTCGCCGACGCCTCCGGCCAGTCCTTGCCCGGCGCCGCGGAGGCCTCGGCCGTGGCGGAGAGCCACGGGGCCTGCAACCGGAGCGCCGCCGTGCGGAACCAATCCGTCGGGCGCGTGGCCGCCGCCAGCGTCCGCGCCGACGGCAGCGTCGCCTCCGCGGCGAACGCCACGCCCTGGGCCGCGCCGTCGGCCGCGAAGGCGATCGCCTCGTCCAAGGAATCCATCGTCAGCCGCGCGGAGGCGACCGTCGCCAACGGCGCCGGCAGGCCCGCCATCGTGAACGCGGCGTCCGTCACCCGGATGTCCGCCGCGACCTCCCAGGCCGGCAGGACGAACGGCGCGGCGGGTTCCCCCGCCCCCTCCCCGCCCGGCGCGGGCGGCGGCGTCTCGGGCGCGCCGGCCTGGGGCGCGGGCGGCGCGTAGGCCACCTCGGGCGCCTCCACCTCCACGCGCGCCGTCAGCCGCCCCACCGGCAACAGCTGGAGGAGCGAGGAGAGGCGGATCGCCCTCACCCGCACGTCGATGCCCTGCCGCGCGTCGCGGTAACGGAGGCCCGTGAGCGACTGCCCCCGCGTCCACGCCAGCGACCAATCGCCCACCTCCAGCGTCGCCGGCGCGATCGCCGCGTTCACCTTCCCCACCACGAAGCGCCGCGCCGCCCCGGTCGAGAGCAACGTCGGCGCGGCCGCGATCAGCGCCGCCAAGGCGACGACGGGCGCGAGCGCCCACAGCAGGATCCGCCGCCCCCGCCGCCGGGGGCGCGCCGTCTGCGCATTGACTGGTTTCGAGAAATCCATCCGTTCGCTCCTTTCCCCCACTATACCAAAAGACGGGGCCGGGGGCGGCGCCCCCGGCCCTCCCGCCGCGCGGGCGCTCACAGGTTGGGCCAGCCGAGGCGCGCCCAGAGGCTGAGGACGAGGACGGCGACGAGCGCGCCGGTGGCCATGCCGCCGTAGACCTCGGTGCGGGTGTGGCCGAGCATCTCCTTGAGCGGCTTGGCGGAGAAGCGGCGCTCATGGAAGAATTGGCGGGTGATGGTGTTGAGGAGGCGGGCTTGCTGGCCGGCGGCGCGGCGGACGGTCGCGGCGTCGAACATCGTGATGGCGGCGACGACGCTGGCGACGATGGTGACAGGCGCGTCCCACCCCTGCCCGAGGCCGAGGCCGACGAAGACGCCGGTGACGAGGGCGGAGTGGGCGCTGGGCATGCCGCCGGTGCTGGTGAGGTAGGTGAAGTCCAGGCTCTTGGTGCGGATGGCCCCGCGGGTCATCTTGATGACCTGGGCGACGCACCACCCCATGAAGCCGCTCCAGAAGTAGGGGTTGATGAAGTAGGCCCAGAAGTCCCAGGCCAAACGGGTCTCGTCCGCGCCCATTCAGTTGTCCTCCGAGGTGCCTTTGAGCACGGCGATGAAGGCGGACTGCGGCACGTTGACGGTGCCGAACTCCTTCATGCGCTTCTTGCCCTCGGCTTGCTTCTTGAGCAGTTTCTGCTTGCGGGTGACGTCGCCGCCGTAGAGTTTCGCGGTGACGTCCTTGCGGAAGGGGCGGATATCCTCGCGGGCGATGATGGTGCGCCCGATGCAGGCCTGGACGGGGATCTTGAACATATGCGGCGGGATGGTCTCGCTGAGGGCCTTGCACATCTGCTTGCCGCGGGCGACGGCACGGTCGCGGTGGACCATGCAGGAGAAGGCGTCGACGGGGTCGCCGTTGAGCAGGATGTCCATGCGCACGATGTCGCTGGCTTGGTAGCCGTGGGGCTCGTAGTCCATCGAGGCATAGCCGCGGGAGATGGATTTGAGGGTGTCGTGGAAGTCGATGAGGATCTCGTTGAGGGGGAGGATGCAGGTGAGGATGACGCGCTGGGCGTCGAGGGTCTCGGTGCCGTCGACGACGCCGCGCCGCTCCATCACCAGGCGCATGATGTCGCCGATGCAGCTGCTCATGGTGATGATGCGGGCCTTGATCATCGGCTCCTCGATGGTCTCGATGCGCGTGGGGTCGGGCAGGAGCACGGGGTTGTCGATCTCCTGCACGGTGCCGTCCTTGAGGGTGACGCGGTAGACGACGGCGGGATGGGTGTTGATGATGTCGAGCTGGAACTCGCGGCGCAGGCGCTCCTGCACCACCTCCATGTGCAGCAGCCCGAGGAAGCCGCAACGGAAGCCGAAGCCGAGCGCCGCGGAGCTTTCGGCGTGGAAGGTGAAGGCCGAGTCGTTGAGGTGGAGCTTCTCCAGGCCCGCGCGCACCTTGTTGTACTCGTCGGTGCTGACGGGGTAGATGCCGCAGAAGACGGTCGGGTGGATCTCCTTGAAGCCATGCAGGGGCGTCTGCGCGCCGTCGCGCTGGCTGGTCAGCGTGTCGCCCACCTTGATCTCGGCGGGGTCCTTGATGGCGCCGACGATGTAGCCCACCTGCCCCGGCTCCAGCACCTCCACCGGCTTCTGCGAGGGGGAGAAGATGCCCACCTCCTTCACGGGCGTCGTCAGGCCGGTGGACATGAAGCGCAGGGCGTCGCCCGCCCGGATCGCGCCGTCCACCACGCGCACGTAGGTGATGACGCCGCGGTAGACGTCGAAGACCGAGTCGAAGACCAGCGCGCGCAGCGGCCCCCCGGGGCGCTCCGTCCTCGGCGGCGGCACGCGGCGGACGATCGCCTCCAGCACCTCCGGCACGCCTTGGCCCGTCTTCGCGGAGATGAGCAGCGGCGGATCCACGGGGATGCCCAGCACGTCCTCGATCTGATGGATGACCCCCGGCACGTCCGCGCTCGGCAGGTCCACCTTGTTCAGCACGGGGATGATCTCGAGGTTCGCGTCGATGGCCAGGTAGGCGTTCGCCACCGTCTGCGCCTCCACCCCCTGCGCGGCGTCCACCACCAGGATGGCCCCCTCGCAGGCGCCCATCGCGCGGCTCACCTCATAGGCGAAGTCCACGTGGCCGGGCGTGTCGATCAGGTTGAGGCGATAGCGCGCCCCGTCCGCCGCCTCGTACTGCATGGTGACCGGATGGCTCTTGATGGTGATGCCGCGCTCCCGCTCCAGATCCATCGCGTCCAACGTCTGCTCCTTCAGCTGGCGCGGGTCGATCGCCTTCGTCAGCTCCAGGATCCTGTCCGAAAGCGTCGTCTTGCCATGGTCGATGTGCGCGATGATGCAGAAATTGCGCGTATGGGCCAAATCTTTCACAAAGTCACTACTCATGGCAACTCATTCTACCACAAATCCCGCCGCGCCCACGCACCGCGCCGATCCCGGCCCGGAGCCCAGGCCGCGCGCCCCGCGGCGCCGACGATCGGCGCCGGCGCAAAGGCCAAGGGGCCACGCCTTACTTGGGGGCGGCCTCCGCGTCGCCTTCCCCGATGACTAGTTTGGGCAGGGCGCGCATCCGTTCTTCCTGGTGTTGCAACGCCTTCGGGAAGCGGCGCAGATAATCCGCGTAATTCGCCCATACAGCGCGTGGACAATCCGCCCGTTCTCGTCTTTCTGCGTCCGAATCCGGACAAAGTACGATTGCGTGGGATCGTTCACGAAATCATCCGGATGCCACCCTCTGTGATTGATCATAACGAATTCAGGCTCGTAGCCATCCAAGGGGGTCTCAAAGTCTGTCGGGAAGCGGGACAAAGGCCACCGATTCTCGGCTTTCTGAACTCCGTCACCCTCATTGGGGAAGGTGATGACCACACAATTCTTAATCCGGAAGAAACTACGCCCTTTCTCGTCTTTCTGAGGATAAAGATTGACCACAAAGCGGAAAATCAGATCGGCCACCTGCCCTCGGCCATACGGGGCGACCCAGTCGGCCGCCACCATGTCGTAGCCCAACGGCGTCTCATGGCCGGCCACCTTCCCGTCTTTCTTTGGAATACGCAAATCCTCTCCCAAATCGATTGTCACCAAAGAGATGGGGTTCCGTTTGAGGCGAACGGGGATCACAATCGGCGATTCCTGCTCCTTTTTGGAGGAGAGGCGCTCATTAAATAATTCACTGCCGTGAACCTGACGCGAATCCACCACGCAATACCGAAAACGTTCGCCATCAAGGGGGGCGATCAGAAACACGGCGGGATCCCCATCTCGGCGGTGGGGTTCGCCAGCATTTCCTCGCCCCTGGAATAATAGTTGATGGCGTTCGGGATCGGCCCGAAGAAGTTGGCCCAGGACAGGCTGGCCCGCCACGTCTCGCCGACATAACGAATCTTCGCCCCCGCCGCGCACACAAACGCCGCACAGCCCAGCGACAACAAACAACGGCTCTTGACCCTTCCTTGATTTTGATTTGCCCCAATCTAGCACACGGGCCGGGATTTGTCCACCCAAGGAGGGAACGCGGCAAGGCGGATTTGGTACAATGCGCGGCGTCCGCTCGGACAAAGGCACAGGCATGATTTGGGTCACCGGAGACAAGCATGGCGACTTCACGGAGGTGGATGACTTCTGCCGCCGCGAGCGCACGCGCCGCGAGGACACCCTCATCGTCCTGGGCGACGCGGGCATCAACTATTTCCCCGACGCGCGGGCCACGGCGCTCAAGCAGCACCTGGCCCAGCTCCCCATCACCCTCTTCTGCGTCCACGGCAACCACGAGGCCCGCCCCGAGACGCTCCGCGCCTATCGCACGCGCCCGGCCTTCGGCGGCGAGGCCTACGCCGACCCGCGCTACCCCAACCAGCTCTTCCCCGTGGACGGCGCGCTCTACGACATCGGCGGGCTGCGGACGCTCGTCGTCGGCGGCGCCTATTCCGTGGACAAGTTCGACCGCCTGCTCAACCATTGGGCCTGGTTCGAGGACGAGCAGCCCTCCCCCGCCATCCGCGCCCGCGCCGAGGTCGCCCTCCGCGCCGCCGGCTGGCGGGTCGACGCCGTGCTCTCGCACACCTGCCCCGAGAGCGTCATGCCCCCCGGCCGCCGCGAGGCCTGGGAGGCCCGCTTCGGCGTCGTCGACACCGCCACCGAGGCCTGGCTGGAGAGCCTCCGCGCGCGCCTTGCCTTCCGCCGCTGGTTCGCGGGCCACTTCCACGTGGATCTGCAGGCCGGCGCCTTCACCTTCCTCTACCACCAATTCCTGCCCTTCGGCGTCTAACGAAAGGAGCCCCACCGTGGCCGGCGAATATGTCTTCAACCTCCAGAACGTCACCAAGCACCAAGAGAAGAAGGTCATCCTCGACAACGTGAACCTCGCCTTCTTCCACGGTGCGCACATCGGCGTCATCGGCGCCAACGGCGCCGGCAAATCCTCCCTCCTCAAGATCCTCGCCGGCCTCGACAAAGACTACATGGGCACCTGCCAGGTGGCCAAGGGCGCCAAGGTCGGCTACCTGCCCCAGGAGCCCGCGCTCGACCCCGGGAAGACCGTCCAGGAATGCGTCATGGAGGGCGTGGCCGAGGCCCAGGCCATGCTCGAGCGCTACGAGGACCTTTGCTGCCGCCTCGACGAGCCCGGCGCCGAGGAGGAGATGGCCCGCCTCCAGGAGATCATCGACGCCAACGACCTCTGGAGCCTCGACCATCAGGTGGAGCTGGCCATGGAGGCCCTCCGCTGCCCCGCCCCGGACGCCAAGGCCGGCGACCTCTCCGGCGGCGAGAAGCGCCGCGTCGCCATGTGCCGCCTGCTCATCTCCAACCCCGACGTCCTCCTCCTCGACGAGCCCACCAACCACCTCGACGCCGAATCCGTCGCTTGGATCGAAGCCTTCCTCAAGAAGTTCAAGGGCACCCTCATCGTGGTGACGCACGACCGCTACTTCCTCAACAACGTCACCGAGTGGATCCTCGAGATGGACGCCGGGCGCACCTACCCCTACAAAGGCAACTACGAGCAATGGCTCGAGCAGAAGCAGGCCATGATGGCCGCCCAGGCCAAGCAGGCCGAAAGCCGCCGCAAGATGATCCAGCAGGAGCTCGAGTGGATCCACACCAACCCCTCCGGCCGCCGCGCCAAGGGCAAGGCCCGCCTGGCCCGATACGAGGAGCTCGTCTCCCAGCAGGTCGACACCCGCGAGGAGGAGCTCAAGATCCAGATCCCCCCCGGCCCCCGCCTCGGCAACCTCGTCGTCCGCGCCAACGACCTCTGCATGGCCTTCGGCGACCGCATCCTCTTCGAGCACGTGAACTTCGACCTCCCCCGCGGCGGCATCGTCGGCGTCATCGGCGCCAACGGCGCCGGCAAGACCACCCTCTTCCGCCTCATCACCGGCCAGCTCAAGCCCACCTCCGGCGAGCTCCGCGTCGGCGAGACCGTCGTCCTCAGCTACGTCGACCAATCCCGCGAGGCCCTCGACCCCAACCACACCGTCTACGAGGAGATCACCGGCGGCGGCGACCTCGTCAACCTCGCCGGCAAGGGCCTCATGAACGGCCGCGCCTACTGCTCCCGCTTCAACCTCCGCGGCGCCGACCAGCAGAAGAAGGTCGGCGTCCTCTCCGGCGGCGAGCGCAACCGCGTCCACCTCGCCAAGCTCCTCCGCTCCGGCGGCAACCTCCTCCTCCTCGACGAGCCCACCAACGACCTCGACGTCGCCACCCTCCGCTCCCTCGAGGAAGGCATCCAGAGCTTCGGCGGCTGCGCCGTCGTCGTCAGCCACGACCGCTGGTTCCTCGACCGCATCGCCACCCACATTCTCGCCTTCGAGGGCGATTCCAAGGTGCGCTGGTTCGAGGGCTCCTACTCCGACTACCACGAGATGCGCCGCAAGGAACTCGGCGACGACGCCGACCGCCCCCACCGCATCAAGTTCCGCCCCGTCCGCCACTGAGCACCCCCATGACACGCACCGGCATCGGCTTCGACACCCACCGCCTCGTCCCCGGGCGCAGGCTCATCCTCGGCGGCGTCGACATCCCCCACCCCGTCGGCCTCCTCGGCCACTCCGACGCCGACGTCCTCGCCCACGCCCTCATGGACGCCCTCCTCGGCGCCGTCGCCGACGGCGACATCGGCCAGCACTTCCCCGACGACGACCCCCGCTGGGCCGGCGCCGACAGCCTCGCCCTCCTGCGCGCCGTCGTCGCCCGCCTCGCCGCCAACGGCTGGCGCCCCGCCAACGTCGACGCCACCATCCTCGCCGAACGCCCCAAGCTCATGCCCCACATCCCCGCCATGCGCGAACGCCTCGCCCAAGCCATGGGCCTCCCCGTCGGCGCCGTCTCCGTCAAGGCCACCACCGTCGAGGGCCTCGGCGCCATCGGCCGGCGCGAGGGCATCTCCGCCCTCGCCGTCGCCACCGTCGCCCCGCTCGCCTGACCCTACGCGCGCCACGGCGGGCGCACGGTGCGGAAGACCCGCCCGAGCACCTCCAGCCTCACGGCGCGGAGCGCCTGGCCCGGCAGGCGCAGCGCCCGCCAATCCGCCTCCGTCAGCGCGTCCTCGCGGAAGCGCAGGAAGATCTCCGGGTCGGGGCCGTACACCTTGTCCCCCACCACCGGGAACCCCAACGACCGCAGGCTCGCGCGGATCTGGTGCGTGCGCCCCGTCACCAACTCCGCGCGCAGCAGGCTCGTGCCCGGCCACGGCCCCTCCCCCAGCCGCTCGAACCACGTCGCCGCGCCCCGTTCCGCCGGGAGGGGCGGCGCCTTGGGGGTGAGCGTCGCCCCCTCCAGCACGCGCATGGAAAAGACCGGCGGCGCGTTCGTCCTGCGGATGACGCCCGCCGCGCAGAGCCGCCCCTCGGGGAAACGCCCCTCCACCACCACATGATAGACCTTCCGTTTCGGCGCCTTCCCCAGGATCGCCGCCATCTCCGGATCCTTCGCCACCAACACCAACCCGCTCGTCTCGCGGTCCAGGCGCGAGATCAGATGGATGGTGTTCCCCGGCCGGTAAAGCCGCAACAGCCGCTCCAACGTGTTCAGCCGATAACTCCCGCTGCCGTGCACAGGCAGATCCGCCGGCTTGTCCACCACCAACATCCGCGCGTCCTCGTAGACCCAGCGGATGTCCTTGTCCACCGGCGGGTCAATGCGCACGCAGCGCCTCGCTTGGGTCGATCGCCCCCGCCCCCTCCGTCAGCGCCAACACCTCCCCGACCAAGAAGAGCGACCCGCAGACCACGACCGTCCCCTGGTTCTCCTGCGCCCACGCCGTCGCCCCCTCCAGCCCCTCCGCCACCGAGCCCGCCGCGTGCGTCTGCCGCACCCCCGCCCCGCGCAACGCCTCCGCCAACGCCTCCGGCGCCAGCCCGCGCTCGTTCGCCAACGGCGCCGCCCACGCCGCCGAGACCAGCGGCGCGATCTCCCGGAGCGCCTCCCCCACCGCCTTGTCCGCGCAGAACCCGCACACCAGCGCCACGCGCCGCCGCACGTGCATCGACTGCAACGCCAGGCGCAGCGCCCGCAGCGCGTCCGGGTTGTGCCCCCCGTCCAGGAAGGTCGGCGGATCCTCCGCGATCAGCTGGCAGCGGCCCGGCCACGACACCGTCCGCAGCCCCTCCGCGAACGCCTTCGGCGGCACCTCCAGCCCCGCCTCCCCCAGCCGCTCCAGCGCGCACAGCGCCGTCGCCGCGTTCTCCGCCTGGAAACTCCCCGCCAGGCGCGTGAGCGCCGCCGGGTAATCCCGCGCGGGGCTGGCGCACCGCAGCGTCTGCCCATGGATCGTCCGCCGGGAGACCTCCACCCGGATCTCCTCCGCCGCGTCATGCAGCGGCGCCCCCACCTCCGCCGCCCGCCGCGCGATCACCGCCCTGGCCCGCGCGTCCATCGCCCCGACGACCACCGGGCGCCCCGGCTTCACGATGCCGGCCTTCTCCCCGGCGATGGCCTCGAGCGTCTCCCCCAGCACCGCGCAATGATCCAACGCCACGTGCGTGACCACCGAGACCAACGGCGCCTCGATCACGTTCGTCGCGTCCCACCGGCCCCCCATCCCCACCTCCAGCACCGCCAGGCGGATCCCCGCCCGACGGAAAAGCACGAACGCGCACGCCGTCAGCGCCTCGAAGAAGGTCGGCTCCGCCCCCGCGCGCGCGCACGCCGCCTCCACCTCGTCCAACGCCCCCGCCAGCTCCTCGTCCGTCGCCTCGCGCCCATCCAGCACGAAACGCTCGTTCACCCGCACCAGATGCGGCGAGGTGTAGCGCCCCACGCGCAGCCCCATCGTCCGCAGGGCCGCCTCGCAGATCGCCGTCACGCTCCCCTTCCCGTTCGTCCCCGCCACGTGGATCGCCGCCAACTCCCGCTCCGGGTTCCCCAACGCGGCGCACAGCGCCCGCATCGTCCCCAGCCCCGGCCGCACCCCGAAACGCCGCCGCGCCGCCAAACGCCCAAGGAAATCCCGCATCCTGCCCTCCTTGCCCATCGGAAACACGCCGAAGGCACACCCGCCCCGCGGATGTGCCCCCGATCCATTCGCAGCGCGCCGCGTCACGGGCGCGCGGACGCTCACTGCGCGAAGGCCGCGCGCGTCTTCGCCGGCGTGCGCAGGTAGTCGCGGATCTGCACCGCGTTCAGCTTCGCCACCGCGGCCTCGTCCATGCCCAACGCCACCAAGCGCTTGCGCTGCACCGCGTCACGGCGGCGACGCTCGCCCGCGGACTTCACCGGACGCGTCGCCGGCTTCTTATTGAGGGTACGACCAGTTCCCATTGCAAATCCTCCGAAACTCTGTTGCGGAACAAGAAATATCGGCCATTCTAGCATATCGCCGCCCCCGCTGTCTACCACCCCCGCGAAAAAGTCCCCTCGGCCCGCGGGCAAGGGCCCGGCGCGGCCCTCAGCGCCCCTCCCCCTCGGGACGGCGGAAAAGCAGCAGGCATGCGGCCAGCAGCAGGCCGACGGGCAGCCAAAGCGCGCCGTGGGAAAGGAACGCGACCGCCGCGGCCCCGATCGCCGCGCCCAGGACAAAACAAGCCGTCGCGCCCAGCGTGTGGAGCCCGCGGCGCGGCGCGCCCGGATCCCCGCCGCGCCGCCAAGCCAGCGCGGCCTCGATGGCCGCGCGCAGGTTGCCGGTGCACATGGTGGTGGCGATGGGGCTGCCGTGGATCTTGCGGAACCCCTGCGCCTGGACCGCGCAGACGAAGGAGACGGCCACGGTGACCGCCGTGTCCGGCAGGGCGGGGAGCGCGGCGCACGCCGCCAGCGTGGCGGCCTCGACAAGCAGGAGCGGCTGGCGCCAGTGGAGGGCCCGCCAGCGGCCGAACAGGCGGCGCAGGGCCTCGGCCAGCAGGATGCCCAAGACAAAGGCGACCACCGGGAGCAGATAGCCGCAGGCGCCCGCCCAGTCCCCGGCGGCCAGACGGATGCCAAGCAGGGCGAGGTTGCCGGTCTGCGCGTTGGCGAAGACGCCGCCCCGGCAAAGAAAGGTGTAAGCGTCCAGGAACCCGCCGACGCACGCCAGGAACGCCCCGACGCGGAAGGTCTCGGACATCTGCCCGCACCCATTCCCTGCCATCTCTCTCTTCATGTCGCGCGGAAGTATACCACAGCGGGACAACCCCGCGCGGAAGGCGGCGCCCCTCGGGGCGGGGGACGGCGTCTCTCGGGGCGGACCGCGGCGCGTTCCGGGGAACAGACCGCGCAAACACGTTGGGCGGGGGGTGTGCCAACGTGGCACGGTGTGCCACGCGAATGGCAGGGCGGGGAGGGGGCGGGCGGGGCCGTTCGCGCGGGGCGGGGCGATTGGCACGGATGTTGCAAAAGGAGGCGTCGGCCCGCGTGGGCCCGACAAGGAGGACTTCACGTATGGATATGAATCAGATGACGGAACGGTTGCGCGAGGCGTTGACGCTGGCGCAGCAGGAGGGCATTCGCCGTCAGCAGCAGACGGTGGAGCCGGAGCACGTGCTGTGGGCGCTGCTGGCCCAGGAGAAGGGGCTGGCGGGGAGCCTGCTGGAGAAGTGCGGGGTGTCGGCGGAGGTGGCGCGGGCGCGCGTGGCCGAGGCGATGGACCGCCTGCCGCGGGTGACGGGGGCGATGGAAGCCAACAAGGTCTACGTCTCCCAACGGCTGCAGGAGATGCTGGTCGACGCCTTTGACCGCGCCAAGCGGATGGGCGACGCCTACGTCTCCGTCGAGCACCTGCTGCTTGCGATGGCCGGGAAGATGGGCCTGCTGCGCGATTTGGGGCTTTCGGAGAACGCGTTGCTGGCGGCCTTGAAGGAGGTCCGCGGCAACCAGCGCGTCACCAGCGAGAACCCCGAGGAAAGCTATGAGGCGCTGAAGAAGTACGGCACCGACCTGGTGGAGCTGGCGCGCAAGGGCAAGCTGGATCCCGTCATCGGCCGCGACGCCGAGATCCGCGACGTGATCCGCATCCTGTCGCGCAAGACCAAGAACAACCCCGTGCTCATCGGCGAACCGGGCGTCGGCAAGACGGCCATCGTCGAGGGGCTCGCCCAGCGCATCGTCCGCGGCGACGTGCCCGAGGGGCTGCGCGACCGCACGATCTTCGCGCTCGACCTGACGGCGCTGATGGCGGGCGCCAAGTATCGCGGCGACTTCGAGGAGCGCCTGAAGGCCGTCCTCAAGGAAATCAAGGCCAGCGAGGGCCGCATCATCCTCTTCATCGACGAGATCCACACCATCGTCGGCGCCGGCAAGACCGAGGGCTCCAGCGACGCGGGCAACATGCTCAAGCCCATGCTCGCGCGCGGCGAGCTCCACTGCATCGGCGCGACCACCCTGGCCGAGCACCGCCTCTACATGGAGAAGGACAAGGCCCTGGAGCGCCGCTTCCAGCCGGTGATGGTGGCCCCGCCCACCGTGGAGGACACCATCAGCATCCTGCGCGGCCTCAAGGAACGCTTCGAGGCCCACCACAACGTCCGCATCCAGGACGCCGCGCTCGTCAACGCCGCCGTCCTCAGCGACCGCTACATCCAAGACCGCTTCCTCCCCGACAAGGCCATCGACCTGCTCGACGAGGCCTGCGCCGCCATCCGCACCGAGATGGACTCCATGCCCGCCGAGCTCGACGAACTCAGCCGCAAGGTCATGCGCCTGGAGATCGAGGAGGCCGCCCTCGCCAAGGAGAAGGACGACGCCTCCAAGAAACGCCTCGACGAACTGCGCAAGGAGCTCGCCGACGAGAAGGCCAAGGCCGACGCCCTCAAGGCCAAGTGGCAGGAGGAGAAGAAGGCCCACGAGGCCAGCAAAGGCCTCCGCGCCAAGCTCGACGCCGCCCGCCACGAGCTCGAGCTCGCCCAGCGGCGGTTCGACTACGCCAAGGCCGGCGAGCTCCAGTACAAGACGATCCCCGACCTGGAGAAGCAGCTCAAGGCCGCCGCCAAGGACAGCACCGACGCGATGCTCCGCGAGGTCGTCGGCCCCGAGGAGATCGCCGAGGCCGTCAGCCGCTGGTCCGGCGTCCCCGTCACCCGCCTGCTCGAGGGCGAGCGCGAGAAGCTCCTGCACCTGGGCGAGGACATCAAGGCCAAGGTGATCGGCCAGGACGAGGCCGTCGACGCCGTCGCCGACGCCGTCCTGCGCGCCCGCGCCGGCATCCGCAACCGCCAGCGGCCCATCGGCGCCTTCCTCTTCCTGGGCCCCACCGGCGTGGGTAAGACCGAACTGGCGCGCGTCCTCGCCGAGCGGCTCTTCGACAGCCGCGACGCGATGACCCGCATCGACATGTCCGAGTACATGGAGCGCCACAGCGTCAGCCGCCTCGTCGGCGCGCCCCCCGGCTACGTCGGCTACGAGGAAGGCGGCCAGCTCACCGAGGCCGTCCGCCGCAAACCCTACAGCGTCGTCCTCCTCGACGAGATCGAGAAGGCCCACCCCGACGTCTTCAAGCTCTTCCTGCAGGTCTTCGACGATGGCCGGCTGACGGACAACAAGGGCACCACCGTCAGCTTCAAGAACACCATCATCATCATGACCTCCAACCTCGGCTCCGACCTCATCGCCAACGCCGAGCGGGAAGGCGACGCCGCGCGCCTCCGCGAGCTGGTCTCCAACCTCCTCAAAGGCAAGTTCCCCCCCGAGTTCCTCAACCGCATCGACGAGACGCTCCTCTTCAAGCCCCTCTCCCGCGAGAGCCTCACGCGGATCGTCGACCTCCAGCTCGAGGACCTCGCCGCGCGCCTCGCCGAGCAGGAGCTCACCCTCCGGGTCTCCGACGCGACCAAGCAGGCCATCCTCGACCAAGGCTACGACCCCGACTTCGGCGCGCGCCCCCTCCGGCGCACCATCCAGCGCCTCATCGAGACCCCCGTCGCCCGCGACATCATCGCCGGCAAATACCCGCCCGGCTCCGTCGTCGCCGTCTGACGGCGCCCCAAGCCCCGACGCGCCCGCGCCGGGGCTTTTCCGTCCCCGCCGTTGTGCTATACTGGGGCGCCATGGCAGAGCGGAGACGGCAGAGCCGGGCAAGGCGGAAAACAAGCGCGGGGAAAGGCGCCGCGCGCCCCGCACGCGCGCCCCGCACGCCCGACGCCGCGGCGCCGAAAGGGGGCGGCGGAGGGTGGTTCGCCCTGGCGGGGGCGACGGTCGGGGCGGCGGCCTTCCCCGTGGCGGCGACGCGCCTGATGAACGACGAGGCGGTGACGGGGGCCTTCTTCGCGCCGCTCGTGGCGTGGACGGCGGCGTGGGCGCTGGCATGGGCCTGGAGCCGGCCCAAGGTCTTCTCGGGGGATCGGGGGTTCGTGGCGCTGACGACGCTGCTGCTGGGGCTGGGGATCGTGGAGCAGCTGCGGTTGGGGACGTGGGAGGAATCGTGGACGGCCTGGCGGGCCTACGCGCCGCTGCTGGCCGGGGCGGCGGGCTTTCTCTTCGGCGTGCGCTGGCTGCCGGCGGGCACGCTGGCCGCGGCGCTGCCGCGGGTGCGCTGGCTGGCATGGCTGGGGGCGCTCGGGGTGATGGCGGCGCTGGCGGCCTTCGGGCGGAGTTACCGGGGCGGGACCTTCCTCCCCGGGCAGATCAACCCCACGGAGCTGACGAAGCTGCTGCTGGTCTGCTTCGCGGCGGGTTGGCTGCCGGCGCGCCGGGAAGGCCTGTCGCGGACGCTCCTCGGGCTGCCCGCCCCACCGCTGCGCGACGCGGCGGCGCTGGCCTTCGCGTGGGGGGCGGCGGTGCTGGGCGCCGTGGCGGTGCGCGACCTGGGGCTGGCGCTCATCCTCTGCCTGACCCTGGTGCTGATGCTGACGGCGCTGACGCGGCGGCCGGGCTGGCTGGCCCTTGGCGCCGTCGCCGCCGCGGCGGCGGGATGGGCGGTGCGGCTGGTCTCCGCGCACACGCGGGCGCGCTTCGAGGTGTGGCTGGATCCCTTCGCCGACCCGCTGGGCAAAGGCTGGCAAATCGGGCAAAGCCTCTGCGCGCAGTACGCCGGCGGCTTCTGGGGGATGGGGCTGGGCGAGGGGACGCCGGGCGCGGTGCCAATCGTCTCAAGCGATTTCGTCTACGCGGCCGTGGCCGAGGAATGGGGGCTGGCGGGGTGCGCCCTGCTCCTGACGCTCTTCTGGCTGTGGCTGCTGCGCCTGGCGCGCGCCGCCGCCGCGCAGACCGACGCGACGCTCGCGCTGCTGGGCGCGGGCGTCGCCTCGGCGTTGGGCGCGCAGATCCTCCTCAACGTCGGCGGCGTCACCAAGGCCCTCCCGATGACAGGCATCACCCTGCCGCTTTTCTCCCAAGGGGGCTTCTCGCTGATGACGACCCTGCTCTTCTGCGCCCTCGGCGCCGCCGCCACGAAGGCCCCCGGGCGCACGCGCTGAAGCCGCCCCTCACCGCTTTGGCCTGATCACCAGGCGACGCCGCTTGATCACGACGCCCCCCAACTTGACCACGCGCCTGGGCTCCTTCGGCCACTCGATCGCCGAGCGGCAATGCGGGCAGATTTTCGCCCCCTTGACCACCGGCTCCAGACACATCGGGCACGGCGCACGCACCGGCCCCAAGGCCACCGCCCCACGCCGATCGCGCTCCGAAAGCATCCCGACGATCAAGACGGTGAGCCACCCCACAGGCCCAAACAACGCACCGAGAACGATCCCAAACCAAAGCCTGTCGAAAGCCTTGCCAATCGGGGCGCCGATGAGCCCACAAATGACAGCGACAACAATCCATTCCATGACGACAGTATAACACATCGCGCCCCCAATGAAGGTGATTTCGCAGTGTACGCCGAGCCCTTCCCTTTCTTTGGATATAACACACCCAAGGTTCACCCATGCAGCCATGCCGTCGTGGGCGAGATTTCCCCCTTTGGGCTCATAAACATCTTGAGTACGTGATAAGAAACTTCCGAGAAGAGCATGGCGTTCGCTACGCGCTCTTCGTGCCCGAGACCTTCGCGCGGACGTTGCCGACGCTGCTGTGGCGGCGCCTCCGCGGGGCGGTTAGTAGGGAAGATCGAAGTCGATGAGGTCGCAGGGGAGCCCGGTGCGCTCGGCAAGCCAAAGGCCGAGCGCGCGGGGGCCGGTGCGCTCGGTGGCGTAGTGGCCGGCGAAGAGGGCGTTCTGGCCCCACTGCTTGGCGAGGTTGTAGGCTTGGAGGTTGGCCTCGCCGCAGAGGTAGAGGTCAAGCCCCTCGCGCGCGGCGGCGTCGACGCCCTCGGGCGCACCGCCGGAACAGACGCCGACGGAGCGGATGAGCGCGGGGCCGTAGTCGAAGCGTTCGAGGCGGCGGGGGCGCAGCGTCTCGCGGACGAGCTCGGCGAAGGCGTCGCGGGGCAGCGGCATGGGGAGCAGCCCGGCGACGCCGATGCGCTGCCCGTGGTACTCCATGAAGGGGCGCGTCCGGGTGAGGCCGATGAGGGCGGCGATCTGGGCGTTGTTGCCGAGGGTGGGATGGGCGTCGAGGGGGAGGTGGCTGGCGTAGAGGGCGAGGTTGCGGGAGAGCGCGGCGGCGACCAGGCGGCGGTTGAGGCCGTCGATGCGCGCCAGGCTGTCGCCCCATGAGAGGCCGTGGTGGACGATGAGCATCTGCGCGCCGGCCCGGGCGGCGGCGTCGAAGGTCTCGAGCGAGGCGTCGACGGCGACGGCCAGGCGGGTGACGGGGCCGTCGTTCTCGATCTGGAGGCCGTTGTTGGAGCGGTCGCGGAAGGCGGCGGTGCGGAGCTCCTCGTCGAGGAGGCGGGCGATGAGGCGGCAGTCGGGTTCCATGGCGTCAGCTGAGCAATTCCACTTTGGGCACGACGAAGTCGACCCACTTCCCGGTCGGATCGTCGGCGCCCGGCGCGATGCTGCGCGCGGCGAGGTCATTGAAGGTGGCCACGCGGAGGGCGGGGTCGACGCCCACGCAGAGGCCCTCGCGGGGTTTGCCCTCGCGCTCGGCGAGGATGGTCTGGGCGAAGTCCCGGTAAGCCTCGGCGAGGGCGGCCACGTAGGCCTCGTCGTCGCCGTAGGGCTCGGCGAAGCGGTTGGGGCCGGGGGTCGGGACGGGCGCGCCCTCGACGGTCTCGCGCGTGACGGCGCCGTCGGGCGCGACGCGGGCCCAGACGTTCCCGGAGGACTGCTTCCAGTGGAGGGAGCCCTTGTCGCCGTAGAGGTCGAGGCAGACGCCGTCGGCCTCGCCGAGGGCGATCTGGCTGACGGCGATGGTGCCGAGGGCGCCGTTGGCGAAGCGCAGGAGGATGGTGGCGTCGTCGTCGAGCAGGCGCCCGGCCACGGCGGGGCGGCCGGAGGCGCAGAGCGCGGCGATCTCCAGCCCGCTGGCCCACTCGGCGACGAAGGCGCAGGGGCCGGCCAGGTCGTAGACGGCCCCGGCGGCGCCGCAGCGGCGCGGGTCGGTGCGCCAGTTGGCGGAGCGGTTGCCGGCGGTCTCGAGGCGGATGCCCATCCAGCCGTGGTAGTAGCGGGCGTCCACGCGGCGGATGTTGCCGACGGCCCCGGCGGCGACGGCCTCGCGGAGGCGGCGGAGGGCGGGGTAGAAGGGGAAGACGTAGGCCGAGGCGTAGAGCTCGCGGCTCATGAGGGTGCGGCGCTTGAGGTTCTGCGCCTCGTCCATGTTGCAGCTCATGGGCTTCTCGGCGAAGACGGGGAAGCCGGCGTCGAAGGCCGCCATCGTCACGGGATAGTGCATGTTGTTGGGGGCGATCACCGTCACCAGGTCCAGCCGGTCGGGGCCGGTCACCTTGGATTCGCGCCGGAACATGTCGCGGTAGACGCCGAAGACGCGCTTGGGGTCGACGCCCAGCGTCTTGCCGGTCTCGAACGACCGCTGCCGCGTCGACCCGAACGCCCCGCAGACCAACTCCAGGCAGCCGCTGGCCTCAATGGCGGCGCGATGGATGCGGCCCATGAAGGACTCGTTGCCGCCGCCGACCATCGCCACTTTCAGTTTTTTTCCTTGCTTTGCCATTTACGCATGGGCTCCTTTTGATGTCCATACTAACGGATTTCCCCGAGGATTGCAAGCCGCCCCACGTATCGGATCGGCGGCTGCGTCGGGCTGTGCGCGGCGCCCCGGGGAACGCAATCACGGGCCTCGTTCCCCGGAACGCGCCGCGGTCCGACCCGAGACACGCCGTCCCTCGGGTCGAGACACGCCCCACCCCGCCGGGCGGGCGCGGGGGGAGGAACGGGGGAGCGCGCGCTCGCCGACCGAAAGTCATTGACCGACGGTCGGCGATTTGCTACAGTGGGCGCATCCAAAGGAGGAAAGCGATGGGCAGACGGCAGGAAAACGCGGAGGCGACGCGGCGGCGGCTCTTGGAGACGGGCGGGGCGCTGATCGCGCGCCTCGGCTTCGACCAAGTCTCGGTGGAGGCCATCACGCAGGCGTGCGGGGTGGCCAAGGGCACCTTCTACGTCCACTTCCCCTCCAAGGAGGCGCTGGCGGAGGCCGTGGGCCGGCAGCCCTTCGCGGATTTGGAGGCGGAGACGGAGGCGCTGGGGGGGCCGGTGGAGGCGCGCCTGCGCCATTACGCGCGGGGCTTCCTGGGCGTGATCCGGCGGTTCGGGCTGCACCTGACGCAGCAGTGGGTGCGGGGGGTGATCGACCCCGCGCGCGTGCGGCCGGGGCTGGACGCCGCCAAACGGGCGTATGACCTGGAGACCTTCGAGCGGCTGCTGCGCGGCGCGGTGGCGCGGGGGGAGCTGCGGCCGGAGACGCCGACGGGGGCGCTGGCGCGGCTCATCGTGGCCTGGCTCTACGGCGCGATGGTCTGCTGGTGCATGGCCGGCGGCGCGCTGGACACCGATGCGCTGCTGGAGGATTGGTTCGCGTGGCAGCTGGGGCCGACGCTGGCGCGCTTCGCGGCGGGGCCCCAGGAGGGGCCTCGGGAAGCTTGACTTTTCGACAGACAAGCAAAGGAGCACTCATGGAACAGATTACCTTTTGGAATGGCGTGACGATGCCGCAGGAAGGCTTCGGCGTCTACCAGATCACCGACCACGCGGAGGCCGTGCGCACCGTCCGGACGGCGCTGGAGTGCGGCTACCGCATGGTGGACACGGCGGCGGCCTACCGCAACGAGCGGGCCGTGGGCGAGGGCATCCGCGAAAGCGGGCTGCCGCGCGGGGAGGTCTTCGTCACCACCAAGATTTGGGTGCAGGACTACGGCCTCGAAAAGGCGCGGGCGGCCGTCGACCGCTCCCTGCGCGAACTGGGGGTGGACTACGTGGACCTGCTGCTGCTCCACCAGCCGATGGGCGACTGGCCGGGCGCGTGGCGGGCGTTGGAGGAGGCCTACCGCGCGGGCAAGGCGCGCGCCATCGGCGTGGCCAATTTCTACCCGCACGCGCTCATGGATCTCTGCCTCACGGTGGAGACCAAGCCCATGCTGAACCAGGTGGAGATCCACCCCTTCTTCCAGCAGGAGAAGGCCTTGGCGCTGATGCGGGAGCTGGGCGTGACCCCGCAGGCCTGGGGGTCGCTGGCCGAGGGCGGGCACGGCATCTTCGCCCACCCCGTCCTCGCCGAGATCGGCCGCGCGCACGGCAAGACTGCCGCGCAGGTGGCCCTGCGCTGGGCGCTCCAGCGCGGCGTGGCCATCATCCCCAAGAGCGTCCGCCGCGAACGGCTGGAGGAGAACCTCGCCGTCTGGGACTTCGCGCTCAGCCCGGAGGAGATGGGGCGCATCCGCGCGCTCGACGTGGGGCACAGCGAGATCGTCGACCACTTCGACCCCGCCTTCGTGCGGATGATCCACGAGCTCCGCGCGCATGACTGAGGGAGGAAAGACCATGGAACAGCGTTTTCTCGGCCCCCTGGCCGTCTCGCCCATCGGCATGGGCTGCATGGGCCTCTCGCACGGGTACGGGGAGATCCCGGACCGGGCCTACGCCGTCGCGGCCATCCGCAAAGCCTATGACTTCGGCTGCACCTTCTTCGACACCGCCGAGGCCTACGGCCCCCGGCTGCTGCCGGAGTTCCGCGGGCACAACGAGCGCATCCTCGGCGAGGCGGTCGCGCCCTTCCGCGACGCCGTCGTCCTGGCCACCAAGCTCCATCTGCACGACGACGAGGTCGGCCTGCCGCTCTACCCCACCATCCGCGCCCACCTCGATGCCTCCCTCCGGCGGCTCGGGACCGACCGCGCCGACCTCTATTACCTCCACCGCGTGAACCACCGCATCCCGCTCGAGGACGTGGCCGAGGCCATGGGGCGCCTCATCCGCGAGGGGCTCATCCGCGGCTGGGGGCTTTCGCAGGTCTCCGCCGAACAGATCCGCGCCGCCCACGCCGTGACCCCGCTCGCCGCCGTCCAGAGCATCTACTCCATGGTCGAGCGCGGGGTCGAGGCCGAGGTCATCCCCTGCTGCCTGGAGAACGGCATCGGGTTCGTCCCCTTTTCGCCCATCGCCAGCGGCCTCCTCTCGGGGAAGGTGGGCGAGGGGGCGGACTTCTCGCACGCCGACGACGTGCGCAAGTACGTCCCCCAGCTCCGCCCGGAGAACCTCGGCGCCAACCGGCCGGTGGTGGAGCTGCTCGCCGGCCTCGCCGCGCGCAAGGGGGCCACGCCCGCCCAAATCGCGTTGGCCTGGATGCTGCGCAAGTGGCCGAACGTCGTCCCCATCCCAGGCTCCAAGCGGCAGGAACGCATCCTCGAGAACCTGGGAGCGTGGGACGTCGCCTTCGACGACGCCGAATTCGCCGCGCTCGAACGCGCCTTGGACGCCATCCCCATCCATGGGCACCGCGGCTTCGGCGGGGCAGGGAAAAGGCGTGACGCGCCCCCACCCCGAAACAAAAAGGCCCCGGACGCGCGAGGCGTCCGGGGCCTTTTTCGCCCACGCCCTCACAGCGTCAGCGCCAGTCCGTCGTAGGCCAGCGAGACGGCGGGCGGCAGGTGCGGGAGCAGCTGCGCGTGGGTGTAGTCGTGCGACAGGTGGGTGAAGAGGGTACGCCCGGCGGCGATTTGGGCGGCGTAGGCGAGGGCACGCCCGAGGGAGAGGTGCGTGGGGTGCGGACGGGGGCGAAGCATGTTGAGGATCAGGAGGTCAAGGCCGCGCAACAGGGCGAGGGTCGGCCCGGGGATGACGTGCGCGTCGGGGATATAGGCGAGGGAGCGCCCTTGGCAATCGACACGCAGGCCGAAGGTCTCAAGGTCGCCGTGGATGACGGGCAGGGGGGTGAGGCGCGCGCCGAGGGCCTCGAAGGGGGCGGCGACGGGCAGGAAATCGATGAGCGGCCGGTAGAGCCCCAGGGCGTTGCGGCGGCGGGAGATGTAGGGGAAGACGCGGTGGAGGGCGGCGACGGTGTCGGGCCCGGCGTAGCAGGGGATGACGGCGTTGCCTTGGAGGGTGTTGAAGCGGCGCAGGTCGTCGAAGCCGAAGATGTGGTCGGCGTGGGCGTGGGTGACGAAGACGGCGTCCACGCGCGGCACGCGCCAGCGGAGGCATTGGGCGCGGAAGTCCGGGCCGGTGTCGATGATGAGCGTCCGGCCGCCGAGGGTGACCATCAGGGAGGAACGGAGCCGGCCGTCGCGCGGGTCGGCGCTCCGGCAGACGGGGCACGCGCACCCGATGAGCGGCACGCCGGTGGAGGTGCCGGTCCCCAGGAAACGGACGGCGACGGAAGCGCTCACGCCCGGGCCAGCCGCTTCTCCCAGTCGCCGAAACCGGCGCGGGTGCCGACCCAGCGCAGCCCAACGGGCGCGCCGGCGCGATAGAGGACGGACTTCCAGACGCGCGGGTCGGCGCCGTCGTCCTCGCGGCGCTCCTCCAAGCCGGGGGAGCGGACGTCGCCCAACGTGTGGAACTCCACGTCGCCCACCTTCATGAAGAGCGGCAGGGCGGGGTCGGCCCACGGCTCGGCGGGGCGCCCGGCGAGGCCCGCGAGCAGGTTCCTGGCGGCGAGCTGCCCCATCAGTTGGGCGCGGCGGACGGCGCAGACCGGGCGGGCCTCCGTGGGTTGGGCGGGGTCGCCGGCGCAGAAGACGCCCGGCGCGACGGAAAGGTCGGGCCGCGTGCGCACGAACCCCTCCACGCCGGCGAGGGCGCCGTTCGGGCGGGCGCCGGCGGAACAGAGCGTCACGTTGCCGGCGACCACACCGCCGTCGGCGAGCACGACGCCCTCGGGCACGATCGCCGAGACACCGACGCCGACGCGCAGGGCAATGCCCTTGGCCTCAAACGCGGCGTGGAGCGTGGCCTCGCCGGGGCCGAGCGCGCCGCCGACGAGGGCGGGCGCGGCCTCGACGACCGTCACGCGCAGGCCGGCCTCGGCGGCGCGGAGCGCGGCCTCCAGCCCCAGCACGCCGCCGCCGATGACGGCGAGGGCCTTGCCCGGCGCGCAGACGGCGCGGAGGGCGAGCGCGTCGGCCATCGTCCAAAGGGTTCGCGGGGACTGCTCGCCCCCCTCCCTCCCGAAGGGCGGGACGAAGGGTCGCGAGCCGGTGGCGAGGACGATGCCGTCGTAGAGGGCGCCGTTCACCGTGCGGGCGGCGGCGTCCACGGCGGCGACGGCTTCGTGGCGCAGGTCGATGGCCGCGTCGTCATAGGCCTTGCGGGGCTTGATGGCGATGGCCTCGGGGTCGGCCTGGCCGAAGGCGACGGCGATGAGGCGGGGGCGGAAGTAGGGCAGGCAAGGCTCGTCGGAGAAGAGCGTGACCTTGCAGCCTTCCTTGGCGAGGGCGAAGGCGGCCTCGACCCCGGCATGGCCGGCGCCGACGATGGCGATGGAGGGGGTGCGCATTGCGGGGCGTCCTTTCATGGGCGCGCGCCGAGCGGGCGGCGCAGCACGCGCGCTTTCCAGTAACTCGTGCTCTCCCGGCGGACGGCAGTGGCACGGCGTTCGGTGATGACCATGTCGACGGGCACGTCGTCCACGGTGGCGGGGACCTTGTCGCGAAGCTGGCGGTTGTAGCACAGCCCCACGACGAGGGCATGATCCAGTTCGGCGAGGAGGCGGTCGTAGACGCCGCCGCCGTGCCCCAAACGGTTGCCCAGCCTGTCGAAGGCCAGGCCCGGCACGAAGGCAAGGTCGATCGCCGCGGGGGGAATCGGCTCGATGACGGCGGGCTGCGGGATGCCGTGGGGCCCCTCGGCCAAAGGCTCGGTGAGCGCGCCCCAGACGTAAACGCCCTTCCCCGCGTCCCAGCACGGGACGCACAGGTTGGGATAGTCCCGGCGGAGAAGACGGTTGAGGACGGCGGTCTGGAACTCGTCGCCGACGCTGAGGTAGGTACCGCACCACCCCCCGTCCCCGATGGTCCGCTCCTTCACCGCCTCGCAGAAACCGGGCAACGGCGCGAATGTCTCCTCCGTCACCGCGACGGTTTTGGCGCATTCCGAACGGATGGCCCGCATCCTCTCGCGCAGCGCGGCTTTCTTTGCGGCGATCTTCGCCGCCTGGGCGGCCTGGGCTTTGTCCGAACTCATGGGCGGAGCGCTCCGTCGCTGTCGATGAGCCACTTGTAGGTGGTGAGGGCGTCGAGGCCCATGGGGCCCCTGGCGTGGAGTTTCTGGGTGGAGATGCCGACCTCGGCGCCAAGGCCGAACTCGCCGCCGTCGGTGAAGGAGGTGGGCGTGTTCACGTAGACGCAGGCGGCGTCGACCTCGCGCCGGAAGCGCTCGGCGGCCTCGGGGGAGCGGGTGACGATGGCCTCGCTGTGCCCGGAGCCGAAGCGGGCGATGTGCGCGAGCGCGGCGTCCAGCCCGTCGACCACGCGCACCGAGAGATCCATCGAGAGCCATTCGCGGCCCCAGTCCTCCGGCTCCGCGTGGATGCCCACGCCCTTGGCGCGGCAGGGCGCCACGATCTCCCCCAGCCGGCCGGCCAGCGCGCGATGGACGAGGAGGCAGTCAAGGGCGTTGCAGACGGAGACGCGGCGGGTCTTGGCGTTGTCGACGACGCGGGCGGCGAGGGCGAGGTCGGCGTCCTCATGGACATAGACGTGGCAGACGCCGGCGCCGGTCTCGATGACGGGCACGCGGGCCTTCTCGCGGACGGCGCGGATGAGGCGGGCGGAGCCGCGGGGGATGAGCACGTCGACCAACCCCTCGGCGGCCATGAGCGCCTCGGCGGCCTCGTGGGTGGGCGGGAGGAGCGTGACGGCGGCCTCGGGGAGCCCGGCGGCGCGGAGGGCCCGGGCCAGCAGGCCGCCGAGGGCGGCGTTGGTGCGGGCGGCCTCCTTGCCGCCTTTGAGGACGGCGGCATTGCCGGTGCGCAGGCAGAGGCAGGCGACGTCGACGGTCACGTTGGGGCGGGCCTCGTAGATGCAGGCGACGACGCCGAGCGGCACGCGGACGCGGCGCAGGCGCAGACCGTTGGGCAGGGTGCGATCCTCCAGCGTCCGCCAAAGGTTGTCGGGCAGGGCGGCGACGGCCTCGGCGCCGGCGGCCATGGCCTCGACGCGCGCGGGGGTGAGGAGCAGGCGGTCGCGGAAGGCGCTGTCCCCGGGCAGGGCGGCGAGGTCGGCGGCGTTGGCCTCCAGCAGGGCCGGGGCCTCGGCGCGGAGGGCGGCGGCGACGGCGCGGAGCAGGCCGCGCCGCGCGCCGTCGGGGAGGAGGCCCACCGCGCGCGCGGCCTCCTTGGCGGCCCGCAGGTCACTCATGGCGGAAGACCTCGCCCTCGATGACCTTCCAGGGCAGGCCGTACTTCGGGAGATCCTCCATGAAGGGGTCGGGGTCGAACTGCTCCATGTTGAAGACGCCCTTGCCGCGCCATTTGCCGGTGAGCATCATCTTGGCGCCGATCATGGCCGGCACGCCGGTGGTGTAGCTGATGGCCTGCGACCTCACCTCCCTGTAGCACGCCTGGTGGTCGCAGATGTTGTAGACGTAGACGGTCTTGGGCCGGCCGTCGAAGCCGAGCCCGCGCACCTGGCAGCCGATGCAGGTCTTGCCCGTGGTCACGGGCCCGAGGGTCGCCGGGTCGGGCAGGAGGGCCTTGAGGAACTGGATGGGGACGATCTCGCGCCCTTGGTACATCACGGGGTCGATGCGCGTCATGCCCACGTTCCGCAGCACCTCGAGGTGCTTGAGGTAATTGTCGGAGAAACTCATCCAGAACCGCGCGCGCTCCAGGCCCGGGATATGCTTGGCCAGCGACTCCAGCTCCTCGTGGTACATGAGGTACGTGTTCAGCGTCCCCAACCCCTCGGGCATCGCGAAAGGCTCCCGCACCGCCAGCGGCTCGGTCTCCACGAAGCCCTTCCCCTTCACCCAATAACGCCCCTTGGCGGAGACCTCGCGGATGTTGATCTCGGGGTTGAAGTTGGTGGCGAAGGGGTGGCCGTTGCTCCCCGCGTTGCAGTCGATGATGTCAATCTCCCGGATCTCCGGGATGTAATGCTTGCGGATGTAGGTGCAGAAGACGGAGCTCACGCCCGGGTCGAAGCCGGAGCCCAGGAGCGCCATCAGCCCCGCCTCGCGGAAGCGCCCGTCGTAAGCCCACTGCCACTTGTACTCGAACTTCGCCGTGTCCAGCGGCTCGTAGTTCGCCGTGTCCAGATAGTCGCAGCCCGCCGCCAGGCAGGCGTCCATGATATGGAGATCCTGATAGGGCAGGGCGATGTTCATCACCAGATCCGGGCGGAAGGAGCGGATGAGGGCCGTCAGCGCCGGCACGTCGTCCGCGTCCACCTGCGCCGTCCCCACCGGGCGCGGCAGCTCCGCCGCCAGCGCGTCCACCCGCGCCTTCGTCCGCGAAGCCAACAGAACGTCCGTGAAGACCTCCGGCACCTGGGCGAGTTTGTGTGCCACCACGCTCCCGACGCCACCGGCGCCGATCATCAAAACGCGCATCGTCTGCTCTCCTTTCAGAAGGGTTCGGATGCGGCCCATTATAGCAGATCAGCGGCTCCGCGGGAAACAGCGGTCAAAGGCCGCGCGCAGCCCCGCCGAGGAGACGTGCGTGTAGATCTGCGTCGTCTCCACGGAGGCGTGCCCCAGCAGCTCCTTGATGTCCAGCAGCGGCGCGCCGTGATCCAGCAGGTGCGTGGCGAAGGCGTGGCGCAGCGTGTGCGGCGTGGCCCCCGCCCCCTCCGGCAGGAAGGCATGGATCCGCGCGTGGACCAGCGCCGCCACGTGCCCCCGGTTCAGCCGCCGCCCCGTCGGCGAGAGCAGGAGCGGCGCCTTGGGTTCCGCGAGCGCCGCCGCCAACGCCCCCTTGCGATAACGCCCCGCGAAGTCCGCCCGCCAGGCCAGATACCGCCGCAGCGCCCGCGCCGCCGGCGCGCCGAAGGGCACCACCCGCTCCCGCCCCCCCTTGCCGCGCACGCGGAGCGTCCCCGCCGTCAGATCCGCGTCGTGCAGGTTCAGCCCCGTCAGCTCCGAGCAGCGCAGACCGCACCCGTAGAGCAGCTCCAGCGCCAGCCGGTCGCGCACCTCCGCCGGGCCGTCGCCGTCCACCGCCTCGATGAGGGCGTTGAGCGGCCGCTCGCCCACCGTGCGCGGCAGGCGGCGCGGCTGGCGCGCGCGCTCAAAGCCCTCCATCGGCGAGGCCTCGATGCGCCCCTCCGCCGCCAGCCACCCGAAGAAGGAACGCATCGCCGCCGCGTGGCGCAGCAGCGTGGCCTCCGCGTAGCCGCGCCCCTCGCGCAGGAAGCGCAGATACGCCGCCGCGTCCCGGGCCGAGACCTCGCCCCACCCCTTGCGCCCCCGCCGCGCCAGGAAGTCCGCCAGGTCGCGCAGGTCGGCGGCGTAGGCCGCGCGCGAAGCCTCCGCCAGGCCGCGGCCATAGGCCATCGCGTCCAGGAACTCCCCCAGCGCCCGCTCCATCAGCGCGCCCCGAAGAACTCCGCGTAGCGCGAGGCCCAGTAAGAGATGATCAGGTCCGTCCCCGCCCGCGTCAGCGCCATCGTGCTCTCGCGCACCAGGTCGCCCAGATCCCCCCACCCCGCGCGCGCCGTGGCGATGAGCATGGCATACTCGCCGCTGACGTTGTAGGCCGCCACCGGCAGGAGCGTCCGCGCCCGCACCTCGCGGATCATGTCCAGATAGAAAAGCGCGGGCTTCACCATCAGCACGTCCGCCCCCTCCCGCTCGTCCAGCGCCGACTCCAAGAGCGCGTTGCGCGGGTTGGCGTAGGAGGCCTGATAGCCCTTGCGGTCGGCCGGCGCGCCCGGCGCGGGCTGCGGCGCGCTGCCCTCGGCGTCGCGGAAAGGCCCGTAGCACGCCGAGGCGAACTTGGTGGAATAGGCCATCAGGAGCGTTTCGTCGAAGCCCTCCTCGCGCAGGGCCGCGCGGATGGCGGCGATCTGGCCATCCATCATCGCCGAGGGCGCCACCACGTCGGCCCCCGCCGCCGCGTGCGAGAGCGCCACCTTCGCCAGGCACGCGCAGGCCGCGTCGTTGTCCAGCGAGCCGTCGGGGCGCAGCGGCGCGCAATGGCCGTGGCTCGTGTAGGCGCAGAGGCAGACGTCGGTCATCACCGTCAGCTGCGGGAAGGCCCGCTTCAGCGCGCGCACGGCCTCCTGCACCGGCGCGTGGTCGTCCCACGCCGCCGAGCCGCCGTTGTCCTTCGGCCGATCCGTCTGGCCGAAGAGGAGCACCGCGCCGACCCCCTGGCGCACCACCGGCTCGACCGCCTCGCAGACGCGGTCGACCGACCACCGGAACTGCCCCGGCATCGATTCGATCGCCTCCTTCTTCCCCTGCCCCGGCACCACGAACATCGGCCAGCACCACCGCCCCGGCCCGGGGAACTCAAGGTCGAACAACGCCCGGATGCCGGCCGTCCGCCGCACCCGCCTCAGCCGCAGATCAGGAAACGCATTCATGCCCCTATTGTAGCACACGCCCAAACACGCGGGCGGCTTGTGGTAAACTAAGCCCATGGACAGCATCCTCGGAGAACCTTTCCGCGGCGCCGGAGCGGGGACGCCCGACGACGCCTTCGCGCCGGAGCGTTTCCGCCCCGTCCTGGAGCGCGTCCAGCGGGCGTGCTTCGACCACTTCTGGCGCTATGCCAACGACGACGCCTCCCTGCTGCGGGCCGGGATGGTGACGGACACCTCGTCGCTCCCCGCGCTGACCGTCGGCGGCAGCGGCTTCGGCGTGATGGTCTATCTGCTCGGCGCCGAGCGCGGCTGGGTCTCCCGCGCGGAGGCCGCCGCGCGCATCCGCGAGATGACGCGCTTCCTGGAGCGGGCCGACCGCTTCCATGGCGTCTGGCCGCACTGGATGGACACGGAGGGGCGGGCGCGCCGCTTCGGCAAACAGATCCGCGCGGGGGACTTGGTGGAGAGCGCCTTCATGCTGATGGGGCTGCTCTGCGCCCAGCGATACTTCGACGGCGGCTCGGAGGACGCGCGGGCGATCCGCGAGGCCGTCGACCGCCTCCGCCACACCATCGAGTGGGACTTCTTCGCCAAGGACGGCGACCTCTATTGGCTTTGGGAGAGCACCGACGGCAAGCACACCCTGCCGCTGCGCGCCTACAACGAGGCGCTCGTCGTCTGGGTGCTCGCCGCCGGCGCGCCCGCGCACGCCATCGACCCGGCCCTCTACCGCTCGGGCTGGCTCCAAGGCGGGCAGGCCATCCGCCCCGGGCGGGTCTGGGACGGCCATCCCTACCCCCTCGGCCGGGCCAACCGCGGCGGGCCGCTCTTCCTCTCGCACTACTCCTTCCTGGGGCTCGACCCCCGCGCGATGCAGGATGAGTGGGTGGACTATTTCCAGAACGGCCTGCGCCACACCCTTATCAACCGCAGTTACTGCCTGCACGAGGCCCCCAAGGCCCACGCCTACGACGCGGCCAACTGGGGGCTCACCGCCTGCGCCGGCCCCGCCGGGCGCGGTTACAAGGCCCGCTGCCCCGAACGCGACGATGGCGTGGTGGCCCCCACCGCCGCCCTCTCCTCCATCGTCTACGCCCCCTACCACGCCGCCCAGGCGCTCCTGCGCGTGGCCGGCGACCCCACGCTGATGACCGCCGGCGGCCCGGTCGACGCCTACGTGCCCGCCACCGGCGAGGTCGCCCCCGGGCGCATCGCCATCGACCAAGGCCCCATCGCCATCATGATCGAGAACTACCGCTCCGGCCTCCTCTGGCGCCTCTTCATGGGCCACCCCGACGTCCGGCGCGGGCTGGGGCTCCTCGGGATGCGCGCCCCGCGCCACCCCACCGGCTTCCCCTACGCCATCCCCGACCTCGACGGCGCGCACGACCTGCTGCGCCACCCCGACCGCGGGGACTACGCGCTCGATTGCAGCCTCGCCGAGGCCGGCGAGCTGACGGTCGAGCTCCGCCGCCCCGACGGCGCCCTCCTCCACCGCACCGCGCCCGCCCGCAAGGGCGCCGGGCTCCACACCCTCCGCCTCTCCCCCAAGACCCTGCCCCCGGGCGCCCCGTGCCAGGCGACGCTGATCCTCGACGGGCGGCCCGCCGTCACCATCCGCCTCCGCCCCCATTGAACGTGCTATACTACGGCGCATGGAACTGCTCGTCGAACGCCTGAGCGCCACCGCGCGCCTGCCCGCCTACGCCCACCCCGGCGACGCGGGGCTCGACCTGTGCGCCGACGCCGCGCTGACCCTGCCGCCCGGCGGGCGCGCCGCCGTGCCCACCGGCCTGCGCCTGCGCCTGCCCCCCGGCACCGAGGGCCAGGTGCGCCCCCGCAGCGGCCTCGCCCTCCGGCACGGCGTCACCGTCGCCAACGCCCCCGGCACCATCGACGCGGGCTTTCGCGGCGAGGTGAAGGTGCTGCTGGCCAATCTGGGGCAGGAGCCCTTCGCCGTGGAGCCGGGGATGCGTATCGCCCAGCTCGTCGTCGCCCCCGTGCTGCGCGTGGCGGTGGCCGAGGGGCCCGTCGGCGACGACACGCCCCGCGGCGCGGGGGGCTTCGGCTCCACGGGCCTGCGCTGAGACCGAAAAGGAAGACCGCGATGAACCATGAGGAACTTTACGCCCGCGCCTGCCGCGTCATCCCCGGCGGCGTCGATTCGCCCGTGCGCGCCTTCAACGCCGTCGGCGGCACACCCGTCTTCGTCGCCTCCGGCAAGGGCGCGCGCCTGACCCTGGCCGACGGGCGCGAGGTCATCGACTGCTGCTGCTCCTGGGGCGCGATGATCCTGGGCCACGCCGACCCCGGCATCGTCGAGGCCGTGGCGCGGGCGGCGGCCAAAGGCACCACCTTCGGCATCGCCACGCCTGCGGAGGCGGAGCTCGCCGAGCGCCTCGTCGCCAAGATCCCCTTCGTGGACAAGGTGCGGCTGGTCAATTCCGGCACCGAGGCCGTCATGACCGCCATCCGGCTGGCCCGCGGCGTCACCGGGCGCGACCTCATCGTCAAATGCGAGGGGTGCTACCACGGCCACAGCGACGGCCTCCTCGTCGCCGCCGGCAGCGGCGCGATGACGGCGGGCGACGGCACGCAGCCCGCCAGCGCCGGCATCCCCGCGCCCATCGCCCGCGAGACCCTCGTGGTGCCCTACAACGACGCCGAGGCCCTCGCCGCCGCCCTCGCCGCCCACCCCGGGCGCGTCGCCGCCGTCATCCTCGAGCCCGTCGCCGGCAACATGGGGTGCGTGCCCCCCCGGCCCGGCTACCTCCGCGCCGCCCAGGAGGCCGCCCACGCCGCCGGCGCGCTCCTCATCTGCGACGAGGTCATCAACGCCTGGCGCTTCCGCCTGGGGCTCTGGTCCGAGGCCGCCGGGATCGCCCCCGACATCGTGACCATGGGCAAGGTCATCGGCGGCGGCTTCCCCCTCGCCGCGGTCGGCGCCCCCGCGGCCGTCATGGACGCGCTCGCCCCAACCGGCCGCGTCTACCAGGCCGGCACGCTCTCCGGCAACCCCGTCGCCGTCGCCGCGGCCATCGCGACCCTCGACCGCCTCGAGGCCGACCCGCCCTACGCGCGGCTCGAGGCGATGGCCTCGGCCATCGCCCAGGGCGTCGACGCGGCCGCCGCCAGGCACGGCGTGCCCCTGCGCGTCCAGCGCCACGCCACGATCTTCACCCCCTTCGCCACCGACCGCCTCCCCATCGCCGACCTGGCCGGGGCCAAGGCCTGCGACGCCGCCCTCTACGCCCGCTTCTTCCACGGGATGCTCGCGCGCGGCGTCTACCTCGAGCCCTCGCAGTTCGAGGTCAACTTCGTCTCCGCCGCGCACACGCAGGCCGACGTGGCGCACATCGTCCAAGCGGCCGAGGACACGCTCGCCGCCCTCTGACCCACCCCGCAGACACGGAGCGCGCAGCATGGATCTTGGGTTCCTCGCCGCCCATCGCGACGGCATCATCCTGGGGCTCGACCTCTTCGGCACCGCCATCTTCGCCATCACCGGGGCGCTGCGCGGCTGGCGCAGCCGCCTGGACTTCCTCGGCGTGGTCGTCCTGGCCTGCGCCGTGGGCGTCGGCGGCGGCATCACGCGCGACGCGCTCATCGGCGCCACGCCCGTGGCGGCCTTCCAGGACGGGCGCTACTTCATCATCTGCGCGCTCGTCGGCGCCATCGCCTTCTACGTCGCCCCGCGCCTCGGCGACCGCTGGAACGTCATCCCCGTGCTCGACGCCGTGGGGCTGGGCGTCTTCACCGCCATCGGCTGCGAGAAGGCCGCCCTCTACGGCTGCACGTGGGTGGCGGTGGTGCTCTGCGGCGTCATGACCGCGGTGGGCGGCGGCGTCATCCGCGACGTCCTGGCCATGCGGATCCCGGCCGTGCTGCGGAGCGACTTCTACGCCACCGCCGCCCTCATCGGCGGCTTCCTCTTCGTGGGGCTGGAGCGTTGGGCGCCGGCGGTGGACTACTTCGGGCGCTTCCTCATCGTCTCGGCGGCCGTCCTGCTCATCCGGCTCGTCGCCATGCGCTTCAAGTTCCGCCTGCCGGAGGCGCACTCCGTCCCCGCGCGCCAACGCTGGCACCTGAAGTACCCGCGCCTCCGCCTCCCCAAGGAATGACGGGGCGCCGCGCCCTAGGGGGCGTGGGGGCCGAAACGCTCGCGAAGGGCGTCGAGGGTCTGCGAGAGGCGTTCGAGGCGCTCGCGGGGGGGCGGGGTGGCGGCGGCGAAGAGGTCGTCGGGGGGAAGGTCGGTGGGGGCGGCGGTGAGATGCTCGACGCCGAAGCCGATGAGGCGGACGGGCGTCTCGGGTTCAAGGTGGCGCTCCAGCAAAGCCCACGCGGCGTCGCGGAGGGCAAATTCGTCGCAGCAGGGGGTCGGGAAGGGCGCTTGGCGGGTGACGGTGCGGAAACCGGCGTAGCGGATTTTGAGGCGGGCGGTCTTGGCGCGGAGGCCAAGGCGGCGCAGCCGGCGGCCGACGTCGCGCGCCAGGGCGCGGAGATCCTCGCGGAGGGCGGCGTGGTCGAGGGTGTCCTCCGGGTAGGTGTGCTCGCGGGAGAGGGACTTCTCCTCGCGCGCGTCGGAGACGGGGCGGGCGTCGCGGCCGAAGGCAATGGCCAAGAGGTGGGCGGCGAGCGTCTCGCCGACCAGGGCGCGCAGGCGGGCCGGGTCGCAGGATTGGAGGTCGCGCACGGTGGCGATCCCGGCGGCCCGGAGCGCGGCGGCGAGTTTCGGGCCGACGCCCCAGAGCGCGCGGAGCGGCTTGGCGGCGAGCCAGGCCAGAAGGGCCTGGGGGTCGTCGGGGACGACGAAGAGCCCATCCGGCTTGCGTTCCTCGCTGGCCAGCTTGGCGAGGAACTTGTTGGGCGCCACGCCGACGGAGCAGGTGAGCCCCAGCTCCCCGCGGATCCGGGCCTTGATCCGCGCGGCCAACGCCTCGGGCGGGCCGAGCAGGCGGCGGACGCCGGTGACGTCCAGGAAGGCCTCGTCGATGGAAAGCGGCTCGACCAGGGGGGTGAAGTCCGCGAAGATGCGGAAGACGGCGGCGCTGACCTCCTTGTAGCGGCCCATGCGCCCGCGGACGAAGATGCCGTGGGGGCACTTCTCATAGGCCTGCCGGGAGGGCATGGCGGAATGGACGCCGAAGACGCGGGCCTCGTAGGAGCAGGTGGAGACGACGCCGCGCTTGTCTGGCGGCGCGCCGACGATGACGGGTTTGCCGCGCCACTCAGGATGGTCAAGCTGCTCGATGGCGGCGAAGAAGGCGTCCATGTCCACGTGGAGGATGGCGCGCGCCATGGCAGGCCTCCCGCGGTCAGGGGACTTCGCGCGCGCCGGTGGTCTGGCCGGGGAGGGCGGGCTGGATCTTCCAGTAGAGCGTGGCGCCGGCGGGGGCGGCGACGGTCTGCCGCTGCCAGAAGGTGTCGGGGCCGAAGGTGAGGGCGCGGGGCTCGACGGCGGCGGAGAGGTCGTCGGAGGAAAGGAAGAGCGTCACCTTGGAGGCCGGGGGCCGCCACAGGGAGAAGGCGTAGCGGCCCTCGCCGAGAGGACGGCAGAAGACGGCGTTGACGGTGGGGCGGAGAAGGCGGGCGCGGAGCATGACGTCGAGGCCGATGGCGATGGCCAGGGTCTCGGTCTGCCCGCACCGCGGGGGCAGCACCGCCGCCCCGGTCCATTTGAGGTAAAGCATGGCGGCGAACATGGCGGCGGCGGGCTCGGACGGGCGCGCGCCGGCATAGACGGGGACGTCGGGCAGGCGGCGGGCGAACTCGGCGACGGCCAAGGGGAAGGGGATCCACTCCGGCTTGGCGGCGTCGGCGGCGAGGATCTGCGCCAGGTGGGCCAGCTCCTCGCGGCCGGTGTCGTCGGAGAAGGCGGGACGGGTGTAGAGCGTGGCGGCGGTGGCGGCGGTGGGGGGGCGAATCGTGCGGTAGAGGCACGGGACGCCGGTGGCGAGGTCGGTGTCGGTGGTGTAATGCAACGAGAGGGCGCGGCCGTCGGCCTGGGCCAGGCGCAGGAGCCAGTCGCCGATGGCGCGCTCGAAGGCGCCGTCGTAGAGCACGGCGTCGAAGGCGTCGCCGACGCGGACGGGGAAGGCGGGGAGGGTTCGGCGCTCGGCGGCGTAGAGCACGTCGGGGCGGAGCGCGAAGCCTTCGCGGATGGAGGCGACGAGTTCCTCGGCGACCTCGGGGTGGAGCCCCGGGAGCGGCGGGAGCGGCGCGTTGGCGCCGTTGAGCGCGAGGGCGATGCCGGCGGCGAGGACATAGGCCTCGGTGCGGGCGCCGCGCGGCACGCGGCCGTCATAGAAGGTGTCGTCGGTGTAGACGCGCTGCCAGACCTTCGGGAGCGGGGCGAAGGGCAGGCGGGCGGCGAGCGCCACGCGGGCGGCGCGCTGGAGGGCGCGGTCGTCGCAGAGCCCGGACATCTTGTAGATCGGCCGCTGGACGGCGACGAGGATGGGCTGCGCCAGCCCGGGGCGGCGCTCGGCGGCGAGGGCGCGGAGCCCCAGCAGGGCCAGTCCGTCCGGCTCCGCGGCGGGGAGGGTGACGAGCACCCGCTCGGCGGCGAGGAGCTCGCGGCGGGCCTCCGCGCGGGAGGGGTCGTTGGCCCAGGCGGAGAGGAAGGCGAGGTCGTTGGTGACGAGGGAGATCGGCTCCCCGCCGATCATGGGCGCGAGCGCCTCGGCCACGGCGGGGGCGTCCACGGGCGCATCCTTGCCGACGAGCCAAACGGTCTTGGCCGACGCCAACGGCGCGGCCAGCAGGGCGAAAAGGAGCGGAAGCGCGGCGCGGGACATGAGGGACCCCCTGGGTTGTTACTTGAAGGTTGGCAACGCGGCGAAGTCGAGGGTGGCGAAGTAATCGTCGAGCGTCTCGGCGCGGCGGATCTGCGTGACGGTGCCGTCCTCGCGGAGGAGCAGCTCGGCGGAGCGGAGCTTGCCGTTGTAGTTGAAGCCCATGGCGTGGCCGTGGGCGCCGGCGTCGTGGATGACGAGCAGGTCGCCGGGCACGACCTCGGGGAGGGCGCGCTGGATGGCGAACTTGTCGTTGTTCTCGCACAGGGAGCCGGTGACGTCGTAGACGTGGTCGTGGGGCAGCCCCTCCTTGCCGAGGACGGTGATGTGGTGATAGGCGCCGTAGAGGGCCGGGCGCATGAGGTTGGCCATGCAGGCGTCGAGCCCCACGTAGTCGCGATAGGTGTGCTTGAGGTGGCGGACGGCGCTCACGAGGTAGCCCGCGGGGCCGGTGATGCAGCGGCCGCACTCGAAGCAGAGCGGCACGTCGGGCAGGCCGCGCCCCGTGACGCGCTCGGCGTAGGCGCGGCGGATGCCCTCGCCGACGGCCTCGAGGTCCACGGCGTCCTGCTCGGGGCGGTAGGGGATGCCGATGCCGCCGCCGAGGTTGATGAAGTCGAACCAGATGCCCAGCCGCTCATGGAGCTCGGCGGCCAGGTCGAAGAGCAGGATGGCGGTGTCGACGAAGTATTGCGGGTTGAGCTCGTTGCTGGCGACCATCGTGTGCAGGCCGAAGCGCCGGACGCCCTTGTCCCGGAGCAGGGCGTAGGCCTCGAAGAGCTGGTCGCGCGTCAGGCCATACTTCGCCTCCTCGGGCTTGCCGATGATGGCGTTGCCGCCCTTGAGCGGGCCGGGGTTGTAGCGGAGGCAGACGCGGTCGGGCAGGCCGCAGACGGATTCGAGGAAGGGGATGTGGCTGATGTCGTCGAGGTTGATGTTGGCGCCCAGCGCCTTGGCCTTGGCGAACTCCTCGGCGGGCGTGTCGTTGGAGGTGAACATGATCGCCTCGCCCGGCAGCCCGACGCGCTCGGCGAGGATCAGCTCGGGCAGCGAGGAGCAGTCCGCGCCGAAGCCCTCCTCCTGAAGGATGCGCATGAGATAGGGGTTGGGCGCGGCCTTGACGGCGAAAAAGTTGCGGAAGCCCTTGTTCCAGGCGAAGGCGTCGCGCAGGCGGCGGGCGGCGGCGCGGATGGCCCGCTCGTCGTAAAGGTGGAAGGGGGTGGGCCAGCGCGCGGCGATGTCGCGCAGCTTGGCCTCGGCGCAGGGGAGGGTCTTGGGGGTCATGGGTCAGGCTTTCGGCTCGAAGGGGATTTCCTTGGCGCCCTTCCAGAGGGCCTCGATGTCGTAGTAGGCGCGGGCCTCGGGCACGAAGATGTGCGCCACCACGGTGAAGGCGTCGAGCAGCACCCAGCCGCTGTCGGCCTCGCCGGAGAGGCGGCAGCGCGTGTCGGCCAAGCCCTTGAGGTAAGCCAGCGCGGCCTTTTGCAGGGCCTTGAGGTGAGGCGTGGAGGTGCCGGAGGCCACCACGCAGATGTCCGTGACCGTCGAGACGCCCCGCACGTCCAGCACGCGGATGTCCTCGGCCTGCTTGTCATAGAGCGCCTGGGCGATGCCCAAGGCCAGCTCCTCGCTTGTCTGCCTCATGGTTGGGCTCCTTGGTAAAGGCGGCGGGCGCGCAGATACCGCCCCGCCAAAACGTCCATAGGATAGCGAAACGCGCCGTCCCGCGCAACCGCGCGGCGGATCGCCGTGCTCGAGGCCCCCAGGAACGGCCCCCGCAGCCGGTGCGCCAGCAGGCGCGGGTCGAAGGGGCGCCCCGGCGGCTCCACCCCCGGCCGGTCGAAGGCGATGAACGCGCAGAGCCCCGCCAGCTCCCCCGCCCGGTGCCACCGCGGGAAATCCCGCACCGAATCCATCCCCAGGATGAACCAGAAGCGCGCGTCGGGCCGCTCCGCGCGCAGTTCCGCCAGCGTGTCGTAGGTGTGCGTCGGGCCGGGGCGGAAGAGCTCGCGGCAGTCGAGCGTCAGCCCCGGCTCCCCCGCGATCGCCAGCCGGAGCATCGCGCAGCGGTCCTCCGCCGCGGCCGGCGCGCGCGCCTTCAGCGCCTGCTGGGCGCAGGGTATCAGGCGCACCTCGTCGAGGCCGAAGGCCGCCATCGCCGCCTTGGCCAACGCCACGTGCGCCGCGTGGATCGGGTCGAACGACCCTCCCAGCAGGCCGATCTCCCTCATTCCTCCTCGGGGCCCTCCCCCTCGGGGCGCTCCTCCGGCAGCACCGTCACCAGCGCCAGGGGCACGCGCTTGCCGCGGATCTCCGGGATCTCCACCGACAGGCGCCCGACCTTCAGGTTCGCCTGGCTCCCGTCCGCCGGGATTGCCCCCAGCTCCGCCATCAGGAAGCCGCCGAAGGTGTCGCAGTCCTCCGCGTCGAGCGGCACGCCGAGGGCCTTGGCCACCTCGTCGAGGGGGGCGGAGCCCTGCACGCGCCAGACGTCGGGGCCCACCTTTTCCACGTCGGGGGCCTCGGGGGCGGCGGCGGAGTCCTCGTCGGGCGTCTCGCCCACCAGGCGCTCCACCAGGTCGCTCATGGTGATGACGCCGCTCATGCCGCCGTATTCGTCGCAGACCACGGCGAAGGGGTTGTGCCGCCGCTTCATGTCGCGGAAGAGGACGTCGGCCTTGACCCCCTCGGGCACAAAGACCGCCGGGCGCACCGCCTTGGCCATCGCCGCCTGGCGCGAGCGATCCGTCAGGCGGAACCAGTCCTTGGCGATCAGCACCCCCACCACCTTGTCGATGCTGCCGTCGCAGATGGGGTAGCGCGAGTGGCGCGTCTCGTGCAGGGTCTTCTCCCACGTCTCGTCGGAGTCCTCCAGCCAGAGGGCCGAGACGTCGGTGCGGTGGGTGGCGATCTCCCCGGCCGTCAGGTCGTCGAACTCAAAGACGTTCTGGATGAAGGTCCGCTCCTCCGTGTCGATCGCCCCCTTCTCGCACCCCACGTCCACCGTCATGCGGATCTCCTCCTCGGTCACCTCGTTGTCCTCCTTGGTGGGGTCGATGCCCAAGAGGCGCAGCACCGCGTTGGTCGAGACCGTCAGCAGCCACACCACCGGCGCGCACAGCCGCGCGATCGCGCACACCAGCCCCGACATCCCCAGCGCCAACGGCTCGGCCTTGCGCATCGCCAGGCGCTTGGGCACCAGCTCCCCGAAGACCAGCGTCACGTAGGAGAGCAGCAGGGTGATGAGCACGATGGAGACCGAGTTCCACATCTGCGCCGAGCCCCCCAGCCACGCCTGCAGCGGCTCGGCCAGATACTCCGAGAAGTTCTCCGCCGCGAACGCGCTCCCCAGGAAGCCCGAGAGCGTGATCGCCACCTGGATCGTCGCCAAGAACCGCGCCGGCTGCTCCGTCAGCCGCTTCAGCCGCGCCGCCCGCCGGTTCCCCGTCTTCGCCAGGCGCTCCAGCCGCCGGTCGTTCATCGAGATCACCGCGATCTCCAGGCACGCGAAGACCGCGTTCGCGGCGATCAGCGCCACTTGCAGCAAAATCAGTAGGGGCAGTTGCTCCATGAAGACTCCTTAGGCGCCAACAAAGCGACAATCCCCGCCGACCGCCCCGCCTGGGGCGGCCTCGGGTCTCCGGGGAACCTTCGGTTCGGCAACGCGCTGAACGTGCACCTCATTGGCAATACCACAAAACGCCGCATAGTCTAGCGAAAGCCCGCGCCCCCGTCAAACGCGCCCATACCCCTCTGCAAGGCTCGCGGGAATGTGTTATCCTACGGGCGATTGTGAGAAGCAGACAATGACGAATGCGCGAATCCTACTGGCGGCGTGCCTGGCCGCGGCCTGCGCGGCCGTGGCGGGCGCGCAGTCGGTCTTCGACATGCCGCGGCTCTTCCCGCGGCACAAACAGGCGTTGGGGCAGTTCCTGCGGGCGGCCCAGGCGGGTGACCTGCTGGGGGCGGAGACGGCGGCGCGGGCGGCGGCCAAACTCTTCCCGCGCGACGCGAACTGGCATTACAACGTGGCGTGCGTGTGCGCGCGCGACAACCGCCCCGACGAGGCCCTGGAGTGGCTGGGCAAGGCCATCGCGCTGGGCTTCACGGACACCCGCAAGATGGAGGGCGACGCCGACCTGGCCTCGCTGCGCGCCCTGCCGCGCTTCAGGGAGCTGATGGGCGAGGCCGCGGAGCTGGCGAAGAACCCGCCCCGGAACGCCACGCTCTCGGCGGCCCTCGCCGCCGACGTGCCGGCGGGCGGGGAGGCGGAGGTGACGGCCTCGAACACGCAGTGGGACTGGGACCCCCTCTCGGGCGGCTACATGACCACCCTCCTGCGGCCGCGCGCAGGGGCCGCGCCCGACCCGGCGGCCTACCGCGGGCCCTGCGCGGACCTGGTGCGCCCGTGGCTGGAGGCCAACCCCTCGGCCTACGCGGGCGTGCTCTACGTGAACCGCGACGAGGATCTCGCCGCCGCCCGCTTCGAGGCCTTCCCCGGGCTGACCCCCGTGCTCTACTGCGACGAGGCGGTGCGGGCGGGCGCCCACAAAGGCGCGGCCAACGGCCTCTTCTCCACCGGCCTGGCGCCCCTGCCGACCGTCGGCAACTCCTCGATGGCCCTGGGCGTGCCGCCCTTTTGGCGGAGCATTCCCCGCCTGATCGCCACGGAGGGCGGCGCCGCGGCGGTGGCGCTGCGCCTGGCCTTGGCCAACCAATTGTACATTTATGACGCCTCCGCCGACTTCAGCAAGGGCTTCCTGGGCGATCTGCTGACCGCCAACAACCCCGCCTTCGTCCTCTCGGCCGACCTCTCCGCGGAGAAGCCCGACGCGAAGGCGGCCCAGCGCGAGCTGACGGAGCTGATCCTCGCGGCCTTCGCGGCCTTCACGCCGGAGACGAAGGCCGAGATGCTCCGCCGCGGCCTGCTGGTGCCGACCGTCCAGCGCCTGCTGCGCCAAAGCCTGAAAGGGCGCCCGGACTACTTCTCCGAGGCGGCGCACCCGGCGGTCTTCGACCCCAAGGCCATCGACGCGGAGGCCTTCCTGAGGGCGGCCCGCGCGCTGACCCCCGGGACGCTCCCGCCGGCGGTGGCCCTGACGGTGCGCCAGGAGACCCTGCCGCTGCAGTGGGTGGACTTCTTCGACGCGGCCTCCGAGCGCATCGCCGACACGCCCCTCTGCGTCAGCCGCATCGTCCGCGGGCGCGGGCGCACGCGCGCGCTTTCGGTGGAGGCGCGCGCGCCGGGCACGCCGGGGGCGCGCTTCCGCTGGTTCCCCGTGGGCGGCGACCCCGCGCTCCTGCGCATCCGGCCGCTGACGGGGGATGGCTCGCTGGTGACGATCGAGGCCGATTGGCGCCAGGCGCCCTTCGACGGCCCCCAGGGGATGCCCACGCGCCGGGCGGACGTGGCCTGCGTGGCGGTCTCGCCCGAGGGCGTGGCCTCGGCGCCCGTCTTCGTGAGCTTCCGCTGGCTGGCCAACGAACGCCGGCAATACGACGCCTCGGGCCGCCTGCTCGCCATCGACTACACCGCGCCCAAGGAGGGCTGGCGCTACGAGGACCCCCTGCTCACCGCCTTCAAGAACTGGCGCGACGTCTATCTCTACGACGAGGCCGGGCGCCTCTCGGGCTGGACGCGCACGCGCCCGGGGCGGGACGGGGCCGAACGCTTCGACGCCCGCGGGCGGCGGGTCTCCGTGCCGAACCCCGACGGCTCGCCCAAACGCGTCGTCCCCGTCACCTACCTTCCCCGCGTCATCCAGGGCAGCGACGGCATCCGCGCGCCGGCCCTCGAGCTGATCCAGTCCGACGCCGGGGCCGAGACCGCCCCCTGACCCACCCCAAGGCCCGCCCATGAAACTGTTCCGCCTCTCCCCGCTCACCCAGAAACGCCTCGACCGCTTCCGCCGCAGCCGCGTGGCGTTCTGGTCGCTCCGCCTCCTGGGCGTGCTCTACGCGCTCAGCCTCTGCGCCGAGCTCATCTGCAACGACAAGCCGCTGGTCATGCGCTTCGACGGCGAACTCTCCTTCCCCTTCCTGCGCACCCAGCCGCCCGAGGCCGTGCGGAAGGCCACCGGCGAGCCCACCCACGTCAATTACCGCGCCTTCGTGGAGAGCGAGGCCTTCGGCAGCCACCCCGGCGACTTCGCGCTCTTCGCCCCCGTGCCCTACGCCCCCGGCGAGACGCTCGACACCAAGGATCTGGAGCGCGACAAGATCGTCACCGTCTCCCTCGTCCCCGACCAGCCCATCGGACGCTTCAACCTGACGCAGGCCCTCACGCTCGTGCGCCAGGACAGTTGCGCGCAGTTCTTCCCCAACACCGACCTGCGCGACGGCCGCGCCGCCCTCGGCGACCTCGTCGAGCTCACCCCCGCGCTCCGCCGGGAGATCGCCCGCCGCCTCTCCGGCGAGGCCTGCGGCCCCTACGAGGCCGAGGTCGCCCCCGTGCCCCAGCGCGCCTTCCCGTGGGAGCGCCTCGTCCTCACCCTCGCCCCCACCCCGGGCGGCGCGCGCCCCCAGACGCTCCGCGTCAACCTCCGCGCCATCCTCCCCGACGGCCAGCGTTTCCTCCCCAAGCAGACCTATGCCTTCACGCGCGAGCTCGACGCCCGCGGCCGCCCCGGCAGGCCCGTCCTCATCCGCGAGGAAGGCCAGCCCGAGCCCGACCCCAAGCTCATGGCCCTCCTCGACGAATGGGCCACCCGCGGCTTCGCCAAGGACATCACCGCCGCCGACGGCATCACTTGGCTCGGCCCCGACCGCACGCTCTACGCCGTCTCCTCCGGCAACAACATCCGCTTCCCCTTCCCGCCCTCCCGCGAGCATCCCTTCGGCCTCGACGGCTCCGGGCGCGACGTCTTCAGCCGCATCGTCTACGCCACCCGCATCGCCATGAGCTTCGGCCTGCTCCTGGCCATCGCCGCCACCGTCATCGGCACCGCCATCGGCTCCCTGCAGGGCTACTTCGGCGGCAAGGTCGACATCTGCGTCCAGCGCTTCACCGAGATCTGGGCGGCCCTCCCCTTCCTCTACATCATGGTGCTCGTGGGCGCGGTCTTCGGGCGCAGCTTCTGGCTGCTGCTGCTGGTCTACGGCCTCTTCTGCTGGCTGAGCATCTCCTACTACATGCGCGCGGAGTTCCTGCGCCTGCGCGGGCGGCCCTTCGTGGCGGCGGCGCGCTGCCAAGGGCTCGGCAACGCGCGCATCATCTTCCGCCACATCCTGCCCAACGCCCTCACCCCCATCATCACGCTCTTCCCCTTCCTCCTCGTCGGCGCCATCAGCGCGCTTGTCTCGCTCGACTTCCTCGGCTTCGGGCTGCCCCCCCTCACCCCCAGCTGGGGCGAGCTCCTCAACCAGGCGCAGACCTACCGCTGGGCCTGGTGGCTGATCCTCTTCCCCTCCCTCGCCATCTTCACGGTGATGTTCCTCACGGTCATGGTCGGCGAAGGCGTCCGCAACGCCTTCGACCCCAAGCCCTTCAGCAAACTCCAATGAGGCCCCGCCATGCCCGACGCCCAGCCCCTCCTCCAGGTCAAGCACCTCACCATCGCCTTTGACAACGACGAGACCCACCGCTCCGTCACCACCGTCGAGGACGTCTCCTTCGAGGTCCGCCGCGGCGAGATCCTCTGCATCGTCGGCGAATCGGGCTGCGGCAAATCCGTCAGCTCCATGTGCGTCCCCCGCCTGCTCCCGAGCCCCCCCTCGCGCATCCTCTCCGGCGAGATCCTCTTCGACGGCGTCGACCTCCTCACCCTCCCCATCGCCAAGATGCGCGCCTACCGCGGCAAACGCATCGGCGTCATCTTCCAGGACCCCATGACCGCGCTCTCCCCCCTCGTCCGCGTGGGGGACCAGATCGTCGAGGCCCTCCGCATCCACGCGCCCGGCCTGAGCCGCGACGCCGCCCGCGCCAAGGCCCTCGACTGGCTCGGCAAGGTCGGCATCCAGAACCCCGTCCTCGCCCTCCGCGCCTACCCCTACGAACTCTCCGGCGGCATGCAGCAGCGCGTCATGATCGCCATGTGCCTCATCCTCGAGCCCCAGCTCGTCATCGCCGACGAGCCCACCACCGCCCTCGACGTCACCATCCAGGCGCAGGTCCTCGAGCTCATGCTCCAGCTCCACCGCAAGGACTCCGGCATGATCTTCATCACCCACGACATGGGCGTCGTCTACCGCATGGCCGACCGCGTCGCCGTCATGTACGCCGGGCAGATCGTCGAGCAAGCCACCGCGCGGGACTTCTTCGCCGGGCCCAAGCACCCCTACGCCCGCGCCCTCCTCGAGGCCCTCCCCAGCCACGCCACCCGCGGCCGCCGCCTCCGCGCCATCCCCGGCCAAGTCCCCAGCCCCGGCAACTTCGCCCCCGGCTGCCGCTTCGCCGAGCGCTGCGCCCTCGCCCGCCCCGAATGCGCCGCCACGCCCCCCGCGCTCCGCCCCGTCGGCGCGCACCTCGTCCGCTGCCCCTTCGCCCAATGACCACCCCGCCCGGAAAGGAACCCGCCATGCGCCTCGCCCGCCTCGCCGCCCTCGCCCTCGCCGCCCTCCTCCCCGCCCTCGCCCCCGCGCAGGACGCCCTCCCCGCCGACCTCGCCTACCTCACCTTCAACATCGGCGGCGGCGCCGTCTCCGACTTCGACCTCCCCCGTGCCGCGCAGACCATCAAAGACCTCGGCGCCGACTTCGTCGCCCTCCAGGAGGTCGACCAATACGTCGGGCGCAACCGCAACCCCAAGCGCGACACCGCCGGCGACCTCGCCAAAGCCGCCGGCTACCCCTTCCACCACTTCGCCAAGGCCATCGACCTGCGCGGCGGCGAATACGGCATCGCCCTCCTCTCCAAGCACAAACCCCTCTCCGTCAAGGTCATCCCCCTGCCCAAGACCAACGAGCAGCGCGTCCTCCTCGACGCCCGCTTCCGCATGGCCGACGGCAAGACCCTCGCCCTCCTCGCCACCCACCTCGACTTCCCCTCCTCCGCCCGCCAAAAGCAAACCCAGGCCATCCTCCGCCACCTCAAGGAAAACCCCGCCGACCGCGTCCTCCTCGCCGGCGACCTCAACGCCAACCTCGGCTCCCCCGAGCTCGACATCCTCGCCGCCGAGCTCACCCCCCTCACCCCCGAGCCCGACAAGTTCACCTACCTCGACCCCGACAGCAAGGCCATCGACCACTTCTTCGGGCGCGCCCTCCCCGGCGAGGCCTGGAAGGCCCTCCCCGGCTCCCGCCGCGTCACCTATGGCGACCAGCCCCCCATCTCCGACCACATCCCCGTCCTCCTCAAGGCCCGCGTCGTCCCCGCCCCCTGACCCCCGCCATGCGGCTTCCCCTCGCCTTCCTGGCCCTCCTCTGCGCCGCGCTGCTGGGCGCGGCCATCCCCGAAAGCTGGTTCGCCGACAAGGCCGCCCTCGGCCCCGCCACGCGCGCGGCGATCTACCATGCCCTCCCCACGCGCCACCGCCCCGTCGGTGCCCTCCCCGAGCCCCTCGCCCCCGCCTTCCGCACGCCCCCGGCCGACCGCACCCTCTACGTCGGCGAGGCCTACTTCGTCGACCACTGCCTCAACCACCACCCCGACGTCCCGGACGCCATCTACCGCCGCCTCGACGCCATCCTCGCCAACCCCAAGGAAATCATCCTCGACCGCCGCGACGGCAAGGACGCCCTCATCCTCACCCAGACGATCGACGGCAAGACCTACTGCCTCGTCATCCGCCACTACCCCCCGCAGCTCGTCTACAAAACCCTCTTCCCCGCCGACGACGACCCGCCCTACCCCGCCCTGAAACGGTGGCGCCCGCCCCCGCCGAAACCTGAACCGCCCCCCAAGACGCCCCCGGCCGCGAAGCCGGGGTTTTTCGTCCCCGGGGAGGCTTAGGCTTGGGCCAGGGCGAAAGCCTTGGCGGCGAAGGCGGCGGGGAGGTCGGCGCGCAGCCATTCCAGACGGGGCGGGGCAACGGCTGGTTCACCCTCTCCCTCCTGCTGACATTGGCGACGGGGGTGGCGGTCAGCGCCGCCGTGCTGCTGACGGGCGACCTGCTGTGGCTGCTCTCCGGCGCGAACCAGGGGATCCTGCCGCTCGTGCGCGAGTATGGCTTCTGGGTGGTGCTCACCTGGCCGTGCGCGATGCTCTCGCTGCACCTGGGCAACGCCATCCGCAACGACGGCGCGCCCGGCTACGTCCTCTTCGCCGTCGTCGCCGGCGGCTGCCTGAACATCGTGGGCGATTGGCTGCTCGTCTTCCCCTTCAAGGTGGGCACGGGCATGGCCGGCGCCGGCATCGCCACCGCCGCGGGGTGCCTGCTCCAGACGGCCCTGCTGGTGGGCTACCTCTTCCGCGCGCGGTGCGGGCTGCGCCTCCTGCCGCCCCGGGCGTGGCCGCGCGGCGGCGCGGGGCGCATCTGCGCGGTGGGCTTCAGCGCGGGCCTGCCCAACGCGGCCACCGCCGCCGTCGCCGCCTTGGTCAACGGCCAGGCCATGCGCCACGGGGGCGTGGCGGCGCTCTCGGTCTTCGGGCTGATGATGACGCTGGTGGCGCTCTACCAGCAGCTCTTCAACGGCGTGGCCCAGGCGCTCCAGCCCATCGTCTCCCCCAACTTCGGGGCCGGGCGGCGCGCCCGCGTCAAGCGGACCTTCTGGGTGGCGGCGCGGACGGCGGCGGCGCTGGGCGGCGCGCTGACGGCGCTGAGCCTGCTCTTCCCCATCGGCACCGTGCGGGTCTTCACCCACCCCACGCCGGAGATCCTGGCCGTGGCGCCCGGCATCGTGCGCGGACTGGCGCTGGCCTTCCTGCCGATGGCGCTGGCCATCCTGGCCTCCGGCTACCTCCAGGCGCTCATGCGCACGGGGCTTTCGGTGGGGCTGGCGCTGATGCGCAGCCTGGCCCTCAGCCTGGCGCTGCTGCTGATCCTGCCGCCGCTCGTCGGGCTGACGGGCGTGTGGCTGGCCATCACCGCCACCGAATGGCTCACCCTCGGCGCGGCCGTCCTCGCCCTCCTCGCCCTTTGGGGCAAGGAGACCGCCGCCCGCCGCTGAGGGGACGGAAAAGGCGGGGCCCGATGGGCCCCGCCGAGGGTATGGGTTGTGTGTTTGCGATCAGTTGGCGGCGCGGCCCCCGACGCCGGCGGCGGTGGCCGCGTTGGCCTTGGCGGCCTCGTGGGGGCGGAGGGAGCGGACGGCCTGGCCGGCGCGCCACATCTCGCTGTCGCGGATCTTGGCGAGCTTGGCCTCGAGGCGCTCCTTGTAGTCCTTGCGGCCGCAGTCGCGGACGACGGCCTTGGCCTCGGTCATGTCGGCGACGGATTTGTAGAGTTTCTCGAAGACGGGGCGGGTGGCCTTCTCGAACTCGGGGGCCCACTTGAGGGCGCCGTGCTGGGCGGTGGCCGAGCAGTTGGAGTACATCCAGTCCATGCCCTTCTCGTCGACGAGGCGGATGAGGGACTGCGTGAGCTCCTCGACGGTCTCGTTGAAGGCCTCGGAGGGGCTGTGGCCGTGCTTGCGAAGCACGGTGTACTGGGCGTTGAGAATGCCCTGGAGGCAGCCCATGAGGGTGCCGCGCTCGCCGACGAGGTCGGAGGTGACCTCGCGCTGGAAGGTGGTGGGGAAGAGGTAGCCGGAGCCGACGGCGATGCCGAGGGCGAGGGTGCGGTCGAGCGCGCGGCCGGTGGCGTCCACGGCGACGGCGTAGGAGCTGTTGATGCCGACGCCCTCGAGGAAGTTGCGGCGGACGCTGGTGCCGGAGCCCTTGGGGGCGACCATGATGACGTCCACGCCCTCGGGGGCCTCGACGCCGGTGAGGTCGCGGTACTGCCAGCCGAAGCCATGGGAGAAGTAGAGGGCCTTGCCGGGGGTGAGGTGCTTCTTGATCTGCTTGAAGACGGGCTTGATGGAGGCGTCGGAGGTGAGCATCATGACGATGGTGCCCTTCTCGGCGGCCTCCTCGATCTCGAAGAGGGTCTTGCCGGGGACCCAGCCGTCGGCGATGGCGCGCTGCCAGGAGCTGCCAGGCTTGTCGCTCTTGCGCTGGCCGACGATGACGTTGACGCCGTTGTCGCGCATGTTGAGGGATTGGGCGGGGCCCTGCACGCCGTAGCCAAGGACGGCGACCACTTCGTCCTTGAGCGTTTCCTGGGCCTTGCTCAGGGGGTATTCCTTGCGGGTGGTGATGTTCTCGACCTCGTCGGCGAATTTGATCTTAGCCATGGTATTACCGTTCCTTTTCTCCATCCCGCGACGGGATGGCTTGAATGGGGGATAGTATAGGCCACTCGCGCCCCATCGGTCAAGCGGGCAACGCGGGCGCGTGCGGGCGGGGGTGGCTTTGTGCTACACTTTCCGCGAAAGGAGCCTAGGATGACGGCGGATTTGACGGCAAGTCAGGAAGATTACCTCGAGGCGATCAAGGAATTGATCGACGAGGGCGACCATGGCCACGCGCACACAAGCGACATCGCCCGGCGGCTGGGGGTGAAGATGCCCTCGGTGACGACGGCGCTGGGGGTGCTGCGCCGGGCGGGGCTGCTGAATTACGACACGAGCCGCCCGGTGACGCTGACGGAGTCGGGGGAGCGGGAGGCGTTGCGGGTGATCCGGCGCCACCGCGTGCTGGCGTGGTTCTTCCAGGGCGTGCTGGGGGTGGACGAGGCGTTGGCCTCGACCACCGCCTGCCGGGTGGAGCACGTGATCGACGACGTGGTGGTGGACCGCCTGGAGGCCCTGACCGAGGCGTGGGGGGAGCTGCCGCTGAACGCGCCGCTCCGGGTGCGGGTGGCGGGGACGCGCAAAACCGAGAAGGAGGCGTGAGCGAATGACGCACGAGGCGATGTTGGCGCGGGCGCACGAGACGCTCGAGACGGAAATCGCGGGCCTGAGGCAGGCGAACGCCGCCATCGGCCCGGTCTTCTGCGAGATCGTGGAGGCCATGCTGGAAACGTTGGCGCGCGGCGGCAAGATCGTCGTCACGGGCATCGGCAAGAACATCCACGTGGGCGAGAAGATCGCCGCGACGCTGGCGAGCACGGGCTCGACGGCGATGCTGCTGAACCCGGTGCAGGCGATGCACGGGGACCTGGGGATGGTGACGGCGGCGGACATCGTGCTGGCGATCAGCTACTCGGGCGAGTCCGACGAGGTCATCCGCCTCATCCCGTCGCTGCGGCGCATCGGGGTGAAGGTCATCGGGATGACGGGCAAGGCCGATTCCTCGCTGGCCAAGAACAGCGACTGGGTCTACCCCATCGACTGCGGGCGCGAGGCGTGCCCCTTCAACATGGCGCCGACGACCTCGACGACCGCGACGCTGGCGCTGGGCGACGCGCTGGCGATGGTGCTGCTGGAGGCGCGCGGCTTCCGGAAGGAGAACTTCGCGCTGCTGCACCCGGCCGGGGCGATCGGCCGGGCGCTGCTCTTCCGCGTCAAGGACATCATGCGCACGGGCGAGCGCCTCGTGGCGCTGCCGGAGACGGCCACGGTGCGCGACGCGGTGCTGGCGATGACCTCGGCGAAGTCGGGCTGCGCGTGCGTGACGGCGGCGGACGGCACGCTGCTGGGCATCTTCACGGACGGCGACCTGCGGCGCCTGCTCTCGGGCGAGGGCGGGGACCCGATGGGCCGGCCGATCACCGCGGTCATGGTCCGCGACCCCGTGCGCGTGCCGCTGGGCGCGCTGGCGGTGGAGGTGCTGAACGTCTTCGAACACCACAAGGTGGACGACCTGCCGGTGGTGGACGAGGCCGGCAGGCTGGTGGGCACCATCGACATCCAGGACCTGCCGCGCATGAAGATCCTGTGAGATGCTCCATCTCTTCGTCGGCGCCGATGAGTATCTGAAAAGCGAGGGCGCCAAGCGCGTCATCGACGCCTTGGTGCCGCCCGCCGACCGCGACTTCGGCCTGGAGATCGTGGACGGCGCGTGCGACCGCGCGGACGAGGCGCTGGAGGCGATCGGGCGCACGGAGGAGGCGGCCCGCACGCCCAGCTTCCTGGGCGGCAACAAGGTGGTCTGGCTGCGCGAGGCCAACTTCCTCCCCGGCGCGAAGGGGCGCGCGGCCGAGGCGCAGGCGGTGCGGGAGGCCGCCGCGGCCTTCGTCGAGCGCCTGGCCGCCAGCCCCCTCCCCGAGGGCCACCACCTGATCGTCACCGCCGCCGTCTGCCCCAAGAACACCAAGCTCCACAAACTGGCGGAGAAGACCGGCGAGGTGCGCGAGTGCGGCGCGTCCCTGCGCCCGTGGGAGGTGGAGAAGGCGGCGCAGGAGCGCCTGGCCGAGGCATTGCCGGCGGCGGGCCTGCGCATGGCCCCGCCGGTGCGCGCGGCCTTCGCCAAGCGCGTGGGGGCCGACACGCGCACCCTCGTCTCGGAACTGCGCAAGCTGCGCGACTACATCGGCAAGGACGGCGCCGAGGTGACGCTGCGGGACGTGGAGGCGGTGACGTCGGTCTCCGTCGGGACAGAGCCCTTCGCCCTCTCGGAGGCCCTGCTGGCGCGTTCGCCCGGCGCGGTGGCGCGGGCGGTGGCCTTGCTGCGGACGGACAAGAACGCGGCCTTCGCCGCCGCCGCGGTGATGCTCAACACCCTGAACGACCTCTGCGCCATCCGCGACGCACTCGACCGCGGCTGGCTCGCGGGCAACCGCTGGGAGATCCCCGCCGACCGCCTGCCCGCGCGCCTGGCGCGGCTGAGCGGTTGGGCGCTGGGCAAGCAGGCGGAGGCGGCCAAACGCTATTCGCTGAACGAACTGCGCGCGGGCCGCCACCACGTGGTGGAGATGCGCTTCAAGCTGGTGGATGCGACGGCGCAGGATCCGTGGGCGATTATCGAGCCCGCGGCCCTGCGGGTGGTGATGCGCCGGGTGCGGCAATGAACGGGGGCCCCGCCGCGCCGCCCCCGAAAAGCCTTCAGGCGGTCATCGGGGCGATGCTCTTCGCCGCGGAGGCCCCGCTCACAGCGGAGGAACTGCGGCGGGCGCTGCGCATGGCGGCGCAGGGGGCGGGGGAGGGATTGCCGGCGGCGGCCTTCGCGGCGGTCTCGCCCAAGGAGATCCGGGGCTATCTCGACGACATCGCGGCGACGCTGGCGCGGTGCGACCTGGGGCTGCGCCTCTGCGAGGAGGGCGGGCGCTTCTCCTTCCGGACGGCGCCCGAGGCGGGGCCGTGGGTGCGGGCGCTGACGAAGGCCGCCGCGCCGCAGCGGCTGCCGCGGGCGACGTTGGAGACGCTGGCGGTCATCGCCTACCGTCAGCCCATCAGCCGGGCGGAGATCGAGAGCGTGCGCGGCGTGTCGGCCGACCACGCGGTGCGGGCGCTGCTGGAGCAGGGGCTGATCCGCGCGGTGGGGCGGAGCGAACTGCCGGGGCGGCCCTTCCTGTACGGCACCACGGCGACCTTCCTGGAACATTTCGGCCTGCGCTCGCTGGCGGATCTGGAGCCCCCGCCGGAGGAGCCGTGAGGCACCTTTACCTGCACGTGCCCTTCTGCACGGGGCGGTGCGCCTACTGCGCCTTCGTCTCGGGGCCGCCGGGCGACCCCGAGGCCTACGTGGCGGGGCTCCTGCGCGAGGCGGCGGCGCGGGGCGTGGGGGCGGCCGGGCCCTTGGAGACGCTCTACTGCGGGGGCGGCACGCCGGCGCTGTTGGGCGAGGCGGGCTTCCGGCGCCTGGCGGCGAGCGGGCTCTTCACGTTGGCGCCGGGGGCGGAGTGGACGGTGGAGCTGCACCCGGCGGCGACGACGCGGGCGCTCGCGCGGACCTTGGCGGGGCTGGGCGTCACGCGCCTGAGCCTGGGCGTGCAGAGCTTCGACGACGCCGCCTTGGCGCGCTGCAACCGCCGCCACACGGCGCGCCAGGCCTTGGAGGCCATCGAGACGGCGCGCGCGGCGGTGCCGGACACGGGGATCGACCTGATCGCCGGCCTGCCCGGGGTCTCGCCCGCCGCGTGGACGCGGACGCTGCGGCGGGCGGCGGGGCTGGGCCTGCCGCATGTCTCGGTCTACGCGCTGACCGTCGAGCCGGGAAGCGCGTGGGGGCGCGCGGGCCTCCCGGCGCCGGACCCCGACGCCCTCTGCGACGCGATCGCCGAGGCGGCGGAGACGCTCGCGGGGGCCGGGCTGCGCCGTTACGAGACCTCCAACTACGCGCTCCCGGGGCGGGCGTGCCGCCACAACCTGAACACGTGGCGCGGGGGCGACTATCTAGGGCTGGGGCGTGGGGCGGCGAGCCGGCTGGGGCGTCTACGCCGCGCGGGGGACGGCTCGGAGGAGACGCTCTCGGAGGAGGCGGACGCGCTGGAGCGGGCGTTGACGGCGCTGCGCACCGCCGAGGGCTTCGACCCGGAGGCCGCGGCGGCGCGCTTCCCCGTGCTGGCGCCGCGCCTGGGGCGTTGGCGGCGGCTGCTGGCGGCCTTCCGTGCGGAGGGCCTGCTGGACGCCCGAAACGCGCCGACCACGCGCGGGCACGAGGTGGCGGACGCGTTGGCCCGGGCGCTGTTGTGATATACTAAGAGGGATGATGAGACGGCGGACATTCCTGACTTTGCTGGGGGGGGCGGCGGCGTGCCGGCCCGCCTGGGGGGCGGCGCCGCATGAGGGGCGCATCGTGCTCGCGCCGCCGACGGAGGGGCAGCCCGTCCTGGACGGCTCGGCGCGCGAGGGCGTCTTCATGGACACGGGGACGGGGCGGCCCGAGAGCGGGATGTTCGGCAACGTGCGCCGCTTCGCGGACGGCTCCCCGCGCTTCCACGAGGGCATCGACATCGCCCCCGCCCGGCCGTGGCGCCGCGACAGCGACCCGACGGACGTGGTGCGCGCGGCGGCGGACGGGGTGGTGGCCTATGTGAACCGGCACGGCGCCAACCCCTCGCTCTACGGCAATTACGCGGTGCTGACGCACCCGGTGCCGGGCTTCGGCGCCGTCTACACGCTCTACGCGCATCTGCGCGCCTTCGCCAAGGGGCTCCGGGCGGGGCTCCGGGTGTCGGCCGGGACGCCGCTGGGCGTCATGGGCCACACGCCCGACTTCCCCCTCGCGCGGGCGCATCTGCATTTCGAGATCGGCCTGGTAATGAACGTCCACTACCCGCTCATCGACCCGCAGCACGGCATCTGGAACGGCGCGAACCTCTATGGCCTCGACCCGTGCGACGCCTTCCGCGCGCAGCGGGAGGAGGGCGCCTTCGACATCGCGCGCTACGTGCGCGGCCTCCCGCCCGCCTATGCGTGCGCGGTGGGGGCGCGGGACCTGGACTTCTTCCGCCGACACCCCAGCCTGTGGCGGGGGCCGCGCGGCGGCGAGGGGGCGAGCTGGGTGGCCTTCTCGCGCGAGGGCATCCCCGTGCTGGGGCGGCCGCTCGCGCCGGGGGAGCGCCCGCCCCCGGCCTCCGACCGCGCGGAGCTGGGCAGGGGGCGCGACTGGGCGGCCCCCAAGCGGCGGGAACTGTTGCTGGACAACCTGTTGGCCGCGCCCACGCGGCCGCCGCGCCATCCCGTCAGGGCGGGCGAGGTGGGGTGAGAAGGAGGGCCCGATGCGACTCTTGCTGGTGGACAATCTGCTTATCCGGCGCTATGGCAAACTGCGCATGGGGCCGGGGCGCGCGTTGGCCTGCGGCGCCATCCGCGGCAACCATCGCCTCTGCGAGTTCTCCGACCGCGACCTGGCGCGCTACATGGGGCTGGGCTGCCGATGGCTGGGGGAGCGGCTCGTGAACCGCGCCCTCCTGACGACCGCCAGGAACTTCCGCCCCGACGCCATCCTGCTCGGCCACTGCGACTTCATCCGCAACGCGACGCTCGCGGCCATCCGCGAGGCCGTCCCCGGCGTGCGCATCGCCCACTTCAACGTCGACCCCCTCTGCGACCCGCACCCGCAGGCCCAGATGCGCGAACGCATGGCCAGCTGCGACGCCCTCTTCGCCACCACCGCCGGGGAGCGCTGGCTCCACCCCTACGTCACCGGGCGCAACGTCGTCGCCTACATGCCCAACCCCTCCGACACCGCGCTGGAGACCCTCGACAACAGCCTCCGCGGGGCCGACGACTTCTCGTGCGACCTCTTTTACGCCGGGCAGCCGCGCCAGGGCGACCCGCGCCTGGCCTTCGTCGAGCGCCTCCGCGCCGCCCTGCGCGGCAAGCCCCTGCGCTTTGAGCTGGTGGGCATGGGCGCGCGCCCCGCCGTCGTGGGCGGCGCCGCCTACGACGACCTGCTCGCCGGCGCCAAGATGGGGCTCAACATCAACCGCTACTTCGGCATGAAGTGGTATTCCTCCGACCGCATCGCCCACCTCATGGGCTCGGGGATCCTCACCGCGGTCTACGACGGCGACGAGATGCAGCGCTTCTTCTCCGACAAGGAGGCGCTCTTCTTCCACGACGTGCCCGACCTGGTCGAGCGCCTCCTGTGGTTCCAGGCGCACGACGGCGCGCGCCAGGCCGTCGCCGCCGCCGGCCGCGCCGCCTACCACGCCCGCTTCGGCGGCGAGCGCGTCCTCCGCTTCATGCTCGAGACCCTTTTCCGAAGGCCCCTTTCCGAGGCCTACGAATGGGCCGAGGAGACCTACGCATGATCCTCCAATCCCTCGACCGGATTGTCTTGGCGGAGTGCCCCGAGGCGCACGTCGCCCTCACCCTCGCCAACGTCACCGACACCGCCCGCGCCCTTGAGCGCAACCATCTGTGCGGGCCCATCGCCGGGCTCGTCCAGGCCGACCTCGTCGGCGGCGCGGCGCTCCTGGGCACGCAGCTCGACGCGCCCGGCCAGACCATCGCCCTGCGCGTGCGCCTCCCGCAGGGCGCCCTCGGCGGCGCGCTCCTCGAATGCGCCCACGGCTACGCCATCCGCGGCTACACCCACCAAAAGACCCTCCCGGACCTCGACGACTCCGAGGACCCCGACGAGACGCTCTTCGACCGCGCCATCGGCCGCTCCGCGCACTGCTCCGTCGTCCGCGCCTGGCCCGACGGCCGCCACGACGAGACGCTCTTCGACGTCGCCTTCCCGGACCGCCTCACCGTCACCGACCTCATCGAGCACTACTTCTGCGAGCCCCTTGGCCGCCAGGCGCTCGTCCAGCTCGCCGCCGCCAGCAAGGCCGGCTACGTCGAATGCGCGCACGCGCTCCTCTGCGAGTTCGCCCCCGAGGCCGCCGACGCCACCTACGACCGCGTCGGCGACCGGTTCGACGACGGCTCCGTGCAGGATCTCCTCGACGCCGGCGCCGACCTGGGCGCCTTGGCCGAGCACCTGGGCCTCGGCGCGCCCCGCATCCTCCGGACCGACCCCGTCCGCTTCGCCTGCGGGTGCGACGCCCGGAAGGTGCTCCGGATGCTCCGCGCCCTCCCCCTCGCCGAGCGCCAGGCGATGGCCGCCGAGGGCAAGGCCATCGACATCTTCTGCCACATGTGCGGCAAATGCTACACCCTCACCCCCCAGCAACTCCGAGACCTCCTGTGAGCGCCCCCCTCCGCATCCTTTACGACCGCAACCTCGCCCTCGGCCCCAGGCTCTTCCCCCGCCTCGGCCGCGCCCGCGCCATCGACGGGCGCGCGCTCACCCGCGCGGATTTGGCCGACTGCGACCTCCTCTTCGTCCGCTCCACCTGCCGCCTCGGCGCCCCCCTCCTCGAGGGCACGCCCGTGCGCTTCGTCGGCAGCGGCGTCGCCGGCACCGACCACATCGACTTCCCCGCCCTCCGCGCGCTCGGCATCCAAGTGGCCACCGCGCCCGGCTGCAACGCCGAGAGCGTCGCGGACTACGTCGTCGCCGCCCTCCTCGCCATCGGCGAGCGGCAGGGCCGCGACTGGGCCGGCGCCACGCTCGGCATCGTCGGCGTCGGGCACGTCGGGTCCGTCGTCAAACGTTTCGCCGAGGAGGCCCTCGGCATGAAGACCCTTTGCTGCGACCCGCCGCGCAAGGACGACGGCGACTTCCGCGCCCGCGGCTTCGTCCCCCTCGAAGCCCTCCTCCCGGAGGCCGACGCCGTCACCCTCCACGTGCCGCTCAACGAAGACGGCCCCTACCGCACGCGCGGGCTCATCGCCGGCCCCGTCGCGCGGCGCTTCAAGCCCGGCGCCGTCCTCCTCAACTTCGCCCGCGGCCCCGTCTGCGACGACGCGCTCGTGGCGACCATGCTCGAGGCCGGGCTCCTTTCCGACGCCGCCTTCGACTGCTGGGAGGGCGAGCCCGACTACCTGCCGGAGCTCGCCCGCCTCGCCGCCCTCGCCACCCCCCACGTCGCCGGGCACGCCTTCGAGGGCCGGGCCAACGGCACCCTCGCCGTCTACCAGGCCGCCTGCGACTTCCTCGGCGCCGACCCCGGCCCCACCCCCCGCTTCCCCCCCGCGCCGACGCGGGCGCTGAGCCTCGACTGCGCCGGGCTTTCCGACGCACAGGCCCTCCGCGCCGCCGTCCGCGCCGCCTGCGACATCGAGGGCGACACCGCGCGCTTCCGCGCCGCCTATTCCGACCGCCCCGACGAGCGCCGCGCCCGCTTCGACGCCCTCCGCCGCGACTACCCCCACCGCCGCCTCTTCCCCGCCACGAGGCTCCGCCTCCGCCACGCCTCCCCCACCCTCGCCGCGAAGTTCCGCGCCCTCGGCTTCCCCGTCACGAACGCGCGTCGCTGATGTGTTAGAATAAGGGGCACCATGACAAAGCGTATCGGCATCATTGGCTCCGGGAGGTTCGGCGAGGCGCTTGTGCAGGCGCTGGCCGCGCAGGGGGCGGAGGTCGTGTTGATGGACACCGACCGCCGCAAGATCCAGGAGCTCTCGGAATACGTCACCAAGGCCATCGAGGGCGACGCCACCAACATCCACGCGCTCGAGGAAGCCGGGTTCGCCCTCTGCGACACCGTCGTCGTCGCCATCGGCGAGAACGTCGAGGGCTCCATCATGGCCACCGTCAACTGCAAGGATCTCGGCGTCCGGACCGTCGTCGCCAAGGCCTCCACCGACGCCCACGGCCGCATCCTCCGCCGCGTCGGCGCGGACGTCGTCATCTTCCCCAACCGCGACCGCGCCCAACGCCTCGCCCGCAGCCTCCTCACCGTCAGCCAGGTGGACCTCTTCGAGATCGCCGACGGCCTCTGCGCCGCCGAGATCCCCGCCCCCGAGGCCCTCGCCGACAAGACCCTCGCCGAGGCCGACGTCCGCAAGGCCTACGACATCACCGTCCTGGCCATCCGCCGCCTCGACGACGCCGACCCCGCCGCCCCGCGCCGTCTCCTCATCCCCCACGCCGACACCCCCATCCGCGCCGACGACCACCTGCTCATCTGCGGCGCCTCCGACAAAATCGACGCCTTCGCTCAAGCCTAAAGGGAGTGAACATGGAAGAGGACATCGTCATCCGCCGCGCCACCCTCCAGGACGTCTTCGCCATCCACCGGCTCATCCAAAGTTACCCGCACGAGCTCATCCTCCGCCCCGTCAACAACATCGTCGAGAACATCGACCGCTTCACCGTCGCCGTCCGCGGGCGCGAGCTCGCCGCCTGCGCCGCCTGGCAGATCCTCCCCGAGATCGGCTGCCCCGAGGGCGCCACCGTCGAACTCCAATCCGTCGCCGTCAGCCAAGCCTTCCGCGGCCAAGGCATCGGCACGCGCCTCGTGCGCTTCGTGCTCCAGCGCATCGACGGCTTCAAGCCCGCCCAAGCCCTGGTGCTGACCTTCGAGCCCGGCTTCTTCGGCAAACTCGGCTTCAAGGAAGTCCCCAAGACCGCCATCATCCACAAGATCTACCGCGGCTGCGTCTACTGCACCAAGCACACCAACCCCTTCACCTGCCCCGAAATCGCCATGGCCCTCCAGCTCCGCTGAGCCGTCGGCCGCCTAGGCAAAAAAAGACGCCCCAGCCTCCGTCGCGAGGCTGGGGCGTCCTGTCCTCGGGCGCGGTCAGAGCGAGGCGCCAAGGGCGCGCGCCTTGGCCAACGCAGGGTGCCCGGCGATGTCGCCGACCTTCAGCACGCCGCCGGCGACCACCTGCCCGCGATCCGTCCACGACAACTCGGCGCAAAGCGCCTCGTACCATTGGCGGACCGGCGCGTAGTTCTCCGGGGTGTCGCCCTCCGCGGCCATCAGCACGACCGTCTCCTTCCTGGGCGTGCCCCCGTCGCTCTCCGTGACGGCGAAGAGGCGGTCCAGCGCGCATTTCAGTTGCCCGGAGACGGCCCAGTAATACATCGGCGAGGCAAAGGCCACCACGTCGGCGGCACGGTAATCGGGGTAGATCCGATCCATGCCGTCACGCTGGACGCACGGATGGGCCGGGTCCTTGCCGCCGCCGAGGCAGCCCAAGCAAGGGTGGATCTCCAGCGCGCGCAAATCGTGGCGCAGCACCGTGTGGCCGGCGGCGCGCGCCCCCTCGGCGAAGGCGTCGATGAGCGCGGCCGTGTTGCCGTTGGGGCGCGGGGAGCCGTTGAGGATCAGGATGGTTTTGGGCATGGTTCTCTCCTTTCTTGAAAACGCCCCAATCGTAACACACGGCGCCGCCTTCGGGAAGAACGCACCTTTTTGTCAGATACTTTCCTTTTGGTAACATACCAACCATCAGGAAACGGAGGCGAATCATGACCAAAAGCAAGGCACAGACCTTCCGCTGCGCGGTGGAGGCCACCCTGTCGGTCTTCGGCGGCAAATACAAGGCCATCATTCTTTGGCACCTGAACGTCGGCGGGACGCTCCGCTACGGCGCGCTGCGCGACGCCGTCCCCCACGCCACGCCGAAGATGCTGGCCCAGCAGCTGCGCGAGCTGGTGGCCGACGGCCTCGTCAGCCGCCGCCTCTACCCCGTCGTCCCCCCAAAGACCGAATACACTCTCACGCCGCTGGGGCGCACTCTGGTTCCGATCGTCAACGCGATGAACGACTGGGGCCACGCCTACCTCGCCTCCCTCGGCGTCCCCGACCCCTGCCCCGAAGACACGCCACCCCAAAACCCCGACGACGACTCCCGCCCCTGAACCGCTCACACCCACATTCCTGCGACGCTCCCATTATATCGCCCCTCTCATCAAGCAATATGGTAACTCCCACACATCAATAGACAAGATTATCTCCCTCAACCTCATCAAATGGGTCTAGGTCGGGCGTTGTCGTTGCGGGTTTGGCTGGTGTTGGGGGGTGCGGGGGGCTTTGCTTTCGCCCGCTTTCGCCCGCGCTTGAGTCCGGGGTTTGGCTGGCGTGGGGGGGGGCGAGTTCTGGGGGGCGCGGCGGCGTGCTTTCGCCGTGGCGTCCGGTCGGGTCTCGGGGGGCGGGCGCCGCGTTGAGGCGGGGCGGGGCAACTGGGGCCCGGGGGCGTTGGGGGGCGAAAAAAAAAGGAGGGGCCGCGAGCGGATGCTCGCGGCCCCTCGGGGAAGTCCCGGCGGCGTGCTACTCTCC
>CALXSF010000012.1 GCA_944391055.1 uncultured Kiritimatiellota bacterium | reverse complement strand
GTCTTCTCCAACCCCTCCGGCGTCCTCAGCCCCCAATCCCCGTTCACGAAGGCATACACATACGCCCGCGGCTGCCCCTGACCCTTCTGCAACGTCGCCAGCAACTCCCGCGAATCCCGCCCCCACGCGTCCGTGTGCGACACCAACTCCCCCAGACGCCCCGTCACGTCCGTGGCATAAAACCGCCACACCGAGCCATCCCCCGGGTAAAGGTCGTAATACGCCGGCCCCGCCGCGTCGCCCCGCGACAACATGCACAGCCACGTCTTCATGCCAAACCTTTCACCAACCTCATCCTCACTTTGACCTTAGTATACACCCATCAGGTGAACACTTCAACCACTTTGTCGCGAACCGCCCACGCCATAAATCACAAACCAAAAGGCCGAAGCGAAACGCCTCGGCCTGATGATGGGGACATCCCTGAAGGATGGTGGAGCGAAGGGGATTCGAACCCCTGACCCCCACGTTGCGAACGTGATGCTCTACCAACTGAGCTACCGCCCCAAAAGAGGAAAGTGCGCATACTATAGCACACCCCTCCCCGCCGCGCAAGCAAAAAAAAACGCCCGCGCGGATCTTGGCCCGGATGGCGGCCGCGCGTGCCCGCGGACGGCACGGGAGAGCCGCCGCCCGGGCAGGCGCGGCGCGTTCACTCCGCCAGCAGCAGGCGCGCCGGGCTCGCGCGGCCGCCCACGCAAAGGCGGAGGGAAAGCAGGGCACGCGGCAGGGCGCGCGGCAGGCGCACCAGCACCAGCCCTTCCTCGTCCACCTGCGACGGACGCAGCGTCCAGCGCCCTCGGCGCGCGCCGAGGGCCACGCGCAGGACGACGCGCACGGGCCCGGCCCCGCGCGGGAGCGCGTCGGTGCGCAGCAGCAGCAGGCCGCCGGGCGCGCCGCGCCAGAAACGCCCCTCCGGCAGGGAGAGCGCGCAAAGGATGGATGGGGGATGGGAAGTCATGGGGAGACCTTTCGTTTGGGTGGGCGGCAGACAATCGAAGGCCCGGGGCGGGGCTTCCGCCCCGGGTGCGGCCGCTCAGCCCAAAAGGCCGAGCAGGCCGCGCAGCAGGCTCCGCAGAGCCTCCAGCAGCACGCCAATCAACGGGTGTTCCATGCGTCCTCCTTTCTGCAATCGGTGGGGGCGGCGGCGCGGGGCCGCGCGTCATGTCGGGACGCGGGAACCGTTGGGGCGAGGGGCCCCGGCCCACCGCGCGGCGGGCCGGGGCTGGGGTCAGGGCTCGGATTCCGTGCCCGCCTCCGCGTCCTCCTCCGCGAGGGTCGTCAGCTCGTGGGGGAACTTCACCATCCGCATGTTCACGCCGTCGAGGCGGGTGCGGAAGAAGAGTTCCAGCTTCTGCCCGGAGGAGAGGAAGACCTGGGTGGCGCTGACGATGGCGCGCTTGGGGTTCGTGCCGTCGGAGATGGCCGAGCAGTGGGTCTCGACGCCCATGAGGTTGAGGAAGAAGCCCTCGTCCTCCTTCTCGGGATCCCACGTGAGGTGCTCGCCCATGACCACGAACGGGCTCTCGCTGGAGATCACGTTGGGCTGGAGCGAGACCAGGTCGATGACCTCCTCCAACTTCGGCATGATCACCTCGCCGACGCGGCAGACGGGGCTTTCCGCGGCGGCCGTGCGCAGGCGCGCGCCCACCGTGGCGTTGACCACCACCTTGTGCTGGGCGGGATCCCACGGCGCCTCGGCGTTCTCGAAGACGCCCCGGACCGACGGCGCGAAGCGCACCAGCCCGCTGATGTTCACCGCGCGGCCCTCGGAGACCAGCTCGGCCACCATCTCCGCGAAGTCCGAGAGCACCAGGCGCACGGTCGACTCCTTGACCGCGCAGCCTTCGGCGACCATCCGGCGGGCCACGTCGGCCAAGCCATAGGTCTCCTTCACCTGCACCTGGCCGGAATAGACGGCCTGGCCCTTGCTCCGCGAGGCCGCGGCGTTCTCGACCACGCGGTAGTTGACGTTGCGGAGGTCGCCCTCCTGGTTTTCGGTCAGCATGTTGGACATGTCGGTTTTCCTTTCTTGGTTCGCCCGCCGGGCACCGCGCCCGGGAGCACCCTTGCGCGCCTGCGGACGCGTTTGCCCGGCGGGCCCCCGACGACCCGCCCCGCGACTGGGTTCCCGGCCCCGGACATCCCGGACGCCCCGGCGGACACGAAAAAACCCCCGGCCTTTCGGTCGGGGGCGGGGGAGGGCGGGCAGGCGCCCTCCCCATGTCTCCTGAAACTCACGCCGCGCGGCGGCGGAGGGCGAGGCCCGCGGCGCCGAGGGCGAGCAGCGCCAGGGCCGTCGGCTCGGGGATGGCGTCGGGCGGGGTCGAGGGGTCGGCGAGGCGGGCGATCTCGTCGGCCGTCAGCACGCCGTCATAGACCCCGACGGCGCCGACGGTCCCCGCGACGGGCGCGGTGCCCGTGTCGCCGTCGCCGGTCATGCCCCAATAGAGGCGGAAGGCGTCCGCGCCGACGAAGTCGTCGGCGATCGTGAAGGTGAGCGTGGGGGTCGCCTCGGGGCCGACGTAGACGGTGACCGCGTCGCCTTGGCGGGTGACGATGAAGCGGAGGGTGTTGGCAGTGTAATCGACCCGCGCGCTCGCCTGCGTCCCCTCCCCCATGCTGACGTTGCCATAAAGGCTGTAGCCCTCTTCAGAGGGGCGCTGCTGGATGCGCAGCACGTCGTGCCCCACGCTGTAGCGGCCCTCGTCGTAGGCGCCGACGCAGAGCAGATTGCGCCAGGTGTTGTCGTTCGTTCCCGGGGTGAAGGTGGCCACGACGGAGAAATCCGCCGAGGCGGAGAGCTCCACATAGGTTCCGACGGCGTAATCCTCGTTCCACGCGAGGGATGCGGCGGAGGCGGCGCCGGCAAGCAGCGCGGCGGCGCAAACAGCGGACAGACGGTTCATGCTCATTTCCTTGTTTGGGTTGGAGAATGAGCTTTTATGATACGCCGCGGCCGCCGGAAAGGCACGTGAGTTTCCCGTTACCTTTCCGTCAGGGAGGCGCGGGCCCCTCAGCGCTCGGGCAGGAGGATGAGGCGGTCGATCATGAAGTTGGGGCCGGTGAGGCGGCGGATGGCGAGGGTGAGCGCGCCGTCGAGGAAGTCCTCGCGCTGGACGGGCAGACGGAGCCAGCGTTCGCCGGTGGGGTTCCCTTCGCCCTTGGCGTGGGCGGGGACCTGGAAGGGGCGGCCCTCCAGCGCGCCCTCGGCGGTGCGGCCGTTGTTGTTGGGGTCGCGGAAGCGGACGAGGAGCGTGCCGACGACGGGGTCGAGGCCGGTGAGGGTGATGGTGAGGGCGTCGCCGACCCAGTAGGCGCCGTCGGCGTCGGACCAGGCGCAGAGGCCGTCCCCGGCGATGGCGTAGGCGCCCTTGGCCAGCTCGGCGCGGTCGTCCTTGGCCTTCCAGGGCATGGCGCGGTTCTTGCGGGCGAGGAAGGCGGCGCACTCGACGTAGACGGGGGCGTCGCGGTAGGCGGCGGGGCGGGGCTTGGCCTCGTCGCGAAGGGAGTAGAAGTGCGCCCAGAGGGTCTTGTCGTCGGCGAAGGCGGCCTTGGGCGCGAAGGCGGGGGAGGCCATGTAGTCGAGGAGGGAGCGACGGAGCTGGCGGGCCTCGGGGAGCGCGGCGTCGAGGTCGAACCCGCAGACGAGGAGCCTGCCGGGGCCGACGGCGGTCTCGAAGAGCGTCGCCAGCAGGGCGGGGTGGTGGAAGTCGGGCACGGGCATGGCCAAGGGGACGAAGTCCGGCGCGGCGCCCTGGATGCGGAAGGCGGTGGAGCCCTCGACGAGGCGGCGCCATTGCCAATCCTGCCAATCGTCGGTGGGGAAGGCGGCGAAGGCGGGGCTGTCGGCCCGGACGGCCATGCCGAGCGTGGCGTTGGTCTGGCCGGAGAACCAGGCGCCGCTCCAGTAGACCGGGCGGAAGCCGGGGGAGACGGTCCGCTCGGGATGGATGAAGTCGCGCGCCTTGAGGAGGACGCGGCCGCCTTCGGCGAGGGCGGCCTTGGCCGCGGCGAGGTCGTCGGTGACCAGGACGCCCTCGGGGACGGCCTCGGAGATGCGCGCGGGATAGACCCAGAGCGGCCAGCGGTTGCGCCCGAAGCGGAGCTCGATCCGGGCGGGGGCCTTGGCGCCGGCGAGGGGGAGGGCGACGCGGCCGACCTCGCGGACGGCGCCGACGGGCACCTCCGCGCGGCAAAGCCCGGCGGCGCCGAGGGCGGGGACGGACCACGGAATCTCCCCGCGCAGGGGCTCCGGGCCGTTGTTGCGGACGACGAGGGCGACGGTGAGCGTCTCGTCGGCGCGCCAGACATACTTGGGGAAGCGGGCGAGGTGGGCGACGGACGCGAAGTAGTCGGCGACGGGCTGGGCGCGCTCCAGGCCGGGCTTGGGGTCGTAGAAGGCGTCGAGCCAGCCGACGAGGGCCTCGCCCTGGCCGGAATAGTCCTGCACGCTCAGGAGCTGAAGCCCGGCGCAGGAGGGGGTGCGCAGGAAGCTCTCGATCTCGTCCTTGTACATGAGGCGGTTGGTCATGAGCGAGGCGCGGGAGAAGGCCTCGTTGAAGCGGAGGACGCCCGCCTCGGCGGCGCGGTCGCGGAGGGTCTCGAGGTTCCAGGGGCGGAGGAGGCCCTCGTACTTGGGGAGCTCGTGGGCGTAGAGGGGGAAGACGGGCCACTGGCCGATCTCGTGGGCGACGGTGGGGAGGGCGGTCTTGGAATAGACGTCCTCGTAGTCCCAGTCGGTGCCCTCGCGCAGGCGGCCGCGGACGGCGCCGACGCCGGGGTAATGGTGCGTCACCACGAAGTCGTCGGCCTCCGAGACGGTGCGGGCGGTGGAGGCGGAGTAGAGGTGGCGGCCGTCGTGGGCGCGGCACGCCTCGAGCCAGCGCGCCATCAGGGCGTAGTCGGAGCCGCCGAGCTCGTTGCCGACGGTGAGGGAGAAGAAGGAGGGGGCGTTGCCGTAGGCGTCGAGGACGCGGAAGAGCTCGGCCCGGACCCAGGCGTCCACCTCGGGCGCGCCCTTGCCGAGGCCCTTGGTGCCCGGATAACGGCTGGCCATCCAGCCGTCGATCCAGAGGATCTCCGGCGCGACGAGGATGCCGAGCTCGTCGGCGGCGTCGAAGGCGGCCTGCGGGGGCGTCCACGAATGGAAGCGGGCCTCGTTGACGCCCTGGGCCTTGAGCGTGCCGAGGATGGCCAGCCAGGAGCCTTTGTCGGTGGGGGGATGGCCGGTGAGCGGGAAGTTGCAGCAGTCGAGGTTGCCGCGGATGAAGAGCGGCCGGCCGTTCAGAAGAAGTTGATGGCCCTCGGCGGCGACGGTGCGGAAGCCGAAGCGGAGGGTGTGCGACAGCCCCTTCCACGTCAGGGTCAGGGTGTAGAGCTGCGGGTCGTGCAACTCCCACGGGCGGGCGCCGGGGACGCGGAGGCGCAGGGCGGCGGCCTCGTCGGCCAGGCGCTCGGCGGCGACGCCCTCGACGGCGGCCGTGACCTCGGCGGGGGGGACGCCCTCGGGGAGGCGGACGACGACGACGTCGCCCAACGGCGCGAAGACGCGCGCCTGCCGCAGGGGATTGACGGGGCGGATCGCCAGCGCGCCGATGACGCCGTTCCAGCGCGTCTGCATGGAGTCGCCGTAGTTGTGCCCCTCCTCGCCGATGGGGAGGATTCGGCTGTTGTCGACGGTCACGGAGAGGGTGTGCGCGCCCGGCGTGAGCAGCCCCGCCGGGATCGGATAGACGTGCGGGGCGACGAGCGAATCGCGGGAGCCCAGCGGCTTGCCGTCCAGCAGGGCCGTGCTCTTCCAGAGGACGCGCTCGAGGAAGAGCTCATAGTCCCCCTCGGCGCCCTCGCCCACGACGAAGGTGCGCGTGTAGGTGGCCGGGCCGACGTATTGGTGGCGCGGGGTGAGCACGTTGACGCGGGGGGCCTTCGCCTCGGGCCCCAGCCGCGCGCCGCCCAACGTCCCGGGCAGGGCGATCGGGACGGGCGCGGCCTCGCCCAGGCGCACCTGCCACGCCCCCGCCAAATCGATCGTGGGCGGCGCCGCCCACACGCACGCCGCGACCATGCCCGCCATTGCCGTCATTACCGTCTTCATCCGTTTGCCTCCCTGTTGGGGTTCCGAAACGCCCCCAGTATAACAAGCGTGGGAGGGAAAGGCGGCGCGGCGGCGCGGGACGGGCGCGGGCGCGTCCTTCGGTATGCGGACGATCCTGCCGCGCAAACGAAGACGCCCCGCCGGGGGCGGGGCGTCGCGTTCCGTGCCGCGGGGGCGCTCACTCGGCGGCGGCGGGGGCCGTGCGGCGGGCGCGGGGGCGCGGGGCGGGCTTTTCCGTCGGGGCCAGGGAGACGCGGAGCGTGGGCGTGCCCTCGCCCTCGATGGCCACGGAGACGGGCTCGGCCTTGGCGGCGGCGCCGGCGTCCTTGGCCTTGGCGGCCTCGGAGGCGCGGTACTTGGCGCGGCAGTCGGAGCAGTAGAAGAAGTCCTTGTCCCAGGTCGTCTCCTCCTCCTTGCCGCAGTTGTCGCAGACGCGGACGCGGCGGGCGCGCTTGGCACGGCATTCGGCGCAGTAGAACTCCTCGCCGCCCCAGGTGGTCTCCTCCTCCTTGCCGCAGTTCATGCAGACGCGGCGCTGGGTCTCGCGGCGGAGGCGGAACTCGGCGGCGTGCTCGTCCATGAAGAGGTGGGGGAAGTCGAAGCAGCCCGAGGCGGTGAGCAGCGTCTTGTGGGAGATGGCGTGGCCGCGCACGGGGTTCATGGCCACCAGCTGGACGCGCTTGCCGAGCCGGCGGACGCGACGGAGGACGGGGACGTAGTCCGCGTCGCCGCCGACGAGGACGGCCACGTCGTAGGCGCCCGGGACGGTGGCCAGGTAGGTCATCTCCGAGGCGAGGTTGGCGTTCACCCACTTGCCGTCGGGGGAGGCGGAGGGCTCTTTGCGGAAGTCGATCTCGGTGATGTCCATCTCGTAGCCGCAGGCCTCGCCGAGGAAATCGTAGAAGACCTTCTGCTTGACGGGGTTGTAGCCCACCTTGTTGACGGGGATGGTGCCGTAGTAGCACGTGCGGACGATGTCCACCTCCTGCCCGCTGATCTCGGCGAGGGCTTGGGCGATGATGTCGGGGATCCGCTTGTAGTCGATCTCGAAGCCCTTTTCGCCGAGTTTGTCGAAAAGCGCCTGCCGACCCTTGTAAAGCCAGCACCCATCGATGAATATCATTGCGCGAATGGCCATGACTGTTCCTTTCTTATATAAGCTTGGCGGCCTGTTATACCACCTAAATAAGGGGCATTATCCCACATCCCACGCCGAAAATCAATCCGCGCCGGGGCGCATCCACGGGTAAGGCTCGCCGAGGACGTGAAGCCCGGCGGGGAGCGTGCGCGAACGCCCCTCCCAGCGCACCGCCGCGGGGCGGGCCAGGCGGAGCACCAGGCGCGTGGGGCGGTCGGCGTCGGGCAGGGGCGAGACGGCGAGCCCCGCCGCGTCCGCGCGGGCCTCGGCGCCGTAGCACAGCAGCGAGCCGTCGTCGCGCTGGTGGACGAAGGCGGTGAGATAGGCGCCCTCGGCGAGGCATTTGACGATCTCGTGGACGAAGTTGTCGATGCCCCACTTCTTGCGCCAGATGGGGTCGTCGCGGTTCCAATCGCTGATGGGCTCGATGTAGCATTCGCCGAACCAGCCCTCCTTCCAGACGAACTCGCGCGGGGCGCCGTCGGGGGCCTTGGCCGCGTAGCGGGCGTGGATGGCGGGGGAGGGCGTGAAGCCCCAGCGCAGACGGCCCGTGGCATGGTCGAAGAGCTGGAGGCAGGCGCCGAGGCCGTCGAAGTATTGCGTGAGGCACGCCTCGCGGCCGGTGAGGAGATAGAGGTAGAGATTGCCGTAGAGCTTCCAGGCCGTCCAGCCGCAGGGGGTGTTGAGGCAATTGGCCATGAGGCAGACGGTGTACTGCGTCTCCCACCAGCGGAGGGTGGCGCCGGCGGCGCGGGCGTCGGGCGTCTCGGAGAGGGTGAGGCAGCGGTGGAGCGCCCAGAGCTTCTCGGCGGCGGCGCGCCAGGACGCCGCCTCGTCGGGCGCGCCGATCTGGTGGGCGCAGAGGGTCAGCTGCAGCAGGGCGCAGGAGATCATGCCGTCCTCGAAGGTCTGCTCGCCCTCGGTCTCGATGTCGTCCAGGCGGGCGGCCAGATCCCGCGCGGCGCGGCGGACGGCGGCGGGTGGTGGGGCGGCTGCGGGGCGGAGGAAAGGAGGTCGAGGTCGAACGTGCGGATCCGATGGCCCCGGCCGTTGAACAGGAGCGTCCACGAGGCCACGGGGTCGGGCGAGGCCACGCCGAGCAGCAGGCCCTCGGGGCTCTGGGCGTAGCCGTAGAAATGGGTGCGCTCGCTCCGCAGGAAGGTGGGCATGAAGCGCGCGCGCCATTGCGGCCAAGAGGCCATCCAGCAATCCACCCCCACGCGGAGCGCCAGCCGCAGCGGCCGCCACGCCTCGGCGCGGCGGTTGACGACGCGGGCGCGCAGGACGAGCGACTCCCCCTCGACCGCGTGCGTCAGCTCCCACGCCACGCCCTCCGGCGGCGTCCGGGTCGGCTTGGCGCCCAGCCGCTCCTGCGCCAGGAGGGCCGGCCCCGCCCATTCGCCCTCCGCGAAGGGCACCTCGGCGTCCCCCTCCGCGACGCAGCGGGCGAAGGTGCCGTCCGCCCGGGCCTCGGGCGAGAGCGGGGCGGACGAAACGGTGGCGCTGAACAGGGAAACTGCGGCGCACAGCAGGGATGTCGCGGTCTTCATGCCCCCCACTCTAGCATACGCGGCCCCCGCGCCGTGCCGACGGCGGGACGCACCGCGCCGGCGCCGTCACTTGGCGGCGGGGGCGGCGCGGCGGACGCGGTAGTGCTTTTCCATGCCGTAGGGGAAGTTGTGGGGGCGGTAGTTGCGGACGCGGCCGCTGACGAGGGAGAAGTCGAGCTGGTAGTGGAGGAGCACCCATGGGCAGTCCTCCAAGACGATCTCCTGGATGCGGGCCCAGCAGCGGGCGATCTCCTCGGGGTCCTTGGAGGCGACGGCGATGTCGTAGAGGCGGTCGACCTCGGCGTTGACGTAGTTGGAGCGGTTCGGGCCGGGCGACTGGTTGCGGGAGATGAAGAGCTGCATGAAGGTCTCGAGATCCGGGTAGTCGCCCACCCAGCCCATGAGGAAGAGCTGGGCGCGCCGGAGGCGGATCTTCTCGAGGAGCGCCTGCCATGTGTTCACGGAGAGCTCCAGCTTCACGCCGATGGCGGCGAAGAAGGAGGCCACGAGCTCCATTGACTCGGTGGTGTCCTGGGTGGCGTTGCCGACCTCGACGGTGAGGGTCAGCGGGTTGCCGGTCTTGGGGTCGATGCCGCCGGGGTAGCCGGCCTCGGCGAGCAGGCGGCGGGCCTTGGCGAGGTCGAAGGCGTAGGGGAAGGGCGCTTGGCGCGCGTCCCGCAGATGGCTGGGCGCGACCGTGTTGAGGGCGCGGACGCGGCCGCGGTAGTAGGCCTCCCAGCGGACGGTGTCGAAGGCGGCGTTGAGGGCCTGGCGCAGCTTCTTGTTGGGGCCCAGGACGGGGTCGTCGAGGTTGACGCCCAGGTAGTAGACCTTGAGCGTGGGGGAGGTGAAGAGGTTGATGCCGCGCCGCTTGAGCTCGGGGGAGAGGCCCATCTGGGGGTCGATGGCGATCTCCATGTTGTTGCGGTCGATCTGCTCCAGGAAGTCGAGCTGCCCGGTGAGGAGCATGAGCCACTGGGTCGAGGCGTCCTTGACGATCAGGTAGCGGATCGTCTCGAAGGGGACTTCCTCGGCGTCGGGGTCGAGCCCGGCCCAGCCGTGCCACTCGGGGTTGCGGTCGAAGACCATCTCGTAGCCGCGCCACCAGCTGCGCAGTTTGTAGGGGCCCGCGCCGACGGGGTGGTCCGCCAGGCCGCGCTGCCCATAATAGGCCACCGCCTCGGGCGGGACGGGGGCCATGTAGCACATGGTCAGGAACCAGAGGAACTGGTTGCTGGGGCGCACCAGCTCCACGCGGAGCGTGCGGTCGTCCAAGGCCCGCAGGCCCGGCACCTCCCGGGCATAGTCGGTGGGGGCCTCGCCGGAGCTGGCCTCGGCGAAGGCCTCCATGCCCTTGATGTTGCCGACGAGCCATTCGCCGGAGCCGCCCACCTGGCGATCGGCCAGGCGCTTCCAGCCGAAGACGAAGTCCTGGGCCTTGACCTGGCGGCGCTTGCCGCCGAAGCACGGGTCGGGCACGTACCACGCCTCGCGCAGACGGAAGGTGTAGACCCTGCCGTCGGCGCTCACCTCGGGCATCGCCTCGGCCGCGCCCGGGATGAGTTTGTAGGGGCGCGCCTCGTAGTCGTACTCCAGGAGGGGCTGGAAGAGGAGCGACATCGCGCCGTTCACGCTCGTGTCGCTGCCCTGCGCCGGGTCGAGCGTGTTCAGCGAGGGCTGCGCCCGGCGGAAAGTCAGATCCTCGCGCGCGGCGCCCTGCGCCGCCGCCAACAGCATCGCCGCGCCGAGCGCCGCGCGCACCCACGCCCAGGCCCTCATGCGCGCGCGCCTTTCAAGCGGAGGTACGCCTCGAGCCCCGCCGCGCGCAGCTTGCAGGAGGGGCACTTGCCGCAGCCGTCGCCGGGGATGCCCTCGTAGCAGGTGAGCGTGCGCGCGCGGATGTAGTCCAGGCAGCCGAGCTCGTCGGCCAAGGCCCACTCCTGCGCCTTGGTCAGGTGCTGGAGCGGCGCGTGGATGACGAACGTGCAGCCCATCGCCAGGTTGAGGGTCTGGTTCATGGATTTGACGAAGGCCTCGCGGCAGTCGGGGTAGCCGCTGTAGTCGGCCTCGCTCACGCCGATCATCAGCTCGCGGATGCCCTTGCCCTTGGCGTAGATGGCGGCGGCGAGGAGGAAGAGGGCGTTGCGCCCCTCCACGAAGGTGTTGGGCGTGGCGGCACCGGGCTCCCACGCGATGGGAGTGCCCTTGTCCATCAGGGCGTTGCGCGTGATGTCGCGGTACCAATCCACGCGGATGGTCTTGTGCGAGGCCACGCCCTGCTCCTTGGCGATCGCCTCGGCCAGCTCCACCTCCAGCGCGTGCCGCTGGCCATAGGCGAAGGTGACGGTGTGCACGAGCCCCGGCCCGCGCTCGGCGAGCGCCTTCATCAGGCAGGTCGTGCTGTCCTGCCCGCCGGAAAAGACGACGAGGATCGGTTCCATGGCGCGCCTCAGCGGTTGTCCACGCGCTCGGGGGCCAGGTCGTGCATCAGCAGACGCTGGCGCGCGAACTCCTCCCAGCGCGTCGAGGGCCGCCCGTAGTTGGCGTACGGGTCGATGGAGAGCCCCCCGCGCGGCAGGAACTTCCCCCACACCTCGATGTAGCGCGGGGCCAGCAGGCGCACCAGATCCTTCATGATGGTGTTCACGCAGTCCTCGTGGAAGGCGCCGTGGTTGCGGAAGCCGAAGAGGTAGAGCTTCAGGCTCTTGCTCTCCACCATCCGGCGGTCGGGGACGTAGCTGATGTACAGCGTGGCGAAGTCCGGCTGGCCCGTGATGGGGCACAGCGAGGTGAACTCCGGGCAGTTGAACTTCACGAAGAAGTCGTTCTCCTGGTGGCGGTTCTCGAACGCCTCCAGCACGGCGGGCGTGTACTGGTCGCTGTAGACGGTGGTCTTCGCGCCCAGCAGCGTCAGCCCGCGCGTCGGCGGCCCCATCTCCGGCTGCGGGTTGCGGGGGCGCTCGTCGCGGCGGCCCTCGCGGCGGCCCTGCCCCTCGCGGCGGCCCCGGCCGTCGCGGCGGTCGCTGTCCGGCGCGGCGGCCTGCCCCTCGGCGGGGGCGGGGGCGTCAGGGACGGGCGCGGGCGCGCGCGGCTCGGGCGCGGGGGGCGGCGGGACGGCCGCCTCGCCGGCGGCCATGGGCGGGGGCGGCGCGGGGGCGGGGGCGGCCTCGGCCGGCGGCTCCTGACGGGCGGGCCCGGCCGCGGGCGTCTGACGCTCGGGTTTCGGCGCCAAGGCCCGGCGCGCGCGCTGCGTGCGCGGCTTGGCGATTTTCCTTCCGGGGGGTTGGGATGCGTTCATCAAACAGGGGTTCCTTGCGGTTACAAACGGCGCAATTCTACCAAACCGGCCCCTGTTTGACGAACGAAAACGGCGCGCTCACTCGTAGTCGCGCAGGAAGTCGCGGGAGATGGCGGCGGCCCAGAGGCGGTGGCCTTCCTTGTTGGGGTGGAGGAGGTCGGGGAGGAGCGCCTTGTTGAGGGTGTCGCCGTCGGGCATCAGGTAGAAGGGGCCGACGTCGCGCAGGAAGACGTGCTCCTCGTCGGCGAGCTCGGGGAGGCGGGCGTTGACGGCGTCGTTCAGTTTGCGCTTGGGGTCTTGGCCGTTGGCGCCGCGCGGGAAGATCTTGAGGAGCGTGATCTTGGCCTCCGGGCAGGCGGCGCGGAGGTAACGGACGATGGCCTTGATGCCGTTGAAGGTGTTCTCGGGCTTCTCGCCGGCGCCGTGGCCGGAGTTGTTGGTGCCGATCATGAGCATGATGCGCTTGGGTGCGACGACCTTCCAGTCGATGCGGGCGATGCGCCAGAGCACCTCCTGGGTCTTGTCGCCGCTGATGCCGAGGTTGAGGACGTCGCCGAAGTATTGCTTCTGGAGATCCGGGGCGATGTTGTCCCAGTTGTGGGTGATGGAGTCGCCGATGAAGACGGTGTCGTGCTGGGTCTTGGCCTTTGCCTCCTGCATCTCCAGACGGGCCTTCCACCAGCCCGCGCCCAGGCGTTCGCTTGGCGTGGTGGCGGCGCTGACGGGGATGGGCTCCGGGGCGCCCTGCGCGCAAAGGCAGCCGGAGGTGAGGAGGAGGCCAACGCAGAGGGCGGCCACGGCGGGGAGCAGGCGTTTGTTCACGGTGGTGTTCCTTTCTGCCCCCAGTATACGCCCGGCGCGGGCGCCCGGCGCGAAAATCCCGCGGGCGGGGAGGGGGCGCGTACAGCGCGACGCAGGCCCCGCCGCCGCCCATCCCCGCGCTGGTGCCGTGCTCCGCGGTCATCGGCCTGGCCGTCTCCTGGGCCCTGGTCTCCGCGCTCGAGCGCCTCCACCCGGCCCTCCGCCGCATCCTCGGCTGAGGGCCGGGCCGCCCCCTCACACCTTGTAGAACGCCTCCCAGCCCTTGCGTGGCGGCTGGCGCAGGAGCGCGTTCGCCTCGGCGTCGCCGGGGATCGTCCCCGTCGCCTTGTCGAAGGCGAAGCCGCGCCCGGTGCGCTGCGCGACGCACGCGAGCGTGAAGAGCTGCGACAGGGGCGCGGCGACCCTGAACGGCGAGAGCGTCTCCATCTCGCCGCGGACGGCGCGGAGGAAGCCCTCGTAGTGGGTGCAGAACTCGGCGGGATAGTCCGGCAGCTTGCGGTGGTAGTCCCCCACGACGTGGAGCGGGTGCTTGTGCGAGAGGGATTGCCAGATCGTGCCGTCGCGCTGGTACATCTCCTTGCCGGGGTAGAGGCGGACCTTCCCTTGTCCGTCGTTCGCCGAGTTCTTCGGGATGCCGTCGGGCGTCGCGTAGACGAACCCCGCCGGCAGCGGCGGCAGGTTGTCCGCCCCCTCGTACCAGTCGAGCACGAAGTCATCGTGCAGACGGTTGGCCGCGAAGCGGAAGCGGAGCGTGGAGCTCATCGGGTAGACGAAGCGGTTGAAGCCGGTCTGCCCGAGGACCTCGACGGTGTCGGGCAGGTCACCCTTGAGGAGGAACTCGTGGACGCAGTCGATGAGGTGCGCGCCCCAATCGCCCATGCAGCCGTTGCCGAAGTCATACCAGGCGCGCCACTCGCCGCCGACGTAGTCCTTGCTGTAGTCATGGAACGCGGCGGCGCCGAGCCAAGTGTCCCAGTCGAGCGTCGCCGGGATCTTCTCCGCCTTGGGGAAGGCGGTGAGTTTGCCGCCCCACTTGTGCCAGCGGCGCGAGAAGTTCATGTGCGCGACGACCTTGTCGACGTCGTGGACGAGCCCCGTCTCGACATAGGCCTTGAATTGGTGGTACTTGACGGTGGAGTGCCCCTGGTTGCCCATCTGCGTGACGACGCCATACTTGTCGGCGGCCCTCATGAGCAGCTCGCACTCCTCATAGGTGTGCGCGAGCGGCTTCTCCACATAGACGGCGATGCCGCGGCGCATCGCGTCCATCGCGATCGGGAAGTGGGTGTGGTCCGGCACCGCGATGAGGCAGGCGTCAATCTTGCCGTCCAGCCGGTCGAACATCCGCCTGAAGTCCTGGAAGCGCGGCACGTCCGGATACTTCCGCAGGGCGTTGAGGGTGTGCGGGGCCCCCATGTCGGTGTCGCACAGCGCCACGCACTCGAAGAACTGCGGGAAGCGCCCGAACTGCTGGATGTCGTACCAGCCCTGCTGGCCGACGCCGACGAACGCCAGGCGCACCTTGCCGTTGGCAACATAGCCCTTGTGCGAGAAGCACCCGGGCAGCAGCGGCGCGGCGCCCGCCGCGAGCATCGACTTCAGGAATGAGCGCCGGTTCATCCTCACAGCTCCTTGACCTTGAGGTTGCAGAAGGAGACGGTCGAGTCGCCGTGGTCCTGGAGGAGCAGCCGCCCGGACTCGGCCTCGCCCCAGAGGCGCCCGGCGTCCTGCCACGCGCGGTACTTCGACGCGGCGACGCCGTCGCGGAACGCCTTGGAGCCGCGCTCGTACTCCAGCACCTTCACGCCGTTGAGCCAGTGCTCGACGTGGTTGCCCTTCGCGACGATCATGCCGCTGTTCCACTGCCCGAGCGGCTTGGCGGCCGCGTCCGCGCCGGGCGCCGGGAAGATGTCGTAAAGCGCGGCGATGCGGCGGTTGCCGTCCCTGCCCTTCGCCGCGTCGGGGTGCCCGGGGTCGAGGATCTGATACTCCTCGCAGGAGTTCTTGTGCCAGCCCGGGTTGTAGAAATACTTGACGCCGGAGTTGGCGGCCTCCGTCAGGCGGAAGTCGAACTTGAAGACGAAGTCGCGGTAAAGCTTCCGCGTGGCGATGTCGCCGCCGCCGCCCAGGCGCGCGTCCTCCGGCGGCAGGGGGAACCACTTGCCGTCGGCGATGCCGCTCGTCGGGCGCATGGTGAGGCAGCCGTCCTGCACGAACCAGCCGCGGGCGGGGAAGGCCTCGAGCTTCCACTCGTCCTTGACGCCGACCCACTTGTCCGCCGGCAGCGTCTTGCCGTCGAAGAGCAATTCGTAGCCCTCGGCCCGCTCCTGCTCGGTCAGCGTGTTGGCGCCGGCGGGGACGGGCCGCATCCGCGCCGGGACGCGGAGCGCGTCCGTCACGCCGCGGGCGTAGCCGATCGACTCGGCGATGGGCGCGAGGTTGTCCGAGAAGTCGCGCTCGTACTCCAGCGAGCAGACGCCCGTGTACCCCACCTCGGCGAGCGCGGAGAAGACGGCGACGTAGTCGATCTTGCCGCGCGGCAGCGGGGTCGCGTGGCCGTTGGGCTTGCCCTTCTCGAAGTTCTTGATGTGGACGTCGTGGATGCGGTCGCCATGCTTGCGGATCGTCGCGACCGGGTCGGCGCCGTTCGCGTACTCCCAGCCCACGTCCAGGCAGAAGCCCACGCGCGGGTCAAGGTCCTTGATGAGCGCCCAGCCGTGCGCCGCGTCCGGGAACAGCTCCGGCATCGAGGGGCCGTGGTTGTGGATCGCGTAGCGGATGTCGAACTCCTTCACGAGCCTGTCGATCTCCTCAAGCTGCCTGCGCGAGGAGGTGCGGTGCTTGCCCTTCCCCGCCGGCGGGTCGAACGGCACGCCCACCACCACCTTCACGCCCAGGCGCTTGGCGAACTCGAAGTAGGGGCGCAGCTCGGAGACCTTCCCCGTGTAGAGCGGGCCGAGGGCGTAGGGAACGACGCCGTATTCCGCGCACTTCTCCTTGAACGCCCGGATGGCCGCGTCGTCCGCGTCGTACCGCAGGTGGAAGTCCTTCACACAAAGGTAATGGACGTCCGCCCTCCGCATGATCTCCAGCGACTCGTCGAGCGTCTTCTTGCGGAACGTGTAGCCGGCCACGCCGAGCTTGTACGGCACCTCCGCCAGCGCGACCGCCGCCGCCAGCGCACACCCCATGACGATGAGCTTCTTCATATCCATGTCCGGGCCTCCTCTCAGCGAATGGGCTTGATCATCTTCTCGTAGGCATACGCCGTGCCGGCGAGGGAACGGCGCAGGTCATAATCGCCGCGCGCGAGCGGGGCGAGGAGCTTGTCCGCCTCGGCGTCGCCCGTGACCTCCCGCGCGGGGTCCCAAGCCAGCGTCGCGCCGCCCTCCTTGCCGCGGCCGCGCTCCATGCACATGCGGCCGAGGAGGCAGAAGGAGGTCGAGCGATGGGCGCCCTCCGCGTCGCAGACCGTGTACTGCGGGTCCTCCCGCGCGATCGCCTCAAGCCAGTTGAGGAAATGGTCGGAGGTCGAGCGGAAGCGCTCGCCGCCGTGCGCCAAGGCGTCGTCGGCGATCGCGTCCGGGGGCAGGTCGGCGAGGAGCGCGTTCCTCGAGGCCGCGAGCGCCCCCAGCCGCCCCGGCGCCTCCTTCGGGTCCGGGTCGCTCGGCGTCACCTTCACCGCGCCCCGCGTGCACCACAGCCAATCGCCCTTCTCGCCGACGAACTTCACGCCCATCTGGAACTTGTCGCAGACGTGGACGTCCGTGCCGCCGCAGTCGTAGTGCAGGTCATACGTCGTGTGGACGTTCCAGAGCCTCGTGCCCGAGAGATCCATCCACGCGCAGGTTCCCGAGACGGAGGTGGGGTTGCGGTTGAGCCCCCACGCGGCGATGTCGAGATGGTGCGCGCCCCAATTCGTGATCATGCCCCAGCCATAAGGCGCCAGTTGGATCCACCCCGGGCGGTCCCCGATGCGCCGGAGGTCCTGGTTGTGGCAGCGCGTCCAGTTATACGGCGCCGTCGGGTCCGTCGGGCCGCACCAGACGTCATAATCGAAGGTCGGGGGCACCGGCTCCGGCGTGCGGCAGCCGCCCGCCTTGTCGCACCCAAGGCCCACCTCGACGCGCGCGATCCGCCCGATGCGGCCGTTGCGCACCAGCTGCACCACCCTGCGGAACTGCGGGAGCGAACGCTGCCACGCGCCGACCTGGACGACGCGCCGCTTCAGCGTCGCGAGGTTGGCGATGACGCGCCCCTCCTGGATGGTCTGCGCGAACGGCTTCTGCAAAAAGATGTGCTTGCCGGCCAGCAGGCTGTCCGCCGCGACGAGCGCGTGCTGATGGTCGGGGAGGCAGATCAGCACCGCGTCGATCGCGCCATCCGCCAGCAAATCGCGATAATCGCCGTAGGCCCTCACCGTCTGCCGGATGCCCTGCTTAGCGTACCGCTCCTCGATGACCTTCTTGCCATAGGCCGCGCGGCGGGCGTCGCAGTCGCAGACGGTCGTGATGACGCAGCGGTCGGTGAACCGCTGCACGCCGGGCACGTCCATCGTGTGCGCGATGCGCCCATAGCCGATCACGCCGATGTTGATCTTGCGGTTGGCGCCGCCCGTCCCCTTCGCCAACAACGGGAACGCCCCGGCCGCGAGCGCGGCCTGGAGGAAGTGTCTTCTCGAGAGTTGCATTGCCGTGTTCCTTTCGGATGTCCGCCTCAAGCCTAACAAACGAAAAGGCTCGCGCGCCACGGCAATCCCCCGCCCTCGCCCCCCGGCACACAACAGTACGCACCGGCCGCCGTGCTCACCGCCCCCCGAATAGCACCGCCGCCTCAGCGCACACGCCAACGCCGTCATTCCCCCCATAAACCCTGCCACGGCGAAAACCACAATGCCAACCGCGACCAACATAGTGCGGTTGCGTTTTGGGGGCGGGCCTGCTAGACTTTTTCGCCTTATGGATCTGACGCGGAAGCAAGTGATGGCCTGGGCACCCTCCGACGTGCTGGAGGCCGGGCTCGCCCTGCAGGCCGCGGGGGCCGTCCAAGGCGTGCGCGCGCAGGGGGAGCTGTTGGCGGGCTCGGTGCGGATGGGCGCCTCGCGGCTGGTGGCACGGGTGCGCGTGCGCGGCGGGAGGGCGGCGCAGGTGCTCTGCCCCTGCGGGGACGCGCAGTCCGGCAAGGTCTGCCGGCACGCCGTGGCCGTCGGCCTGCAATGGGCCCACGACCATCCCGCCGACACGCCCGAGGAGACCCTCTTCGCGGCGGAACGCGCCCCCACCCGACTGGAGATCGAGCGCTGGGCCGGGCCTCGGCTCGCCGCCCGCGCCGAGGAATTGGTGCGCCGGGGCGCGGTGACGCGCCTGACCTTCGCCCACCCCACCGGCAGCGGCTACGTCATGAGCGGCGGCGCCCCCATCCTCGCCACCTTCACCATGCTCAAAAACGGCCTCGTGGAGGGCCGCTGCCCCTGCGCCACCAACCGCGACCGCGGGCTGCTCTGCGAGCACATCATCGCCGTGGCCCTCGGCGTGGCCCTCCGACACGGCAGCGACGCGCGCCGCCAGGCCGCCGCGAGCGACCGCGCCCACGCCGCGCGCCTGGCCGCCGCCAAGGGGCTCATCGCGCGTGCCCCCGGGGGACGCCCCGCGCTGGCGCGCGTCTTCCTCCCCGCCGACGCGCCCAAGCAGTTCGCCGCCGGCCGCGTGCGCGTGGGCGTGCGCCTCTACGTGGAGGGCAGGCCGTGGCGCCCGCAGGAGCTCCCGCCCGGCCCCTACGCCTTCTCCGAGGGCGACGAGAACCTCCTCGGCGTGCTGGAGGACATCGCCGGCGGCCCCTTCGGCGACACCTTGGAGCTCACGCGGGCCGACTTCCTGGCGCTCCTGCGCTGCGCCGCCGCCAGCTGGGTCGGCTTCGCCGCCGAGCGCCGCCGGCTGGAGGTGCGCGCCGAGCCGCTCGCCACGCCCCTGGTCGTCACCGCCGACCCCGACCATGACTGCCTGCGCGCCGCGCTGACGCTCCCGCCCGGCGGCGCGGTCTTGGCCGAGGGCCACGCGGCCTTCTGGTTCGGCGGCGGCGTGGCCCGCCCCCTCGCCCACGTCCTCCCCGGCCCCCTCCAATCGCTCTACGCGCGCGCCGAGGCCATCCCCCGCGCCAACGCCCTCGACTTCCTGACGCGCGAGGTGCCGCGCTTGGCCGCGTGGGCGCCCTTGGACGCCGAACGGAGCGTCTCGGCCGACCTCTTCTCCGCCACGCCCGCCGAGCCGCGTTTCCGTCTGGAGCTGCGCGGCTTCGAGGCCGCCGTCGCCGCCAAGCTTTTCGCCGGCTACGGCGAGACCTGGGCGCCCGCCGGGGGCGATCGGCCCATCTCCCTGCCGGACCCCGACGACTTCTGGCACTGCCGGGTGCGCAACGGCGAGGCCGAGGCCGCCGCCCTCCGGCGCGTCCGCGACATGGGCTTCCCCGGCCTGCGCGGCGACGATTTGGGCGCGGTGGCCGGCCTGCACGCCGTGCGCAACCTCCTGGGCGAGCACGTCGCCGCCCTCCGCCGCGACGGCTGGGAGGTGGAGGCGCAGGGGCCGCTCGCCGAGTTCTTGGCGCGCGCCGAGTTTGTCGTGCCCACGGTGCGCGTGCGCGGCGGGAAGGACGGGGCCTTCGAGGTCACCACCGACTACGTCGCCCCCCGCGGCGGCCTCCTCGTCACCCCCGACGACGTGGCCCGCGCCCTCCGCGAGCGCCGCGCCTACATCGAGAAGAACGGCCGCGTGGCGCTGCTGGACCTCGGCGCCGTGCGCGCCGTGCGCGAGACGTTGGCCTCCTGCCACGCGCGGCGGGGCGCCGTGCCCGGCGGGGCGCGGGTCGAGGCCGTCCACGCGCCCTTCGTCCAGGCCGCGCTCGAGAAGTTGGGGGGCATCGACTTCGAGGCCTCGCCCGACTGGAAGGCGCGCGCCGAGCGGCAGAACCGCCGCCGCAGGCCCGAGCCCGTCCCCCTCGGCCGCCTCGAGGGGACGCTCCGCCCTTATCAGAAGGAGGGCGTCTATTGGCTCCGCTTCCTGGAGGAATGCGGCTTCTGCGGCATTTTGGCCGACGAGATGGGGCTGGGCAAGACCCTCCAGACCCTCACGTGGCTCTCCCTGCCCCGCTGCCGGGAGGAGGCGCGCCGCGCGCCCGCGCTCATCGTCTGCCCCACCTCGCTCGTCGAGAACTGGCGGCGCGAGGCGGCCACGTTCACCCCTTGGGTGAAGGTCTTGGTGCTGGCCGGGCCCGACCGCGCGGCGCGCTTCGCCCAAGTGCCGGAAAGCGACCTGATTATCACCAGCTACGCGCTCATCCGGCGCGACGCGGAGTTCCACGCCGCCTGCCGCTGGTCCGCCGTCGTCCTCGACGAGGCCCAAGCCATCAAGAACCAGCGCACGCAGAACGCCGTGGCCGTCAAGCGGCTCGTCGCCGACACCCGCCTCGTCCTCTCGGGCACCCCCATCGAGAACGGCGTCGCCGACCTGTGGTCCATCATGGACTTCCTCATGCCGCGCTACCTCGGCCCCTACGACGACTTCCGCATCCGCTACGAGGAGCCCGTGGCGGCGGGCGGGCAGGCCGCCGAGGAGGCCCAGCGCCGCCTCCGCGCGAAGCTGCACCCCTTCCTGCTGCGCCGCGTCAAGCGGGACGTCGCCGCCGACCTCCCCGACAAGATCCGCTCCGTCACCTACTGCGCCCTCTCCCCCGACCAGCGCCGCCTCTACGACACGCTGCGCGACGACCTGCGCGCGAAGATGCGCGGCCTCGTCCGCGAAAAAGGCTTTGAACGCTCCAAGTTCGAGGTGCTCGCCCTCCTCATGCGCCTGCGGCAGGTCTGCTGCGACCTTCGCCTCGTCAAAGACCGCGCCCCGCGCCCCGGCGAGGCCCCCTCCGCCAAGCTCGAGGCCCTCATGGAGCTCCTGGGCGAGGCCATCCCCGCCGGCCACCGCCTCCTCGTCTTCTCCCAATTCACCTCCATGCTCCGGCTCATCGCCGCGCGCCTCAAGGCCGAGGGGCTGGCCTACTGCTACCTCGACGGCGCGACCAAGGACCGCATGGCCCAATGCGTCCGCTTCAACCAGAACCCTAATATCCCCGTCTTCCTCATCTCCCTCAAGGCCGGCGGCACCGGGCTCAACCTCACCGGTGCCGACACCGTCGTCCACTTCGACCCCTGGTGGAACCCCGCCGCCGAGGAGCAGGCCACCGACCGCGCCCACCGCATCGGCCAAAGGAAGACCGTCCAGGCCATCAAGCTCATCGCCCAGGACACCGTCGAGGAGAAAGTGCTCGAGCTCCAGCGCAAGAAGCAGGCCCTCATCGAGGCCACCGTCAACGCCTCCGACGCCTCCATCGCCTCCTCCCTCACCATGGACGAGATCGAAAGCCTCCTCGCCTGACCACGCCCCGCCCCCGCTGTGCTATACTGCGGCATATGGATACGCGCAAGGAACAGGAGCGCGCGGAGCTGCACCGCGCCATTTGGTCCATCGCCGACGCCTTGCGGGGCGCCGTGGCGGGATGGGACTTCAAGCAATATGTGCTGGGGATGCTCTTCTACCGCTACATCTCCGAGAACCTGACCGCCTACGCCAATGCGTGCGAGCGGGAGATTGGGGACACGACCTTTGACTACGCGGCGCTTCCGGACGAGGCGGTCTCCGAGCAGGCGCGCGCCCACCTGGTGAACAAAAAGGGCTTCTTCATCCTCCCCAGCCAGCTCTTCGCCAACGTCCGCAAGCGCGCCGCGCGCGACGAGAACCTGAACGAAACCCTCTCCGCGGCCTTCCGCGCCATCGAGCGCTCGGCGCTGGGGCAGGAAAGCGAGGAGGACTTCAAGGGCCTCTTCGCGGACTTCGACGTGAACGGCCTGCAGCTGGGCGAGAGCGTGGCCAAGCGCAACGAACGCCTGCGCAAATTGATGGACGGCGTGGGTGAGATGCGCCTGGGCAACTACCAGGACAACGCCATCGACGCCTTCGGCGACGCCTATGAGTTCCTCATCGCCATGTACGCCTCCAACGCCGGCAAGAGCGGCGGCGAGTTCTTCACCCCGCAGGAGGTCTCCGAACTGCTCACCCGCATCGCCGTCGACGGCAGGGAATCCGTGAACAAGGTCTACGACCCGGCGTGCGGCTCCGGCTCGCTCCTGCTCAAGGCCGTCAAGGTGCTGGGGCGCGACAAGGTGCGGAACGGCTTCTATGGCCAGGAGATCAACCTGACCACCTACAACCTCTGCCGCATCAACATGTTCCTGCACGACATCCCCTACGACAGGTTCGACATCGCCTTGGGCGACACCCTCACCGATCCCAAACATTGGGACGACGAGCCCTTCGAGGCCATCGTCTCCAATCCACCCTACTCCATCCGCTGGGAAGGCAAGGACAACCCCACCCTCATCAACGACCCCCGCTTCGCCCCCGCCGGCGTCCTTGCCCCACCCTCCAAGGCCGACTTCGCCTTCATCCTCCACAGCCTCGCCTGGCTCGCCCCCGACGGCGTGGCCGCCATCGTCTGCTTCCCCGGCATCTTCTACCGCGGCGGCGCCGAGGCCAAGATCCGCGCCTGGCTCGTGGGGACGAACGTCGTCGACGCCGTCATCCAGCTCCCCGAGAACCTCTTCTTCGGCACCTCCATCGCCACCTGCGTCCTCGTCCTGCGCAAGAATAAGCGCGACAACAGCGTCCTCTTCCTCGACGCCTCCAAGGACTGCGTCAAGGTCACCAACAACAACCGCCTCACCGACGCCGACATCGCCGCCATCCACCGCGACTGGGCCGCCCGCCGCCCCATCCCCCACCGCGCCGCCCTCGTCCCCGCCGAGGAAATCGCCGCCAACGCCCACAACCTCTCCGTCTCCACCTACGTCCAGCCCGAGGACACCCGCCAGCCCATCGACATCCGCGCCCTCAACGCCGAGATCGCCGCCGCCGTCGCCCGCCAAGTCGCCCTCCGCGCCGAGCTCGACGCCCTCGTCGCCACCCTCGAGGCCGACCCCCTCCCGTGAGGGGGCCCCGACGGTCGCCCCGGCCCCGCCTCGCCCAAATCGCCATTCCCGAACCGCCGCACCAAGGAATCCCATGAAACCCCGCCGCCCCGACAAACCCTCTCCCGCCCGCTCATCCGCGGCGGAATACCTCACCTTCGTCTCCGCCGCCGGGGAACGGGAGGAAAGTTTTGACCTGCGTTATGAGGACGAGAACCTTTGGATGACCCAGCGCCTCATGGCCGCACTCTATGACGTAGGGGTGGCGACCATCAATCACCACATTAAGCAAATCTATGCCGACAGGGAACAGTTAGAGGAGGCAACTATTCGATATTTTCGAATAGTTCAACAAGAGGGGACCCGCGCGGTCGCTCGCCAAATCGCCCACTACAGTCTGCCCATCATCATCGCCGTGGGGTTCAAGGTCAACAGCCCCCGCGCCGCGCAATTCCGCAAGTGGGCCGCCGATATCGTCAAAGACTTTACCATCAAAGGCTGGGTCATCGACGATGAGCGTCTCAAAAACGGAGGCTCGCGTCTCACAGAGCGGTATTTCGACGAACTCCTCCAGAAAATACGCGAAATCCGCCTCTCCGAGCGTCGGTTCTATCAAAAAGTCACGGATATCTACGCAACCGCCATTGATTATGATTCCTCCTCCGCCACCACGCGTGATTTCTTTGCCACGGTTCAGAACAAACTTCATTATGCCATCACCGGCCAGACCGCCGCCGAAATCATTCGATCCCGCGCCGATTCCTCCAAGCCCCACATGGGGCTTACCAACTGGAAAGACGCCCCCAACGGCAAAATCCAACGTTACGACATCGGCGTGGCCAAGGACTACCTGACCCAAGAGGAACTCAACAATCTTGCCCGTATCGTCTCCGCCTACCTCGACTTCGCCGAGGATCAGGCCAAACGTCGTATTCCCATGACCATGGCGGATTGGGCAAAACGCCTCGACGACTTCCTGACTCTTTGGGGGCGCGGCATCCTTCGCGGCAAGGGATCCGTCTCCATGGACGACGCCAAACTCCACGCAGAAACCGAGTTCGAGAAATACCGCAGACTTCAAGACCGCGACTATCGTTCCGACTTCGACCGTTTCCTCGCCGAACGCCCCCTCCCGCCCCTCCCCCCAGAGCCCAAACCATGAGCAAACTCCACGAACTCATCGCCCGACTCTGCCCCAACGGCGTCCCTTACAGGCCCCTCGGGGAAATAAGTATCATGACGAGGGGGACGGCCATCACTCGGAAGAATTGCGAGGAGGGGAACATCCCCGTCATCGCAGGCGGGCAACGCCCGGCATACTATTGTGCGACGCCAAATCGAACAACCCCCTGCGTGACGGTCGCCGGGAGTGGCGCTTATGCTGGGTATGTGGCCTATTGGGAAACTCCAATCTTCGTAAGCGACGCTTTTTCAATCATAGGGACGGATGCCGTCGCGACAAAATATCTTTACCATGTCTTAAAGAACCAACAAGAGCGTATTTACGTAACGAAAAAAGGTGGTGGTGTCCCCCACGTTCATATTTCAAGCATTGCCTCATTCCGCATTCCGGTGCCGCCGAGGGCGGTGCAGGAGGAGATCGCGCGAATCTTGGACGGCTTCACCGCGCTGGAAGCGGAGCTGGAGGCGGAGCTGGAGGCGGAGCTGGAGGCGCGCAAGAGACAGTACGCCTATTGGCGCGAGCGCCTCTTGTCCTTCGGACAATCGGCGCTCGCGCCAATAGTTCCCACAGTCTCCGTGGATTGGGTGCCGCTAGAAAAAGTGTGTGTTAAGATTTCTTCCGGTGGTACTCCTGCTTCCCAAAACCCAGATTATTACGGAGGACAGATTCCTTGGCTTCGTACACAAGAAGTCGATTGGTGCGAGATTTATGATACTTCTATAAAAATCACAGAAGCAGGCTTAGAGGCATCTTCCGCAAAATGGATTGAGCCAAATTGTGTAATTGTAGCCATGTATGGTGCAACGGCAGCCAAAGTCGCCATCAACAAAATAGCTTTGACGACAAATCAAGCATGTTGTAACCTTCAGATTGACCCCAAAAAGGCTCTCTATCGATATGTCTATTATTGGCTTAGCAATCGATATGAAGAGTTGAGAAATAAGGGACAAGGGTCACAGTCCAACATAAATGCTAGAGTAATAAAATCATTTCCCATCCCGCTGCCACCTTTGGCGGAGCAGGAGCGGATTGTGGGGGTGTTGGATCGATTTGAGGCGTTGTGCGGGGACTTGGGGGACGGGCTGCCGCGGGAGATCGCGTTGCGGCGGAAACAGATGGCGTATTGGTGGGAGCGGCTGTTGGCGTTCCGGGAATTGGACGAGGCGGAGGAGGCGCGGGCATGAGCGTGTATGGGATGGTGGCGGAGAGCGCGGAGCGGACGGTGCTGGCGGAGTATGACCCGGCGCCGCGGGTGGAGGAGGGCTATCAGGGGGAAGAGGAGCTGGAGGAGCGGCTCCTGGCGCGTCTGGAGGCGCAGGGCTACGAGCGGCTGTCGGTGCGGGACGAGGCGGGGCTGACAGCGAACCTGCGCCGCCAGCTGGAGGCGCTGAACGGCATCACCTTCACGGACGGGGAGTGGGAGGGTTTCTTCCGGGGCGAGTTGGCGCGGGAGCGCGAGGGCATCGTGGAGAAGACGCGGCGCCTCCAGCAGGAGGCGGTGGTGGTGTTGCGTCGGGAGGATGGCACCTCCAAGAACATCACGCTTCTGGACAAGCGGCGGATCCACAACAACCGCCTGCAGGTGATGAACCAATACGAGGCGCCGGGGGGTGCGCGCCCGGCGCGTTACGACGTGACAATCCTGGCGAACGGCTTCCCGGTGGCGCACATCGAGCTGAAGCGGCGCGGGGTGGCGCTGCGGGAGGCCTTCAATCAAATCGCGCGGTATGGGCGGGAGAGTTTTTGGTCGGGGTGCGGGCTCTTCGACTACGTGCAGCTCTTCGTGATCTCCAACGGCACGCACACGAAGTACTATGCGAACACGACGCGGGCGCGGCACGTGGAGGGCGCGGCGCGGCGGCGCGGGGCCCGGCGCGGAAGCGACGGCTTCGCCTTCACCTCCTTTTGGGCGGACGCGCGGAACCGGCCAATCCTGGACTTGGAGGACTTCGCGCGAACCTTTTTCGCACGGCACGCCTTCCTGAGCATCCTCACGCGCTATTGCGTGCTGACGGAGGGCAACGAGCTGCTGGCCATGCGGCCCTACCAAATCGCGGCGACGGAGGCGATCTTGGCGCGGATCGCGATGGCGGCCAATTACGGGTGGATGGGAAGCGTGCGGGCGGGGGGCTACGTCTGGCACACCACGGGCAGCGGCAAGACGCTGACCTCCTTCAAGGTGGCGCAACTGGCGGCGGCGACGGAGGGCGTCGAGAAGGTGCTTTTCGTGGTGGATCGGCGGGATCTGGACTATCAGACGATCCGCGAGTATGACCGCTTCGAGAAGGGCGCGGCGAACGGCAACGCGAACACGGCCATCCTCAGGCGACAGCTGGAAGACCCCAATTGCCGCATCATCGTGACGACCATCCAGAAGCTGAGCGTCTTCGTGAAGTCCTGCCGCCGGCACGCGGTCTACGCCCAGCGCGTGGTAATGATCTTCGACGAATGCCACCGCAGCCAATTCGGCGCCATGCACGCGGCCATCGTGAGGCACTTCCGTAACTTCCACCTCTTCGGCTTCACGGGCACGCCCATCTTCGCGGCGAACGCGGGCGGGGCGCTGAAGACGACGGAGCAGCTCTTCGGCGAGCGTCTGCACGCCTACACCATCGTGGACGCCATCCGCGACCGCAACGTCCTCCCCTTCCGCATCGACACGGTGAACACCCTGCGCCTGCGCCCCGGCCGCCCCGACAAGCAGGTGGCGGCCATCGACCTCGAGGGCGCGCTCCTGGCCCCCGAGCGCATCGGCGGCGTGGTCGATTACATCCTCGAACACTTCGACCAAAAGACCAAGCGCGGTCACGCCTACCGCCTGGGCGATCGGCGGGTGGACGGCTTCAACGCCCTCTTCGCCGTCGCCTCCATCGACGCCGCCAAACGCTACTACGCCGCCTTCCGCGAGCGTCTGGCGCAGACGGGCCGCCCCCTGCGCGTGGCCACCATCTTCAGTTGGTGCCCCAACGAGGAGGAGCCCGACGAGGACTTCGACGCCGAGGGGCTCGACGCCTCCTCGCGCGACTTCCTCGAGCACGCCATCGCCGACTACAACGCCGCCTTCGGCACGGCCTTCGACACCTCGCCCGAGAAGTTCCAGAACTACTACAAAGACGTCTCCCGCCGCATGAAGACGCGCGAGCTGGATCTGCTCATCGTCGTGAACATGTTCCTGACGGGCTTCGACGCCACCACCCTCAACACCCTGTGGGTCGACAAGCCCTTGCGCCTGCACGGCCTCATCCAGGCCTTCTCCCGCACCAACCGCATCCTCAACGACGTCAAGACCTTCGGCAACATCGTCACCTTCCGCGACCTCAAGGCCGAGACCGACGAGGCGCTCGCCCTCTTCGGCGACCGCGAGGCCCGCGGCGTCGTCCTGCTCCGCCCCTATGCCGACTATCTCAACGGCTATGACGACGAGGACGGGACGCACCATCCCGGCTGCCGCGAGCTGGCCGGGACGCTCTATGCGCGCTTCCCGCCCGGCGCCCCCATCGTGGGCGAGGAGGCCCAACGCGCCTTCGTCCAAACCTTCGGCGCGCTCCTGCGCCTGCGCAACATCCTCACCGCCTTCGACGCCTTCGCCCAGGACGACCCCATCCCCGCGCGCGACCTCCAAGACTGGCAAAGCGTCTACATCGACCTCTGGCAGGCCCGCCGCAAAAACGCCAAGGCCGACAAGGAGGACGTCCGCGACGACCTCGTCTTCGAGATGGAGCTCGTGCGCCAAGAAGAGCTCGGCCTCGACGCCATCCTGGCCTTGGTGGACAAACTCCGCGCCGCCCACGGCGCCGACCGCCAGACCCACGCCGAAGCCATCGTCCGGGCCGTCGGCGCCTCCCCGCGCCTGCGCAGCAAACGCGCGCTCATCGAGGCCTTCATCCAAAGCCTCAACGCCCGGACGCCCACCGGCGAGGCGTGGCGCACCTTCGTCCGCGCGCGCTACCAAAGCGACCTCGACGCGCTCATCGCCGCGGAAGGCCTCCGCCCCGAGGCCACCCGCGCCTTCATGGACAACGCCTTGCGCGACGACCGGCTGCGCACCACCGGCACCGACCTCGACGCTCTCCTCCCGCCCCTCTCGCTCTTCGCCGCCGGCTCCCCGCGCGCCGCCAAGAGCGAGGCGGTCATCGGGCGCCTCGCCGGGCTCTTCGAGCGCTTCCGCGGCCTTGGCCTCTGACAAAAGGCGATTGTGCTATAATGGCGGGGCATTTCACCCCAACAGGGAAGGACACTACGATGAACAAGAAGACATTGCGTGACGTGGACCTCGCCGGCAAGCGCGTGGTCATGCGCGTGGATTTCAACGTGCCGATGAAGGATGGCGCCATCAAGGACGACACCCGCATCCAGGGCGCCCTCGGCTCCATCCGCTACGTGCTCGACCACGGCGGCTCGCTGGTGCTGATGAGCCACCTCGGGCGCCCGAAGGGCATCGGCTACGAGCCCGAGTTCTCCCTCAAGCCCGTCGCCGAATACCTCGCCAAGTGCCTGGGCAAGCCCGTCGCCTTCGCGCCCGACTGCCTGAAGGCCGCCGACCAGGCCGCCGCCCTCAAGCCCGGCGAGGTGCTCATGCTCGAGAACACCCGCTTCTACAAGGAGGAGACCGCCAAGGTCAAGAAGGCCGAGGGCATGACCGACGAGCAGCTGAAGGCCGCCAAGGCCGAGCTGAAGGCCAAGTGCGAGGAGATGGCCAAGACGCTCGCCTCCTACGGCGACGTCTATTGCAACGACGCCTTCGGCGCCGCCCACCGCGCGCACGCCTCCACCGCCGTCATCGCCAAGTACGCCCCGGTGGCCGTCTCCGGCTTCCTGCTGGAGAAGGAGATCCAGTACCTCGGCTCCGCGGTCGAGAACCCCGTGCGCCCCTTCGTCGCCATCCTCGGCGGCGCCAAGGTCTCCGACAAGCTCGCCGTGGTCAAGAACCTCCTCACCAAGGTCGACACCCTCATCATCGGCGGCGGCATGGCCTACACCTTCCTCAAGGCCCAGGGCAAGAAGATCGGCAACTCGCTCTGCGAGGACGACCAGCTTGACTACGCCAGGGAGATGCTCGCGCTGGCGCAGGAGCGCGGCGTGAGGTTCCTCCTCCCCGTCGACAACGTCGCCGCCGACAAGTTCGACCCCGAGGCCAACACCCAGGTCGTCACCGAGGTGCCCGACGGCTGGATGGGCCTGGACATCGGCCCGGAGTCGGTCAAGCGCTTCGCCGAGGCCCTCCAGGGCGCCAAGACCGTCGTCTGGAACGGCCCGATGGGCTGCTTCGAGATGCCCGCCTTCGCCAAGGGCACCTTCGGCGTCTGCGAGGCCGTCGCCCAGGTCAAGGCCAACGGCGGCGTCTCCATCATCGGCGGCGGCGACTCCGTCAGCGCCGTCAAGAAGTCCGGCCTGGCCGACAAGATGAGCCACATCTCCACCGGCGGCGGCGCCTCCCTCGAATACCTCGAAGGCAAGGTCCTCCCCGGCGTGGCGGCCCTCACCGACAAGTGAGGCGGGGCACGGCCCCCCACGTGCAGGGCGCCCCGGCGGGCGCCCTTTTCCGTGCCCCGGGCGCCCGGGGCGCGCATGTCTGATATAATAGGAAGCCATGGCGAAGGAAACCGACGGCTTGACCCCGATGATGCGGCAATACCGCCGCACCAAGGAGGAACTGGACGCAGACACCATCCTCTTCTTCCGGATGGGCGACTTTTACGAGATGTTCTTCGAGGACGCGCACCGCGCGGCCCCCATCCTGGGCGTGGCCATCACCAAGCGGGCGGGGGTGCCCATGTGCGGCGTGCCCTACCACGCGCTGGACGGCTACCTGGCCAAGGTCATCCGCGCCGGGCTCAAAGCCGCCGTCTGCGAGCAGGCCGAGGACCCCAAGACCGCCAAGGGGCTGGTGCGCCGGGAGATCACGCGCATCGTCTCGCCCGGCTCGCTGACGGAGGAGGCGTTGCTGGACGCGGGCGCCCCGAACTTCCTGGCCGCCGTCTATATGGGCAGGCGCGCCTTTGGCGTGGCCGCGCTCGAGCTCTCCACCGGCCGCCTGAGCGTGGAGGAGGCGCGGGACGAGGCGGCGCTCACGGAGGCCCTCCGCCGCATCGCCCCCAGCGAGACCTTGGTGGCCGACGACCAGCGCGACGCCCTCGCGCCCGCCCTGCCGCCCCAGGTGGCCGGCCCGCTGACCGTCACGGAGGGCTGGCGCTTCATGGCCGACCAGGCCGAGGAGACCCTGCGCCGCCACTTCGGCGTCCATTCGCTGGAGGGCTTCTGCGGGCAGGGCCCGCTGCCGCAGTGGGTGCGGGCGGCGGGGGCGCTGCTGCACTACGTGCGCCAGGAGCTACGGCGCGACGTCTCGCACGTGCGGGGGCTGGAGGTGCGCCAGGGCGGCGACTTCCTGACGCTCGACGAATGCACCTGTCGCAATCTGGACCTGCTGCCGACCCCCGGCGGCCGGCCCGAGGCCGAGACGCTCCTCGGCGTCTTGGACGGCACGCGCACCCCGATGGGCAAGCGGATGCTCCGCGCCTGGATCCGCTCGCCCCTGCGCGACGTCGCGGCCATCCGCGCGCGGCAGGACGCCGTGGCCGCCCTCCAGGCCGACCGCCGCCGCCTCGCCGGCCTGCGCGCCGCCCTGGCCGAGATGCGCGACCTGGAGCGCGTGATGACGCGCCTTTCCGGCGGCTCCGGCAACGGCCGCGACCTGCGCGCCCTGGCCGATTCGCTGGGGCAGGTGCCGGCCTTGCGCGCGTTCCTGGAGACGGAGGCGGCCGGGCGTCTAGCGGCGCTGCGCGGGGCGCTCCGGGATCTGCCGGAACTGACGGGCGAGCTGCGCCGGGCGCTGGCCGAGGACCCGCCGCTGACCGTGCGCGAGGGCGGCCTCTTCCAGGCGGGCTACAGCGCGGAGCTGGACGCCTTCCGCGAGGCCGCGCGCGACGGCCACGACTGGGTGGCGCGCTACCAGGCGGCCCAGCAGGAGGCCACGGGCATCCGGACCCTGCGGGTGCGCCGCAACAACGTCTTCGGGTTCTACATCGAGGTCCCCCGTTCGCAGCTGGCCTTGGTGCCCGCGGCCTACGAGCGGCGGCAGACGGTGGCGAACGCCGAGCGCTTCGTCACGCCCGAGCTCAAGGAATACGAGAGCCGCATCGTCGGCGCACAGGAAAAAGGAAACGCGCTGGAGTACGAGCTCTTCCAGGCGCTGCGTCTCAAGGCCGTGGAGCAGTTGGCGCCCATCCAGGCCATCGCCGCGGCGGTGGCGGAGCTGGACGTGTTGCAGGGCTTCGCCGACCGCGCGCTGGCCTTGGACTACCGTCGGCCGACGGTGGACGACTCGACGGATCTAATCATCCGCGAGGGCCGCCACCCCATCGTCGAGCTCCAGCCCGGGGCGGAGCGTTTCGTGCCCAACGACGCGCACCTGAACGGCGACTCCCGCCAAATCATCCTCATCACCGGGCCCAACATGGCCGGCAAGTCCACCTACATCCGCCAGGTGGCCATCCTCGCGGTGATGGCCCACCTCGGCGCGGGCGTGCCGGCGGCGAGCATGAAGATCGGCGTGATGGACCGCGTCTTCACCCGCGTGGGCGCGGGGGACGACCTGGCGCGCGGGCGCTCCACCTTCATGGTCGAGATGCAGGAGACCGCCAACATCCTCAACAACGCCACCCCCCGCTCCCTCATCGTGCTCGACGAGATCGGGCGCGGCACCTCCACCTTCGACGGCATCTCCATCGCCTGGAGCGTCGTGGAATACCTCCACAACACCCCCGGGCGCAAGGCCAGGACCCTCTTCGCCACCCACTACCACGAGCTCACCGAACTGGCGGCCGCGCTCCCCGGCGTGCGGAACTACACCGTCCAGGTGCGCGAGCAGGGCGACGCCATCGTCTTCCTCCGGCGCATCGTCCCCGGCGCGGCGGACAAGAGCTACGGCATCCACGTCGCCCGCCTCGCCGGCCTGCCCGCGCCCGTCATCGCGCGCGCGCAGACCATCCTCGCCGGGCTCGAGGGGCAGAAGGCCCTCGCCCCCGAGCTCCCCCGCCGCCGGCGCATCGCCCCCACCGCCGACGACCTCCAGCTCCCGCTTTTCTGAGCCCGCTTGCGCGGCGGGGCCGGGTGCGGTACAATAAGACGCGATTTTGGGCCAGGCTGGCGGAAGCGCGGGTGCGCGGCCAAGCCAACGCCGGGCCGACAACCACGCAACGGAGAAGCATATGAGCTGCTGCTGCAAAGCCCTTGAGAAGATCACCAACCCCGAGCTCAAGGCATGGGTCAAGGAATTCGCCGAGCACACCACCCCCGAGAACATCGTCGTCTGCGACGGCTCCCAGGAGGAATTCGACCGCTTGGCCGAGGGTGAGGTCGCGCGCGGCTCCTGGGTGAAGCTCGACCCCGTCAAGCGCCCCGGCTGCTACCTCGTCCGCTCCCACGAGAGCGACGTCGCGCGCGTCGAGAAGCGCACCTACATCTGCTGCAAGGACAAGAACAACGCCGGCCCCACCAACAACTGGATGGACCCCACCGAGATGAAGAAGATCATGTGGGATCTCTACGCCGGCTGCATGAAGGGCCGCACCCTCTTCGTCATCCCCTTCTCGATGGGCCCCATCGGCTCGCCCCTCTCCAAGCTCGGCGTCGAGCTCACCGACTCCCCCTACGTCGTCTGCAACATGCGCATCATGACGCGCATGGGCGACGCCGCGCTCGACCTCATCAACAAGGGCGCCGAGTACATCAAGTGCTACCACTCCGTCGGCGCCCCGCTTGAGCCCGGCCAGAAGGACGTCGCCTGGCCCTGCGCCCCGATGGAGAAGAAGTACATCACCCAGTTCACCGACCCCGGCGAGGAGGCCATCTGGTCCTTCGGCTCCGGCTACGGCGGCAACGCCCTCCTCGGCAAGAAGTGCTTCGCCCTGCGCATCGCCTCCGTCCTCGCCCGCAAGGAAGGCTGGATGGCCGAGCACATGCTCATCCTCAAGCTCACCAGCCCCGAGCAGAAGAGCTACTACGTCACCGCCGCCTTCCCCTCGGCCTGCGGCAAGACCAACCTCGCCATGATGCTCCCCACCCTCCCCGGCTGGAAGGTCGAGACCTGCGGCGACGACATCGCCTGGATGCACGTGGGCAAGGACGGCGCGCTCCACGCCATCAACCCCGAGAACGGCTTCTTCGGCGTCGCCCCCGGCACCTCCAAGATCTCCAACCCCAACGCCCTCCACGCCTGCGAGAAGAACACCATCTTCACCAACGTCGTCCTCACCGACGACGGCGACGTGTGGTGGGAGGACATGGGCGTCCCCGCCCCCGCCCACGGCATCGACTGGAAGGGCAACGACTGCTACGCCTCCAAGGACAACCCCAAGAAGATGGTCGCCAGCCCCGACGGCACCGGCGAGCCCATCAAGGCCGCCCACCCCAACTCCCGCTTCACGGCCCCCGCCGTCCAGTGCCCCGTGATCGCCAAGGAGTGGGAGGACCCCGACGGCGTCCCCGTCTCGGCCATCCTCTTCGGCGGCCGCCGCCCCTCCACGATCCCGCTGGTGAACATGGCCAAGGACTGGGCCCACGGCGTCTACATGGGCTCCGCCGCCGGCTCCGAGGTCACCGCCGCGGTCATCTCCGACCAGATCGGCCAGGTCCGCCGTGACCCCATGGCCATGCTCCCCTTCTGCGGGTACAACATGGCCGACTACTTCGGCCACTGGCTCGAGATGGGCAAGAAGATCGCCGCCGACAAGCTGCCCAAGATCTTCTTCGTCAACTGGTTCCGCAAGGACGCCGACGGGCACTTCATGTGGCCCGGCTTCGGCGACAACTCCCGCGTCCTCAAGTGGGCCTGCGAGGCCATCGAGGGCAAGGCCAAGACCAAGGACACGCCCATCGGCATCATGCCCACCGACGACGCCATCGACCTGACCGGCTGCGAGACCACCCCCGAGACGCTCCATGAGCTCCTCGCCGTGGACATCGAGGGCTGGAAGAAGGAAGTCGCCGGCGTCAAGGAGTCCTGGGAGAAGTTCGGCGACCGCATCCCCGCCGAGCTCCGCGCCAAGCTCGACGAGATCACCGCCGCGCTCAACGCCTAACCCAGGCGCAAACCGCAAAAAGGCCCCGACCGCGCACCGGTCGGGGCCTTTTTTGTCCGCCGCGCCCGCTCACTCGCCGGCGTCCGGGCCGAACCCCAGCGCCTCGGCCAACTCCAGCACCGCCCGCACGGTGCAGAACTTGGACCGGGGCGGCGGGGGCGGGTCGGCCGCAAGCGGCGCCACGGCCGGCCACCCGCCCAGCAGGACGCGCCGGCCAGCGCGTTCGCGCTCGGCCAGCCGGGCAACGAGCGCGCGATACTCATCATAGGAGACACAGTGCTCGAAGAGCGCATGGAGCGTGCGCCGGTTGTCGAGCAAGAGCGCGCGGTCGGCCAACGCGCCATCGCCGCGCGCGACGGCCTCGCGGAACAACGCGTCGACGCACGCCATTAGCGCGCTGTGTGTGACACCTTCCTCACCCATGGCGCGGAGTCGGGCGACGAGCCGCGCGGCCTCGCCGGGGACGGGCGGGGCGACGTCGCCGAGCGGGTCGCGCCGCTCGAGGAAGCCGACACACCCCTTCGGGGGCTCCCACCCGGAAGGCGCGGGGCCGCGCAGCATCCACGGCGCGCCGGGGTCTTTCGCGGGGGGCGCGTCGAGCAGGAGGACGACGCCGTCCGAATCGAGCCCCTTGGGAAGCGTCGCGGCGGGCAGGAGCCAGCGGGCCTCCGGGAAGACCTTCCTCATGGCGTCGAGCACCTGGCGCGGCGGCATCTCCCCGGCGTCGCCCACAAAGAAGAGCGACGTCTCCCTGTTCCCAATCCGCCAATGCGCCTCCCGGATGGCCTCGTAGTACGCGACGGCACGCTCGGGGAAAGACTCCGCAAGCCCGGCGGGAAGGCGATTGAAAATCGGGAAGCATATTGGCATGGCCAGGTCGAAATATTTCACCAGCTTAAAGATCCGCTCCCAGCGGCGCGCGGCCTCCGGCGGGGTCATGGGCGGATCGCCCGGGAGCGACCCACGCTTGGCGCGCCACCAATCCTCAGGCGTGAGGGGCAGGACGATGCCGCGAGCGTCCCAAAGAGGGTCGAGCCCGGTGACGGCCGCGAAATCCTCGCGGTCCTCAAACAGAGGATCCGGGATGTCGTCGAAGGCGACGAGCCGAAGCAGGCCGTCCTCCTTCTCCCTCGCCGCGACGCCCGTCTGCTCAAGGAACACGTGGGCGGGTTTCCCGTCGATGGTAAGCGCCTCGGCCAAGGCCGAGCCGCGCCACACGCGCACGGTCAGCTCGCCCCGATACGGGACGGGCGCCCGGTCAAGGCGCTTGGCGTAGCGCTGGTCGCAGTAGTAGCGCAGATAACCCTTGGGCACGCCCTCGAGCAACGGCGGCAAATCCCCCACGACCGAGAGGCGCGCGTAATGCCCCATGAAGAGGTCGCGCGGGTCGCCGATGGTGACGGGCAGGGAGACCCGCTCGCCGCGCGTGAGGATGAGGAGATGCTTGGCGAGCATCCACCCCGGCACGGCGGCCTGCGCCAAGATGGCCGCGGCGAAGACGACGATGCGAAAAGTCTTAGTCATGGTCGGCCTCCTTTCGGGCGCCCCGGGCGAACGCCAGGTTGAGCACAAGCAAAGCCACGCCGCCGCCAAGCAGCGTCACCCCCTGAAGCATCAGGTCGGCCTCGAACGCGACGAACCCGAACCACGCGGCGGCGACGGCAAGGAGCAGCCCCTCGTTGGCCACCATCCGCCGACCGGTCACGACCCCGTGCGCGATCGCCGCGACACCCACCGCCAACGTCCCGCCCAACGCCACCCACCCCGTCCCCCCGGCAAAGGACGCGCAGATGACCGGCGCCAGGAACAGGAAGACCCCCTCGTCCCGCAGGCAGCGCCGCTCCGCCAGCACCCCGGCCGCCACCAACGTCGCCGCGCAGACGCACCACAGCAAGGCGGCGCTGCCGCGTAAGTTCGCATGCTCGGCCGCGACCGCGATGCAGATCAGCGCCACCCAAGCGCCCCCCACGGCGAACAGAAACGAGAGCGGCCGGTCATACGGTGCGCGCCCGCGCTCCACGCACGCGGCGAACGCGCCGACCGCGAAGAGAAAGGCGATCACGACCCCCAAGGCGGACGCCTCCGACAGTCCCAGCATCTGCTCGGCGCACGCGTAAAGCACGAAGGCCGCGGCAATCGCCCAAGCCGTCGCGCCGAAGGCGATCAGCCACCGCCACGCCACGCCGTCGACGCCCCCCACGCGCCACTGCGCCGCCGTCCGGAAGGCAAGCGCCGCCGTCCCCACGGCAAGCACGCCGGCCATCCCCTCGGCCTCCCCCCACGGCGACAGCCCAAGCCCCTCCACCGTGCAGACCGTGGCGAGGGCGAACCCCAGGCAGACGCACCACGCGGCCTTGGAGCGCAGCAGCCACACAACCGGCAGGAGCAGCGCCGTGACCGTGGCGCAGAAGACGAACGACTCCGAGGACAGCTGCAACACGCGCCCCAGCAGCGCGACGGCGCAGATCACCCCGCCCGACCAGACCGTGCCCAGCACCTCCTCGGCCACCACGCCGCCCCCGCCCCGCCGCCACAGCCACAGCGCCCCGCACCACGCCGCGACGAGCGGCGTGAGCGCCACGGCGATCTGCGCCCTCAGCGGCACCCAATGCCAATTGGCGGACAGCATGGCCGAAACGCCGATGATGATGAGCGCGGCGCCGACGGCGCCGAACCAAAGCGTGCCTTTGAGCGGCTTTGGCCGCGCGGCCTGTGGGATGGATGACTGCATCTGCGACCTCCTTGTCTCGTCGAACACGGAATCAGTTTGCGCACCGCCGAGAGGTGAACCAAGGGCGGGAGAGTTGACAACTCCAAAAATGAAGCGGCTCAGTCGTAGAAATTCACGGTGTAGCGACCGAAGAGGCCAAAGAGGGTGAAGACCTCGAGCTCCGCATAATTGGGAGTCCGCCCGCCAAGAAGCCCAAGGGCCTTCTCTTTTTCGCCCCACGAGAAATCCATGATGGGATAAGGCCAGAAGAGGTAAAACGTCTCCGAGGCCGTTTTGTGAAGCCCCGAGGCCCCGACAACCGCCCCAAAGTCAAGGGTGAGGGGAATCGTCTGAACCGTGACCAAGCCGCCCGGGGCGGGCTTCAATGGCGCACGATACAGATTGGCGCAGCCCGTAAGGCAAGCGGCCAATGCGGCGACGGCCAAAGCCACCAAGCAACGCCAAGGATTAGTTGCCATAAACCGTCACCGTCGTGCGCTGGTAGACACCCAGGATGTTAAAGTTGGAGTAATCGGCGAACGAAACGGTGCGAAGCTGCCCAGCCTCGGCCGCCGCACGGATTCCACAGTCCCCAAAGGCAAAGAGTCCCAAGATATTGGTGGCCGACGCCTTGCCGCTTCGCAATCCGGAAGCCTGCATGGCGGCAGGATATTCCGTGGAAAGGGGGGCGGTGGTGTTGTTGAAGAAAACACCCTGTGCGGGCGTGAAAGGGGCGGAGGTGTTCATCGCGCAACCCACAGCGCCGAACCCAAACGCCAGTGCCAAACCCATAAGTGTCAGTCGCTTCATGTCATACCGCCTTCCTATTTGCTTTCGTCATCAAGCGCCATGCCTGATGACGTATGGAATGTTACCATAATCTTCTTTCCCAAACAACTTCCCGTTCCCGGCCCCCGCCGCACCTTTCCCTTACAAAGATTTCACGAAGGGGGAGAAGGCAAAGGCGGGCGGATTGTGGTATGCTGTGGGGCACTTTCCATTTGCCGACAAGGAAGACGATGCCCCCCAGGAAACGACGCGCCGCACCCGAACAGCCCCCCTTGGCCGATCTGGCCGGGGAGGCGCCGTTGCGCCGCGCGTTGCCGCAGGACGTGGAGGCGGAGCGCGGGCTCCTGGGCGCCCTGCTGCTGGATCCGGGGCGGGTCTTGGATCTCTGCTCGGCCAAGGGCGTGCTGCCCGAGGCGTTCGTCGAACCCGGCCACCGCACGCTCTACGCGGCCATCCTGCGCCTGGCCTCGAAAGGCCAGCCGGTGGACGGCATCACGGTGGCCAACTACCTCCAGGGGATGGGCGAGCTGGAGCAGGTGGGCGGGATGCGGGCGTTGACGGGGCTGATGGAGCGGACGCCGACGAGCGCGCACGCGGGCTTCTACGCCACGTTGGTGATGGAGCAGTTCCTGCGGCGGTGCATCCTCGGCGCCGTGCGCGAGGTGGAGGAGAGCGTCTACGACGCCAGCCAGTCGGCCGATTACGTGCTGGGCATGGCCGAGCAGGCGATCCTCGGCATCGGCGAGGGGCGCGCGAAGGCCGGCTCCGCCGTGGATTGGCGGACTTCCGTGGGCGAGACGCTCGCCATGCTCACGCGGCAGCTGGAGCACCCCGGGGAGCTCTCGGGCATCCCGACGGGCTTCAAGGCGTTGGACGCCCAGCTGCGCGGGTTGCACAAGGGCGAGATGATCGTGTTGGCGGCACGCCCCTCGATGGGCAAGACGTCGCTGGCCATGAACATCGCCGAGTGCGTCGCGCGTGGGCGGGACATCATGGGGCGCCCCTTCCCCACGCCGGACGGCAAGGTGAAGAAGCGGACGGTGCTGGTCTTCTCGCTGGAAATGCCCCAAATGCAGCTGACCACGCGCATGCTGTGCGGCATCGCGGGGATCTCGGCCCGCGAGATCGAGCGCGGGCAGTTCGTCAAGAAGGACGTGGTGCTGCCGCTCCTGCGCTCGGCCGCGAAGGAACTTTCCGAGACGCCCATCCTGTGCGACGACCAGGGCGGGCTGGACGTGATGGAGCTGCGCGCCCGCGCCCGCCACGCCCACAAGCGCAACCCCGTGGAGCTCATCGTCATCGACTACCTTCAGCTGCTCTCCCACCGCGAGTTCGCCCAGCAGGGCCAGCAGGTGATGGTGGCCAAGATCTCCGGCGAGATCAAGGCGATGGCCAAGGAGCTCAACGTGCCGGTGATCGTCCTCTCCCAGCTCTCCCGCAACCCGGAGCAGCGCGGCGGCGACGAGAAGCCCAAGAACTCCGACCTGCGCGACTCCGGCGCCATCGAGCAGGACGCCGACGTCATCCTCCTGCTGCGCCGCCCCAGTTTCATGGGCAGCCGCGTGCCGGAGCACGACGACAGGCTCCTGGCCATCGTCGACGTCTCCAAGAACCGCAACGGCGCCACCGGCGAGGTGCGCCTGAACTTCGACGGCGCCACCACGCGCTTCAAAGACCGGATCGAAACCAACCCCGACCAGATGGGCGGCGACATGGAGCCGGTCGACGCACCCTGACCTTCCCCCGGAGAACCCCAACCGATGAACGTGAAAAGCCTGACCTCGCGCGCGCTCCTGCTGGCCCTCGGATTGGCCGCCCTCCCCGCGCTCGCGGCGAAAGTGACGGTGAGCGACGTGCGCGTCCGGGCGGACGACACCTTCGGCGTCAACCCCACCGAGGCCGTGCTCGCCATGTGCTCCGTCGCCAAAGGGATGGCCGCCGAGCAGGCCGACGTCCAGGAGGCCATCAGCGCCGACGTCAAGGCCCTGCTGGCCACCCCCTTCTATTCGCGCGTGGACGCCGCGATCGGGCAGGACGAGCAGGGCGGCTGGGTCGTCGTCTACACCGTCAGCCGCCGCCCCCAGCTGGCCGCCGCCCCCGCCTTCGCCGGCATCGACGGCGTCATCCGCCACGGCAAGGCCGAGGACGCCGCGGCGCTCGCCGCCAACGACCGCGTGGACGACGCCATCGCCGCCGCCGCCGCCGCGCGCCTCCGGCAGAAGCTGGCCGACGACGGCTACGTGGACGCCAAGGTCGACTACGAGATCCGCCACGCCGACACCCCCGGCTACGCCTACCTCACCTTCCTCGTCGAGGGCGGCCCGCGCCGCAAGATCCGCGACTACCGCTTCGAGGGCAACACCGCCTTCGACCACGACACCCTGGCCAAGACCTTCGGCTGGATGCCGCTCTGGAACCCCCTCAGCTGGTTCACCGACTTCCCGACCAGCGACGAGAAGCTCGACGACGCCCGCGCCGCCGTCAACGCCCTCTACACCGACGCCGGCTACCTCGACGCCGAGGTCTCCGCCCCCACGCTCATCCAGATCGAGGGCAAGGCCGAGGGCCGCTGCGACGCGCTCTTCCGCATCGCCGAGGGCCCGCGCTACACCGTCGGGAACATCACGGTGGAAGGCGCGAAGGCCTACCCGAAGGCCGCCCTGGAGGCCGCCGCCCGCGAGGCCCTGGCCCAGGCCAAGGACGGCGCCGTCGCCACCCGCGCCACGCTCGAGGCCATCCGCGACGCCGTGGAGGGCTACTACGGCTCCCGCGGCTACGTGGACACCTTCGCCCAGCCCACGATCACGCCCCGCCCGGACGCGCCGGTCGTCGACATCGCCTACGCCCTCACCGAGGGCGAGCGCGCCCGCATCCGCGACATCCAGATCCGCGGCAACGCCGTCACGCTCGACAAGGTCATCCGCCGCGAGCTCGCCATCCAGCCCGGCGAGGCCTACGACAGCCGCCTCGTCAAACGCTCCGAGGCGCGCATCCGCAACCTCAACTACTTCCTGCCCGAAAGCGAGAGCGGCGTCACCTCCTACACCATCAAGACCCCCAACGCCGGCGAGCGCGACCTCGTCTTCGAGGTGCGCGAGAAGGAGACCGGCGAGTACGGCTTCGGCCTCGGCGTCAGCTCCATCGACAGCATCTTCGTCTACGCCCGCGCCACCCAGAGCAACTTCGACATCCTCAACCGCCAGCGCAACGGCTTCCGCGGCGCCGGCCAGCGCGCCTCCGCCGAGGCCGAGGTCGGCGGCCGCCGCCAGACCGTCCTCCTCAGCTGGACGCAGCCCTGGCTCTTCGACATGCCCCTCTCTTTCACGGTCGACGCCTACCGCCGGATGCGCTGGCGCGACCATTACGACGAGATCCGCACCGGCGCGGCCTTCACCCTCGCCTGGCGCCCCGAGCCCATCCCCTCCCCCTTCGGCGACCTCCAGCTCGACCGCATCGGCCTGCGCTACACCATCGAGCACGTGGGCTACGACGACGAGGACGTCGGCACCTGGTACCTCAAGAACGGCCAGCCCTTCAGCTTCACCGACCAGGACGAGGGCATCAACAGCAAGCTCCGCCTCTTCTGGCAGGAAGACCACCGCGACCGCACCCTCTTCCCCACCGCCGGCTGGAACAGCCTCGTCTACGCCGAGGTCGGCCTCTTCGGCGAGGCCAAGGACTACGCCCTCGGCTTCAACGTCAGCAAATACTTCAACCCCTGGCGCGACCACATCCTGACGACCCGCCTCCGCTTCGACACCGTCGAGGCCTACAGCGGCGACGTCCCCATGTTCGACCGCTTCTTCCTCGGCGGCGGCCGCACCGTCCGCGGCTTCGAGTTCCGCGACGGCGGCCCCAAGGCCTGGAACGGCGGCTCGCACGTCGCCGTCGGCGGGCAGACCCTCTGGTGCGCCACCCTCGAATACGCCATCCCCCTCGTCGAGACCATCCACTTCGCCGTCTTCACCGACATCGGCGCCGCCGGCGAGGACTTCTTCGACCTCGGCGGCGACATCCTCTGGTCCGCCGGCTGCGGGCTCCGCCTCAACCTCCCCGGCTTCCCCATCCGCCTCGACCTCGCCTTCCCCATCACCAACGACGACGACACCGAGGAGGAGACCTTCCTCTTCTGGATCAACGTCGACTGACGAAAGGACACACCATGCAACGCGCCCTCCTGGCCCTCGCCCTCCTCCTCCCCGCCACCCTCGCCCTCGCCCAGGGCATCGCCGTCGTGGACATGGAGGCCGTCCTCGCCAACCACCCCAACACCCCCAACGACCGCAAGACCCTCGAATCCACCCTCGCCGACTACACCAAGGAGCGCGACGCCCTCCGCGCCGACCTCGACCGCCGCATGGCCGACCTCGAGAAAGAGCGCGCCGAGGCCCAGAACCCCATGCTCGCCCCCGCCAAGGCCGAGGAGCTCCGCCAAGCCGTCGAGGCCAAGCTCCGCACCCTCCAGGACGACTTCCGCCGCGCCGACGCCCAGATGCAGGAGCGCACCCGCACCCTCCAGGAGATGGAGCGCCGCCTCATCGACCGCACCTCCGACGAGATCGAGGCCCACATCGCCGCCTACGCCAAGGAAAACAAACTCGACGCCGTCCTCTACCGCAACGCCGCCCCCTACGTCAGGCCCGAGCTCGACATCACCGACGCCATCATCCGCCGCTGCGGCGGCACGCCCCCCAAGAAAGACACCGCCAAGGACGGCGCCGAGCTCGCCCCGCCCGCCAAGGCCGCCCCCCCCGCCGCCAACTAAGCAAGGAGCCCCCCATGAGCCACGAACTCGAAGAAGGCCTCACCCTCGCCCTCGACTTCGCCAAGATCGCCAAGGTCGCCGCCAACATCCGCGAGGACAAGGACAACGTCATCCCCGTCGCCGTCCAGGACATCGACACCAAGGAGGTCATCCTCATCGCCTACACCAACCGCCAGGCGATGGAGCTCACCTTCAAGACCCGCACCCTCACCCTCTGGTCCACCTCCCGCAACGTCCTCTGGGAAAAGGGCAAAACCTCCGGCGAGACCTTCGAGGTCCTCGAGGCCCGCGTCAACTGCGAGCAAAACTCCCTCCTCTACCTCGTCCGCCCCCGCCGCGGCGCCATCTGCCACACCAAGAACAAAGCCGGCAAGCCCCGCAACTGCTACTACCGCGCCATCAACCTCGACGACGGCGTCACCCTCACCAACCTCGACCCCTGAGCGCCGCGCGGCCGTCGGCCCCCGAATGCCCCTGAACGACACAGACTGGACCTCCGCCCAAGCCCTCCTCGCCGAAGGCGGCCTCTCCGTCATCCTCCCCTTCCACGACCTCGCCGGCCGCGCCGAGGCCAACCTCGCTCGACTCGACGCCCTCCTCCGCCCCCACGGCTTCCCCTTCCAGATCATCCCCGTCGACGACGGCTCCGCCGACGCCACCGCCGACGCCCTCCGCCGCGCCGCCCGCGCCAACCCCGCCCTCGACCCCGTCCTCCTCCCCGCCAACCAAGGCAAAGGCGCCGCCCTCCTCGCCGGGCTCCCGCGCGTCCGCCACGCCTGGGTGCTCCTCCTCGACGGCGACCTCGACCTCGACCCCGCCGCCCTCCCCGCCTTCTGCGACGCGGCCCGCGCCACCGGCGCCGCCGCCATCCTCGGCAGCAAGCGCCACCCCGGCTCCGAGGTCCGCTACCCCCTCCGCCGCCGCCTCTTCTCCGCCCTCTACCACGCCCTCTGCCAAGCCCTCCTCCGCCTCGATGTCACCGACACCCAAAGCGGCATGAAGCTCATCCGCGCCGACGCCCTCCGCTACGCCGCCGACCGCCTCCTCGTCAAACGCTTCGCCTTCGACCTCGAGCTCCTCGCCGTCATCCGCGGCGGCGGCTTCGCCCTGGCCGAGGCCCCCGTGCGCGTCGACTTCGGCCTCCGCTGGGGCTGCCTCACCCCCCGCACCCTCTGGCGCACCCTCGTCGACACCCTCGCCATCGCCTACCGCGCCCGCGTGCTCCACTACTACGCCGCCCTCACCCCCCTCCCCCCCGTCCCCCCGCCCGGCCAAGGCCCCCGCTTCTCCGTCATCGTCGCCTGCCCCGGCGACAGCCTCGTCCTCCGCCGCCTCATCGCGGCCCTCGACGCCCAGACCTACCGCAACTTCGAGGTCCTCTTCCTCCCCGACCGCCTCCTCGTCCGCCCCGAGGTCCGCTACCGCTTCCGCATCCTCGCCACCGGCGGCGTCCGCCCCGCCCGCAAGCGCAACCAAGGCGCCCTCGCCGCCGAGGGCGACGTCCTCGCCTTCATCGACGACGACGCCTACCCCCGCCCCGACTGGCTCGCCAACGCCGCCGCCCGCCTCTCCGGCCCCGACCCCATCGACGCCCTCGGCGGCCCCGGCCTCACCCCCCCCGACGACCCCCCCGCCGCCCAGCTCTCCGGCGCCGTCCTCGCCTCCCCCCTCGTCTCCGGCAACTTCCGCTACCGCTACTTCGTCCAAGGCGCCCTCCGCCGCGTCGAGGACTTCCCCAGCTGCAACCTCTTCGTCCGGAAGGCCGCCTTCGACGCCATCCGCGGCTTCCGCGAGGACTTCTGGCCCGGCGAGGACACCCTCCTCTGCGCCGACCTCCAGCGCGCCGGGCGCACCCTGTGGTACGACCCCCGCGTCGTCGTCCACCACCACCGCCGCCCCCTCTTCGGCCCCCACCTCCGCCAGATCGGCCGCTACGCCCTCCACCGCGGCTACTTCGCCCGCCGCGTCGGCCTCAACTCCCGCCGCCTCTCCTACCTCCTCCCCACCCTCTTCCTCCTCGGGCTCCTCCTCGGCGCCCCCCTCGCCTGCCTCACCCCGTGGCTCGCCGCCCCCTACCTCGCCGTCGTCGCCCTCTACCTCCTCCTCACCCTCGGCGACGCCCTGCTCGAGGCCCCCACCCTCCGCCAAGCCCCCGCCTACTGGGCCGGCGTCGTCCTCACCCACCTCTGGTACGGCGCCCGTTTCCTCCAAGGCCTCCTCGCCGCCCGGATGCCCAACAAAGTCCTCCCCTTCGACCACCGCTGACCCCCCGCCCGGAAACGAGATTGCGGGCCTCGTTCCCCGGAACACGCCGTACCTCTGGGTCGAACACGCCGTATCCCGACCCCGAACACGCCCTCTCTCTCCCCCGACCAGGGCGGATCGCCCCCGCGTCCCCGACCCAATCCGCCACCGTTCCACCAACGCGCGGGAATGCGCCACACGCGCTCATGTCGGCGTTCCTGGTTAGAGATATGGTTTGCGTACAGGTTAGTGCTTCTCTATAATAAGGGTGACATGAAGCGTGTGTTCTTGCCGTTGTTGTGGTTAATGCGGGCATTGTCGTGGCCGGTGGCAATCTGCCTCGCCGTGGGATTTTGCTTGTTGGCGATCGTTGTGTGGGATGCTTTCCCACTGGGTTTGCGGAGGGGAGCACACACACTGTCTCTGCTGTTCTTTTTTCTTGTGATGCCATCTCTCATTTTATGGAGGGGGTTGTGGGGGATCTTTCGCCTTTTTCAGCGTCGTTTTCGAGAGGGGTTGGCGGCACTTTTTGTGGGCGTTCCACTCGCGGTGGGGATGTGGTGGGGCGGACTCTGCTTGCTTGTCATGTTTATCATATTCTCTGAGTTGCCACCAGACGAACGGGAGCGTTCTTTCGCCTTCCCCACGGAACGGCCGATTGCGTTACCGATTTCCAATGGGCCGGACGTGTCGGCGCCGTTGATATTGCATGACGCGGAGACGGGGGCTTCCCTTTTCCGCCGGGTTTATCTTTTGGATGGTTGGATGCGCTAAGGAGGCGAGGCCATGAAGTGGTTGATGTTGATGGTGTTGCCATGGGCATTGGTCGGATGCGTTCAGACGCGGGCAACGACGGAAGTCCTTGTGCGCTTGGATGCAGAGGCGTTGCAGGATATCCGTTGGCCAAATCGGGAGGCGTTGGCTTGGGCGGATGCACAGGTGCAGACGTGGGCTTCGCCGCAGAGTATCCTCGCGGCTTTGGAGAAGGATGGGCGTGACGAGGAGTATCAGGCGCTTTTGCGGCGGGCTTTGGAGGGCGGAGGCTGGGGGATGGATTGGGACTTTTTGTTGGAAAAGGCGATGACCTATGACCATCGGGCGGTTGGACGCTTGGCGGTGGCAGGCGGGGCCGATCCGAATCGCCGAGTGAGGCGCGTTTATGAGGCCTCCCTGAATGTGAAGACCGACTTGGAGGGTGCGCTTTATGCGGCCATTCTTGAGGCCCTCCTTGAGGAAGACGTTCGATCGACACCGCCGGAAGGGGTGCCGTTGTTGCTTTTGACGCAGGCGAATACCCGTGCGCAGCATTTTTTGCTGGATGTGGGGGCCGACCCCAATGGTTGGCCGGTTGGGGGCGTGAATGGCGGTTTGAGGTCGGGCATTGAGGGCGCGCTTATGTCGAATGACATGAAGCTTGTTCGCCACTACGTCGACTGTGGCGCGGACATCGCGTCATATCCCGTGGCGGGGTTCACGGCTTCGCCTGAAATCGCGGCGTGGCTGATCGAGCGAGGAACAACACTGCGTGCCGATGCCACGCATTTCTCCCCATTGCAGGCGGCCCTTGTCCGTGGTCACACCGAGACGGCGCGTGTGTTGCTCCGCCATGAACCGCTGAATCAGAAGATGCCGTTCATGACGTATGATTTCACCGCACTCGGGATTGCGGCTTGCAAGCATTCGCCCCTTGTGCCCGATTTGCTGGATGCAGGCTATGACCCCTATTGTTCCGCCGAGCAGGCTTTTTCTGTGGCACTGGCGCTCGTGAGCCGCGGCGATCTTGTCCGATTCCGACGGTACGGCTTTTCGCCGGATGCCAATTGCCCGTGGTTGCCGGATGATGCTATGCCCGAAAATGCTGCCCCGAAGACTTTGTTGAGCGAAGCCCTTAGGGATCTATTCTCTGCGTCCGAAGAGCGATGCGCAAGGGCCGTGCGTGCCGCCAATCTGTTGCTTGACCTGGGAGCCAATCCTCAGACCCTCGTTTACGCCGGTTCCGTCGATGTCGTGGACGGTCGAGAGGTCGCTAAAAATCTTCCGCTGTCCACATGGTTCGCCAAGCGTTTCGGGGATCGTTGTGCAAAGGGGCCTCCGGAACTCCGCGCGCTCTACCGGCGCATCGTCGGGAAAGAGCCGCCCGCGAAACCTCGCCGATAGGGGACGCGGCCGGAGGGCTTGCGCGGAGGCTTAGCCTGTGCTATTATTTCCCCCGTCTAAGCACCGCTCCGTGCCTGAGACCCGAACGGAAAGGCGAATGAAGATGGGCATCACGGACATGAAGGTCGGCGACAAGGCCGAGATCACCGGTTACGCCGTCACGCAGGCGGGCTACCGCGCCAAACTCCTGGCGCTGGGGCTCACGCGCGGGGCGACCATCCAGCTCGTCGGCGTGGCGCCGATGGGCGACCCCATGCGCCTGCGCGTGCGCGGCTTCGACCTCTCCCTCCGCAGGCGCGAGGCCGGCTTCCTCCAGCTCAGGGCCGCGCACGAATGAGCGCGGGCGAACACTCCCTCACCGTCGCCCTCGTGGGCGACCCCAACACCGGCAAGTCCACCTTCTTCAACGCCTGGACGGGCCTCCGCCAGACGACGGGGAACTGGCCCGGCGTCACCGTCGAGAAACTCCTCGGCCAAACCGCCCTGCGCGACGGCACGCCCGTCACCGTCGTGGACCTGCCGGGCATGTATTCCCTCCACGCCGTCTCCGAGGACGAGCGCGTGGCCTCCGAGTACGCCCGCGGCGGCGAGCCCGACCTCATCGTCAACGTCGTCGACGCCGTCAACCTCGAGCGCAACCTCTACCTCACCCTCGCCCTCGCGGAGCTGGGCAAGCCCATGGTCGTCGCCCTCACGATGACCGACATCCTCCGCCGCCAAGGCTTCGCCCTCGACCTACCCGCCCTCTCCCGCCGCCTCGGCCTCCCCGTCGTCGCCGCCGACCTCCGCCGCCGCGCCGGGCGCGCCGAGCTCGACCGCGCCATCCGCGCCGCCCTCGCCGCCCCCCAGCGCCCCGTCCGCGCCGACTACCCGCCAGCCGTCCGCGACGCCCTCGCCGGGCTCCGCCGCCCCGGCGAGCCCCCCTGCGCCGCCATCCACCGCCTCGAAGGCATCCTGCCCGGCGGCGAGGCGGCCATCGCCGCCTTCGAGCGCGCCCACGGCACCACCCCCGACGTCCTCATCGCCGACGCCCGCTACGCCGCCATCGCCGCCGTCGTGGAAGGCGTCCGCCGCCAGACCGGCCGCGCCCGCGCCGAGCTCGGCCGCGCGCTCGACCGCGTGGCCCTCAACCGCTGGCTCGGCATCCCCGTCTTCCTCGCCGCCATGTACCTCCTCTTCTGGTTCACCCAGGTCGTCGGCGGCTGCTTCATCGACTTCTTCGACGGCGTGGGCGACGCCCTCTTCGTCACCGGCCTCGGCGACGCCCTCACCCTCCTCGGCGCCCCCGGCTGGCTCGTCACCCTCCTCGCCGGCGGCCTGGGCGTGGGCGTCCAGACCGTGCTCACCTTCATCCCCCCCGTCTTCTTCATCTTCCTCGGGCTCTCCATCCTCGAGGACTCCGGCTACATGGCCCGCGCCGCCTACGTCATGGACCGCTTCATGCGCCTGCTCGGCCTCCCCGGCAGCGCCTTCGTGCCCATGCTCGTGGGCTTCGGCTGCACCGTCCCCGCCATCATGGCCACCCGCGCCCTCCCCAACCGGCGCGACCGCCTGCTCACCATCTTCATGACCCCCTTCATGAGCTGCGGCGCGCGCCTCCCCGTCTACGCCCTCTTCGGCGCCGCCTTCTTCGGCGCGGCCTCCGGCACGATGGTCTTCGCCGTCTACCTGGCCGGCATCGCCCTGGCCATCCTCACCGGGCTGCTCCTCAAGCACACCCTCTTCGTCGGCGAGCCCTCCCCCTTCGTCCTCGAGCTCCCGCTCTACCACCTCCCCCGCCCCGGCGCCGTCCTCCGGCAAGCCTGGGAGCGCCTCCGCCACTTCCTCTTCCGCGCCGGCAAGGTCATGGCCCTGATGGTGCTGGTCCTCAGCCTCTGCGACCGCGTCACCCTGCCCAACCCCTTCGCCGAGGGCAAGGCCTCGGCCATCGAGGTCACCGGGCGCGCCCTCGCCCCCGTCTTCGCCCCGATGGGCGTCGAGGCCGACAACTGGCAAGGCTCCGTCGCCCTCATCGTCGGACTCTTCGCCAAAGAGCAGGTCGTCGCCTCCCTCACCACCCTCTACGCCATCGGGCAGGACGACGCCGCTGACGCGCCCGCCGACGTGCCCCCCACCTGGGCCGACGCCCGCCGAACCCTCGCCGAGGGGCTTTCCGACGCCTTCGCCACCATCCCCGACGCCTTCGCCGGGCTCCTCGCCACCCTCCGCGACCCCCTCGGCATGGGCGAGCTCGACGCCGCCTACGCCGAGGCCCCCAGCGCGGACGACGCCACCCTCATGCGCACCCTCGCCGACAAGTTCGGCCACAGCAAGGCCCGCGCCTTCGCCTACCTCCTCTTCGTCCTCCTCTACGTCCCCTGCCTTGCCGCCATGGCCACCGTCATCCGCGAGATCGGCTGGGGCTACTCCGCCATCCTCTTCGGCTACCTCACCCTTCTGGGCTGGAGCGTCGCCACCCTTTTCTACCAGCTCGCCGCCGGCCACCAGGCCCTCTGGGTCGCCGTCCCCTGCCTCCTCCTCGCCGCCGTCGCCGCCGCCTTCGCCCTTCTCGGCCGCCGCCTCGGCAAGCTCCCCCTCCCCCGCTGACCGCCCCGCCGCGAGGCCCCCGGGAAACGCAAAGACGCCCCCGGCTCGGCGAGAGGCGGGGGCGTCTGGGCGAGGCGCCGCGAGAGGCTCAGAAGAGGCCGCGGTCTTGCTCGATCTCGCGTTTGCGGATGGCGCCGGTGGCGGCGTCGATCTCGTAGTCGTATTCCATCTTGCCGGCGCGGAACTCGATCTCCCAGACCTGGCGGCCGTCGTCGGTGTCGAGCTTGGCCTTGTAGGAGAAGCGGCGGATGGCGTCCTCGGCGACGTTGGCGTCCTTCAGCGCGAGGGCCTTGGCCTTGGCCTCGGGGATGAGGCCGGCGGGGAGGCCGGGCTGCGCGGGCTGGGCGACGGGTTGGGCGGGCTGGGGCGCGGCGGCGGGCTGGGCGACGCCGGGGATCTGGCGCAGGGCCTTGCGCTCGGCTTTCAGCACCGCGCCGGTCTCGGCGTCGAGCTCGTAGTCATAGGCGGTCTTGCCGTCGTGGAACTTCACCTCGTACGTCCAGCGACCGTCGTCCAGGTCGGGCTCCACGTAGAGGGCGTTGGGGGCGGCGGCGGCCACGCCGGCGTGCGTCAGGGCGGCGCGGGCGGCGGCGGCGGCATCGATGGCGGCGCAGGCGGCCCCGGCGAGCAGGGCGGAGGCGAGCAGGAGGGTGTGCTTCATGGTCGGGTTCCTTTCCGTTGGGGGTGTGTCGTCACGCGAAATTGGAACCATTCTAGCACAAAGCGACGTTTAGCGTCGTCAAAGTCGGCCGGAGTTGGTAGGCTATCGGGCAGGAAAGGAGGCTTGGCGATGGGCGCGATGGGCGAGGCGAGGGTCGTTCGGATCCGGGAGGAGGGCGGTTGGGCGGCGCGGGCGGCGGCGTGGTTCCACGCGCGCTGGGGCGTGCCGGAGGCCGTTTACCGCGAGAGCCTGGGGCGTTGCGCGGCGGGCGGCGGGCCGGTGCCACAATGGTATCTGGCGGTGGCGGAGGGGGCGATCGTCGGCAGGGTCGGGGTCATCGCCAACGATTTCCACGACCGCCCGGACAACGTCTGCGCGCTTTTCGTGGAGCCGTCGTGGCGGCGGCGCGGCATCGCCAGGCGGCTGCTGCGCGTGGTCTGCGGGGACTTCCGGGCGTTCCTCGGCTTCGTGAACGCCACGGACGGGCCGGGGCGCCTGCGTCTCTACGCCCGCGCGTTACGGTGAGCGCGGCGTCGCCGGGCGGGGGGCGGGGGATTTGTGGTATGCTATGGGGTGATTGCAGTGAGTTGCGGCAGAGATCGCGGAAGGAGTTTGCATGGATTGCGAAGGGCTGGCGAGGGCTTGGTTGGGCGCGGCGTTCGAGGCGGTGGCGCCGGGGTGCGGCGGCGGCAAGGTGGTGCCGTCGAAGGACGCGCGCTTCGGGGATTGGCAGTGCAACGACGCGATGGGGATCGCCAAGCGGCTGGGGCGCAACCCGCGCGAGCTGGCGCAGGCGGTGGTGGGGGCGTTGCCGTTGCCGGAGATCCTGGAGAAGGCGGAGGTGGCGGGGCCGGGCTTCATCAACCTGACGCTTTCGGGGAAGGCCGTGGCGGCGGGGGTGGAGGCGTTGGCGGGGGACGCGGCGCTGGGGGTGCCGCAGGTGGGGGCGGGGGAGCGGGTGGTGATCGATTATTCCTCGCCGAACGTGGCCAAGCCGATGCACATCGGCCATATCCGCAGCACGGTGATCGGCAACGCAATCGACCGCATCCTGCGGGCGTTGGGCTACGCGGTGGTGGCGGACAACCATGTGGGGGACTGGGGGACGCAGTTCGGGATCCTGCTGGAGGGCTACCGGGCGTTCCTGACGGACGCGGAGCGGGAGGCGCTGACGGTGGACCTGTTGGAGAAGGTCTACGTGAAGAGCTACAACCGCACGAAGGAAGACCCCGCGTGGCTGGAGCGTTGCCGGGAGGCGTTGGTGCGCCTGCAGGCGGGGGACGAGGCGTGCCTGGCGGTGTGGCGGCGCTTCATCGAGATCTCGATGCGGGAGTTCGGGCGGGTCTATGACCGCCTGGGGGTGCGCTTCGACCTCTGCCGGGGGGAGAGTTATTATCAGCCGATGCTGGGGCCGACGGTGGAGCTGCTGAAGGAGCGGGGGCTGGCCACGCAGAGCGAGGGGGCGTGGATCGTGGACATGAAGGACGAGGGGCTGGAGGTGGCCATCGTGCGCAAGCGCGACGGCGGCTTCAACTACACGACGACGGACATCGCGACGGTGCGCAGCCGCGTGGAGGAGTTCGACCCGGCGCGCATCATTTACGTGACGGACGAGCGCCAGCAGCTGCACTTCCGCCAGTTCTTCCGGATCTGCGAGCGGCTGGGGCTGTGCGGCAAGGCGCGCCTGCAGCACGTGTGGTTCGGGCTGATGCGCCTGCCGGAGGGCACCTTCTCGACGCGGCAGGGGAACGTGATCAAGCTCGAGACGCTCTTGGACGAGGCGGCGGCGCGGGCGCGGAAGATCGTGGACGAAAGCCACCCGGATTGGCCGGAGGCGGAGCGGGCGGCGCTGGCGGAGGCCATCGGCATCGGCGCCATCAAGTACGCCGATCTGTCGCACGACCCGACGACGATGATCGTCTTCACCTGGGACAAGGCGTTGGCGCTGGAGGGCAACAGCGGGCCGTATCTGCAATACGCGAACGCGCGGCTGAACTCGTTGCTCGAAAAGTACCGCGCGGCGGTGGGGCGGGAGCCCGCGGAGCAGCCTTTGGCGCTGGGGACGCCGGCCGAGAAGGCCCTGGCGCTCCATCTGTTGCAATATCCCAACGCGGTGGCGCGCGCGGGCGAGCTGTGCAAGCCCAGCGTGCTGGCCGATTACCTCTATCAGCTGAGCCAGCTCTACAGTTCCTTCTACCAAGGCTCGCCGGTGCTGAAGGCCGAGCCCGCGGTGCGCGACGCGCGCATCCGCCTGTGCGACGCCACCTCCAAGGTGCTGCGCGGCGGGCTGGCGCTGTTGGGGATCCCGACCCCGGAGAGGCTGTGATGGACTGGGCGATGGTGGCGGCGATGACCACGGGGCCCATCAAGGCCTTCCTGGACTCGGACGCGTGCGGGCAGGCGATCGTGCTGATCCAGCTGGGGATGAGCGTGGCGTCGTGGGCGGTGATGGCGGGCCGCGTGCTGAACCTGCGCGACCTGAGGCAGCGCTCGGCGCGCTTCGTGGACGACTTCATCCGCGCGGAGGACCCGCTGGCGCTCTACTACGGGCGCTACGCCTTCCAGGACACGCCGATGGAGAACATCTATTCCAAGACGTGCGCGCGCTTGGCGGAGCTGATCCCGGAGCGTCAGCGGGTGTTGCTGCGGACGGACCCGGACACGCCGCTGCGGCTGGACGCGGCGCGGATGGAGCTGGTCGAGAGCACCTGCGCCCACCGGACGGACGAGGAGACGGTGCACCTGGGGCATGGGATGACGGCGCTGGCCGTGATCACAAGCTCCGCGCCGCTCCTTGGCCTCTTCGGCACGGTGTGGGGCGTGATGCTGGCCTTCCAGGCGATGGCCAACAGCGGCAGCGCGAACATCGCGGAATTGGCGCCGGGCATCTCCTCGGCGCTGCTCACCACGGTCGTCGGGCTGGTCGTGGCCATCCCCTCCACCATCTTCTACAACACCCTGCAGGCGAAGATCGAGGCCTACACGGTGCAGATGGAAGGCTTCGCCGAGGAGTTGATGGGCAAGTTGACGCTGCACTACCGCAGCAAGGCGGAGGGCTGAGGGTGCTGCGAAGCCGGCTCAACCGCTCACGGGCGCGCGCCCGCAGGAAGCCCAGGGGGGACATCGACATGACCCCGATCCTGGACATGACCTTCCTGCTGCTCATCGCCTTCATCATCACCTTCCCGGCGCTCCAGAACGGCATCGCCGTGAAACTCCCCGCCGCCGGGGGCGACCCGCTGCCCTCGACGGAGCCGCTCGCCGTCACCATCCGCGCGGACGGGACGCTCTTCCTGGGCAACGAGGCCGTCTCGGAGGAGACGCTCGCGGCGCGGGTGCGTGCCATCGTGGCGGCCAACCCGGAGGCCGCCGCCCACATCCGCGGGGACGAAGGGCTCAGCTACGGCAAAATCATGGAGGTGGTCCGGATCCTGCGCGGCGCCAACCTCACCCGGTTCTCCCTCGTCACCGAAAGCGAATGACCATGCTCAAGCCCTCCGCAGCCCCCCAAAACGCCGCACGGCCCGAACCCGCGCCCGGGCACCCGGCCGCCTTGGTGCGCCGCCGGCGCCTCCTCGGCATGGCGGCGCTGCTCTACGTGGCGGTGGCGCTGATCGCCCTGGTCACCTATGACTGGCGCGACATCCCGTGGCTGTGCAACCCGCCCTCCCCGCCGGATGGCGCGCTGGCCAACCGCATCGGCAAGCTGGGGGCTTGGCTGACCTTCTTCGGCTACGGCTTCGCGGGGCTGGCCTATCGCTATCTCGCCCTGCCGCTCCTGACGGTATGGGGGTGCTTCCTGCTGCATGGGCGCGTGCGCTTCTTCAGGCTGCGCGTGCTCTGGCTGATCGGGCTCTATGTCACGGCGGCCTGCCTCTTCCAGACCTACGGCGGCGACACGGGGGCCGGGATCCCCCTCCTGGCCGAGCTCAACCTGCTCCCGAACGCCGGCGGCGCCATCGGGCAATGGCTGGTGACCGACTGCCTGCGCGCGTGGCTGGGCGACGTGGGGCTGCAACTGCTGCTTTGGCCCCTGGCCATCCTCCTGCTGTTCCTGGTCGTGGGGGTGCGCAACTGCGTGCTGCTGGCCGTCCGGCTCACCGCCGCGCGCGCCGCCGCGCCGCTCGGCGACGAGGGGGAGCCCGTCATCCCCCCCACCCGGAACGCCCGGCGCCCCGCCCCCGAGGCGCCCCCCGAGGCGCCGGGCCCCCGCCGCGGCCTCTTCGCCGCGCTCTTCGGCAGACGCGAGGCCGAGGCCGCCCGGAAGGCGGACATCCGCGACCTCCTGGCCGAGGCCCACGCCCACGCCAAACCCGCCGCGCCGCAGAGCGACTGGGCGCCCCCGCCCAAGGCGCCCGAGCCCGCGCCGCTCTTCGAGCCCGCCCCCAAGCCGGAGCCCGAGCCGCTGACCCTGGACGGCGACGCCGCCGGGCGCCTGCGCCCCGTCTCGCCGGAGAAGGCCGTCACCGCGCCCCTCCCCGCCGCCAACGACAACGACCTCGCGCCGGAGCCGGCCTTCGCGCCCTACAACCTCCCGCCCATCGACCTGCTCGACCCCATCCCCCCGCGCAAGGGCGACGCGGACGACATCCCCACCTCCATCGCCGCCATCGAGAGCGTCTTCCAGCAGTTCGGCATCGACGCGCGCGTGGTGGGGCAGGTGCGCGGCCCCGTCCTCACCCAATACGAGATCCAGCCGGGCCCGAAGGTCAAGCTCGAGAAGTTCCGCTCCTACGAGCGCAACCTGCTCATGGCCCTGCGCGCCGCCAGCATCCGCATCCAGGCACCCATCCTCGGGCGCGACGTCGTGGGCATCGAGGTGCCCAACGCCGTCCGCCAATCCGTCACCCTGCGCGAGATCCTCGAGGGCGAGGTCTGGCGCAAGGCCGAGGCCAAGATGGCCCTGCCCCTGGCCATCGGCAAGCTCGCCACCGGCGGCGACCTGGTGGTGGACCTGGCGGAGATGCCGCACCTGCTCGTCGCCGGCGGGACGGGCTCGGGCAAATCCGTCACCGTCAACGACATGCTCGTGGGCCTGCTGATGTGCCGCCGCCCGGAGCAGCTGCGGATGCTGATGGTGGACCCCAAGCGCGTGGAGTTCACGGCCTACGACGACCTGCCGCACCTCCTCAACCCCGTCGTCGTCGAGCCCAAGAAGGTGCTCTTCACCCTGCGCTGGGCCGTGGTGGAGATGAACCGCCGCTACAAGCTGCTCCAGCGCTACGGCGTGCGCAACATCGCCGACCTCAACCGCCGCGTCGACCGCCCCGCGCCCAACCGCGAGAACCCGCCCTCCAAGCTCCCCTACATCGTCATCGTCATCGACGAGCTGGCCGAGCTCATGCTCACCGTCAAGGCCGACATCGAGCCGCCCATCACCTCGCTCACCCAAAAGGCCCGCGCCGCCGGCATCCACCTCATCATCGCCACCCAGCGCCCCACCACCGACATCATCACCGGCACCATCAAGGCCAACATCCCCGCCCGCCTCGCCCTGCGCGTCTCCCAATCCAACGACTCGCGCACCATCCTCGACCACACCGGCGCCGAGAAGCTCATCGGCAAGGGCGACATGCTCTTCTCCTTCGGCGGCGAGCGCATCGTCCGCGCCCAATCCGCCTGGCTCAGCGACGCGGAGATCGAGCGCGTCTGCGTCTTCATCAAGGATCAGGCCGGCCCCTCCTTCGACAACCTCCTGGCCGGCTCCATCCAGCGCATCAAGGAAGACAAGCCCGCCGACGACGTGAACGCGCTCATCTCCGAGTTCGTCCCCGAAAACGCCGCCCCCGCCGCCGAGCCCGACCTCGGCCCCGTCGAGGACATGAGCGACGAGGGCCTCTACCAAAAAGCCCTCGAATACATCCGCCAGACCGGCCGCTTCTCCACCTCCGCCCTCCAGCGCCGCCTCAAGATCGGCTACAACAAGGCCGGCCGCATCACCGACATGCTCGAGGAGCGCGGCGTCATCGGCCCCGGCGGCAAGGCCGGCGGCTCCCGCGAGATCCTCGTGGACCTCAACGCGATGGCCCGCGAACAACTCGCCGGCACCGACGGCGAGGCCGCCGCCTTCGACACCCGCACCGCCCAGACGCCCGCGCCCGCGCCCGAGCCCGCGCCCGGGGGCGACCCCGCGCCCGAGCCCCCCGAGGATTTCGACCTCGGGGACTTCGACCCCGACTCCCTCGACATGCCCGACATCATCCACCCCGCCAACCAAGAGGATCCCCATGGCACTCGGTGAGACCCTGAAGCAAAAACGCCTCGCCCGCAACTGGACGCGGGAATACGTCGCCGAACGCACCCACCTCATGGCGCGCGTCATCGAGGCGCTGGAGACCGAGAACTACAAGAAGATCCCCGCCCCCGTCTACGGCCGCGGCTTCATCCGCCAATACTGCGCCCTGCTGGAGCTGGACCCCGGCCCGCTGCTCGACGAATACGCCGCCGCCGTCAACGGGGGCGGCGGCCGCACCTCCGTCACCCGCCCCGCGGTGCACGACCTCCCCGAGCGCCCCGTCGAGCCCATCCACACCGGCGGCCGCAAGACGCTCCCGCCCAAAGGTCGCGGGGCCGACGCGCCCATCGCCTCCGTCCACAAACCCGTCGAGCCCGCGGAGGATTCCTTCACCGCCGTCCCCAAGCCCGAGATGCGCCCGCAGGGCGCCCCCCCGCCCCCCCCGCCGCCCCAGTCCAAAGGGGAGGAGCCGGAGGCCTTCGCCCTGGACGGCGGCTCGCTGCCGCCCCAGCCGCCCGCGCCCCCCCGCCGCGCCCCCGCCGCCCCAGGCCGCGCGGCCCTGGCGGATCTCTCCGAGGCCCCCGCGCGCGGCCGGGGCATCTTCGGCCCCCAACACCCCGTCCCCGACCCGGTCAGCCCGCAGCTCCGCTCCCTCAAGAGCCTCTGGGCGGGCCTTGTCCGCCTCGGCTCGGCGTGCGTCGCGCGCCTGACCCGCCCCAAGGTGCGCCGCATGGACGGCGGGGCGCCGGAGCCGCTGCTCTCGCGCCGCGCGCTCGCGCAGATGGCCTGCGTGGTGGGCGTGCTGCTGGCGCTGACGTTGGTGGTCTGGGCCTTCCGCTACGTCTTCCGCCTCTCCTCCGACGCGGAGAGCGAGCTGGCCGTCTCCGGCGCGCCCGCCGCCTTCGAGCCCCGCCCCGTCGCCGCCCCGCCCCCGCCCTACTTCCGCTGACCGCGCGCCCGGCGCCGCCCGGACCGCCGCATTTTTCCCTTCCCATTTCGGGGCGGAGGCGTTAAAATCCCCGCCCCGAAAGGAACCTCCCATGCGGCATTACCATCCCAACCTTCTCCGCCAATGCCTGCTGCTGGCGGCCGGGCTGGCGCTCGCCGGGCTCGGCGTGGCGCTCATCACCCGCGCCGGGCTCGGCACCTCGCCCATCTCCTCGCTGCCCTACGTCTTCACCTTCCTCACGCCCCTCACCTTCGGGGCGGCGACCTTCGCGGTCAACCTCCTCTTCGTGCTCGCCCAGGCGCTGCTCCTGGGGCGGGCCTTCCCGGCCGTCCAATACGGCCAGCTGGGCGTGGTGTTGCTCTTCGGGCTTTTCATCGACCTAGGGATGTGGGTCGGCGGGCTTTGGGTGCCGACGGCCTACTGGGGGCGCATGGCCGAGGTGCTCCTCGGCAGCGTCGTCCAGGCCGCCGGCATCGCCCTGCAAATCCACGCCGACCTGCTGTTCAACCCCGGCGAGGGGCTGGTCAAAGCCCTCTGCCGCGTCACCCGCGCACGCTTCGCCTGGACGAAGCTGGGCTTCGACGTCAGCCTCGTCCTGCTGGCCCTCGCGCTCTCGCTGGCGGCGCTCCACACGATCCGCGGCCTTCGGGAGGGAACGCTGGTGGCGGCCTTCGCCGTCGGGCTCAGCCTCCACTGGCTGGTGCCGCTCCTGCGTCCCACCCGCCGCTGGCTCTTCGGCTGAGCGCGGGGGCGTCAGTTCTTGGCGGTCCGGGAGAAGTGGAAGTAGTCGGCGTCCTCGTGGTCGGGGCGGAGGCCGGAGGCGAGGAGCATTTTCTTGGAGGCGAGGTTGTCACGGAAGCATTTGGCGACGACCTTCTCGAGGCCCCAGTGGCAGAGGGCGTAGTCGGCCATGGCGCGCATGGCCTCGGCGGCGTAGCCGCGGCCCTCGTGTTCGGGCAGGAGGCGGATGCCGATCTCGACGGTGTTGTCGTAGGTGAAGTTGTGGAAGACGCATTCGCCGACGAGCTCGTCGCCGAGGTAGAGGCCGAGGTCGAGCTCGACGCGCTTGGCGAAGTCGGTGCGGGCGATCTCGAGGAACCAGGTGTCGCGCGGGTCGCCCTCGCCGGTCCAGGCGGCGCGCCAATCCCAGCCCCAGAAGCGGTTGCGCTCGAGGTCGCGCGCCAGGCGGCCGTAGGCGTGGGCGTCGGCGTCGGGGACGGGGCGGATGGAGAGGCGCTCGGTGTGGAGCTCGGGGGGGGCCTCGAGGGATTCGATGACGCGGCGGGGGGTGACGGCGTATTTGTCGACGAGGCGGATGGGGTTGTATTGGAGCTTGGACTTGCGCAGGCCGCAGTCGCCCGCGTCGTCCTCGCGGTTGGCGTAGAGGAGGCCGGTGGGCTGCATGGCCTGGGCGAAGCAGTGGGCGATGGTGGGGTAGACGCCCTCGTAGCCGACGAGCGCCTTCTCCACGTGGACCATCAGGGTGTCGCCGATGGGCTCGCCGATGGTGAGCGCGATGATGCGCCCCTCATGCTCCAGCACGCCGCCGACCATGCGCAGCTCGGCGAAGAGGGAGAGGAGGGATTCGGTGGCGTGGAGCTCCTCCTTGGCGAGGAAGGAGTTCTTGGCGTACTGGCGCTCGGCGTAGAGGCGCAGGAAGGCGTGGGCGGCGGGGAGGTCGGCGGGGGTGAGGGGACGGTAGGCGGCGTCGGGGTAGAGGCGGCGGAACTTGGAGAGGTGGTTGCGCTGCCCGGCGAAGCGGCGCCCGGGGTAGTCCACGAAGTCGGAGAGGTTGTAGAGGTAATCGCGCCAGGTGCGGGGGTTCTCGATGACCATGTCGCGCCCGTAGCGGCGGGTGAGCAGGGGCAGGCGCTCGACGGGGACGGAGGCGAGGGCCAGGGGGACGCCGTTGGAGACGCACCACGCCTCGACGGCGGCGAGCGCGCGCAGCTCGGCCTCGGGGTCGGCCTCGGGGTGGATGGGCCAGGCGAAGCGGATCTTGCCGCCATAGGCCGTGCGCAGGAGGAGGCACCCCTCGGCCTCGGCCAGCGCGGTGTGGGCGTAGGGCCGCCACATGAGCAGAAAGCCCAGGGAGTTGTCGGCCAGACGGAAGGGGTTGCGCGCCACGTAGCCGTGGAGCGCGGGCAGCTCATTGGCGTGCAGGGGGCGGAAGTCCATCGTGTCCTCCTCGGGGGGAAACCAGCCACCGCCAGCGGATGCGGGCGACGTTGGCGAGATAGTCGGGCAAATGGGAGAGGGCCCATGGCAGGAAGCGCCGGAGGGCGTAGGCGCGGGCGCTCATGGCTTTCCGCCCGGCGGGCACCAGGCGGCCGCGCGGGACGTCGTCGCTCGGGAACGCGGGGAAGTCCGCCGCGCGGTAGGTGTAGAGCGCGACGGCCGCGCGGATGGGTTGGGCGTCCTCGACCACGGGGACGCCGCAGGAGCGGAAGCCGGCGCGGACGTTGTACCACGCGCTCTCGACCGGCCCGCCGCCGGCGGCCACCTGCGCGAACTCCATCGAAAGCAGCACGCGCCACGCGCACCAAGCCGCCGGGACAAACGCCATCACCGCCGCCGCCACGGCCGAGGCGCGCGGGAAGCGGACCACGAAGGGCAGCATGAGCGCCACGTAGGCCAAGGGGACGTAGCGGCCGTAGCCGACGTAGAGCGTCGGGGTCAGCAGCACCGACCCCCAGGCCAACGCCAGCGCGCCCCACCAGCCCGCGAACCGCCGCCGCCAGACGATCAGGATGGCCAGCGAGGGCCAGATCAGCAGGCGCGCCACCTTCCCCAGGCCGTCCATGCCGGCGCCGTCCACCCCGCCGACGTGGACGTTGAAGTCGAACGTGCCCGGCACCAGCCAATGCCCCAGGTAGAAGTAAACGGTCTTGCCGAACCAGCCCAGCGCGCGGGCCTCGCCCCCCGCCCCCAGGAAATCCGCCGAGATCTCGCGCAGCCCCCCCTCGGCGACCAGCCGCAGCGTCGGGAAGACAAGCACGCCCACGGCCAAAGCCGCCAACGCCACCTTGGGCCAGCGCCGCGGGAAGCGCCACACCATCACCGCCCCCAGCAGCGCGCAGGGCACCCAGGCGCTCGTCTTGAAGGTCGCCGCCACGGCGATCGCCGCCAGCGGCAGCCAGAAACGTCCCGCGCGCAGGGCAAAGAGGGCAAGCAGAAGCAACAGATAGACGCACCCGTCGGCCATGCCGTTGAAGACGCTCACCCACGTGAGCGGGGCGCACACCAAGGCGAAGGTCTGCCAGCGGCCGAGCGTCCGCCGAAGCGTGAGCCATGCGGCGGCGACCAGCGCGAAAACCTGCGCGTGGCCGAAATCCAGGGAGCCGGTCAGCCGGTAGAGCGCGGCGTTCCACCCGGCGTAGCCCGTCGGCAGGGCCAAATGGGCCCGGCGCAGGAAGCCATCGAACTCCAGCCCGCCGCCGGCGGCCAGCAGGCGCACCTGCGGGCCGAGATAGAAATCCTGGTCGCCGGGGAGCCCGCAGACCGAGAGGACGGGGAGGTTCAGCAGAAAGGCGGCCGCGTAAACCAGCGCGAAGGCCCGGAGGCAGCGGAAGTGCCAGGCGACGAAGAGGAAGGCGGCCGCAACCATCGCCACGGGCAGCGGCGTCCGCGCCAACCCCACCGCGAGGGGGAAGAGCACCACGAGCAGCGGCAACGCATCCCACTCCCCGCGCCGTTCGGCGAAGGGCGCGGGCGGGGAGGGCGATTGGGCGGGGGCGGCCTCCGTCATCGGCTCACAGGAAGTAGCGGCCCGGGTCGCGGACGCGCTGGGCGCGGATCTTGGGCGCCTCGAGGCCAAGGGCGTACCACTCCTCGCCAAAGCCGGCGTTCGAGAAATGCTGGACGCGGTTGTTGGCCAGATGGTCGCGGTTGGCCTTGAGCGTGGGGTGCTCGTTCTTGGCGTCGGCCTCGACGAGCGCCTTGAAGGCCTCGTCGACCTCGCCGCGCCTGACGAGCATCCACGACCACGTGGCGTAGATGAGCGCGGTGGTGCCGTAGCGGGCGCGGCGCGTGGCCTTGCGGAAAACCTTGCGCAGCTCGGCGGTCGGCGCGTCGCGCTGCCACATCCGCGCCAGCTTCATGCAGACCAAGAGCGGCTCCAACAGCAGCGCGCGCGGCAGCAGGGCGTCCACCCGCGCCCAGTCCCTCCGCTGCCAGGCGAACTGCAGCTCCATCGTGGCCAGCTGCCGCCCCAGGAGGGGGATCCACGGGCGGAGACGCTCAAGGGGGCGGAGGATCGCCTGCACCTCGGCGATCATCGCGTCGCGATCCCGCGCCAACTCCGCCTCGGCGGCCTTCTGGTTGGTCATGCGGCCCGTGCGCCAACGCTGCACCTTGGCCTGCATCCTCGCCTGGGCCGCGCGCATCGTCGCCTGGATGCGGTCGTTCAGCGCCCCCATCCGCCGCCGCAGGAACCAGCCCAGCGCCAACTGCCCGGCCAGGAAGACCAGCGCGGCCCACAGGATCGACCAATACCACGGCGAGACGCCCGCCAGCGTCAGCGCCGTCCCGGCGGCCAACGCCACCGCCAACACGATAAGCACAGTGATCATTCGCGTTCCTTTTCCAACAGTTCCACGGCCCGGCGCACCAACGCCGCCGCGCGCGCCAGCGAGTCCGCCGACAGCTTGTCGGGCGTGTCCTGCGCCGTGTGCCACCAGGCGTTGCCCGGGCCATACTCAAAATCGATGACGTCCGCGGCGCGGTAACCCTCCGCCCGGAAAGGCAGATGGTCGTCGATGACGTCCCCCGCGTCCCCCAGCGCCACCCCGACCTCCCGCGCCGCGCGGCGCAGAAGGCCATTCAGCCACGGCGAGCCGTTCGCCGCCAGCGCCGGCGTGAACCCCGCGTCCCCCAGCATGTCCAGCACGATCACCGGCGTCTCCCGCGGCACGGCGCCCGAACGCGCCGCCTGCCACGAGCCATGCAGCCCATCCCCCTCCGAATAGGCCGTGCGGCACTCCTCCCCGTCCACGAAAAGATACGCCACCGGCAGCCGCCCCTCGGCCGCCAAGGCCAGCAGCAGCCCCACCGTACTCGCCCCGTCGTTCGCCCCCACGAACCCCGCGACGCCCGCCTTCGTGTCGAAGTGCGAGACCAAGAGCGCCACCGGGCGCCTCACCCGGCAATGCCACACGTTCGCCATCGAGCCCGGCGCCCCCTCGAAGCGCTCCACCCGCGTCCCCGCCCTCGGCAGGCGCGCCGCGATCCACTCCGCCGCCGCCACGCTCCCCTCCCCCGCCACGCGCCCCGGGCGCTCCGCGCACAGCGCCGCCGCGTGCCGCAGCGCCGCCTCGCCGACCGCGCCGTCCGTGTCCGCGCAGCCCACGAGCCGCGCGCCGACGGAAAGCGCCAGGAGGCCCGCCAACCGCCAGGCCGCCCCGCGCCCCGGGCGCGCGCCGCCCGTCTGTCGCCCTGCCTCGCCCACGGGTCGCGGTCAGTCCAGATTGACGCCGAGGAGGGCCAGGATGCGGTCCAGGTCGGCGTTGCCGTAGAAATCCACCTCCAAGGTGCCCTTGGCGTGGCGGCCGTTGGGGAGGGTCCGGCCGGGCTGGACGCGCACGGCGGTGCCGAAGAAGCGGTGGAGGCGGTCGGTCAGGTCGCGCAGATAGGCCGGCGGCAGGTCGCTCTGCGCCGCGCGGGGCGGCGGCTGGGGGGCGTTGGCCTGGGCGACCAGCCGCTCCAGCGCGCGGACGGTGAGCCCCTCGGAGACGGCGCGGCGGCCGAGCCGGACGCGATCCTCGGGGCGCTGCAGCCCCAGCAAGACCTTGGCGTGGCCGGGGGAGAGGCGCCCGTCGGCAACCATGGCCTTCGTCTCGTCGGGCAGCTCCAGCAGGCGGAGAGCATTGGCCACGGTGGCGCGGGCGCGGCCCACCTGCTCGGAGACCTCGGCCTGGGTGAGGCCGTGCTCCTCCACGAGCATCCGATAGCCCTCGGCCTCCTCGATGGCATTGAGGTCGGCGCGCTGGATGTTCTCGACGATGGCGAGCTCCGCGGCCTTGCGGTCCCCCGCCTCCACCAGGATGACGGGTACGTGCGTCAGCCCCGCCAGCCCGGCGGCGCGGAGGCGGCGCTCGCCGCCGATGAGCTCAAAGCGCCCGTCGGGCAGCCTGCGGCAGATCAGGGGCTGGATGATGCCGTTGGCCTTGATGGAATCGGCCAGCTCGGCGAGCGCCGCCTCGTCGAAGGTCTGGCGCGGCTGCCACGGGGAGCGGACGATCTCGGTGGCCGGCACCGTCAGCACGCCCCCCGCGCCCGAGGGGCCGGCGGGCGGCTCGGGCTTGGCGATGGGGGCCAGGGGCGGGCGCACGGCGGGGCGGACGGGCTGGGCCGGCGCGTCGATGAGCGCGTCCAGCCCGCGCCCCAGACGGGCGTGCTTGGCGGCGGGTCTGGCGGCGGGTTTGGCGGGGGCCTTGGGCATGGGCTTGGCGTGCTTCACGGGCGGGGTCCTCTCAGGGGTACATGCCCGGGCGCATCAGGCCGAGGGTCTCGGGCAGGCCGGACATGAGGTTGATGTTCTGCAGGGCGGAACCGGCCTGGCCCTTCATCAGGTTGTCGATGTAGGAGACCACGCGCAGGCGGCCCGTGCGCCCGTCCACGCTCACCACCAGGTCGCAGAAGTTCGTCCGCGCCACGCAGTTGGAGCCCACCGGGGCGGTGGAGCCGTAGACGCGCACGAAGGGCGAATCCTTGTAGAACTCCCGATAGAGCGCCACCAGCCCCGCCTCGTCCGCCGGGCCGTCGAGCTGGGCGTAGAGCGTGCTCATGATGCCGCGGCACAGGGGCACCACCTGGGCCGTGAAGGTCAGGCGCACCGTCTGGCCGAACTGCTCCGAAAGCTCGCGCTCCACCTCGCAGACGTGCTGGTGGCCGGCCAGCTTGTAGGCGTTCATGTTCTCGTAACGCGCGGGGAAATGGTGGGTGGCGGCCAGCTTCTTGCCGGCCCCCGAGACGCCGGTCTTGCAGTCGCAGATCACGCTCATGGGGTCGAAGAGCCGCGCGTGGGCCGCCGGCGCCAGGCCCAGGATGCAGCTGCACGCGAAGCAGCCGGGGTTGCCCACCACGGGGGCGGCGCGGATCGCGTCGCGGTGGAGCTCCGCCAGGCCGTAGGCGTTCTTGCCCAGCAGCTCCGGCGCGGCGTGCCGGGGGTCCTTGCCGTGGCGCGTGGCGTAATCGGCGTAGGCCTCCGCGGTGGTGAAGCGGAAGTCGCCGGAGAAGTCCAGCGCCTTCGCGCCCCGCGCCAAGACCTTGCCCGCCTCGAACATCCCCACGCGGTCGGGCGTCGCGAAGACCACCACGTCGGCCTCCGCCTCCGCCGCGCGCGGGTCCGCCGCGTCCAGGATCGGCAGGTCGCAGAAGCCCTCGAGGTGCGGGTAAAGCTCCGAGACGCGCCTGCCCACGTCCTCGCGCGCCACCAACGCCACGATCTCCGCCTCCGGGTGCTGCGTCAGCAGCTCGATCAAACCGATGCCGCCATAACCCGTGGCGCCGACAATCTTCACCTTGACCATAACGCAAAGCCTTCCTGTGATGAAACACGCCTAGTATACCACGATTGCCGCCCCGTTGGCACGCCCCGCCCCGCGCCGCGGCGGGCGGGAGGTTTCGCCCTCGGGCGGGATTTGGTATCCTTGGGCGCAAAGGAAATGAGTATGCGAGCGAGACTTTTGGCAGCGATGGCGGTTTGGGCGGCGGCGGCGTGGGCGGAGCCGTCGTTCTACGACGGCGTGGCCGCCTACGTGAACGACAAGGTCGTCACCGTGGACACGGTGATGCGCGAGCTCCACAACAACTTCAACCTCTCCCAGGTGCCGCCCGACCAGGTGGCGGACAAAATCCGCGAGCTCTTCCCCGTCATGCGCGACCTGCTGGTGGACCGGACGCTCATCCTCGAGGCCTACGAGGCCTCCGGCGCCCAGTTGCCCAACGAGGCGGTCAACGCCCGCGTCCAGGAAATCCTGGCCGAGCAGTTCGGCGGCGACGAGGCCAAACTGAAGGAAAGCCTCCGCGCGGCGCGGATGACGCGCGAGGAATGGGTGCGCCAGGTGCGCGAGAACCTCATCGTCCAGGCCATGCGCCAGCTCCAGGTGGACCGCAAGCTCGTCGTCTCCCCCAAGAAGGTGCGCGCGTGGTACGACGCCCACAAGGCGGAGTTCGCCGAGACCGCCGGCGTCCACGTGCGGATGATCATGATCGACCCCGCCGGCGGCGCGGAGGCCGCGCGCAAGGCGCTGGCCGAGCTGGAGGCCGGCAAGCCCTTCGAGGAGGTGGCCAAGGCCCACTCCAAGGATTCCCGCGCCGCGCAGGGCGGCGACTGGGGCTTCGTCAGGCCCGAGGACAACTTCGCCCCGCAGGTGGTCCAGGCCTTGGGGAAACTGAAGGACGGCGAGCGCTCGGGCGTCATCGAGCTGGGCGGCTGGCGCGCCATCGTCCAGCGCGTGGCGACCCGCGCCGGCCGCGAGCGCCCGCTGGCGGAGGTCTGGCCGCAGGCCGAGGCCGCCGTCCGCCGCGAGCTGGGGCTGGCGCGCTACGACGCCTGGCTCAAGGATCTGCGCCAAAAGGCCTACGTGCGGAACGTGGACGTGCCGCTCCAATGAACCGCACCGCCCCCAGCGATGTCCGCGCCTGGTGCCAGGCGCACGGCTTCCGCCCGAACCGGACGCTGGGGCAGAACTTCCTCATCGACCGCAACATCCTCGAGGCCATCGTGGCGGAGACCGGCGCGGGCCCCGGCGCGCGCGTCCTGGAGGTCGGCCCCGGCCTGGGCGTCCTCACCGAGGCGCTCCTGCGCCGGGGTGCGCGCGTCACCGCCATCGAGAAAGACCCCGCCCTCGCCGCCTGGCTGCGCGAAAGCCTCTGCGCCGAGTTCCCCGACGCGCTCACGCTCATCCCCGGCGACGCGCTGCGGGTGGATTGGCCCGCGCTCCTGGGGCAGGGCTTCGACGCCTTCGCCTCCAACCTCCCCTACTCCGTCGGCACGCGCATCCTCATGGAGCTGCTGGCCCAGCCCAAGGCGCCGCCGCGCCTGACGCTCCTGCTCCAGCGCGAGGTGGCCGAACGCCTCGCCGCGCCGCCCGGCACGCCCGCGCGCGGCACCGCCTCGGTCTGGGCCCAGCTGGGGCACGACGTCCGCCTCGCCCGCCTGGTCGGCCCCGCCTGCTTCTGGCCGCCGCCGGAGGTCACCAGCGCGGTCGTCACCCTCACGCGCCACGCGCGCTCGACGCTCGGCCCCGAGGGCCAGGCCACGCTCCGCGCGCTCGCCAAGCACCTCTTCACCCAACGCCGCAAGCAGCTGGGCGCGGCCCTGCGGCGCGCGCCCGCGCCCTTCGCCGGGCTCGACCCCGCCGCCGCGGGCATCGACCCCGCCCGCCGCGCCGAGACCCTCACCCTCCCGGAATGGGAGGCCCTGGCCGCCGCGGCCGCGAACCGGGAGGCAACGCCATGATCCAAGACATCCCCGACCCCGTCGACCTCTTCCCCGAGGCCGCCCCCACCCCGGGCGACCGCGTCCTCGCCATCCGCCGCGACGGCGTGGCGCTGGCGCCGTGGACGCCCGTCTGCGTCGCCTCCGTGCCCCTCGTGCGCGTGGGCGGGCGGGTCTTCTTCCTGGGCGCGGCGCCGGGGATGGACTTCGGCTCGCCGCAGCGCCTGCGCGCCCTGCCCGACGCGGGCGAGCGCTTCGCCGCCTTCTGCGCGCTCCACCTGGCCCATTGGCTGCTGGCGCACCGCCACTGCGGCCGCTGCGCCGCGCCGCTCGCGCGGGAGGGGGCCTGCCTGCGCTGCCCGGAATGCGGGGCGGAGGCCTACCCCGCCATCGCCCCGGCCGTCATCGTCGGCCTCACCCACCAAGGCCGCCTCCTCGTCACCCGCTACGCCGACCGCCCCTACAAAGGCCCCGCCCTCGTGGCCGGCTACTGCGAGGTGGGCGAGACCGCGGAGGCGACCTGCCGCCGCGAGGCCCGCGAGGAGACCGGCCTGACCGTCACGCGCCTGCGCTACTTCGCCTCCCAGCCTTGGGGCCTCAGCGGCTCCCTGCTGCTGGGCTTCTTCGCCGAGGTCGCCGACCCCCGCTTCGTCCTGGCCGACGGCGAGCTCGCCGAGGCCGCCTGGCTCGCCCCCGCCGAGCTCCCGCCCCCGCCCGACGCCGCGGGGCCGCTCTCGCTCACCGCCGCCATGATCGCCGCCTTCGCCAAAGGAGATGCCCGATGAGACCCGACCTGCTCGCCCACTGGGCCGGCGGCACGTGGAGCGTGCCCCCCACCTTCCCCGTCACCGCCGTGACGCAGGACAGCCGCGCCGTCCGCGTCGGCGCCCTCTACGTCGCCCTCCGGGGCCCCAACCACGACGGGCACGACTTCGTGGCGGCGGCCTTCCGCGCCGGCGCCACCGCCGCCCTGGTGCGCGAGGGCTGGGAGGCCCCCGCCGAGGTCGCCGGGCTGCCACTCCTGCGCGTGGCCGACCCCGCCGCCGCGCTCCTGGCCTTGGCCAAGGGCTGGCGCGAGACGCTGCGCGGGCGCGTCGTCGGCGTCACCGGCAGCGCGGGCAAGACGACGTTCAAGGAACTCGCCGCCGCCATGCTCTCCGGCGCCGGCCCCACCGCCGCCACCCAGGGCAACCGCAACAACGCGGTGGGGCTGCCCCTCTCCCTGCTGGCCGTGCCCGAGGAGGCGCGCTTCGCCGTCATCGAGGCCGGCATCAGCCACCCCGGCGACATGGCGCCGCTGGCCGACGCGCTCCGCCCCGACGCGGCGGCCGTCACCAGCATCGGCCCGGCGCACATCGCCAACTTCGCCTCCGTCGAGGCCATCGCCGAGGAAAAGGCCAGGCTCCTCGCCGCCGTCCGCCCCAAGGGCTTCGCCGTCCTGCCCAAGGGCGTCGTGGGCGAGGAGCAACTCCGCGCCGCCTGCCGCTGCCGCGTGGTCACCGCCGCGCTGGGGGATCCCGGCGCCGACTACGTGGGCGAGCCGCTGGCCAAGGGCGTCGTGCGCGTGCGCCACGCCGACGAGGGCGCCGTGCTGCTGGAGACCGGGCTCTGCGGCGAGCACAACGCCTCCAACGCGCTCCTGGCCTACGCCCTCGCCCGCGAGGCCGGCGCCACCGCCAAGCAGGCGCTCGCCGGGCTCGCCGCCTTCAAGGCCCCGCCCATGCGCTGGGAGGCGCGGGAGATCGGCGCCCTCCACGTCATCAACGACGCCTACAACGCCAACCCCCTCTCCATGCGCGCCGCCCTCGAGACCTTCGCCGGGCTTGACGCCCCCGCCGGCAAGGCCGTCTGCGTCGGCGACATGCTGGAGCTGGGCGACGCCTCGGACGCGCAGCACCGCGCCGTCGGCGAGGCCTCGGGCAACGGCCCGTGGCGGCTCCTCGCCGGCGTGGGCACCGCCGCGCGCGCGCTCCTCGACGGCGCCGTCAAGGCCGGGTACCCGCCCTCGCAGACCGTCTGGTTCGCCACGGTGGACGAGGCCGCCGAGGCGCTCCCGCTCCTGCTCCGCCCCGGCGAGACGCTCCTGCTCAAGGGCTCGCGCGGCATGCGCCTGGAGCGCGTGGCCGAGGCGCTGCGCCGCTGAGGCCGCCGCCGTGTCGCAGACCCGCCGCTTCTGGCTCAGCCTGCTCCTCGTCTTCGGGGCCATGCGCTTGGCCGACGCGCTCAACGCCGTCACCGGGCTTTGGGTCGTCCCCCGCGGCGTCTCCGGGCAGACGCTCGGCGCGTTGCTGCCGCTGACGCAGTTCGGCGCCGTGCTGGCCCTGCCCGTCACCGTCCTTTCCACCGTCTTCGCCCGCCACCTCTGCGCCTACGCGGCGGCAGGCGACGGCCCGCGGGCGCGCGGGCTGCTGCGCGACGCGCTGGCCGCCACCGCCGCCGCGCTCCTGGCGGCGCTCGGGCTTGCCGCGGCGCTCCTGCCGTGGCTCTGCGGCGCGCTCCGCGTCCCCCACTCCCCGGCGGGCTACCTGGCGGTGGCCTATGGCCTCGCCGCCGCCTTCCTCCCGATGGTCACCGCCGCCGCGCAGGCGCTCGGGCGCTTCGGGGCCCTCGCCGCGGGCTCCCTGCTCGCCGCCCCCGCCCGGCTCGGCGCGATGGCGCTGCTCCTGCCGCTTTTGGGGCTTTCGGGGTACTTCCTCGGCCAGCTCGTCCCGCTCGTGGTCACGGCGGGCGTGACGCTTTGGGCGCTGCGCCGGCTCCTCGCCGCCGACCCCGCCGCGCCCCCCGCCGCCGCGTGGCGGGCCGACCTCCGCCCGATGGCCCGCTACGCGGCCAAGGTGGCCGTGGGGGTCGCCGCGGCCTCGCTCCAGACCTTCGCGGCCACGTGGGTCATCCGCACGCGCCTCGCCGACGACGCCTCGGCGGGTTATTACCTGATCTCCCGTTTCGCCGAGATCGCCACCTACTGCGGCACCACCGTGGCCACCGTGCTCTTCCCCTTCGCCGTCGCCGCCAAGGCCCGCGGCGAGGGCTCGGCCGCCCTGCGCAACGGCTCGCTCGCGGCCATCCTCGCCGGCGGGACGCTCCTGGCCGGGGCGCTTTGGCTGGGGCTCCCGTGGCTTTTCGGCAGGCTCCCGGGCTACGCGCCCTACGCCGGCGCCGCGCCCCTCGCCGGCTATCTCGCCCTCACCACCACGCTCAACGTGGCCTGCGCGGGGCATTTCGCCCACCAGCAGGCCCGCGACGACTTCCGCTATCTCCGCTACATGGTCCCCTGCGCCGCGTGCGCCTGCGCCGCGTTGCTGCTCTTGGCCGACGCGACGCTCCTGCGCGTGCTGCACGTCCTCTTCGCCTGCGCCCTCCTTCAGGCGCTCTGCGTCCTCGCCGACCTCACGCTCCGCCGCGCGGGCGATTGACGGCCCCGGGCGCGGCGGGCTTGGTGAGGCGCCGCATGACGGCGCGGGCGATGAACCATTGGGCGACGGCGAAGAGCAGGAAAAAGGCAAGCACGATGGCCACGACGCCGACGGGATGCCGCCCCCAGAGCCCCTTCAGCCACGCGAGGGCCGGGGCGTAGAGCGTGGGCATGAAGAAGGTGACGATGGCGCTCTGGAAAAGGCAGGAGAGGGCGGAGTAGAAGGTGTATTGCCCGAAATGGACGCGCAGCATCCCGGCGGCCAGCAGGGCGGGCGTGCGGATGCCGGGGGTGAAGCGCACGATGAACATCGTCTTGCCAATGTGGTTGTCGAAAAAGCGCCCGCAGGCCTCGACCTGGGCCTGGTGGCGCTGCACCCACCGCAGCCTGGCCACGTAGCGCATGGCGAACCGGACGGGCAGGTACATGAGCAGATCGCCGACGAAGACGCCCCAGAAGGTGCTCTGGAAGGCCACCATGAGGCTGAGCACCCCGCCGCTGATGAGGGGCGGCACGATGGTCCAGCAGACGACGTTCTCGAAGAAGAAGGTGGCGAAGGCGGTGATGACGCCCTGCGTCCACGGGTAATCCACGGAGGCGCGGATGGCCTCGACCAAGGCGTCCAGGTTGGGCCAGGCAACGGCGGCGAGCAGCTCGGTCATCGTGCGGGTTCCTCGGCAAGCGGTTTGTCGGCGGGGATGCTGAGGTAATGCCCAATCTCCTCGGCGACGGCGGCGAAGGTGGGGGCGGCGACGTTGCCGCCGGAATGCAGGGCGCCCTTGGGCCGCTCGATGGTCACGAGGATGGCCAGCCGGGGCGCGGTGGCGGGATAGACGCCGACGAAGGAGGCGTTGTAATCCTGGTTGTTGTAGCGCCCGTTGACGGGGATCTGCCCCGTCCCGGTCTTCCCGGCCACGGTGTAGCTGCGCAGCGCGGCGCGCCGGGCGGTGCCGCCGGCCGCGCGGTCGGTGACCGCCTGCAGCAGCCCGAGCATCCGCGCGGCGACCTCGGGGGAGATCGGCCGGCCGAGCGCCTCGGGGGCGTTGGCGCGGATGAGCGCGCCCTCGTGCGAGCGGATCTCCTTGAGGATGGTGGGGCGCATCCGGACGCCGCCGTTGCCGAAGGTGGCGAAGGCGTTGCAGAGCTGGATGGCGGTGACGGCGATGCCCTGCCCGATGGGCATCCGTGTGGGCGAAAGCTTGTTCCAGCGTTCGTAGGGGTGGAGGATGCCGGCCTCCTCGCCGATCAGCTCGATGCCCGTGCGCTCGCCGAAGCCCATGGCGCGGAAGGCGCGCCAAAGCCTCTCGTTGGCGTGGGGCATCCCCTGCCCCGGGGCGGGCTCGGCCATGCGCAGGCCGATCTGCGCGGTGGCGATGTTGGAGGAGCGCGCCAGCACGTCGCGCAGCGTGAGCGTGCCGTAGGCGTGGTCGCGCAACGGCCGCCCGCCGTAGAACCAGACGCCGGCCTTGCCCACGTCGAAGGTCTCGCTCGCGGAGATGACGCCATATTGCAGCGCCATGGCCACGGTGACGGCCTTCATGACGGAGCCGGGCTCGTAATTGCGCGAGATGGCGATGTTCTTCCACCGCTCCTCGCCGACGCGGCTGTACTCCTGCGGGTCGAAACTCGGCAACGTGGCCATCCCAAGCATCTCTCCGGTCCGAACGTCCTGCACCAAGATAATCCCGGAATCGGCCTGAAAGCGACGGATCGCCTCGGCCAATGCCTGCTCGATAATATACTGGATGTTGTTGTCGATGGTCAAATAGACGTCGTTGCCATGGACGGGGGGCGTCTCCTCCAGCCGCCGCCCGCGCAGCTCGCGCCGCCGGGCGTCCACCATCGTGCGAATGAGCCCGTCGCGCCCCTGCAGCTCCTTGTCGAAACGCTGCTCCACGCCGTAGACCCCCGCCTCCTCGCGGTTGATGAAGCCGAGGACGTGCGCCAGGCGCGCGCCGTTGGGGTGGGCGCGCACGGAGCGGCGCTCGCTCCAGTTCACCCCCGCGATGCGGTTGGTCCTCACCGAGGGGGAGCTGCGGCGCTCCAGCTCGCCGAGGATGCGCTCATCGGCCACCTCCGCCACGAAGATGGTCGTCCGCCGCCGCCCCAGCGCGGTCGTGTGGTAACCGTTGAAGGCGTCGAGCAGCCGCTCCTCCGGAAGCCCCAGCAGACGCGCCAAGTCGAGCGGCAGCGACGCGCGGTCCACCGCCGGGCTCTCCAGCTTCGGGTCCTTTTGGTCAATGTAGATCACGCGCCCCGGCAGGCTCTCGGCCAGCACCACGCCGTTGCGGTCCAGGATGCGCCCGCGCAGCCCCAGCAAATGGCGGCTGGCGTAATAATTCGGCGCGTCCTCCGAAGGCCCCTCCAACAGATGCAGGAAGACCAGGCGCCCCAGCACGAGCGCCATCAGCGCCGCCACCCCCGCCACGAAGATTAGCACCCACCACCGCGCCAGCCGCCGTTCCCGCTCCGTCGTCTCCATGGCCCGCGCGCCCTCAGCGGCGCGTCCGCGCCACCGCCTCGCCCTCCGCCCGCGCCCGGCGCCCCTGCGCCAACGCCCGCGCCATCGCCTGCGGCATCCGCAACCGCCCGTCGCCCGAGACCCGCGCCGTCCGCTCCGGCGGCGCGAAGGTCAGGCGCAGCCCGTTGCGGGCGATCGCCTCGTCCAGGCGCACCGGATCCTTCTGACGGTTCCACTCCGCCTCGCAGCGGCGCAGGGACTCTGCCTGCGACAGACGCTCCTGCTCCAACAGCCGGATCTGCGTGTTGGCCTGCTCCACCCGCATCCCCAGCACGCAATAGACGAGCCACGGCGCCACCGCCAGCGCCACCATCGCCGCCATCCCGATCGTCGCGGGGCGCACCTGCGCCCGCCGTTTCCTGTTACGCCTTGCCATCGTCGCCGACCTCCGCCGTTTCCATGCGCCGCACCGCCCGCAGCTTCGCGCTCCGCGCGCGCGGGTTCCGCCCAAGCTCCTCGGGCCGCGCCGTGACGACCCGCCGAAAGACCCATTCCGTCCGCGGCTCCGCGCCGCGCCACACGCTCCCGCCCTGCGGCAGCGACTCCTCGCGCCCGCAATGCTCGCGGAAGCACGCCTTGACCACCCGGTCCGTCAGGCTCTCGAAGGTGATCACCGCCATCCGCCCCCCCGGCCGCAGCAGGCCAAGCCCATCCTCCAACGCCCGGCGCAGCTGCCCCACCTCGTCGTTCACCGCCATCCGCAGCGCCTGGAAGACGCGCGTGGCCGGGTGCCGCCCCGGCGTGTGCGCGCCCCCCACCGCCCGCGCCACGATCTCCGCCAGGCGCGCCGTCCGCACGATCGGCTCCCGGCGGCGCTCCCGGTCGATCGCCCGCGCGATTCGCGCCGCCTGGCGCTCCTCCCCCAAATCCCGGAAGAGGCGCGCCAGCTCCCCCACCTCCAGCCGCGCCAGCAACTCCGCCGCCGTCTCCCCCGCCGCCGCGTCCATGCGCATGTCCAGCGGGCCGTCGGCGCGGAAGCTGAAGCCGCGCCCCGGCGTGTCCAACTGGTCGCTGCTCACCCCCAAATCCAACAGGATGGCGTCCACCCCGTCCCCAAAACCGTTCTCCCGCGCCAGCCGCGCCAGATCCCCGTGCCCGCCATGCGCCAGCACGTGCGTGCCCGGCACGCCGCGGAGCGCCTCCGCCGCGCGGCCCAGCGCCTCCCCGTCGCGGTCCACGCCCAGCAGCCGCCCCCCCGGCCCCGCCAGGCGCATCACCGCCGCGGCATGGCCCGCGCGCCCCAGCGTGCCATCCACATAGACGCACCCCGGGCGCGGCGCCAAGGCCGCCACCGTCTCCTCCAGCAACACCGGGATGTGCATCGCGCCGCGCCCTCCCGCCTCAGAAATCCAACGCCGCGAGCGCCTCGCCCAGCGCCGCCTGATCCACCGGCGTCTCGGCGCCGCGCGCCTCCGCCGCCCAGATCTCGCCATACGTCACCGCCCCCACGAAGGCGATCTTCCCCGCGATCCCCGCGAAGGCCAGCAGACGGTCGCTGATGCGGATGCGCCCCTGCACGTCCAGCGGCAGCTGCTCCGTGTTCTGGCCGATCACCCGCAGACGCGCCGCCACCGCCGGGTCCGCGAACCGCTTGGCCCGCAGCGCCGCCTGGATCGCCTGCATCCGCTCGACGGAAAGCAACCGCAGGCACCGCTCATGCGGATCCGCCATCACAAAGACATACTTCGGCCCCCCCAGCGCGTCGCGCCACCCCGAAGGGATCGTCACGCGGCGCTTGGGGTCAAGCGCGTGCACGGCGAAGCCCGTGAAGACGGCCTCGCCACGCATCGCCACAGCCTCTGTCGCCTCGGTGTCCATGCCTGACCTTTTGTGACACCATTAAACACTTTCCCCCACCCCGCCGTCAAGCCCCTCCCCTCCAACCCGCCCCACGACTGGATTCCCGCCCCCCGCGCCCGGCGACTCCCCCGATTTCCGCGCACCCCGCGCCCAATCGGCGGGCACGGGCGAAGGCAAACGAATGGGAAACGAAACGCCCGCGAACGAACGACAGGTGCGAAAACGAGGCGAACGCCGCCGCCCCTGCACGGACGCGCGGCGACGAAAAGGCCCCGGGCGCGATACGCTCCGGGGCCCGCGTGTGTGTGAAACGCGAAAGTCAGTCCGCGGCGGTCGTGGAGGCCCTCACCGCCAAGCGCAGCGTCTCGGGCGCATTCTGCAACGTCGCCGTGAAGGTCACCGTGCCCGACGCCGCGTCCACCTCCGCCGACGCGTCGATGGCCTCGCCCGTCGCCGCGTCCACCAAGGTCAGCCCCACGGCGTCCGCGAAGGCGAGCGGGTTGCCCGAGAGATCCCGCACCTGCGCC